>JAJPHT010000020.1 GCA_021325135.1 Pseudomonadota bacterium | reverse complement strand
GTGGCGTCTGGCAGGTGAAGTACCTCTCCGGCGTCGCGCTGCACGCCTCCCTCTCCCCCGAGGGCTAAGGGAGCGTCAAACGGGCCCTTCAGATCGTGCGCACGATCGCACGACCTTCGTGCAAGCCTGCGCCGAGGCTCCCTCGGTATGAACCCCACCGGCGCGCCTTAAATGGCGCCGCCGGGTCGTTGAGATGATGGGAATGGTCCGCACCCGACTGCCCCGCACCCCCGCCCTTGACGCCCACCAGGCATCCTGGCTGGAGAAGAGCGTCCTCCTGCTCGTCGTGATCCTGCCGCTGGCCGCCACGGCGGCCGCCGTGGTCTTCCTCTGGAACCGCTGGGTCACCCCGCTGGACCTGGCCATCTTCGGCGTCATGTACGTCATCACGGCCATGGGCATCGGCGTCGGCTACCACCGCATGCTCACCCACCGCAGCTTCGACGCGGTCCCCTGGGTGCGCTACGTCTTCCTGGCCATGGGCACCATGGCGCTCCAGGGCCCGGCGGTGGAGTGGGCCGCGACCCACGTCAAGCACCACGCCAAGTCCGACAAGGAGGGCGACCCCCACAGCCCGCTGGAGGGCTTCTGGCACGCCCACGTCGGCTGGCTCTTCCGCGACCGCCTCATCAAGAGCGGCGTCTGGGCCAAGCCCTTCGAGAACGACAAGGTCGCCCATGCCATCGACCGCCAGTTCTGGATCTACGCCATCCTGGGCTTCGTCCTCCCCGGCGTCCTGGGCCTCGCCATCGGCCACTCGTGGCTCGCCTTCTGGACCGGCGTCCTCTGGGGCGGCCTCGTGCGCGTCGCGCTGGGCCACCACGTCACGTGGAGCGTCAACAGCGTGTGCCACACCTTCGGCCGCCGCGACTTCGAGTCCAACGACGAGAGCCGCAACGAGTGGGTCGTCGGCATCCTGGGCCTGGGCGAGGGCTGGCACAACAACCACCACGCCTTCCCCAAGGCCGCCTACCACGGCATGCGCTGGTGGCAGATCGACCTCAACGCCTACGTGATCCGCGCCATGAAGCGCCTCGGCCTCGTCAAGAACGTCTGGATGCCCAAGGCCGAGGACATGGAGGCGCGCCGCGTGCGCAAGCCCTCCTCCGGCCTCGGAGCCCCCGCCGCCACGCTGGGCCTCGCCCGGAAGTAGGGCTCCGCTCTTTTCCGTTGGGGGACTCCGTCCCCCAAACCCCCTGTCTCACCACGGGCGCGACGACGCCACGGCGCGACGACGTGAAGAGACTCGCGTTTTTTCTCGCCCGTCGCGTCGTAGCGTCAGCGAGGAAGGGGCCGGCAACTCCCAGCCACGCGAGCAAGGGGCAGGAGAAGGCGCATGGGAAGAAGAGAGCCGGGGCTCCGGAGCCAAAATCGGCCGCCGCCCCGCCTCATCCTCATTGGTCCGGACGTTGAAAGGAGAGCGCTCAACCGCGTCCCGCCAGGGTGGCCCGCGCCCCGGTCCGGAGCCTCCGCGCGGGCCAAGCGAGCGCCGCCAGACCCCGAGGGCCGCTCACGACGAGCGTCCGCGGAGAAGGACCACGCCGGCCGCGGCCCCGGCCAGCGCGAGGATCGTCCCCGCCGTCGCGGCCCCGGGGCTGTAGCGCTGCCCGCCCCACCCGTTGCTGGCGGAGGAATGGCCCCACTGCGCGCTCTGGCCGTTCCACCCGTTCTCGGCGTACCACCCCGGCCCGCTGCTGCACTGGCCGCGGCCGTCGTTGTGGTTGTGGTACTCGCCATATTCGCAGGGCCCGCAATTCCACCCGTTGCAGTCGTGCGCGGTCGCCTCCGGCGCAAGCAGCGGCATCGCCGCGCCCACGAGGAGCATCGTCATGAACAGCCTCATGCCGCTCCCAACGCGGGAGGGGGATACGATACTTCGGTGGAAGATTCCCAAATGCGGGGGGTTCGGGGGGCGCAGCCCCCCGAAGCAAATCGTCCGGCCGCGCCGCAGCGCGGCTACCCGAGGGGGTTTCAGGGGGCGAAGCCCCCTGACGTGATATCACGCCGAGCAGACGATCAAGACGTCAGGGGGCTTCGTCCCCCGAACCCCCCGCGGGTCGCGGCGCTGCGGCGCCGCCGAACGACGCGGCGATGACTTCTCCCCTATCTCGTCCTGGGTAGCGCCACCACGAACTTCGTCCCCTTGGGCGACGTCTCGAAGCGGATCGACCCGCCGACGTCCTTGAGGATGCCATGCACGATGGCGAGCCCCAGCCCCGTGCCTGCCGTGCCCTTGGTGGTGAAGAAGGGCGTGAAGAGCTTGTCCTGCACCTCTGGCGGGATGCCGGGGCCCGTGTCCTCGACCTCGATGGAGCACCAGGCGCCTTCGTCGCGCACGCGCAGCGTCAGCTCGCCTTCCGGCATCTCCACCATGGCCTCCAGGCCGTTCTTCGCGAGGTTGAGGAGGACCTGGTGCAGGTCCGTGGGGTGGACGAGCATCCACGGGTCCTTGGGGTCGGGGACCACCGTGAGCTGCACGTTGTCGGGCAGGCCTGCGCTGAGGACCGTCGCGATGTCCTCCACGAGCTTGTTGAGGTGCACCTGCTCGCGCTCGGTGGAGGGGCGCTGCCTCGCGACGGCGCGCAGCGACTTCACGATCTCGCCGATGCGGTTGGCGCCCTGGAGCGCGACGGTGATCTGGCGCTCCATCTCGGCCGACTGCGCAGCGTCCGGCGGCGAGGCGGCGCGGGCGCGCAGGTCCTCCATGTCCAGGAGCGCCAGCTCCAGGTTGCCGCGGAGGTAGGTGAGCGGGTTGTTCACCTCGTGCGCGACGCCCGCCACGAGCTGGCCCAGCGTGCTGAGGCGCTCCTGCCGCGCGAGGAGCGCGCGCTGGGCGTTGGCCTCGCGCAGCGTCTTCGCGTTGGCCAGCGCCGTCTCGGTCTGCGCCGCCAATTGCAGCAGCAGGCCCTCCTCCTCCTTCTCGAAGCGCGGCTTGCCGGGGCGGCGCCAGATCTCCAGGCGCCCCTCGGCGAGGCCGCTGACGCCCATGAGCGCGACGCCCATCTCGGGGGGCGCGTCCTCGGGCACGGGGTCCCACGTGCGCGTCCACTGGTCGCCCGCCAGCGTGAGGCGCGCGCGGCCCACCTGGAGGATGTCGTGGCACGCCTCCAGGATGCCCTCCGCGATGAGCTGGTCGTCCTGGATGCCGATGAGGCGGCGCTGCTCGCGCGCGAGGCGGCGATGCAGGTCGCTCTCGCGCAGGAGCTTCGCCTGGAGGCGCGCGTGCCGCAGCATGATCCAGAGGAGCGGCGCCAGCACCAGCGGCGCCAGCGGATGCACGGTGCCCAGGCCGACGATGGCGAGGCCGACGCTCAGGCCGAAGACCATCTCGATGAACGCCACGCGCAGGAAGCGCTCGCGCAGCGCGCGCCGCCACGACGCGTGCTCCACGGAGCCCACGACGAGGACGGTGGCGGAGTCCACGACGACGGTGAACGCGATGGTGCCCAGCGCGGCCGCGGCGATGCGCGCGACGGGCGCGACCTGGAAGACCAGGAGGCCCGCGCTCATGGCCAGCGCGATCTGCGAGGCGTTGAAGAGCGTCTTGTGGGACGGCCTGCGCTCGATGGCGGCGCTGGCGAGGCGCGCGAGGGCCGCCGCGAGGACGAGCGTCGTGCCGGGCAGCCAGAAGAGGGTCGCGAGGACGACGGGCTCGGTGAACGAGGCGGTGATGCGCTGGCCCCGCCACGAGAGCGGCACGCTGATGCGCTCCGCGGCGAGGAAGAACAGGAAAAGGAGGACGAAGACGCCCAGGGTGGCGGGGGTGGGCCGCGGCGGCTCGGCGATCCACGTCGAGACCGTCGCGACCACGGCGAGCGCCGTCACGGCGCCGATGATCGCCTTCGTCCTTCCGGCCAGCACCGGATCACATCAAGGCTGGGCGCCCATCAAGCTCGCGTTTGTGTCCAAACCGCCATAGCCGAACGTGTCGTCGCGCCCGGCCGTCCCAAGGTCGCGCGCCGTCGCCTTGAGGATGGAGGCGACCTGCGCGCCCGTGAGGGCCGGGTTGAGGTCCAGCATCAGGGCTGCCGTGCCGCTCACGAAGGGCGCCGCGGCGCTGGTGCCGCCGGTCCTGGCGTACATGGCGCCGGGCACCGTGGACGTGATGTTCACGCCGGGCGCCACGAGGTCGAGGCGGCTGCCGTGGTTGGAGAAGGGAGCAAGCTCCGCCGAGGGGGTCGCCGCACCCACCGCGATGACGCCGGGGTAGGACGCGGGGTAGTCCACCTGGCTGGTGCCTTCGTTGCCCGCCGCCGCGACGACGACCGCGCCCGCCGAGAGCGCGGAGGCCAGCGACGCGTTGAGCAGCGCGCTGGGCTCCGTCGCGTGCAGGCTCATGGAGAGGACGCGCGCGCCGTTGTCGAGGCACGTCTGGATGCCGGTGGCGAGGTCCGCCTCGGTGCCGCCGTTGGCGTCCATGACCTTCACGGGGAGGATCTTCTCCTGCGCGACGCCGATGATGCCCACGGCGTTGCCGCCGGCCGCGCCGAGGATGCCCGCGACGAACGTGCCGTGGCCCACCTCGTCGCTCACGTTGTGCGTGCCGGTCATGGCGTTGAAGCCGTGGCTGCCGTCGGAGGCATTGGTCCACAGGCTGGCCACGAGGTCGGGGTGCGACGTGTCGAGGCCCGTGTCCAGCACGCACACCGTGACGGCGCGCAGGCCGTGCGTGACGTTCCACGCCTCGGGGGCGTGGATGGCGGCGAGGCCCCACTGCTGGCTGTAGCCGGGGTCGGGCGCGGGCGCGTCCCACCCGGTGGCGTCCCACCCCGTTCCATCCCAGCCCGTGCCGTCCCAACCCGTCCCGTCCCACCCCGTGCCGTCCCAGCCGGTCCCGTCCCACCCGGTGCCATCCCAGCCCGTTCCATCCCAGCCGGTTCCATCCCAGCCGGTCCCGTCCCACCCGGTGCCATCCCAGCCGGTGCCGTCCCAACCCGTTCCATCCCACCCCGTGCCGTCCGCGTGGAGGCGCTGGTTGGGCTCGATGAACGCGACGTTGGGATCGAGCTTCGCCGCGAGGAGCGGAGCGAGGGCCGAGGCGTGGACGACCAGCGCGGGCACCGCCCCGTGGATCGATCGCACCTCGGCGAGCCCGTGCGCGACGGCCCATCGCGCGGCAGGCGCGTGGTGGAACCCGACGACGTAGTCCGCCCCGTTGGGGGACGCGGGCGTCTGCAGCGCGCTGGCGGGAGCAAGAGCAAGGACGATGGCAAGCGTTGTGAGAGCAGCGAAGGCCAAGCGGGCCATGGCCCCCTCGCTCACGCCACGTTGCCATAAAGCCCGCGGGCATTCCCCAATTCGCGTAGTAACATCCGCGAACGTTTTCGCAAGTTTTCCTCGGGGCTTGTCCGTCCGCGCATGGGCGGACACGCGCCCGCGCGCGCCGTCGCGCGTCGCGTCCGCGCGAGGGTGTTTGTCCGTCCGTTCTCGGGCGGACAGGTGGCTCATATGGAATCAGTTTCAACGCGGCCGCGCCGCAGCGCGGCCAAAAGCGGGGGGTTCGGGGGGCGCAGCCCCCTGACGTTTCGGTCGTCGGCTGGAACGGATATCACGTCAGGGGGCTTCGCCCCCCGAACCCCCCTGCTACGTGCGCGACAGCGCCACGATGGCCTTCCACTCCGCGGCGGCGACGGGCGTGACGGAGAGGCGCCCCTGCTTGAGGAGCGCCATGCTGCGCAGCGCGGGCGTGGCCTTGATCTCGGCGAGCCCCACGACGCGCGGGAACGTCTCCTTGTGCTCCACCGTCACGGCCCACCATCGGGGGTCGTCCTTGGGGCTCTTGGGGTCGAAGTGGTCGTCCTTGGGGTCGAACTGCGTGGGGTCGGGCTTGGCGGGCTCCGCGATGCGGCAGACGCCCGCGACGCCCGAGGGCTCGGCGTTGCTGTGGTAGAAGAATGCGAGGTCGCCCACCTTCATCGCGCGCATGTGGTTGCGGGCGGCGTAGTTGCGCACGCCGTCCCAGAAGGTCCGCTTGTCGCGCTTGAGGTCGTCGATGCTGTAGACGTCGGGCTCGCTCTTCATGAGCCAGTGCGCGGGCACGCGGCGCGCATCGGTCCTGTCTCGCATGGGGCTTTCGGAGGCGCTCACGCGGAGAGGTCGGCGCGCGCCGAGGCGATGGCGCGGAAGCGCGCCCGCGTCGCGAGGAGGAGCGCGCCCTCCAGCGCGGCCAGCGCGGCGAAGGCGAGCCAGGCCCGCGGCCAGCCGATGCGCTCCTTGAGGAGGCCCGCGAGGAAGAGCGCGCCGCCCACGGAGACGGAGAAGACCATGCCCCACGCGCCCTGGTAGGCGCCGCGCGCGCCGGGGGGCGCCAGCATCGCGACGGCGGTGGGGACGGCGCTGCTGAAGATCAGCTCGCCGAAGGTGAAGACCGTCGTGCCCAGGAGCAGGCCCGCGGCGGGGGGCGCCAGGGCGAGGGCCACGAACGCCGCGGCGAGGAACGCGGCGGAGAGGCCCAGCATGCGGAAGGGGCCCGCGGGCTCCAGGCGCGTCGCGACGGGGATGGCGAGGAACGCGAGCACGACGCCGTTGGTGGAGAGGAGGAGGCCGATGACGTCCTTGGAGAGGCCCGCGTCCGCGCCGTAGAGCGACGAGGCGTTGGCGGTGAGGCCGATGCCCAGGGGGAAGACGAAGCACGTCGCGACCAGCGCCACGAACGCGGGGTCGCTGGGCGCGCGCAGAGCGCCGCGCAGGACGGAGGTCGGCCGCGCGCCGCCCTCGCGCGGGAGGGGCCCGCGCAGCGCGACGAGGTAGACGAGGAGCACGACAAGATAGCCCGCGCAGGAGGCCGCGGCGAGCCAGCCGTAGCCCGCGTCGGCGAGGAAGCCCGCGGGCGCGACGCCCAGCGTGTAGCCGACGCTGATGGCGGTGTAGTTGATGGCCAGCGCGCGCTGCCGCTCGCGGACCGGCACGAGGTCCAGGATGAGCGCGCTCACCGCGGCGTTGACGCCGCTGCCGCCCAGCCCCATGGCGACGCTCCAGAGGAGGAGCCCCGAGGGCGTGCGCACGAGGAGGAAGAGCGGCAGGATCGCGGCGCTCACGGCGAGGCTCGCGACGATGACGGGCCGGCGGCCCACGCGGTCCGAGAGCGCGCCCATGGGGAGCGCGACGACGCCGCGCACGACGTTCTCCACCAGGAACGCGACGCCCACGAGCGCGACGTCGATCCCCGCGACGTAGGTGAAGTAGATGCTCAGGAACGTGACCGTGCTCATGCGCGCGGCGACGCTCACGAAGCTGCCCGCGACGACCCAGCGCAGGCGCGCGTCGAGGGGCACGTCACACCCGCGCCACGAGGCTCGCGTCCACGTCCGCGACGCTGCGCCGCCCGGTGAGCGCCATGGCGTTGTCAAGCTCCTCGCGCAGCAGGTCCAGCACGCGCGCGACGCCCGCCTCTCCGCCCGCGGCGAGCCCCCACACGGCCTGGCGCCCCACCAGCGCGAAGTCGGCGCCCAGCGCGAGGGCCACGAGCACGTCGGCGCCGCGGCGCACGCCGCCATCCAGCAGCACGGGGACGCGCCCGCGCACCTCCTGCACGATGCCCGGCAGCGCGTCCAGCGTCGCGGGGACGTGGTCCAGCATGCGGCCTCCGTGGTTGGACACGACCATGCCGTCCGCGCCGCGCTCTACCGCGAGGGCCGCGTCCTCGGGCGTGAGAAGCCCCTTCACGAGCACCGGGAGGCCCGAGACGTCCTTGAGCCACGCGAGGTCGTCCCACGTCAGCGAGGGGTCCAGCTGGCTGTTGACGTAGTTGGCGAGCCCGTCGGCCCCGCCGCCCGCCTTGTCGAGATATCGCTCGAAGTTGGCGAGCTTCAGCGGGGGCGGCAGCGAGAAGCGGTTGCGCCGGTCGCGCTCGCGCAGCGCCCAGACGGGCGCGTCCACGGTCCACACCAGCGCCTCGTAGCCCGCGCCCTTGGCGCGCTCCACCAGCGAGCGCGTGAGCGCGCGGTCGCGGTGAACGTAGAGCTGGAACCAGCGGGGCGCCCCGGCCTGCGCGACCTCCTCCAGCGCGGTGGTGGAGAGGGTGCTCACGCAGTGGACGACGCCGCGCGACGCGGCCGCCCGCGCGGTGCCCGCCTCCCCCTCGGCGTGGAAGAGGCGGTGGAACGCCGTGGGCGCGAGGCCGAAGGGGACCGGGTGCGTGCGGCCCAGGAGGCGCGTCGAAAGGTCGCGCTTCGAGACGTCCACGAGGAAGCGCGGGCGGAAACGATATCGCGCGAACGCGGCGACGTTCTCCGCCAGCGTGCGCTCGGGCCCCGCGCCCCCCTGCGCGTAGTCGAACGCCATCTGGGGGAGCCTCGCCTTCGCGACCGACTCGACCTCGCCGAGGGACCAGTCCACGAGGCGATCAGCGGGCCGTTCCCTCTTCACCTTTGTCGCTTCCACGAGCGCGTCGGCTTTATGCGGGCCGGGGCGCGTGCGGGACGCGCGCGAAGGGGCGCATCCGGTCCGCGGGAAGGACAGAGTCCACCCCCTTGCACAGGCAAGCCGAGCGCGAACGAGCTCTCTGCCCGACCCTGCGGACGACGGGCGCAGCCACGAGAGGTCGTCCGTCATGCCCACCAAGCGTCTGCCCCCCAAGCCCCACCTCGACCACCTGAAGCGCCAGGCGAAGGACCTGCTCCGCGCGCATCGCGCAGCGGACCCCGGCGCGCTCCAGCGCATCCGCGAGTTCCACCCGCGCTTCTCCCTGCGCCCCGACGCCGCCATCGCGGAGACGCCCTTCTCGCTCTCCGACGCGCAATGGACCATCGCGCGCGAGCACGGCTTCGCCAGCTGGCCGCGCCTCAAGGCCCACCTGGAGCGGCCCACCCTTGCCGACCGCCTCGACCTGCCGCACCACGAGCGCATCGAGGACCCCGTCTTCCGCCGGGGCGTCGACCTCCTGGACGCGGGGGACGCCGAGGGCCTCCGCGCGCACCTGCGCGAGCACCCCGGCCTCGCGCGCCAGCGCGTCACCCTCGAAGGCGGGAACTACTTCCGCCACCCGTCGCTCCTGGAGTTCGTCGCGGAGAATCCCGTGCGGCGCGGCCGCCTGCCGTCCAACGTCGTCGAAGTGGCGAAGGCGATCCTCGACGCCGGCGCGGACGCCGGGATGGCCACGGACGCGCTGGAGCTGGTGGTCTCGGGCCGCGTGCCGCGGGAGCGCGGCGTGCAGGCGCCCCTGGTGGACCTGCTCTGCGACCACGGCGCGGACCCGGACAAGGCCATGCTCGCCGCGTTGGGCCATGGCGAACGGCAGGCCGTTGACGCGCTCCTGCGGCGCGGCGCGCGACTGAGCCTCCCCGTGGCGGCGGCGACGGGCCGCGAGGCGGCGGCGCGCGATGCCCTCCCCGCCGCGGACGCGCAGGAGCGGCACCTCGCCCTCGCGCTGGCGGCGCAGCACGGCCACGCCTCCGTCGTGCGCCTGCTCCTCGACGCGGGGGAGGACCCCAATCGTTACAACCCGGTGGGGGCGCACTCGCACGCGACGCCGCTGCACCAGGCCGCGTGGCACGGCCACGAGGAGGTGGTGCGCCTCCTCCTCGGCCGCGGCGCGCGCCTCGACCTGCGCGACACGCTCTGGGACGGGACGCCCCTGGACTGGGCCCTGCGCGGAAGGCGCGACGCCGTGGCGGCCCTGCTGCGCGGGGCGCGCTGACCTCAATACTCCCGCAGGATCAGCCGCGATCGGGTCGACTGCACTTCCTTGAACTGGCGGATGCGCTCCACGATGTCGTTGAGCTCCGAGGTGGAGGCCACGTCCACGAAGACGACGATGTCGTGCTCGCCGGTGACCTCCAGCACACGCTCGACGCCGTCCCACTTCTGGATCTGCTGCGAGACGCTGGCGGTGTTCACGTTGGTCTCGATGCGGATCTCGATCAACGCCTTCACGTTGGAGCCGGCGGTCTGGAGGGTGAACTTCTTGATGACGCCCTCGTCCTGGAGGCGCTTGAGCCGCGCGCGGACGGTGCCCTCGCTGGTGCCCAGCACCTCGGCCATGCGGACGAAGCTCTCGCGGGCATTGTCCTTCAGGATCCGCAGCAGGGCGCGGTCCAGATCGTCCATGCCCACGGAAACCGCAGCGCGTCGCATAAGGGTGCTGAAGGATCGCGGAGCCCAGCGGAACGCTCTTGCCCCCCAGGCCGGTGTGCCCCGTGTGCCCACGGACGACGAGGCGCTGCGCTTCCTGGAGACGGGCGAGGTGCCCGGCGTCGCGGCCCCCACGGAGGACGAGCGCGTGGCCTTCGCGCGGGAGTGCCTCAAGAGCGTCGCCTTCAAGGAGAAGGCGTGGCCCCACTTCGCGTGCTTCGTGGACGCCAGCAACGTCGCGCGGCGCCGGGCCGTCGCGGCCCACGAGGTGAACGCGCCCAAGGCGCGCCTCGCGGACCTGGACGCCGTGGTGGATGCGCTGCGGAAGCTGCGCTACGTACCCTTCGTCGTCTCAGACGCCAACCTCTTCCAGCTCATCGACGAGCCCTACGAGTGGCAGCGCAAGTACTCGCAATACCCGCACAGCGTCGCCAAGGGGCGCCAGGCGGACTCCATCCTCCTCCACGCGCTGCGCCGCCTTCCGGAAGCCGCGTGCGTCTCCAACGACCGCTTCTCCAAGCCCGACGAGCAGCGCGACTTCGGCGACGTGCTCGCGCGGCCCCTCGTCTTCTACCGCCACCGGTGGGAGGGGGACGCGCCCTCGTTCGTGGGGCCCGACGGCGCGCCCATGCCGGGGGCGCTGCGGAGGCTGGCGCGGCGCTTCGGGGAGCCGTTATTTTAGCGCGGACGATGCAATCCTCGGGCGCTCCCCACGGCAGCTTCATAACCCACCTGGCGGTAACGGCCTCCGGCGGCCCACCGCCAAGAGGCTTCAGATGAGAACGAACCCCCATCCAGCGATCGCCATGGCGATCCCTACCCTCCTCGCGCTCGCGTTCTTCGCGCTCCCGACGCCCGTTGCCTCCGCCGCCTGCTCGCCTTCGCAGGTGAGCTGCATCTGCGACACGCTTGGCTCCGACTGCTCGAACTGCGGGACCAACGTGCATTGCTTCCAGTGCGATCTGACCCAGGTGTGCTGCAGCGTCCAGCTCCCGTGCCTGGAGTGCACGTACTTGCAGGATTGCGGCCCGTGCAACAGCGAGTGCCAGATCCTCCAAGACCTCCAGTCCTTCGAGCTGACGCCCAGCAACGAACAGGTGACGTCCGACCCCGACGGTTCGTACACCGTGAGCTTCGACCTCTGCGACGGAAATGGCCAGTGCACGCCCTTCAGCGAGACGACGCCGGCCACGCAGCCCACCCTCGGCGTCGTGGAGGCTTTCGTCCGCCAGTACGAGCAGCTCCCAAGCCACGAGCAGGTCGTCTCCAACCCCGACGGCTCCTACACTGCGGGCTTCGACCTGTGCAACGGCAACGGGGACTGCACCCACCACGAGGCCACGACGCCGCCAGTGGGCACCATCGTTCCGCCCAACGGCACGTGCTTCGAGTACAAACCCGAGGCGTTCACCAACGCGTGCCTCACGACGAGCCCCACTCCGGAGGCCGTTCCTGTGCCCACGCCCCAGGTGGGCTCGCAGACGGTCACGGTGCCCTTCCCCACGGCCGGCGTGACGTTTGTCGAGAAGTGCATCCTCGGCCCCGAGTGCGTCTTCGTGCCCGAGCCCAGCGTGGGCACGACGCCGACGCCCGAGACGGTGCCCGACGCGACCATCGTCTGGACCGACGTGCCGGTGGGCGTCCCCACGCCCGGCGGCTACGTCGAGGCCACTGAGCTCTGCGGCGATGTCTCGACCTGCCGCCTGACGCTGTAGGTGGAGATTCGGGGCCGGGCGCTGCCCGGCCCCGAATCTCAAAACCCAAGCGTCAAATAGAGGCCTGGCGTGATGACGAGACGGGATGCACCAATGGAAGAGATCACCCGCTTTGTGAATCTCCCCGTCTACACCGCGACCGGCACGTTCGTGGGCCACGTGAAGAACGTGATCCTGGACGTCACCGGCCGCAAGCTCGACAGCCTTCTCGTCTCCAAGACGAACCCCGCGCTGGTCGAGGGCGGCGTGGATGTCGCGGTCCCGTACCGCTGGGTGCGCGCCTTCGACGACATCCTCATCCTCAGCTACTTCCCCACCCGCGTCGAGCTTCCGGCCCCCGCCGAGGCGACCGAGTCGGAAGAGGCCGAGGCCATCCCGGCCCAGTGAGGGAGTTCAGGGAACGGCCAAGGACACCCTTGGGAAGCAGCCCGAACCTTTACCTCGGGTGAGGCCCAAGAGGGACCTGCGATGGAGAGCCTCGGCGCCTTCGGGACCATCCCGTTCGACCACCCGCGCCGCCGCCGCGCCGCCGACGCCTGGGCCGACGTGAAGGCCGGCCTGGATTTCGTGGCCCACAACCTCCCCCGCGCCCACCGCTTCTTCTCCCGCGTGAACCCGTACCCGCGCCCCTGGCGCGCCGTGCGCGTCGTGGCCGAGGACGGCGCGCGCCTCGCCGCGGTCTACGGCCCCGGCAAGCCCGGCGCGGGCGCGTTGCTCCTGGTCCCCGGCACGTTCCAGACCAAGGACGACACCTCCCGCAAGCGCCGCGCGCTGGACCTCTGGCGCCGCTTCGGCCTGCACGTCCTGGTGCTGGACCAGCGCGGCTTCGGCGGCTCCCACGCCCACGCGCCCACCGGCGGGAGGCAGGAGGCGCGCGACGTCCACGCCGCCGCCGACTGGCTGCGGCAGGAGAGCGGCGCCGCGCGCGTCACCGTGTGGGGCGAGAGCCTGGGCGGCGCGGTGGCGCTCCTGGCCGGCACGCTCCCGGGCGCCTCGGAGCGCTTCGAGCGCGTCGTCGCGTGGAGCCCCTTCGCGGACCTGGCCCTGGCGACGCGCGCCGCCCGCGATCCCTCCATCCTGGGCCGCATGTACCGCTGGCTCATCCGCGAGCGCACGCGGGGCGCGGTGCAGGACTTCCACGGCTTCCTCACGCTGCGCGCGCAGGCCCTGGGCGTCCCGCTGGAGGACCTCCTTCGCGCGGGCAGCCCCGTCGCGCACTGCCACGCGCTCCAGGTCCCGGCGTTCGTCCTCCACGCCGAGGACGACCCCGTCGTGCCCGTCTCCCACGCGAAGCTCCTCTTGGACGCCCGCGCGCCGCGCCTCGCCGTCCAGATCGTCCCCCGCGGCCGCCACCTGGACTTCGACCGCGAGGCCCCGCACTGGTACGCGGCCACCACCGCCGCGATCCTCGGCCCCCCGCTCTGAAAGTCCGCCCTCGGCCTTCCGGCGCCTTTTTTCCCCTCCAGGGCGCGATCCCGTCTCGCATGAAGCGACGAACGGCCCCCTTCCTGTACGCCCGCGCCGAGCGCGCCGACCTCGGCCCCGTGGGCGCCACCTTCGACCGGGAGACCATCAAGAACGAAGGGCAATGACCTCCGCGGCGCTCCTCCTGGGGAGCCCGGAGAACGCGCACCTCAAGGCCCTCGCGGAGGAGCTGCCCGGCGTCGGCCTTGAGCCGCGGGTCCTCGACCCGCGCCGCTTCCCGGCCGAGGGCTCCCTCAGCGTGAGCCTGGACCGCGCCGGCCGCGCGCGGGCGCGCTCCTCGCTGGTGGACCTCGACGGCGTGCGCGTCGGGTGGCTCTCCTCCCACGACGCGCCGCGGCTCGCGCGCGGCACGGCGCCGGCCGCCCGCCGCTACGCCCGCGCCGCCGCCCTCTCGGGCCTCGCCTCGCTGCGCCGCGCGCTGGGCGTGCCGTGGGTGAACGACCCCGACCGCGCGGTTCGCGCCGGGGACAAGTTCCACCAGCTTGTCCTGGCCCACGCCCGCGGCTTCCGCGTGCCCGAGACGCTCCTCTCCAACGAGCCCAGGGACCTGCGCGCGATGGCGCGGCGCCTGCGAAGCCTCGCCGTGAAGTCGCCCAGCGGCAGCGCGGGCCTCCCCGACGACACGCGCGTGCTGACGCAGCGCGTGGGGGCCCGCGACCTCGCGGACGCCGAAGCGCTGCGCGCCGCGCCCGTGCTCGCCCAGGCCTACGTCCCCAAGCGGACCGAGATCCGCGCGACCGTCGTGGGCGGCGCCGTCCACGCCGTGGAGATCTTCTCCCAGGAGACGGAGCGCACGCGCGTCGACTGGCGCCGCTACGACCACCGCACCCGCTACGAGCGCGTGAGGCTCCCGCGGGAGGCCGCCCGCCGCTGCGTGCAGGTGACGCGCGACGCGGGGCTCGACTACTCCGGCATCGACCTCGTGCGCACGCCCTCCGACGACCTCGTGTTCCTGGAGGTCAACTCCGAGCCCGCCTGGCTCTGGATCGAGGATCTCACGGGGATGCCGCTCACGCGCGCCATCGCCCGGCTGCTGGCGCGGCGCGCCGGCTCCTGAAGCCGCTCCCGGCCCCCGGAGCGACACGCCCATAGGGGGGCGCATCCTAGGATGCCTCATGGACAGGCTCCGCGTCGCGGCCCTCCAGATGCCCCACGGCGCGACGTGGGATGCCAACGCCGCGACGGCGCGCTCGATGCTATCACGGGCGCGGGACGCCGGCGCGGACCTGGCCCTGCTCCCGGAATACTGGTTCGCGACGGGCCCGCCCCCCGCGGACCCCGCGCCGCTGGGGCGCGCGCTGCGGGCGTTCTACGAGGAGGCCAGCCACGCGTCGGGCCTCGCCGTCGCGGGGAACCTCCTGGAGCCGGGCCCCGCGGGCACGCTCAACCGCGGCGTCGTCTACGACGCGGGGCGCCCCCTGCTGGAGCAGGAGAAGGCGCACCCCATGCCGCGCGAGGCCGCCTCGGGGGTCGTGGGCGGCGACGCGTGGCGCGTGGCGCCCGTGCGCGGCGTCGAGACGGGCATGCTGGTGTGCGCGGACGTGCTCTACCCCGAGGCGGCGCGCATCCTGCAGGTGATGGGCGCGCGCCTGCTGCTCAACCCCGTCATGAGCCCGTGGCGCGCGGTGGACAACACCCGGGAGGCGCGCGAGGCCATCTTCATCGCGCGGGCCTACGACGCGGGCGCCTTCCTCGTCAAGGCGGGCGGCTTCCGCCGGGCGGGAGCCGACGGGCAGGGCGGGATCGCAGGCCGCTCCCTGGTCACAGCGCCCTGGGGCGCGCTGGCCCACTACCGGGACGACTTCGAGGAGGAGGTCCTCGTGGCGGACCTGGACTTCGCGCGGCTGGACGAGTTCCGCAAGCACCAGGCGACGTTCCCCGCGCGGCGGCCCTCAGCGTACCAGGAGCTTGTGCGCGGGTAGCGGCTCGGCGGACGCCTCGGCCGCGCCATCGTCGGTGCACCAGCTTCGGACGAGGCCGACCAGCTCGCCGCGGCGCGGCTCGGGGACGCGGAAGGCCGCGGCGTGGCGCTCCACCAGGTCCACGTCCTCCTGGCTCACGTGGCCGTCGCCCACCAGGCGGCGCACCTCGGCCATGAGGCCGGGCGGCAGGCCCAGGAAGCGGCGGTCCAGGTCGAGGACGCGCAGGCGGACGATGTGCTCCGTCGCGCGCTTGTCAAGCTCCAGGAAGTGGCCGTCGTCCAGCTTCCCCTTCTGGTGGAGCGCGCGGAAGTCCTGCCGCAGCGCGACGAGGCGCGGGATGCCCGTCTCGGGCGAGCCCTTGGTCTCCGAGTAGGCGCGCTCGATGGAGAGGATGGCGTCGGTGAGCGCCTTGCGCCGCGCGCGGACGCGGTAGAGCGCGTAGCCGCCTGCAATGGCGGAGCCCGCGAGGCCCACGAACGCGACGATGGCCTGCGTCGTGGGGCTCGCCCACCAGGGATCGCTGGACTTGGCCGCGCCCCCGGATCCCCCGTCGCACTGGTACTGGACGTTCCCGTAGGGGCCCGCCACGGTGCAGATCGCGGCGCTCGCCACGGGCGCGAGCAGCGCCAGGCCAAGCATGGCGACCACTCCCGCAAGCCTCCCTCGCATGCTGGCGGAGTCCGCCTGCCCCCTCAAAAACCCTTCCTGTCACAGGCGGTCGTACTTGTCGGCCCGTCCGCGGGCCTTCTCCACGGGGTACTTCGCGGCGTTGGCGTCGAGCTTCCGGGCGATGGCCTCCATGAGGTCCAGCCCCGCCTTGTCCGCCAGGAGGATGGCGTACATGGCGACGTCCGCCAGCTCCTCGCCGATGCGCGCGCGGTCCTCGGGCGTGAGGTCGGCGGCGGTGAGGTCGCGCCACTGGAAGACCTCCAGCAGCTCCCCCGCCTCGATGGCCAGGGAGAGGGCGAGGTCCTTGGGGGCGTGGAAGGCGTCCCAGTCGCGCGCCTCGACGAAGTGGCGAAGGGCCTTGTGGACGTCCTCGTACGAGGGCACGCGGCCGGGATGCGGCCGCGCTGGCATGAGCCATGCGGCCATCGACGACGCGGCGTGAAAGGTCATCCTGCCTGCATCCCTGCTGGGCTCCATGCGGGCCGCGCTCCTCGTCGCCGTGGCGGGCGCCCTTCTTTCCGCCGGCTGCATCCAGGCCGCGGAGGACGCCATCGAGCGCGCCCGCGGGAACGCCACCCCCGCCGAGGCGCCCCAGGAGTCGACGGCCCCCAACGCGACCTCCCCCGGCGAGGTCTTCGGCCCCCCGACGCCCACGCCTGCGCCCGCCCCCGCCCCTGCGCCGACGCCGCCCCCGCCGGCGCCCCGCCCGTCGACCCCGCCTGCGCCCTCGCCCTCGCCCCCCTCCTGGCCTCGCGAGGGGAGCTTCGTGTCCTACACGCTCCACGAGGGGCAGAGCTTCGCGGGCTCCACGCAGGAGTGGGAGTCCTTCGCCAACGTGACGTGGACGTACCACGACGGCGACTGGCGCGGGGTGTGCGACGGCGAGCGCCACGATCGCTCCGACGGCGTGACGTGGAGCAACACGACGCTGCACGCCAGCTTCACGGCGGCGCACCCACCCCACTGGCCCCCCTTCGACACGCGCGCCCCGCCCGCGCCCGGCGAGCCCGTCACGGTCTGGTACGTGCGGGGGTGCGGCCTCGTCAACGAGACGCGGACGTTCGCCGGCCCCGCGCAGGCGACGGTGCCCGCCCCGGGCGGCGCGCGCGCCGTGGACGCCTACCGCGCGACGGGCGACCCCACCGACGAGCCCTTCAGCTTCCAGACCGAGTGGTCCTCCACGACGGGGCTCGTGCTCAGCTGGAGCTGGGCGCGCGGCGGCAGCGCGGAGCACGCCTTCTCGGGCCGCCTCACGGGGACGGACGCGCCGCTATAGGCCGCGGAAGGTTGCGCCTTCCCTGGATGGGAGCGAGGCGTTATCACGCCCCGCGGGGATGCTGCGGCGATGACCTCCCGCGCTCCGGCCGCCCTCGTGGCGGTCTCCCTTCTCCTGCTGGCCCCGCTCAGCCTCGCCGCGTCGCCTTCGGCTTCGGGCGCGCTCCCGCCGAGCAAGTGCCCCTGGTTCACGCCCACGATCCCGCCCGACATCAACTGGACGTGCTTCCCCTGCTCCGTCTTCCCGCCGTGGCTGACCTGCCCCATCGGCAAGACGGCGGCCTAGAGCCCGTACTCGGCCCAGCGCTTGTCCACCCGCGCCTTGGTGGCGTCGTCCATGCGGATGATGGGCGGCCACTCCCGCGCGCCCTCGTCCACGCGCTTCACCGTGGCGTCGATCCCGACGCGCGCCCCATCGCGGATGATATCACGCGCGGGGTCGAGGTTCGCCGTCGCGTGGAAGAGGGCGCTGCTGCCGTCGCGCACGTCCACGTCGTCGTCGAACGCCACGAGGACGACGCCTTCGGGCACGCCCGCATCCCAGAGCGCCTGGAGGAGGGCGCGCGCGGTGTCGCGGGGCCCCTTGCGGAACGAGACGAGGGCGAGCCGCGGCGCGACCTGCCGCGCGGCCACCAGGGAGGGCGCCTTCGCGCGCAGCGCGTCGAAGGGGGGGATCGCGCCGCCCGACTGCGGCGTGCGGGGCGGCTCCGCGCCCAGGGGGGTGGTGAGGTCGATGCCGACGTGGCTCCCCAGGTCGGGCCGGGGCGCGGCGTGGTCCAGCGTGTCGGTGGGAAGCTGGTCGATGACCAGCAGGTCGCGCGGCGGGTCGAGCCGCGCGAGGGCCGCGAGCACCGCGTCCGCGCTGTGCACGTCCACCCCCTCGTCCACGATGACGAGCGCCTTCTCCAGCGAGACGAGGCCTGCGCCCCAGAGGCTCATCATGGCCTTGCGCGCGTGGCCGGGATATCGTTTCCGGATGCTGGCGATCATCAGGTTGTGGAACGCGCCCTCCAGGGGCATGTCCATGTCCACCAGCTCCGGCACCTGGAAGCGCATCAATTCCAAGAAGAGCCGCTCGGTGGCCTTCCCCATGGGGCCGTCCTCCTGCGGCGGGATGCCCACGACGGTGGTGGGGTAGATGGCGTCGCGCCGGTGCGTGATGGCCGTGACGTGGAAGACCGGGAACCGGTCCGCCAGGCTGTAGTAGCCGGTGTGGTCGCCGAAGGGCCCCTCGGTGCGCAGCGGCTCCGCGGGGTCGACGTACCCTTCAAGAATGATATCTGCGTCGGCAGGGACCTCCAGGTCCACCGTCCTGCACTTGACCATGCGGACGCGCTCGCGGCGCACGTAGCCGCAGAACATCACCTCGTCGAAGCCCGGAGGCAGCGGCGCCGTGGCCCCGTAGGTCAGCGCGGGGTCGCCGCCCAGCGCCACCGCGACCGGGAGCTTCACGCCCATCGCCTTCGCCTTGCGGTAGTGCTCCGTGCCGTGCTTGTGCGTCTGCCAGTGCATGCCCGTCTCCCGCGGCCCGAAGACCTGCATGCGATACATGCCCATGTTGCGCTCGCCCGTCTCGGGGTCGCGCGTGTAGACCTGCGGCAGCGTGATGAAGCGCCCCGCGTCCAGGGGCCAGCACTTCAGCACGGGCAGCTTCGTGATATCGACCTCCTCGCCCGTGAGGACGACCTCCTGGCAGCGCGCCCGGCGGACCTTCTTGGGAGGGAACGAGAGTACGTCCCGGGCCTTGCGCGCGAGCGCGAGCATCTCGCGGAACGAGCGGGGAGGGCGCGTCTTCACCAGCGCCATGAGGTCCTTGCCGATCTGCGCCGGCTCGCGCCCCAGCGCGAGGGCCATGCGCGCGTCGGTGCCGAAGGCGTTGATGAGCACCGGCATGGACGAGCCGCGCACGTTCTCGAAGAGGAGCGCGGGACCCCCCTTCTTCACGACGCGGTCGTACACCTCCGCGATCTCCAGCTCGGGGTCGACCTCCGCCTTGACGCGGCGAAGCTCGCCGCGGCTCTCCAGGTCGCGCACGAAGGCGTGGAGGTCGTAGGGCATGCTCGCGGGGCGACCGTCGGGCTGCGATAAAAGGGCGCGCTCCACACCCGGCGGCACGTTCATCTGGCCCCTTCTTGTCCCGCGGTCCTCCTGCCCCCTCCGAAAGCCCCGCTGCGCCACGATGCTGCGCGCGGCACCCTTGCCAGCGCCGCCCCTGCGGACGCAGCCTCAAGTGGAGGCCGCCGGTTGGCGGTCGCGTGTTCGCCTCCGCGCACCTCACCAGCGGCCTCCTCGTGGGGCTCGCCCTCGGGCTGCACGGCGCGCCCTTCGCCGCGCTGGTGCTGGCCAGCGTCCTCACCGACTGGGACTTCTCTCTTCAGCTGCTCACGGGGCGCAACCATCGGACGTTCCTCTCCCACTGCCCGCCCGTGGTCGCGGCGGCGCTGGTCCCGGTCGCCCTCGTCTGGCCCCTGGCGTGGTGGGTCCTCGCGGGATGCATGCTGCACTTCTCGCTGGACGTGTGGGAGTACGGCCTGAGGCTCAACCCGTTCTCCACGAGGATCTACGGGCTCCGCCTGCTGCCGGGCGTCGAGCGCGAGCCCTTCCTGGGCTACCTGCGGCGCTACTTCGGGGACTGGCGCTTCGCGGGCGCCGAGGCCCTCCTCGCGCTGGGCGCGGCGGGCCTCCTCCTCGCGCGCGGCATCGCCTGAGGAACGTTCATCTCGCGCGCCCGCTTTGGCCTGGCGTGCGCGAGGAGGAGGACGACTTCGGGGTGGCCGGCGACCCGCCGCCCCCGCGCCCGGTGGAGTTCACCGTCGTGGCGGACGACAAGCCGCCCCCTGCGCCGCTTCCCTCCCGCGCCGCCCGCGTCGCCTTCGTGCTGGGGCTCGTGGCGTGGGGCCTCACGCTGCTTTGGCTCGTGGGCGACGTCGCGATCTTCCTGGCGGGGGCGCTGGTCCTCTCCGGCCTGGCGATCCTCTACGGCGTGCGCGGCGCCGGCGACGTGCGGCGCAGCCAGGGCCAGATGGTGGGCCGCGGCCTCGCCATCGCGGGCCTCGTGCTGGGCCTCGTCCACCTGGGCGCCTTCCTCGTGCTCCCCATCCTCGTCCTCCTGCTCTGCTGCATGGGGCTCCAGGTCAGCCGCCCCGCCAGCGCGCCCTCGGCCCCCACCGCGGGGTCCCCCTCCTCGGCCGCGGGCTGCCCGGACTGCTCCGGTTGCAACGCCCCCGGCTGCGGCTGCCAGGGGTGCGGGAACTGCGGATGCCAGGGCTGCGGCCAATGCGGGGACTGCGGATGCCAAGGGTGCGGGTGCCAAGGCTGCGGCGACTGCGGGTGCGGCAACTGCGGCTGCGGCGATTGCGGTTGCCAAGGGTGCGGGAGCTGCGGCGGGTGCGGCAACTGCGGAGGCTGCGCCTGCGCCGCCCTCCTCCTTCCTGCGGCGTGCGCGCAGGGCCCGCCGCACCTGGCCGCCACGCGCCGCGAGCGGTGGGATCGCCTCTTCGCGCACCACCCGCCCGGCGACCCGTTCCGCGCCGACGTCTACGTCGTGAAAGGCGTGCGCCTCTGCGTCGGGTGCTTCACGACGTACCCCGCCTTCCTCGCGGGCACGGCGGCGCTGCTCGTGGCGGGCCCCGCGCTGCCGTGGGCCGTCTCGCTGGGGGCCGGCGCCGCGGCGGCCTCCGCGCAGGCCATCTCCAGCGCGGGCTGGGCGCGCGCCAAGGCCGCGAAGGTCGCCGTGAAGCTGCTCCTGGGCGCGGGCCTCGCCCTGGTGCTCGACGGCGTGCGGCACGCGCCGTGGCCCGAAGCGGCCAAGACGGCCGCGCTCCTGGCGACCCTCGCGCTGGCGTCGCTCTCCGCGCTCCCGCGGCTGCGGCGCCTGCGCGCTAGCGCAGCGCCATGCCCGCAAGCGCCTCGCCCACCGCCGGCGCGAACTTGAACCCGTGCCCCGAGAAGCCCGCGCCCACGAAGACGCGCGGCATGCCCGGCGCGGGGGAGAGGACGAAGCGGTCGTCGGGCGTGTTGTCGTAGAGGCACACGCGCGAGCGCGCGAGGGGCGCCTCCGCGAGGGCGGGCAGGCGCTGGCGCAGCCACGCCCGGGCGGCGGCCTCCTCCTGCGCGGTCGCTGGAGGACGCGGGGCGTCCGGGTTCAGGACGCCGGGCCCCTTGCGGTGGTCCGCGACCTTGACGAGCCCCTCCTGCGCGGGGAAGCCGTAGAAGCCCTCCTCCATGGCGGCGAAGACGGGGATGGCGGGGAGCCCTTCGGGCGCGCGGAAGTAGAGCTCCACCTGGCGCGTGACGCGGATGCGCGGCCTCAGGAAGGGGAGCAGGCGCGGCGCGTGGGGGCCCGCCGCCACGACCACGGAGCGCGATGATATCACGGAGCCGTCCGCGAGCGCGACGCGGCCTTCGGAGACGGCGGTGGCGCCGACGCCGCGCCTCACCTGCGCGCCGTGGGCGAGGGCCTGCTCCTCGAAGGCGCGCAGGGCGGCGGGCGGGTCGAGCCAGCCGCCGTGGGGGTCGACGACCGCGCGCGGGAGGCCGTGGAAGGGGAAACGCGAGAGGGCGGGGCCTTCGACGACCTCGGCGGGCTCGCCCATCTCCAGGAGCGTGCGCGCGCTCTGGTCCGCGAAGCCCCCGGAGCCGCCGAAGAGGACGAGCCCCTGCTGATGCAGGATCGATGCGCCGCTCTCCTTCTCCAGCTGGCGCCAGAGGGGCAGCGCGCGCTTGGCGAGGAGGACCATCTCGCGGTCGCGGGCGTAGGCGTAGCGGAAGATCTTGCTCGTGTCGTTGGAGGCGTTGCGGTCGTTGTCGCGGGGCAGCGGGTCGACGAGGACGACGGAGGCGCCGGCGCGCGCGGCGGCCCACGCGGTGGCGAGGCCCATGACGCCGCCGCCCACGATGGCCAGGTCCGCGTCCATGCTATCCCAGGGAGGCCATGCGCACCGCCTCGTTCATCTCTTTCGCCGTGGCGTCGGTGCGGATGGCGAGGCGGTTGAAGTGGACGCTCCACGCCACGCGCCCCATCTGCGCGAGGGCCCCCACGACCTTGGCCGTGCTGGGCGAGCCGACCTTGAGCCGCTCGCCTGCCTTGTGGATGTCGTAGTAGAGCGGCGGCGCGCGCGCCTCGCCTGATAGCACGTTGAGAAGGTGCCGCGTCTCGCGCCAGCGCGCCAGCGTGGCCGTGGGCACCTTGGCCTGCATGGCGTCCGTCGTCGCGACGTCCAGCATGGGGCCCGTCCACAGGGGGCCGGCGACGCGCACGGGGCCGCCGCACTCGGGGCAGCTTCGCTCCTCCGAGAACGAGCGGTGCCCGCACGCGGGGCATGATATCAGATGGCCGACGCTCTCCAGCGCCGCGTCCGCGCGCTGCGCGCCGCGGCGGGCCTGGAGCGTGATGCGGTAATAATGGTCCGTGGCATGGCTGAAGATGGGCGTGAACGCGACCTCGTGCTTCGCGGCCTGGCGCGCGACGGAGCCTGCAAGGATGCGCAGCGCGACCTCGTGGCCCAGCTCGCCGTGCATGGGCTCCGCGTCGTAGCGGCGGCGGCACACGCGCGGGAAGACGCCCGCGAGGCCCGTCGTGTCGGTGGCCGTGACCCCGAGAAGACCGCCGTCGCGCACCGCGCGCGTGGCGCCGTCGAGGAAGGGCGCGGGGCTGCCGAAGGGGTCCAGCTCCACCACGTCCCAGACCTGCTCCTGGAGGAGCGCCGCGAGGTTGCGGCGGGTCACCTTGGCCTCGACGCCGTTCATCTTGGCGTTCTCTTCCAGCGTGCGCGCCGCGACGGGGTTCCAGTCGTTCATCTCCAGCGCGAGGGGAACGCCGGTCTCCAGCGCGTAGCGCAGGCCGCGCAGGCCCGACGCGGCGAGGCCGTCGAGCACGGTCCAACCCGGCTGCGCCCGTGCGGCCATGAGGAGCGTCGCGAGGTCGCGGTTCGTCGCCATGGCGGGGTTGTAGAAGACGGCCGCGTCCTCCTTGTTGCCCGGGCCGCGCTCCGTGCGCTCCGCCGCGGGGACCTTGACGCGCGCCTTGCCCTCCTCCACGACCACGAAGGACGCTTCGCCGCTCACGGCGGCGCGACGGCGCGCCCGCGCCATAAAGCCGCGGCTTCCCCCGGTGTACCACAACCCATCAGGCGGCGCCCGCGCACGGGAGCGCCATGGGTTCGGCCGACACGCTCTGGCGCGCGGCGGGGCTCCTGCTCCCCGCGCTCCTCGTCATGGCCTCCGTCGCGCTCTTCGCCGCGGCCGTGGGCGCCATGCTCCTGGGCGCGGACCGCGCCACGCAGTGGGAGCTCTTCGGGGAAGGGCTGGCCTGCTGGGTGGGCGGTCTCGCGGGGGGCTGGCTCCTGAACGCCCGGGTCCTCGGGGCCCGCCACGCGGGGTGACGCGCACGATCCTCGCCCGATTCCTGTGCGTCTGCATGGCCTCGGTCCTGGGCCTCGCCGCGATCCTCGCCGCCATGGCCGGCGCGGAGGGCTCCTTCGCGTGGGGCCTCTGCGCCGCGGCCGCCGCGTTCGTCGTCCTCTCGGAGCTTCCCCAGTGGCTCGCGCCGCGGGGCCGAGCGGCAGGGTGAAGCGCCCTCCGCGCGCTGCAAGCCCCCATGTGGACCGACCGCGAGGGCGTGGCCGGCGTGGCGCTCCTGGCGATGTTCGCCGACGGCGTCATCGCGCAGGAGGAGGACGAGGTGCTCCGCGAGCGCCTTCTCCAGTACCCCCTCTTCAGCGACGTGGACGAGGACGGCCTGGGCCGCGTGCTCGCGCGCCTCGCCGCGGCCTCCCGCGAGCGCGGCGTGGACGTCGTGCTCCGCGAGTGGGCCTCCGCCATCGCGCCTGCGCTGCGCCCCACCGCGTTCGTCATTGCGGCGGAGATCGTGGCCGCCGACGGCGAGGTCGCCCCCGAGGAGGACGACTACCTCGCCCGCGCCGCGAAGGCGCTCCAGCTGCCCGCGGCGCAGGCGCAGCAGATCCTCGACGTGGTCGCCATGCGGCTGCGCGAGGCGTAGCGTCGGATCAAGGGCCTTGGCGTCTGCGCTGCCGGTGCAGGACGAGCCCCGAGCCTCCGACCAAGGCGACGCCCACCACGCCCAGGCCCGCAGAGAGAGGGAGCCACGACGCCTGGGGCGAGGCCGTTCCCTGGGCCGCGCCCATCGTCCTCACCCCCACGTTGAGCACGCCTCCAAGGCCATTCGCCGAAAGCTGCCACGAGAGGTCGCCCGCGATCTCGCTGGGCGAGCCGTGGGAGCGAAGGGTGCCCTGCGTCGCGGCCTCAATGGAAGGCGATGCGGCGACGAGGGGCGACTGGCCCTTGATCGTCAGGGTGGCCTCGTGGACGCAGACGTAGAGCCAGCTTGGGCCGCGCGGGATGGGCCCCGACGAGGAGGGCTCGCCCGTTTCGTACGAGCGCGCGCCGCTGGAGGACCGCGTGTACACGGTGAGCCCATGGATCTTGAGGCAGCCCGTGAAGGCCGCGTGGAGGTCGGCGACGCCGGAGAGCAGGACGCGCGGCTTGTTGAGGGTCACGAAGTAGCCCTCGTCGGTCTCGGGGTCCCCGGGAGAGGTGCCGTCGGAGCCGCGGCTGCTGACGAGGCTGGTCTGGAGGACCTCGGCCTGGAGCGCGCGCCCTTGGAGGGTCGCCCTCATGTGGCCCATCTCCATGGGGTGGATGTAGGTGGCCACGTAGTCCCGTGGGCCCTGGGACGCCCCTTGCGCTTCCAGCGAGAGGTGGTCCTCGTCCCGGCACTGGGGATCGTCCACGACCGGCGCGTGAGGCAAAGCGCCAAAGGGGGACTTGGTGACGTAGCAGACCTGGGAGAAGGGTTCGGGAGCGTCCAGCTTCACCAGGATGCCCTTCGCGAGGTCGGGCACGACGAAGGCATCGATGCCGTCGATGGATTCCATCTGGGCGACGGTCGGCCCCTCCAGGCGGACGACCCCGGGGACGTCAATGCTTTCCGCCGCGCTCGTGGGCAGGAAGGGGAGCAGCATCAGCGCGGCGACGACCAGCCCCATCCCACGGAATCCCATTCGATCGGCCTTGGCCATTCATCGTGAACCGCGTCTTGAAGCCTCTCCGTGGCGAGGGTTCAGATGTCTTCCAAGCGCCCCCGCCTGCTAGCGCAGCGGGCCTCAGGGCAGCGGGCAGAACCCTTCGTGCAGCGCGGGCCCGTCCACCGAGACGCATCCGTTGCCCTCGCAGATCCACACCTGGCCCAGGCGCGGCGTGCAGAGCGTGGGCACCGTGATGAGCCGGCCCGGGCAGGGCTGGGCGTGGATCGTGGGCCCGTCAAGGATGACGCACCCGCCCTCGACGCAGGCGTTCCACTCGGAGGTGTTCGGCGTGCAGACGCTGGCGGACGAGGCGGCGGCCAGGGGGGCGAGCGTGAAGCAGGCGAGGCTGAGCGCGACGAGCAGGACCTTCAGGGGACTCCCTCGCCCCGACGACGCGGCGGAGCGGCGAAGAGCGTTGCGCGGGCGCAGCCGGGGGCCTACTGCGGCGGCCGCATGCCGCCCGCGTAGGTGCGGCTCTGCTCGCGGAGGAACTGCGTGAGGTACCAGGGGCCGCCCGCGCCGCGGTCGGTGGTGGCGCTGAACTTCCAGCCGCCGAAGGACTGCCCGCCCACCATGGCGCCGGTGCTGCTGCCGCGGTCGCGGTTGGCGTACTGCACGCCGGCCTCGACGCGGTCGAAGAACCACTGCACCTCCTCGGGGTCGCTGCTCACGACGCCGAAGGTGAGGCCGTAGTCCGCCGCGTTGACCTCGCGGACCGCTTGCTCGTTGTCGTGGTACTTGCCCACGGCGACGAAGGGGACGAAGTACTCCTGGCGGAACGCCTCGTGGTCCAGCGGGAGGCCCACGACGACGGTGGGCTCCACGAAGTGGCCCTTGGCGAGGGGGCCCTCCTTGAGGACGCGCCCGCCCGCGACGAACTGGCCGCCCGCCTTCCTCGCGGCGGCGACGGCGGCCTCGAACGTCTCGACGGCGCCCGCGTTGATGACGGGGCCCAGGTCCGCCTCCTTCTTCCAGGGCATGTCGACGTGGAGCTTCCTCGCCTTCTCGGTGAGCTTCGCGACGAAGGCGTCGTGCACCGACTCGTGGACGTAGACGCGGGAGGTCGCGCTGCACTTCTGGCCGCCGAAGCCGAAGGCGCTCTTGACGACGCCCGTCGCGGCCTTCTCCAGGTCGGCGTTGCGCGTGACGACGGTGGCGTTCTTGCCGCCCATCTCCGCGATGTAGGGGCGCGGCCGCTTGCCGACGAACGCCTGGTAGTTGCGCATGCCCACGTCGCGGCTGCCGGTGAAGACGAGGCCGTCCACCTGCGGGTGGTCGATCAGGGGCTGGCCCACCTCGCGGCCGCCGCCCGTCACCAGCGAGAGGACCTCCCTGGGCACGCCCGCCTCGTGGAGGATGCGCACGACCTCGTGGCTGCACCAGGGCGTGTCGCTGGCGGGCTTGAGCACGACGGCGTTGCCGGTGATCAGCGCGCCCGCGGTCATGCCCGTGGGGATGGCGACGGGGAAGTTGAACGGCCCGACGACGGCGAA
This sequence comes from Pseudomonadota bacterium, assembly GCA_021325135.1. GTDB lineage: Archaea > Thermoplasmatota > SW-10-69-26 > JACQPN01 > JAJPHT01 > JAJPHT01. Next base: position 137,045 of record JAJPHT010000020.1, on the reverse strand, counting down.
GACGCCCCAGGGGCGCATGACGGAGACGCACGTCTCGTCGGGGAAGGGCTTCCCCAAGGGGACGACGTACCCCTTGTGCTCGCGCATCTGCCAGGCGTAGTACTTCAGGAAGTCGATGGCCTCGTCCACGTCGTAGTACGCCTCGACGCGGTTCTTGCCGTTCTCCAGCGTCATGAGGGCGGCCAGCATGGGGCGCTCGCGGCGCATGATCCCCGCCGCCTTCTCGAAGACCGCGGCGCGGCCCTCCCACCCCAGGCGCTCCCAGGCGGGCTGCGCCGCCTTGGCCGCCTTGACCGCCGCGTCCACGTCGGCCGCCGTCCCCTTGGGGAAGCGCGCGATGACATCGCCGGTCGCCGGGTCGTGGTCGTCGAACGTCGCCGGGTGGCGGACCTCCTTGCCCGCCACCAGCATGGGCAGGCCCTCGCCCGCGCGCTTGCGCAGCGTGGCGAGCGCCTCCTCGTACTCGCGGTCCAGCTCGGCCGTCTTCCCCGCCTGGGCCATGCGAAAGACGGTGTTCTCGTTCTCGAACGCGGGAGGGGCCATGTTCGCCCATCTGGGCTCCTTGGATAAAGGATTGCGGCCACCCGAAGCGCGCCTCCGGGGCGCGCACCCCGTTTCGGCGACTATATAGCGTGAGCCAACCGTTTCCGCCCCTGATATATGGTCAAGGAGCTGAAGATCGGCATCACCGGTCTGCCCAGCGTCGGCAAGACGAGGACCCTTCTCAAGATCGTCGAGAAGCTCGAGGAGAAGGAGGTCATCGTCGGCGGCATGGTCACCGAGTCCATCGACGAGGGGACCAACCGCCTCGGCTTCCGCATCGTGAACTGGCTCACCAAGGAGGACGGCATCCTCGCCCACGTCGACTTCACCGACGCCAAGGTCAAGGTCGCCGGCTTCGGCGTCGACATGAACGTCCTGGACGGCCTCGGCGTCACCGCCATCGAGCAGGCCATCCGCGAGGCCGAGGTCATCGTCATCGACGAGGTGGGCAAGATGGAGATGGAGAGCCCCGCCTTCTGCAACGCCGTCAAGAAGGCCCTGGACTCCTCCAAGCCCATGATCATGACCCTCCACAAGAAGTCGCGCAACCCCCTCCTCCAGGACATCCGGCGCCGCGACGACATCCGCATCCTGGAGGTCACCAAGATCAACCGGAACCTGCTTCCGTACAAGATCGAGAAGCTGCTGGAAGGGGAGAACATCTAACGGCAAACCTTCGGCGCTTCGCGCCTCGGTTTGCCGTGCGGTGAAGCTGGGGGCCTTCGGCCCCCAACGACGCGCTCGCTTCGCTCGCGCGTCGGGCGACGCCCCGCCTTCGGCGGGGATCCCCCTGCCTTGATGATCGGGCGGCTTGAGCGCGATCATCAGCGTCCGTCGCGACGGGTTTCAGGATGAGCATTGGAAGATGCTGCTTGGACCTCCGGTCGGCGCGCAGGGGAGGCGCCAGGTGTCGGTCACCAGCCAGTCGGAGACGCCGGGGACGGTGGTGGGCAGCTCGTCGCGGCCCGCGTGGATGCCCCCGTCGTCAGAGGAGAAGGGCGACCGGACCCTCACCATGGCCGCGACCAGGGGCTCCCGCGTGCCGTTGGGACCCAGGTTGCAGGACTCCCGCCTCGACTCGCCCGCCCGGATTTCGCCCGGCGCGGGGCGGCTCTGGTGGATCACGGCGGAGGAGGAGATGGTCCCCGTGACGGGGTCCACCGTCTCGTTCTGGACCTCGGCCCCCCAGAGGCAGACGAACTGCATGACCACGCTGGGGCCCGGGTTCAGGACCGTGAAGCTGAGGTTGTGCCTGACCCCGATGACCTCAGGCGTCTCCGCCAGGAACGGCGTCGAGCGGACGACGTCCACGTGGCCGGGGATGACGACGTCCACCTCGCCCCAGAACGTCCTCGTGGTGCTCCCCGTGAAGAGGGTCAGATTGGCCGGCCCGAACAGCGCCACGCGATACGGCCCCACGGGGACGCCGTTCCATGCGCACTCGTGGGTCGGATCGACCTCCCGGGAGTCGCGGAACGCCTCCAGGGGCGCGCCCGCCTGCCAGACCGAGGCCTTCTCCAGGAGACAGGACCCTTGGCTTGGCTGGACGTGGCCCTGCGTCTGAAGGGTGACGACCAGGTCGCCCACCGCGGGCGCGGTCAGGCGGGCGTAGGCCGCCGTCCCGAGGGGGCTTGCGGCGGCCCCCAGGACGGCCCCGAGGAACGCGCTCAGCAGCGCGACCTTGACCTCCCTCCGGGTGAGACGATCCACGGACGGAGCGGGGGCGCGACGTCGTCGAGGGCTTTTTCGAGGGGGGCGCAACGCGCGGGGAGCGGAGCGGCGCGCAAAAGTGTTACCGGGCTTGGGCGGGGGTTCCAGGGCGGGGCCGGCGCCGGACGCCCGTGCCCGCCTGGGCGTACCCGTGCACGCCCGTGCACGGGCGTGCACGGGTACGCCCAGGCGGGCACGGGCGTGAAAAACCGACGCCCCGTCAGCGTTGTATAGGGGGTGTGCAGAGGCGGGGCCGCTCAAGCGTGCGCCGCCGGGCCCCCGGCGGCCCTGCCCCCAGCGGCCAGCCCGACGCTCCGTTGGTTGTCCGCCCGGATCGAACAAGGCATGATCTCCCCACTGTCCACCGACAGCGCTGGAAGCATTGCCATGATGATCCGCGACCCCCCCAAGCAGGACCGCATGAAGGAGCTCAAGGTCCACGTCCCGGTGAAGTACCACCTCCAGCTGCACAGCCTGAAGGTCCTGGAGGGCCGCCAGATCCACTCCATGGTCCAGGAAGCCCTCGACCAGTACTTCGCGACCCTCAAGCCCGAGGGGCGCCACGACGAGTAGGCCGGAGGCCCTTGGTTGTCCAGCCTTGGCAAACAACGTGCTTTCCCGCCTGCCTGCGGGTCTTTGCCGGGTACCAGCGCATGATGATCCGCGAACGCCCGAAGAAGCCCGGCATGAAGGAGCTCAAGGTCAACATCCCGGTGAAGTACCACCTGCAGCTCCACAGCCTGAAGGTCATGGAAGGGCGCCAGATCCACGGCGTCGTCCAGGAAGCCCTGGACCAGTACTTCGCGACCCTCAAGGCCAACGGGACCCTCAAGGGCGACTGATCAGCGGCCTTCGGCCCACGCCTGCTCGAACACCTTCTGCACCAGCTCGAGCGACGGGGCCAGGCTGACCCAGACGCCGTATTCTGCGGGGTCCGTCACCTCTTCCGTCGCCCCCTTGCCCGTGAAGATGAGAAGCACCTCCGAGGCGTCCACCAGGATGCGCGGCTGGGGCAGGGGCGTCGTCTTCACCTCGGCCCCCGGCAGGTCGAGCTTCACACCCGGGCCCACCAGGGCGCGCACGCGCACGCCGTCGCGCATGCGGGACGCCAGCGCCCGGCCCACGCCGCTGGTGGCGAGGCGCGAGGCCTCCGAGGCGGAGAGGACGATGCAGATCTCCCGCGCGGCGCGCAGGATCATCTCCTTCTCCTTCTCGTAGCGCGTGAGGCGCCCCTTCACCACCTGCACCTGCTCGCTGGCGCGCCCGCTCTCCAGCTCCTCGCGGCGCGCGTCGGCGCTCATGGCCGGCGCCCAGAGGTCGTCGAAGAAGGCGCGCTGCGCCTGCACGTGGTCGCGGGCCCCGATCCAGAGCGCCGTCTCCTTGGAGCCGGTGACCAGGGGGTCCGCCGTGACGTACTGCACGATCTCCCGCTCGTCCGCGATGACGAAGCGCAGCGGGCGGGGCACCATCATGTGGCGCACCGAGGCGAAGCCCGCCATGCGGCCCACGATCTCCTCGGAGCCGGGCAGGATCTCGGTGAGGATGCGGATCTCCACGCCGCGCTTCTTGGCGGCGAGGAACTCGGCCTCCAGACCTTCGTCGAGCAGAAGGCGGAAGAGGCTGCGGCTGCTGGCGACGACGCACAGCTCCTTCTGCGCGCCGCGCACGGTGCGGCCCAACTGCCCCGTGATTTGGTTGCGGTCGTGGAGGATGCGGAAGCTCTCGCCGGGCCGCTCGGTGGCGGGCGTGCCCGAGAGGCGCGCGAGGCGCTCCTGGAGGTCGTCCTTCATCCCCTCGATGGCCTTCAGCTGCGTCGCGCGCTCCTCGACGAGGATGGCGACCGCGCGCTCGGGGGCGACGGCGGTGAAGTTGCGGGGCCGGGAGAGCGTGCCCTCCACGAGGCCGCGCCCCTGGAGGCGCTCCAGCACCTGGTAGGTCTCCGCGCGCTTCAGCCCCGAGGCCTTGGCGAGGTCCGTGACCTTGGAGGTGCCCAGGCGCGTGAGGTGCGCCAGCGCGCGGGCCTCCTTCTCGGCGAGGCCGATGGAGGTCAGCCGCAGCACGACGTCATCGACCTTCAGAGGGGATCACTCCTTCCCGCGCGTCGCGATCCACTCGCGGACCTCGTAGGCGAGGCGCTTGCCGAAGTCCGCGTTCTTGACGACGTACCCCGCGGCGCCGGCCTTGAGCGCCTGCATGGCGACCTCCTCGGAGCCCTGCGCGCTCATGAGGATGACCGCGGGCGCGTCCTTGCGCGCCTTCAGCTGCGCCAGCACGTCGAGCCCGCTCATGTCGGGGAGGCGGTAATCGAGAAGGACGAGGTCGTAGCGCTCCTCGCCGGCCCGCTCCAGGGCCTCGCCGCCCAGCCGCGCGGCGTCGACGCGCGCGTCGCCGCGCAACGCGCGGAGGGCAATCTGGGCGTGGTCCAGGTTGTCGTCCACGAGAAGGATGCGGATGCCCTTGGCGTCCTCGGGGGACACAGCGCGGCCTCTCGCTTCTTCCGACCCTGCCCGCCGGCTTAAGGATTGCTTTTGTGCGCAAGAAGCGGGGGGTTCGGGGGGCGTAGCCCCCGAAGGAGGCGTTGTCGCCATGTCGTCGTGATCGTCGTCCGGCGGCGATCAGCCAAACGTCGCAGGGCCCGCGACGATGATCCACGAGGCCTGGATCTCCGCGGTGGACGGGTCGCCGACGCCGCAGACCGCATAGCCGCAGCGGGTCCACCGGTCGGGCCGGGGCTCGTAGACCGTGACGGTCACCCTGCAGTCCGCCCCTTGGCTGGCGATCACGGCCCGTTGCGGGTCGCGCGGGCCCGGCGAGAGGGACACCGAGTGGAGCCCTCCCGAGCACCGCTGGGCGGTCTTGCCCACGGAGCCGTCCACGTGGGCGGAGCCGACCCACGCCGCGAAGGTCGTCTCCCTGCTCTTGGGCGGGGCGGTGGAGAGGACGGTGGGCAGGCTCGCCGCGAGCACGGCCACCAGCACGACGACGAGCCCAGCGCGCATGCCGAATTCCTCCCTACCCCTTGCAGCTCACCACGGACGTGTCGGGCACTCCCGGGCTGCAATCGCAGCGCAGCGAGTGGGAGCCGTCCGCGTTGGTGTAGCGCGTGATGGAAGCCGTGGTGACCTTAGACTCTCCGTTTCCGTCCGTGAACGATGCATCTCCGCGACCCAGCGTCGAGGGCGCCGACGTCACGGCCGCGGCGGAGAGGGTGGCCAACGCGGCGAGGCCCGCCGCAACGACCGGGAAGACAGCGGCCCTTTTCATTCCCCTTTCGAGTCGCACAATGGCAAAGTAACAGAACGGATCCTATCAATGTTACTTCGGCTTAGGTGGACGGCTTCGGCGGCAGCTAAGGGGCCCTTCTCAACCGCCGCGCCCGCGCCAGGAAGAACGGCAGCGTGGCGACCGCGAGCATGACCAGCGTGAAGGCGCCGCGCAGGACGCCGGGCTGCCCCTCGGGGAAGAAGAGGATGACGCCGATGGTGACCAGCGCGACGAGCACCATGACGAGGGCGAGGGCGGTGGCGCGGCCGCGGCTCTTGGGGTACGCGACGTTGCTCATCATGAGGAAGGCGAGCACGACGACGATGGGCAGCGCGTAGAGGTAGCTCACGCCGGCCATGATGAGGAGCGCGATGGTGATGGCGCACCAGGGCGTGGGGAGCCCCTGGAACGTGGTCGTGCTGCTCTCGGCGGGGTTGCTGTTGAAGCGCGCCAGGCGCAGCACGCCCATGATGAAGACGAGGCCCGCGGCGAGGAGCGCCTGGTAGGGGTGGGCCTCGCCGTACTTGGTGAGCACCATGAACGCGGGCGTCACGACGAAGGTCACGGTGTCGCTCAGCGTGTCCAGGTCCGCGCCCAGGCGGCTGCCGCCGAAGCGGCGCGCGACGATGCCGTCCAGCGCGTCGAAGACGAGGCCCAGCGCGATGAGGATGGCCGCCAGGAGGAAGCGGTCGTCCTGGAGGCCGCGGAAGGTGTCCGCGAGGCGCGGGAAGAACGGCTTCTCGTAGAGGTTCACCGTCTGCGTGACCACCGCGATGGCGAGCAGGCCCGCCATGCCGTTGGCCAGCGTGAGCACGTCCGCGGGGCTGATGACGCTGCGGATGCGGGGCAGCTTCGGGATGCGGCCGCGGATGGCGTGCCCGAAGCGGCGCACGCGCGGGTGCACCGGCACGCGGAAGGCGGGCAGCCGCGGCAGGTTCATGCGCGTGAGGCGCACGCCACGCGTGAGGCGAAGGCTGCCGTCGCGTGCGCGCTTGCGCGGGGGCTCAGGTCCGGGCAAGGGTGGTCTCTCCGGCCACGACGATATCGCCGACGGCCACCGCCGGCGAAATCCCAGGAGGCAGATAAACGTCGACCCTCGATCCCAGGCGGATCATGCCGAACCGCTCCCCCTTGCGCACCTTGGAGCCGGCCGCCAGGTAGGGCACGATGCGGCGCGCGACGGCGCCCGCGATCTGCACGACCTCCAGGTCGCCCACCTCCGTCTCGAAGCGCCACACGACGCGCTCGTTGCGGTCGCTCTCCTTGTCGAACGCGGGGACGAAGCCGCCCGGCTTGTGCTCCACCGACGCGACGCGCGCGTCGAGCGGCGCGCGGTTCACGTGCACGTTGAACGGGTTCATGAACGTCGCCACGCGAGTGCGCCCGTCGGGCCACGCGTCGATGCTCTGCACGACGCCGTCGGCGGGCGCCACGAGCCCCGCGCCGGGCGTGCGCTCAGGGTCGCGGAAGAAGTTCAGCATGAGCACGGCGAGGATGAAGACGGGGACGAACGGGAGGAGGAACCAGCCCGACGCCCACGCGGTCAGCGCGGCGAGGGCCAGGGCGAGCGCCCACGCGACGAAGAACCACGTCGACGTGCCCCTCGCGAGCTTGTAGCCCATCGGGAGCGCCCACGATGCGTCGGGCGGATAAGCGTTCGCACCTGGCGCGCCCGGATCGCGGGGGCCAAACCATTAAGGACCCCGAGCAAATCGGCGCCCCATGCAGGTCCGGAAGATCGGCGTTCTCGGCGCGGGGCAGATGGGGCACGGCATCGCGCAGGTCGCGGCCCAGGCGGGCCACGAGGTGGTCCTGCGCGACGTGGAGAGCCGCTTCGTCGACAAGGGCCTCCAGGGCATCCAGAAGAACCTCGCGCGGCAGGTGGAGAAGGGCAAGCTCTCGGCGACCGACCGCGACGCGGCCCTCGCGCGCGTGCACGGCACCACCGACCTCAAGGCGCTGGCGGAGTGCGACCTCGTGGTGGAGGCCATCGTCGAGAGCCTGGACGTGAAGAAGAAGGTCTGGACCGAGCTTGACGCCATCGTGAAGCCCTCCGCGGTGTTCGCCAGCAACACCAGCAGCATCCCCATCACGCTCCTCGCGGCGCAGACGAAGCGCGCGAAGCAGTTCATCGGCATGCACTTCTTCAACCCGGTGCCGGTGATGAAGCTCGTCGAGCTGATCCGCGGCGTCGAGACCTCCCCCGAGACGGTCGCGCTGGTGAAGGCCACCGGCGAGAAGCTGGGGAAGACCGTGGTGGAGGTCAACGACTACCCGGGCTTCGTCTCCAACCGCGTGCTCATGCCCATGATCAACGAGGCCATCTTCTGCGTCTACGAGGGCGTCGCGACGCCGCAGGCGGTGGACGAGGTCATGAAGCTGGGCATGAACCACCCCATGGGGCCGCTGGAGCTGGCCGACTTCATCGGGCTCGACACGTGCCTCGCCATCATGGACGTGCTCTACGAGGGGTTCAAGGACCCGAAGTACCGCCCCTGCCCCCTCCTCGTGAAGAAGGTGCAGGCGGGGCACTTCGGCCGCAAGAGCGGGCAGGGCTTCTACTCCTACGGCGAAGGGAAGATCGGCGTCTGAGCGCCGAGCCCCCGCGCGCCCTCACCCTTCCTGGAACGCGCTCGTCGCGACGTCGTCATACAGGGGCGCGTACTCGCTGGGGTGGAAGCCTTGGACGCGCGGCTCCCACGCGCCGCCGGTGAGGTTGTAGGCCATGGAGCCGCCGCCTCCCAGCGGGGCGGTGCCCACGAGCGGGATGTCCCACGCGAAGGTGGACCCGTCGCGCCCGCCGGCTCCGAAGCACTGCGAGTGGATTTCGGTCACGGAGTCGAAGATCGTCGTGCAGGGGAAATCGGGGTTGTAGCTCGCGAACGACATGGAGACCCGGTATCGGGTCGCCCCCGTCTCGAACAGGTCGATGGAGAGGATGGCGGAGCCGTCATGCTCGATCCCGTCGCAGCGGGCGACCCCCGCCCAATCGACGACGCCCATTCCCCCGTGCAGGTGGCCATCGTGGGTGTCCAGGGAGTAGGACGTGACGTCCATGCGCGGGTCCTGGCAGCTCAGCGGCAAGGGGGGAGGCACGGTGCCGGGGCAGACGAGGGTGGCCGGGCAGACGTAGGACGACAGGGAAGGGCTTCCGACGCGCAGGTCGCCCGCCGGGTCGCTCCCGGATTGGGTCTGGGCGCTCCCGGGCGCTCCGAGAGAAAGGGTCGCGCTGATCAGGCAAATTGCGAAAACGACGAGCCGGCCTCGCACCCGGCTCCATCCGCAGGCGGCGACAATAACCTTTGGGAGACGGCCACCGGCGGCGCGGCCGATCACGGCGCGTAGGTCTTCCAGAAGAAGTACGCGGTGAGCCCCGCCCCCACGCAGATGACCACCCCGCGGAGCACCTTCGCGTCGACGCGCTTGGAGAGCCGCGCCCCTCCGTACCCGCCCAGGATGGAGCCCGCGACCATGAGGAGCGCCAGGGGCAAGTCCACGATGCGGTGGGCGAGGAACGTCACCACCGCGACGCCGTTGATCAGCGCGCCCAGCACGGCCTTGAGGCCGTTCATGGCGTGGAGGTCCTCCATGCCCATGGCGCTGAACGCCGCGAGCATCATGATCCCGATGCCGCCGCCGAAGTAGCCGCCGTACACCGCGACGACGAGCTGCACGAGGGCGAAGGGCCACAGGGACCTCGAGGGGCGCGCGTGGCCGCGGAGGCGCCGCGTGACCAGGGGCCCGAAGGCGAAGACGAGCGTCGCCGCCAGGAGCAGCCACGGGATCAGGGCGTCGAAGGCGCGCTGCGGCGTGTGGAGCAGGAGCAGGGCGCCCGCGAGGCCGCCCGCGAGGCTGGCCGCGCCCAGGACAAGGAAGAGGCGCCGCTCGTGGCGCAGCTCGCCGCGGAAGGCCACCGCGCTGGCGACGCTGCCGGGCCAGAGCGCCACGGTGCTGGTGGCGTTGGCGGAGATGGAGCCGACGCCCGCGAAGAGGAGCGTGGGAAACGTGAAGAAGCTCCCTCCGCCCGCCACGGCGTTCTGCGCGCCCCCGATCACGGCGACCAGGAAGAGGGCCAGCACGACGAGCAGCGGGGGCATGGGTGGCAACGGGCGAGCCCGGGGGCGCGCTATCTCCTTTGCGGCCCGCGGCGGCGCGTTTGAGCTTTTCCCCTTCTTGCCGGGACGTCGGCGGGGGCGAGGTTAAGTATGGCCGCGGCCCTCGAACGCCGCCGGAGGGCCTCGATGCGCCGCACCGTCTGGACGCTCTGGATCGCCGGGCTCGCCCTGAAGCTGGTCAGCTCCGCCTGGGACGTCTCCTGGCACTTCCGCCTCCTGCGCGAGACCATCTCGCCCCCCCACGTCGTCAACATGGTGGGCTTCGTCCTCATCTCCGTGGCGCTGCTCCTCTCGTGGCGCGCGCGCACCGAGGCAACGCAGCCCGCGCTCAACGTCATCCTGGCGGGCTTCGCCGTCTTCCTGGCGGCCATCCCCTTCGACCAGGCGTGGCACCAGATCTTCGGGCTGGACCTCACCACGTGGAGCCCCAGCCACCTCATGCTCTTCTACGGCACCACCATCACCGTGGCGGGCATCGTCCTCCTCTTCCTGGCAGAGGCCGGCTGGCGCCCCGGCACGCGCGTCCGCGAGGCGCGCCTCACCCCCGCCCGGTGGGGCGTCTTCGGGCTGCTCCTCCTCTTCCTCTTCGAGGCCCTGGCCTTCCCCCTGGGCTACAACGAGTACACCGTCGTGGGCGCGTGGAACCACTTCCACGGCAACAGCCTCTACGTCGTGGGCTTGGAGATCCAGGGCTACGCGGACATGGTGAAGGACCCGTACTACGGCGGCCTGCCCCACGTGCTCTACCCGGCCTACGCCCTGGCCATCGGCATCCTCTTCGCCGTGCTGGTGCGCCAGGTGACCGGCGTCCGCGGCGTCGCCCTGGGCGTGCTCGCCGCCTTCGCGGTGGAGCGCTTCGCCGCCAACGCGGTGCTCGCCGCCACCGGCTGGCCCATCAGCGCGGTCCCCTGGCACGTCGTCGCCATCGGCGCCGCGGTGGAGGTCGCCTGGATCGTGGCCGAAGGCTCCGCGCAGCGCCTCCTCGTCACCCTCGCGCTGGCCGTGGGCGGCTCCTACGCCTACTGGGCCCTCGCGCCGCGCCTCGTCTTCACCGTGCCCCTGGACTGGGCCACCATCCCGTGGGCCGTCCTCGCGGGCGGCGTCGGCTTCCTGGCCGCCAACGCCATGGCGGAGCGCCTCGGCCCCATGGTGGAGTTCGTGAACCGCGACCCCACGCGCTACGCGGGCGAGCGCGCCGAGGCCTGGCTCACGGCGCGGCGCTGATCACATCGCGTAGGCCCGCATGAGGCCGCACCTGCAGCGCATCTCCCCCAGCACGGCCGTGGGGAGCTCGGCGGGTTTCCCGCATCGTCGACAACGGGCGTTACGGATGGGCGGGGTGTCCGGCATCGCGCCACCTTGGGAGCGGCCAGCGGCAGGGGTGGGCTTAATCGCATCGATTTCGCCCCGCCGTTGATAACAACGAATGGACGAGAGATGACGGGTTCGGCCTCACGCGGCGTGCGCCATGGCGTCCATCTGCGCGGTGAGGGGCGGCACGGGCGTCCCGCCCAGGCCCACGCGCGCGACGCTGACGCCCAGGTCGGGGTGGTGCGCCGTGACGACGAGGACGCCCGTCGCGGGGAGGTCCGCGCCCACGCGGTACGCGCCGCCGCCCAGGGGCGTCACCTGCGCGGGGAGCGGCTTGCCGTCCACTTGCACCATGAGGTGCGCTCCGTCCACGGGGACGCCCAGGCGGTCCAGATGCACGTCGAAGGCGCCGCCGCGCTGCGGCCCGGGCAGGATGGGCGGGATCACCGAGCGGTACGGGTAGACGCGGAAGATGCCCCACATGCCGGAGGCCGCGTGCGTGGCGAGGTGGCAGTGGAACATCCAGTCGCCGGCGTTGCCGTCGATGCCGCCCGCGACGACGCTGAAGGAGTGCACGTCGCCGGGGTGCAGGAGCCAGGTGTCCACCATGCGGCCCACGGTGGGCGCGAACCACGGGTGCCCGTGCAGGTGGAAGGTGTGCGGCTCCGCGGTGGCGGGCACGGCGACGGTGAACTGCACGCGGTCCCCCAGGTACGCCTCCAGCACGAGGCCGGCGCCCGCGGGCAGTCCGTCGCCCGGGTAGCCCTGGAGGTTGATGGTGTGCCCCTGCATGACCAGGTCGAACACGCGGTCGGGCGCGCCGTCGAGGTAGACGTCGGTGCCCGGGACCTGCATGGGGAACTGCCCCACGGCGGGCGCTGCGAGAGCGGGCGCCAGGAGCAGGGCCGCGATCACGACGCTGGCCTTCATTGGACGACCACCGTCCCGTGGTACGCGTCGCCGCGGATGTCGTCGGAGACGCTCCAGCGATAGCTTCCCGCCGCGGCGCCCGTGACGACGACGTGCTCCGCCTGCCCGGGGCCCAGATCCAGGGTGCGCACCACGGCGCCCGCGGGGTCCGTGAGCGTGAACGTCCACGTCCAGTCGCCCAGGACCGTCTCAAGAAGCTCGAAGCTGCCGCCCGGGTGGACCGTGCCGTTCTGGAGGACAAAGGGGCCCGCGTCCATGGCGTGCACGTCCACGATGGCGTCAGGGCGCACCTCGCCCCCCGAGCGGATCGCCAGCGTGCCCGCGAGGCCGCGCGCGTCGCCCTCCATGCCGTCGAGGCCCAGCACGTGGTCGTGGTACTGCCAGGTGCCGTTGTAGACCGCGCGGAAGTGGTAGGTGAACGAGCCGTTGGGCGGCGCGTAGGAGTCGAAGAACGTCGCCCCCATGGCGGAGGAGAGCCCGTCCTCCTTCACCGAGAGCGCCGTGCCGTGCAGGTGGAAGCTGACGCCCGACGCCGCGAGGCGCGCCTTCACGTCGTCGTGCCCCGGCGGCAGGCTCCACACCGTCTGCGGGACGTGGTTGACGAGCGTCAGCGTCACGTTGTCCAGGAGATTGATATCAAGCGTGGGGCCGGGGATCTGGCCGTTGTAGGCGAGGCAGATGCCGTCGCCGTAGGGGTCGCGGCCCGCGGGGCAGGGCACTGCGGTCGCCTCCAGCGTGAAGCTGCGCGCCTGCGGCGGCGCGGGCGGCGCGGAGAGCCCGCTGGAGGAGGCCAGAAGGAGGAGCGCCAGCGCGCCGAGGACCCACCGCGAGCGCATGGCCTACGCACCGTCCCCGGTGGGCTTCGTCGCGGGCGCGTCCTGCGACGGGTCGAGGTCCCAGTACGAGCGCCATGCGAGGCCCGCGTCCTTGGCCGCCGAGGGCGCCCGCGCGTCGTTGGCGCGGCACGCGGCGTAATCTGAGAGCGCGGCGGGGCAGGGCAGATCGCCCGCGGGGCCCGGGCACGAGGGGAGGACCGCCGGGTCGCTGGCGACGCGGACGTCGGTGATGGCGTTGTTGGCGAAGCAGTGGTCCTCGCCCTGCTCGTCCCACCAGATGCCGTACCGGCCGCCGCTGATCTGGTTGTCGTGGACGAAGTTGCCGCGGGGCGGCGTCGTGAGCCAGAAGATGCCGACGCCCCAGAGGTGGTTGTCCTCGACGAGGTTGTCGTGCACGTCGTCGTTCCAGCCGCCGGAGATGACGATGCCCTCGCCCACCGGCGGGTGGACCGTCGCGAAGAGGCCCGTCGCGCGGGTGTGGTTGTTGTTGTCGTGCACGTGGTTGCCGTAGACCTCCGTGCGCGTCTGGAGGCCGTAGGGCGTGACGCCGGGGCACGCGTCGCCGGGAGCGGGGGACCCGCCCGCGGGGTCGGGGCAGACGTCCGCGCCCATCTCGTCGGGCAGCACGGAAAGCAGGATGCCCGCGCGGTTCCAGAAGAAGTCGTTGCCGTGGATGCGGATGTGGGAGTTGGCCGTGCCCGAGTAGCCCAGCATGTTGTTCCAGCCCACGTTGTCCTGCACGTCGCAGTCGCAGTCCACCGTCTCGCCCAGGTAGAAGCCCGAGTCGCCGTGCCCCTCCGCGAGGCTGTTCTCCATGACGCAGTGGCGCGAGTGCACCGCGTAGAGGCCGTACTCGCCGTTGTCCTTGGCGTGCAGGTCGTCGAAGCGGCAGCCATCGACGCGGGTGAACACGAAGCCGTTGCTGGCGTAGTGCTGCGCCGTCATGCTCGCCAGCGTCACGCCGTCCGCAGTCACGGTGAACGCATTGCCCAGCGCCTCGCCCCCGTCGAGCACGACGCCCTCGCGGTCCTCGCCGCGGATGGTGACGTCCGGCGTCGAGACCGACACCGCCTCCTGGTACACGCCCGGCGCCACGAGCACCGTGTCCCCCGGGCTCGCCGCATCCACCGCAGCCTGGATGGTGTGGTAATCCCCCGTGGGCGACACGGTGAGCGTGCGCGGCCCGGCGGCCGAGGCGTGGAGGCCCAGGGGCAGGAGGAGCAGCGCGGCGGCGAGGGCGAGGAGGGCGCGGGTCATGGGGAGGCCTCGGGGCGGACGAGGAGGAAGCCGACCATCTGCGAGTGGTAGAGGCAGTGGTATTCCAGGAGCCACGAGCCGTCGCGCTGGAGGCTCGCGGTGGAGCAGCGCTTCTCCAATTGAAGGGGCTGCTGCGCCCAGAGCGATCCGTTGTGGATGGCGAACCGGGCGTGGCCGGGCGCGGGGCCGTAGAGGACGTTCACGCACGCCTGCGACGCCGGGACGCCCGGCTCGGTGGCCGTGTGCGCGCGGTCCAGCGAGGACCACGTCACGTTGGAGCCCGAGGGCACGACGGTCGCGGGCGGGACGTAGCCGCTCTCCGCGCTGGGCACCTCGCACTGGGGCACGCAGCCGGAGGGCGCAGCCGCCAGCGCGGGGACGCCAAGGAAGACGAGGACGACGAGGACTGCCAGCGTGCGCAAGGGCGCGCCTCCCGGCCGCACGGACCCGCGCCGCAGGCTAAATCCCTTTTCGGGACGCCGCGTGCGGGTTCCCGCCGGCCTTGCGGAGCCCGGCCAAGCGGATCCGGGTCGCTGGCGCTCCCGCGTGGGGGGCCCTGCGGCGGGCGGCGGGGAGCGGCATTCCCGGGAGAACCCTAGCTCAGGCTCCACACGAGAAAAATCCCCGCCTGGATCGCCCCCCGGCGGCTCGTATCGGTCAAGGCTGGCGCGCAAATCGTTAAGCCCCCCGGGGGCCGCTCGCGCCTCGGAGGCTTCTCCCTGAGAGCCATCGTCCTCGCTGCCCTCCTTGCGTCGGCCGCCCTCGCGGGCTGCGTCTCCCAGGCCCCCGCCGGCACCGTGTCGCCCGCCAGCGTCGCGGCGCCGGTGCTGCCCACGGCCAACGTGACGCCCGCGCTCAAGGCGCTGGACTTCGCGGCCAAGGACGGCACGCACGTCCGCGGCACGGTCTACCTGCCCCACGACCCGCAGCCCGGCGAGCGCTTCGGCGTCGTCGCGCAGATCAGCCCCTACTTCCACGAGTCCTACGGCATCGGGACGGGGGACCTCTACGGCTTCGCGGGCGACTTCTTCGGCGTCGGCATGCTGCTGGGGCACGGCTTCGCCTACGTCGCCGCCAACGTGCCCGGCACGGGGGACAGCAGCGGGTGCTTCGAGATCGGAGGAGCGGACGAGCAGCGCGAATTGGCCGAGTTCGTCGACTGGATCGGCGAGCAGCCCTGGAGCAACGGCAACGTGGGCGTCATGGGCGTCTCCTACGACGGCACGACGCCCTGGGAGGTCGCCATCGGAGCCCCCAAGCACCTCAAGACCATCGTGCCCATCGAGGGCATCTCCGACTTCTACCGCTACGAGTACCAGGACGGAGCCCCCTACTACCTCCAGGGGCCGACGTTCTACCCGCGCTACTGGGTGGACGAGAGCTTCGGCTACGACCCCCTCCTCGAGCAGCAGGCGCCCGTCGTCGACCCCACGCACGTCTGCGCGCTGGAGGCCACGCACCTCGCGGAGTCGCTCACGACCACGGAGAAGGGCGTCTACGACTCGTTCTGGCAGGAGCGCAACCTCAGCGCGAAGTTCTCGAAGATCAACGCCAGCGTCTTCCTCGTCCACGGCCTCGCCGACTGGAACGTGAAGCCCGACAACGGCGCGGTCCTCGACCTCATCCCCGGCGAGAAGATGCAGTGGTGGGGCCAGTGGGAGCACAACATCCCGTGGTCCAACACCCACAACAAGGACTGGAGCCGCCCCGACTGGAACAGCACCATCGTCGCGTGGTTCGACCACTACCTCGACGGCAAGGCCAACGGCATCCCCGGCTCGCTGCCCGCCGTCCAGGTGCAGGACACCGACGGGCGCTGGCGCAACGAGACGGACTGGCCCCCTCGCGGGACGACGAACCTCACGCTCCACCTCGCCCCGGGCAAGCTCCAGGACGCGCCCGGCTCGGGCTCGGTCACCGTCTACGCCATGCCCACCAACGGCCTGGGGCTCCCGGTGGAGGGCGCCCTCGCGGCCTCGCCCGCGCAGCCCAGCGCGACGTTCGTGAGCGAGCCCCTGGCGCAGGACGTCCGCGTCGCGGGCATGCCGCGCCTCGTGCTGGGCCTCTCGGCGGACCGGCCCGGCGACGGGCACGTCGTGGTCCAGCTCTACAACGTCACCGACAAGGGCGCCTGGTGGTGGGTGGACGAGGGCGGCCGCGGCCTGGAGCAGCGCAACGGGCGCGCGCAGAGCGACGCGGTCGCCCCCGGCGAGGCCATGACGGTCCCCGTGGACCTCTACCCCTCCGAGGCCGTGTTCCACAAGGGCGAGCGCATCGCGCTGGTGGTCCTCGGCGAGGACGCCTCGTGGTACAACGCCAACGGCAACGAGCCCGCGCTCACCCTGGACCTGGCGAAGAGCGCCCTCACGCTGCCGCTGCTCCCCGCGGGCGCGCCCGCAGGCGTGGACACGAAGGCCATCGCGGCCTCCAACCCGTACTACACGCCGGGGACGCTTGATCGGTAACACAACCCTTCGAGGTTTGCCCCGGAAGGACCATCCACGCCCCCGCGAACGCCGCCGCCCGGTCCCCATGACCGAGGCTGTCCGCATCCCGACCACGTCAGACCCGAAGCGCCTCGCGTCCCGCGCCGGGGAGTTCGCGCGCATCGCCAGCATCCTCGCCGACGAGGCCAGCGCCCTTGCCCTCCTCCACTCCGGCCCGGGCCGCGAGACCCACGTCGCCACGCGCGCGGCCGAGCAGGCGCGCGAAGCCGCCGACTCGCTGCGCCACATGGCCGAGACGGGCGCCGACTTCGAGAGCACGGTGCGCGCCGCCACCTGGGCGCTCTCCGCCGCCGCGGTCGCCATGTCGCAGGCGAAGGCCAACACGCCGCTGTCGGCGCCGTGACGCGGCGGTCACGCCAGGGCCGGCCAGCCCGCGGGCGGCCCCGCGAGCGCCTCGTTGGGCTCCCACGCGACGCGCTCGCCCGCGGCGTCCAGCTCGATCCTCGCCGAGCGGATGCGCGAGCGGAAGAGGTCGCAGATGCGCCCCTCCGGCGTGAACGCGCGCCGCTCCACGACGAGGACCCCCCGCTCCACCAGGCGGCCCACCTGCCGGTAGGCCGTGGCGAGCGGCAGGTCCGCCTCCTGGCTGATCTGCTTCACGGACTTCGCGCACGGCACGCAGGCGGCCACGACGCGGCGCGCGTGGGCGTCGGAGAGGGCTTCGTAGACGCGCTCGGATCGGAGGGGGGAGGAGGGGCCGACCATGGTCTCAGGCCTGAGAACGGCGTCTGATCGGGGTGAAGCTCGCGCCGCACCCGTTCGGTCAGGCGCCCACCAGGAGGCCTCCACCGAGCTTCCGGCCACAACGAGCTAACCCCCCGCGAGGGCAGCCAAGGGCATGCAAACGCTCGGACTTGGCATCACCCTGCTCGTCATCGGCCTCATCCTCAGCATCCTGCCGTTCTTCGGCGTGCTGGCGGGCCCCCTGATGTACATCGGCTGGATCCTCGTGGTCGTCGGCATCATCCTGGGCATCTACCACCTCGTCACCGGGCGCACCGGCCCCGGCCGCACGGTGTAGGTCTCCGGACTCCGGAAACGGTCCCGACGACACCTTGAAGAGCGCCGCGCCGAGAGAGCGGCCCGAATGTCGGCGCCCCTCGCTCGACGTCCCGCCTGGCGGGCGCGCCTGGACCGGCTCATCGAGCCGGCCCGGAGCGTCGAGGGGGCCGAGGCGCGGCGACGCTCCCGTTACACCGCTCTTTTTCTCACCATCCTCATCCCCCTGGGCGCGCTCGCCGCCGCGCTCACCGTCCTTCTTCCGGGCGCCGCGCCCCCTCCCCTGGGCCCCCAGTTGTGGATCATGACGGGCACGGTCGCGCTCCTGGTGGGCCTCTACCCCGTGAGCCTGAGCCGTCGCTATGTCGTGGCCTCCTACCTCGCGATCCTCGTGACCTCGGCCGCCATCTGGGGCGCGTGGCTCCTCGCGCTCCCCTCCACGGGCGGCGGCATGACGCTCTTTTTCCTCGCCCTCCCCATCTTCATGGCGAGCCTGCTCCTGGGCTCCTGGGGCGCCGCGCTCATCGCGGGCGTCAATGTCCTAGGCGCGAGCGCCGTGGCCGTCCTCCTGGCCCCCGCGGCCGGCGGCCTGGGCAACGCCCTCACGCTCCCCTTCTTCCTCTTCCTCGCCTCGGGCCTCATCGTGAACTCGGCCCTCCTGCGCGAGCGCGACCTGGAGGAGCTGGAGCGCATGGCGGCGCGCCTGCGCGAGCAGGAGGCCCTGCGCGTGCAGATGCTCAACACCCTGGCGCACGACCTCGCGACGCCGCTCACGCCGCTGAAGCTCCAGATGAGCCTCATCCCCGCGGACCGCGCCGTGCCCCCCGAGCGCGTGGTCCTCCTGCGCCGCAACCTCGCCCAGATGGAGCGCTTGGTCGCCGACATCAAGGACCTCGCGCGCCTGGAGGCGGGCGCCCTGCGCTGCGACCCGCAGCCCGTGGACCTGCGCGCGCTGGCCCAGTCCGCGGTGGACGCCTTCCGCGCCGACGCCGAGGCGCGCGGGCTCACCCTCCTTGCGCGCCTCGACGCGGGCCTGCCCGTCCAGGCGGACCCCGAGCGCGTGACGCAGGTCCTCTACAACCTCCTCACCAACGCGCTGAAGTTCACGCCCTCCGGAGGCACCGTCACGCTGGAGGGCTGCGCCGAGGAGGGCGAGGCGCGCCTGCGCGTGCGCGACACCGGACGCGGCCTCACGCCGGACGAGATGGGCCGCCTCTTCCACCCGTTCACGCAGGTCCACGAGCGCGGCGAGGTCAAGGAGCGCGGCTCCGGGCTGGGCCTCTACATCTCCCGCGGCCTCGCCGAGGCGCACGGCGGCCGCGTCTGGGTGGAGAGCGAAGGGCGCGGCAAGGGCGCCGCGTTCACGCTCGCGCTGCCGCAACGCGAGGGGTGACGCCCCCGGGAGCGGCGGAGAGGATAAGAGGAGGAAGCGACCACACCCTCTGAGAACGGAGGACGGACGACCGGATGCCCTCGCGACGAGCCCGGATCGAAGCCGCCGCAGGGATCAGCATGGGAACGGGCCTCGTCGTGCCCGTCCTCCCGCTGACGTCCCACGTGGGCGACGCGGCGGCCCTGAACGCCTTCCTCACCGGCGGCGCCCTCGTGGCCCTGGGCGCCCTCGGAGCGCGCCAGGCGCCGCGGGCCCTCGCGCGGCAGGCCTCGTGGCCGTGGCTCGCGGGATTTGCCGCCGCCGCGTGGATCGTGGGCTTCGCGCTCCTCGCCGACGCGACGCCAGCCTACCGCGCCACCAGCGCGGTCCTCGCCTTCGTCGCGTGCGGCGCCAACGCCTACGCCATGTGGATCACGGACCCGTCCACGCAGAAGGAGCCGGCCGCGACCACCTGATCGCAGCCGAACGGCTGCAGCCCGCGCCGCGCGGAAGAGGCTATGACGCCGCGCGGCGCTCGCCGGGGCGCAGGAGTCCCCACCATGAAGCTCAGCATCACGGCCATCCTCGTCCTCGCCGTCACCGGCAGCGCCATCGGCATCCTCGCCCCCGCCGCGGACGCCATCCCGCAGCTCGCATGCACGGACCAGACCCAATCGACGTGCCCCGGCCTCGTCTGCGCCGGCACGCCCAGCGCCCCCGCGCCCGTCTGCGTGCAGGACCCCTGCCGCATCACCACCCTCTGCCAGCCGCCCAACCCCACCGTCCCCGTCTGCCTGGGCTACGCGGAGTGCGGCCCCGTCTGCCACGACGGCTGGGCTTACATCGGCGTCGAGATCGACCCGCTCCACGGAGAATGGCTCTGCGGCGAGTGCGAAGCCTGCGGCAACCCGATCTGGTAGCCGCTGTTGTGAATAGCCCCGCACGGATTCGAACCGCGGTCGCAGGATCCAGAGTCCCGAATCATTGGCCACTAGACCACGGGGCTGTTGTGGTGCTTCTCCCGGGCATGACCCCGGGGGGCGCGCCTCGATTGCGGTTCCCCTTTATGGGGTTTGCGGCCCCCGGTGGCGGCGTTCCCGGGCGGCGCCGCGCGCGGGGAAGGTCTTTTGTGGCACCCCTTCCGATGGCGCGGCGCGGGCCCATCGTTCAGGGGTTAGGACGTCGCTCTTACAAGGCGAATGCCGCAGGTTCGAATCCTGCTGGGCCCATCTCAGGCGGGCGCCTGGTGCGCCTCGGCGGCGGCGAAGTGGCGCGCGCCGTGGACGACCTCCCGGCCCAGCATGTGGAGCTGCGTCTCGATGCGCGGGTCGGTGGGCTGGCCTTCGGCGTCGAACGCGTCGGCGGCGCGCGCGATGGGGATGACCATGGGGACGGCCCAGCCGCGCAGCGCGCGGACGACGAACTCCATGGTGTTCACCGCCTGGAGGCCCTGCACGCCGCCCGCGGTGCTGATGAGCCCCACGACCTTCTCGGCGAGGTAGGGCGGGTCGCGCGTCGATAGCAATTCCAGCCAGTCGAGGGCGTTCTTGAAGGACCCGCTGATGGTGCCGTGGTAGAGGGGGCTCGACCAGAGGAGGCCCTGCGCGCGGAAGGTCGCGTCGGCGAGGCGCTGCGCGTCGCGGGGCGGCGTCTCCAGGTCGGGCGAGTAGAGGGGCAGGTCGAGCTCGCGCACGTCGAGGAGCTCGACCTGCGCGCCCGCCGCTTGGGCGCCTTCCAGGGCGACGCGGAGGGCGGCGAGGCTGGCGCTTGGCCTGGCGAGGCTTCCGCCCAGGCCCAGGACGCGGACGGGCATGGCCTCGTCCCGGGCGTGCGCGCGCTTGTGGGTTCTAGCCCCGTCCTCGCTGGCGGGGCGAACGGGGAAGAGGGCGGGCCGCCGGTGGTCATGGCGATGCGCGCGCCCGAGAGGATCCGCTTCGACGTGGACCGCCGCGAGGCGCACGCGCTCCTGGACGCGCTCAGCGCCGCGCTGGCGCGGGAGGGGCGCGCGCCGTGGGCCCACGACGCGGAGGCGTTGCGCGCGTACCTGCGCGAGCGGATGCGGCAGCGGCGCTTCCTCTGACCTCAGCCGTCCGTGGCGACGATGCCGCCGTTGGTCGTGCCCAGCGTCATCGTGGTCTGGATGGCGGCGCCGTCGAAGCCGTCGCTGCGGAAGTGCTTGTGCGCGCGCTCGTTGGTCGTCAGCTGGCCGCCCGAGAGGTTGAGCGTGACCGCGCCGTTGGTGCTCTTGGCGTCGAGGTCGACGCCGAGCCCCAACGCGCGGTGGATCGTGGCGGTGACGCCGCCGTTGGTGGTCGTGACGCTCACGGAGCCCGTGGCGGTGGGCGTAAGGTCCAGCGTCGCGCCGCCGTTGGTGGTGCTCAGGGAGACGGCCTCGGCGGAGCCCAGGAAGGAGACGCCCCCGTTGGTGGTGGAGAGGTCGGCCTTGCCGGCGCGGAAGCCGGTGACGAGGACGCCGCCGTTGTCGCCCTGCGCGCTCACGGAGTCGAGGACGACCCACGCGGGGAGGACCAGCTCGTAGCGCGTGCTGACCACCTGCGCGGCGCCCACCGGCGCGCCCACCGGGAGGGGCGCGGGCGTGGCGACGGGGGCCTGCGCGGGCCCGGCGCGGAAGGCGTGCCTGCCGTCCGACTCGTGGCTCCACGTCCACGCGGTGTCCAGCGCCTGGTTGGCCATGTCCTGCGTGGGCGCCGAGACGCGCACCACCGCGTGGAAGCTCCACGCGTCGCCCTCGCCGGCGCGCACGGTGATGCCGCCGTTGGTCCCGGTGAGGGAGACGGGCAGCGAGGCGACGCCGATGCGCCCCGTGACGGTGAGGTTCCGCTCGGCGCAGTACCTCGGCGGGACCTCCGTGCCGCCGTTGCTGCAGTCGACGGCCTTGTCGGTCTTCTGGGCTTCCGCGGTCATGCCGTCGATGCGGTCCGCGGGGGTGGGCGCCGCGGGCGTCGCGCTGCCGTTGGTCGGGGCCTGGTCGGGCGAGATGCATCCCGCGGCGAGCAGGGCCGCGAGGGAGAGGAGTGCCGCGAGCGTTCGCATGGTGGTTGCCTCCGGATGCCGCCCCAACGCCGCCTTCCAGGTCGTCCTTGTTGGCGCATTCGTTGAACGGAGTGGAAGCTTCCAGGCCTTGCCCCTCTTCAAGGCAGGCAGCCGAGGTGTTGCCTCCTTCTGGGTTCGGGTCCAAAGAACGCGACGAGCGCGAAGAGCGCCAAGGTTGCGATGGCGTCTTTCGTCGTCGCGTCCTTCGCGCTCGTGGCGCTCATCGCGTTCTTTGGACCCCTGACCCGAGGACCAGCCCCTACTCCATGAAGACGGCGGGCTTGCGCACATTGGCGAAGCGCGCCTTGCCGCCGAGGTCCTGCAAGTCGGGAGCGTCCGCGCTCTGGACGAGCACCTCGCAGCCGAACTCCGCCTGGAGGAAGGGCACGCTCTCGCGCAGGATGGCCGTCTCGTCCAGCGCGAGGGAGCGCGCGGCAAGCTCAGCCTCGCCCAGGTTGGCCAGGGCCTTCACGGCGTCGGCGGCGAGCTTGGGCGCGTCCTTGGAGCCCTTGGCGCGCACGTCGGGGTCCGCCATGCTGGCCTTCATGAGCGCGGGCACGGTCAGCTCCTTGCGCCGCGCGAGGTCGAGGGCGATCTCGTGGAACCTGCGCTTCCACGACGGCGCGGTGGTGAGCGCCATGCGCTTGGGCGCGATCTTCGTGACCTTGAGGATGTTGCGCACGTCATCCAGGAGGTCGCGCACGAACCGCTCGCTCTCCTCCAGCGCGGGGTCCGCAGACCCGGCGGGCGCGGGGTACTCCACGTCCAGCGCGTGGCCGGGCCACCCGCGGGCCTCGTGGACCTCGCAGGCGATGGCGGGCACGAAGGGGGTGAGCATGGCGTTCTGCACGCGGCAGAAGCGGTCCCACACCTGCTTGTGGGGCGTGCCTCCGGCGCGGCGCACGTACCAGCTCCACTCGCGCTGCGCGTCGTGGAAGCCGGTCTTGATGGCGCTGCGGAAGTTCGTCTCCTCCATGTTCTGGCGCGTCTCGGCGACGAGGCGGTCCAGGGCGCCCAGGAGCCATCGGTCCACGGTGGTGAGGGGCCCGTCGCGCGTCTCCTGCGGGCCGGTGGCGAGCTCCACCCACGCGCGCAGCTTGCGGCCGCTCTGCGCGGCGACGTCTCGGTCGAAGTTGGCGTCGTCCACGCCCTCGCCCGCGAAGGCCAGGGCGAAGCGCGTGGCGCTGGCGCCGTACTGGTCGAGGGCCTGCCGCAGCGTGATGAAGTTGCCGCGGCTCTTGCTCATCTTCTCGCCGTCCACCATGACCCAGCCGTTGACGCCGATGGAGCGCGGCCACCACTTGGGGTCGTCCCAGATGGCGGCGTGGTTGAACACCATGAACGTGAGGTGGTTCTGCACCAGGTCCTTGCCCGAGTTGCGGAAGTCCAGCGGATACCAGTAGGCGAACTCCGCCCGCGCCTTCTCCACCAGGTCCACCGTGACGGTGCCCCTGGCCGCGTCCTTCGCGGAGCCCTTGCCCAGGAGGACGTGGTCGAAGAACGCGTCGGAGAGGTCCTTGGCGTCGACGCCGTAGCGCGCGGGGCCGCCGCTGGGGCTCTGCTTCTCCAGCAGGTGCGCGACGGTGTAGTACGCCATGTAGATGGTGCTGTCGGAGAGCGACTCGATGAGCCAGCGCGGGTCCTGGGGCAGGTGCGAGCCCAGGCCGTGCTCGCGCGTGCAGGCCCAGCCGCGCAGCCAGTCGACGACGTGCTCGAACTGCTTGCGCGCAAGCGGCGGGTAGAACGCCATGCGGTCCAGCGCGTCGTGCGCCTCCTTCTTCCACGCGTCGTCGCCGTACTGGATGAACCACTGGTCGCTGACGATCTTCACGACGCTGGGCGTGAGGCAGCGGCAGACGACGGGCGCGGAGGGCCAGTAGCCCACGACGGCCTCGTGGCGCGAGACGAGCCACGCCTTGATCTTCTCCTTGGCGTCGCTGACCTTCATGCCGGCGAACGCCTTGGCGTTGGGCAGCATGACGCCCTCGTAGAAGCCCGCCTGGTACGCCTTCTCGGTGGCCTCGGCGATCTTGGCGGCGTCCTTGTGGTCGCGGGCGCCGGTCTCCTCGACGGCCCTGGCGGCGCTCTCCGCGCCGTACTTCGCGGTCTCGATGACGGGGATGGGAGTGATGTCACGCGCGATCGCGCCGATGGCCCCCTCCTCGGCCTGCGCGGCGCGCAGCGAGAGGAGGTCCTGGGGCGAGTCGCTGGGGACGCTCGTGACGATGCCCGTGCCCTTCTCGTGGCGGATGAACGCGGCGGGAAGGACGGGGATGGACGCGCCGGTGCCGGGAGCCTGGACGCGGTGGCCCAGGAGCTTCGCCCCTTCGACCGTGGCGCCGGTGTCGCGCAGGTCGTCGAACTGGAAGGGCAGGTCGCGCGCGCTCGTGGCGTTGACGATCCAGCGCTCCGCGCCCTTCTCCATGACGTGATAGCGATGCGCGGGGTCGACCCAGACGTTGGTCTGCCCGAACGCGGTGTCGGGGCGCAGGGTCGCCGCGACGAGGTGGACCTTGCCGTGGAGGCCCAGCGCCTCGGGCGCCTCCAGGGGCATCTTGTAGAGCGTCCACTCCTGGGGCGTCTCGCCCTCGCCGCTGTAGCGGTCGTGGTCCGCCACCACCGCGTTGTCCTTGGGGCACCAGATGACGGCGTGGCGCCCCTTGGCGACGCGCCGCTTCTCGCCCAGCTTGCGGAACTGCCACTGGATGAACGCGTCGTAGTGCGGGTTGAGGTCGGTGGTGATGAACTCGCGGCGCCAGTCGACGTGCGCCCCCAGGCGCGTGACGTCCTCGCGCCACTTGGGCGGGAAGTAGCGCACCCAGTGGACCGGGTCCGCGAACCTCGGCACGTCGGAGGCGGGGATGCCCTGGTCCTGGAGGATCTTGATCTGCTGGGCGTCCCCTTCGCGCACGCGGTTGGCGGCCGCCACGATGGGCGTGCCCGTGACGTGGAACGCGAAGGGGAAGAGGACGTTGTGCCCCAGCATGCGGTGATAGCGCACCAGGAGGTCGCTGCGCAGCATGGTGAACGCGTGCCCTACGTGGGCGAAGGCGTTCATGTACGAGTACGGGTAGGTGGCGAAGAACTTCGGCCGGCCCGGCTGCGGGTGCGGCTCGTGGGCATGCGACTCCGCCCAGCGCCTCTGCCACTTCTCCTCGATGGCGGCCACGTCGGCGCGCGTCTCGCTCGTCACGGCCGCCGCGAACGGCTCGACCCTATTTATCTGGTTCCGGCGGCTGAAGCGCCCCTCGCCGCGAAAAAGGCTGGTAGCTTGACGCACAAATCAAAAACCCTTAACCGAGGATCGGCTATCGCAACGGCATGCCCTTCGAGCTGGTGGTCGTCAACAACACGCCGCTCACCCCGGTCGCGGACCTCGACCAGGTGGCGCTCACCATGCTCAAGCAGGTGGGCTACCTCGACCGCGGCGCGGACGACGAGGCCTCCACGCGCAAGGGCGTCGCGTTCCGCCTCGTGCGCGACGCGTTCCTGCTGCGGCCCGACAAGGCGTGGACCGCCGAGGAATTGATCACGCTCCTGGACACCAGCCGGCCCACGCTCTACCGCCATCTCAACAAGCTGAAGGCCATGGACCTGCTGGAGGAGTCGAGCCTCGACGAGACGGACGGCGGCGGCCGCAAGGCGTACCGCATCCGCTACGGCAACCTCGCGAAGGCGTGGAACTTCGTCGAGGCCAACGTGAAGATCGCCATGGAGAACTACCGCAAGAGCGTCGACCACCTCCAGGCGCTCGCGGAGAAGGCCGCGCGAGAGGGCGCGAAGCCCGCCAAGGGAGTGAAGGCATGAGCCCGACGACGAAGAAGAAGGACGAGACCCCGCCCACGCTCACCATGGGCAGCAAGTACCACATCCGCAGCCTGGCCAGCCGCGAGGCCGTGCTGGACACCCACGGGACGTTCAAGGGCGTGGTCAGCGTCGGCACCATCGACGCGCTGGCCATCGAGCTTGACGGCGAGCACCACAAGGACCTCAAGGGCAAGATCCGCGTCATCCCCTCCCACATGGTGACGAGCATCGACATCGTCGAGGCCGTCGCCAAGGACAAGGAGCCCGAAGAGCTCAACGACCTGCACTACACCTGACGCGCGAGCGCCGCCACCTCGTCCGCGCATCCCCACGAGAGCGTCATGCCGCTGCCGCCGTGGCCGTAGCAGTGCACGAGGTTGGGGGCGTCGGCGTCGCGCTCCAGCCGCACCGCGGGCCGCCCGGGGCGCAGGCCGACCGCGCGGCCCGTGACGCGCGCGCCCGCGAGGCGGGGCTCCAGGAGCGCGCACTTGCGCAGGATGTCCTCCTCGGTCTTGGGGTCGGGCGCGAGGCTCCAGTCCCCCTCCTGCGCGGTGCCGCCCAGCACGACGTCGCGCGAGCGCGGGACGACGTAGGCCACCGCCAGGGGCCCGTCGGGATCGCTGACCACGTCCAGGAGGCCCGGGTTCTCCACGCGCGCGACCTGCCCGCGGATGGGGTACGTGCTGGCGTCGCCCGCGCACTCCCGCGCGCCCAGGCCGGTCGCGTTCACGACGACGCCCTGCGCCTGCCGGGCCAGCGCGCGCACGTCCGCGACGCGGCCCGCCTCGAACGCCCCGCCCGCGCGCTCGAAGCGCGCCTCCAGCGCGCGGAGGTAGACGGGCATCTCGGCGACGAAGGTGTCGACCACCCAGCCGGCCTCTTGGCCCGCTGGCAGCTCGTCGCGGCGCGCGGCGCGGAAGCCGGGCATCGCGTCGGCCCACCAGGGGCGCTCCGCGCCGGGGCGCGCGAGGTGGATCGCCTTCGCGGCGCGCACGCCCGTCGCGGGGTCCTCCGCCAGGCGGGCAAGCTCGCGCAGCGTGCCGCGGCCCCAGCGGAGGATGCGCGGGTCGGCCGCCATGCGAGAGGGGTAGTAGTACGCCGCGGCCACGTCGCTGGTCGTCCCCGGCGTGCGCGCCAGCGCGCGGACGCGCACCCGCGCCCCGGCCTCCTGGAGCCGGATCGCGCACGAGAGCCCCACGACCCCGGCGCCCACCACCCGCGCGTCCACGCGGGGGCATCGGAGGGCCCCTTCTTCATCCTCGCGACGGCATTCCATCCACGGCCTTGCGAAAACGAAAAAGCCGGGGCAGGCTCCTCGGTGGGTCTCGTGAAGCCCGTCCTGCTCTTCGACCTCGTCGGGACGCTCGTCGACGAGGCGAGCGACTACGAGTCGCTGGACGCGGCGTTCGAGGCCACGCGCTCGCGCTTCCGCCTCGCGGACGAGGCCGCGGCCCTCTCGGGGGACTTCAGCCTCGCGCTCATGGAGATCCTCCGCGGCGAGGAGGATGCCGAGGGTGGCGGGCAGCCAGCCGAGTTCGTCCCCTTCGAGGAGGCCGCGAAGGAGATCTTCCGCGCGGTGCTGGAGGTGCGCGACGTCGACGCGTCGCACGAGGACGCGGAGTGGTTCTGGGCCACCTTCGTCGCGACGCAGAAGCGCACCCTCCGCCTCCACCCCGACGCGCCCCAGGCGCTTGCGTGGGCCCGCGCGCACGGCTACCGCGTCTGGGTCCTCACCGACGCCGACCCCTACCTCGTGGAGGACGTGCTCCCCGCGACGAGCCTCCCCACGCTCTGGGACGGCGTCGTCACCGCGTCCGAGGCGGGCTTCCCCAAGCCCGACCCGCGCCTCTTCCGCGCGGCGCTGGCCCGCGTCGGCGTCTCCCCCGTGGAGGCCGTCATGGTGGGCGACTCCTACGAGCGCGACGTGCTGGGCGCGCGCGCCGCCGGCATCCACCGCGCCGTGCTGGTGGACCGCCACCGCGCGCGCACCGTGGACGACGTGCCCGTCATCACGAGCCTCTCCGCGCTCCCCAGCGCCCTCGCGCGCCTCGCGCCCAGCCTCAACTGAGCGAACACGGCTCCACGAGAGCCTTGATGGCGCGCGCCGGCCTGCGGGTCCGCATGCGCGCCGCGCCCCTGGCACTCGCGATCGCCCTCGTCCTCCCCCTCGTCCCGTCGGCCTCGGCGGACATGGCCTGCGCGCCGGTCGACTCCACCACCGACGCCCTCGTCGCCTCCGTGCACCAGACGGGCTCGCGCTGCTTCGAGCACGACGCGTCCGCGGGCTTCGAGGGCTTCGTGTGGGTCAACCAGACCTCCACGGAGGTCGCGACGGCGGCCGGCCACGTCGCGTGGCTCGACGAGTCGCAGGTCAACTCCACCACGATCTACCCGGACGGGAGCATGACGTACGTGACCCAGACGTACCAGACGCTCCGCCTGGGCGCGCAGGACGCCACCTTCGGGCACGGCCGCGAGGACGCGGGCTCCGGGTGCGACGCCGCCTGGGGCGTCAGCGGCCATGGCCAGGTGAGCACCGGCGCCGGGCTCCCCTTCCCCTCGTGCGGGACGGACCGCGCCCTCGACGCGCTGCCGTAGGGCGCCGCCGGGTGGAGCAAGGCCCAAGCACCCCCTCGCGATGGAGCGGCCATGGCGAAGCCCCAGGTCTTCGAGACGCGCTTCGACGTCCCCGTCGACTACGCGTTCGCGTGGCTCACCGACTTCCGGCCCGACGACATGAAGATGGCCGACCCCAAGCGCGCGCCCGCCATCCGCGTCACGCACCGCGGCGGCCTCATCATCCGCGAGTGGTCCATGATGGGCATGGACTTCCACACCGAGACGACGCTGGAGGGCACGACGCGCTGGGTCACCGCCTCCACCATCACGCGCAAGGGCAAGCCCTTCGCCCGGGGCGGCGTCGTCGAGACCCTACGGCAGACGCCCACCGGCGCGCTCCACCGGGCCGAGATCACCAGCGAGCCCCTCACCCTGGGCGCCAAGCTCATGGCCCCCGCGTTCAACGTCGCCAACAAGGCGAACCTCGACAAGCTCTTCCGCGAGGCGAAGCGCCGCATGGAGACGCAGCACCGCGAAGGGAAGCCGCCCACGGCGTGACTACCGGCGGCGCCACGCGTCGACCATCTCGACGAACCGCTCGTGCACGCGCGTGTCGCCCGTGAGCTCCGGATGGAACGCGATGCCCAGCCGGTTGCCCTGGCGCGCCGCGACGATGGGGTCGTGCCCGATGCCGGGAATGGCCTCCGCGACGTAGAGGGTGCCCAGCGGCTCGCACGCGCCCCAGGTACGGATCACCGCGGGCGCGCGGATGAAGACGCCCGGCACGGGCGCGTCGAACCCCTTGAGGTCCAGCATGGCCTCGAAGCTCTCCCGCTGCCGGCCGAACGCGTTGCGGTTCACCGCCATGTCCATGAGGCCAAGGAGACGCGTCTCCGTCTTCTCCACCTGGCCATCCCCCTCCCGGGAGAGGAGGATCATGCCGGCGCACGTGCCCAAGATGGGGAAGTCTTCCTGGGTGGCGCGCTCCACAAGCAGGTCGTGCAGGTCGAACTTCCTCAGGAGCTTGGAGATGGTCGTGCTCTCGCCGCCGGGCATCACGAGCCCGTCCAGGGAGGCCAGCTCCTCGCGGCGACGCACCGTGCCCACCTCGCCCGCGACGCCCCTCCGCTGGAACGCCGCGCGCACCGCGTCGACGTGCTCCGTGAACGCGCCCTGCAAGCCCAGGACGCCGATCTTGAGGCCCACGCCGCGCGATTCCGCCTCCCCGGCTTGAGCGTATGCCCTCCCCGGCCGGCCGATCGACTCCCCTATGCCGATGGTTTCTGGAGAATTGCTGTGGAACCACACCACGGGACGGACACGGCTAAGTTATCCGTCGCCCTCAGGACGAAGGCATGTCCGACGTCATCGTCCTGGATCGCAGGCGGCGGGAGACGGCGCATCACCAGCGATGCACGGTCTGCGGGGCCACAAGCCTCGCCAGGACCTACGGGAGCAGCGCCACCTTCCGGTCGAAGCACCGGAAAGCCTGCCCCGAGGCGGGGTTCGAGAGCCTCGGATGACCCTTTTCCCCCCTCGCGGGACCGAACGAGCCAAAAGGCATTTGGACCCCCAGGGGACCTCCGGAGCGATGTCGACCCGCCTGTGCGCCCGCTGCGGCCGGGAGAAGACCATCCGGGGCGTGTGGTACCTCACCCCTGCGAGGGGGGGTTCGACTCCGTTCGTGTGCGAGGCCTGCTTCTCGTCCGTCGCCTCGCTCCTCAACGCCCGCGCCTGAAGAGGGCGACGCCCGCGGCCACGGCCCAGATGACCTCCAGGGGCAGGAACACCCAGGACTGCTTCAGGTAGGCGTAGACGGCGAGGATGCCGCTGCCCCCTGCGTTGAGCGCGCTGTAGAGGCGCGACGAGGCGGGGACGCGGCCGGCGAGGTTGCCCAGGAAGCCGGCCAGGAGCGTGACGAGCCCCACGATGCCGAACAGGTCCACGGGGTCCAGGGTGAAGGCCATCTCACACCGGGCCGATGCAGCCGGTGCCACCCTCGGCGATCAGCCGCCCGTCGTAGTAGAGCGACGCCTCGATCCAGCCCGCGCCGGGCAGGACGTAGTCCACGAAGGCCGAGACCTGGTCCGCGTCCCAGTGGCGCTCGTTGTGGTAGGTCTCGCCGGAGAAGGTGCCCGAGTCCACGACGAGGAGCCAGTCTCCCGGGCCCACGGTGGCGGACTCCCCCGCCGCGGCGACGACGGCGTGGCCCAGGCAGTCCACGGTGGCCACGACGCGCCCGCACTCGGTGAAGGGGCAGGGGGGCCGCTCCACGGCGATGGCCGAAGGGAGGGGCAGCAGGGCGAGCAGGAGCAGCGAGAGCAGCCAAAGCCTCATGCGCGCCCGGCAGCGCGCCTCGGGTGCTTCTGCCTGTCCCTTCACTCCAGCATGCGCGCCCGCATCTCGGGGGTGGGCACGCCGCACGCGTCGCCCGCGAGCCGGTGCCGGTTGCGCGCGACCCAGCGGTAGGCCGCGTCGCGGAGGGGGCGCGGGACCAGGAAGCCCAGCGCGGCGAGCCACGACCAGGGCCACCGCAGGCCGCGCCCGATGCGCAGCGCGGCGTCCGAGCGCACGTGGACGCGCCCGTCCTCCACGAGGACCATGGTGTCCATGGGGCCCCCGGCCAGCCCGTGCTCGGCCAGGAGCCTGCGCGCCGTGGGGCCCTGGAGCGGCGCAAAACGATATCGCCCCTTCCGGTCGTGGCGCGCGATGAACCGCACGCCGCGGTCGCAGAACCCGCAGTCTCCGTCGAAGAGGACGATCGCTCCGATGCGGACGCATCGGCCCCGGGGCGCATCAGGGTTGGCAAAAGGGGGGCGCGGCGGCGCGCGCCGCCGCAGGAGGCCGCGCTACAGGCGGCTGAGGGTGTCGTCGCTCGCCGTGGCCAGCACGAAGACGCCGCCGCTGGCGGGCGCGACCTCCGTCACGCCGGGCGCCAGCGCGGTCGCGGTCCCGGTGATGTTGGCCAGCACGTCGTGCACGGTGGTGTTGTTGGCCACGAGCACGGGGACCGAGACGCCCGTCACGCCGTAGGCCGCGAGGAACTGGGCGGCCGTGCGCGTCGGCAGCATGAAGACCGTCTGGTTGCCGGCGGTGACCGAGGTGACCGACGCGACGCCGGAGGCGCCCGCGCCCGCGCTGCACCACCAGGGGGACGACATGGCCCACGAGGGCGTCGTCGTCATCCAGGCGCCCCAGGCGAGGGGCGCGCAGGAGGAGCCGAAGGTGCCCGAGGTCCCGAAGGTCCCCAGGCTGTTCAGGCTGCCGCCCCAGCCGCCGCCGTAGAAGCCGCCGGAGCCCAGGGCGCCGTTGCTGCCCAGCGCGATGAAGCCCAGGACGTCGTTGAGGTCCAGGGCCGTGCTGCGCGAGGCGCTGGACTGCATGCTCGACGTGGACGATCCGCTGGAGATCGCCTGGAGCGCGCCGGGCCCGGTGGCGCCCAGGGCCAAGGCGCCCAGCACGTTCTCCGTCGGGATGTTCACGTTCTGGCTGGCGCTCGAGGACGAGGCGCTGTTCGACGTGGAGCTGCTGGCGGCGATGGCGCCTGGCAGCGCGGCGACCAGCAGGACCCCGAGCGCGATGGCGAGGATGCTGCGCTTCCGGATCATGGTGGATCGCGCGGCGCTGTGGCTCGCCTCGGGTGTAACCCTGATGGCTGGACCATGGGAGAGTTACCAGCCGCGCGTGGCGAGCTGCTGCTCCAGCGGGAGCGAGGCGTTGCTGATGCCGCGCATCGCGTCGCCCAGCCCCTTGCTGACCTCGGCGACGGTCTTGGGGTCGTCCCAGTGCGTGGTGGCCTCGACGATGGCCTTCGCGCGCGCCGCGGGGTTCGTGCTCTTGAAGATGCCCGAGCCGACGAAGACGCCGTCGTTGCCCAGCGTCATCATGAGCGCGGCGTCCGCGGGCGTCGCGATGCCGCCCGCCGCGAAGTCGACGACGGGCAGGCGGTGCAGGCTCTTGATCTCCAGGAGGACGCCCAGGAGGCCGCTCTCGATCTCCTCGATGCTCTTGCCCGGCGGGAAGACCTCCTCCTTGCGGCCGCGCTTGCCGCCGTCGAAGCCGTGCTCCTTGCGGATGACCTGGGGCAGGCTCTCGTACGAGGTGGCGTAGTTGCGCGCGACCTGGAGGAGCTCGTCCTTGTCCATGTGGCCGACCTCCTGGATGGCGTGGAGGATCTGGCGGCGGTGGCGGACGGCCTCGACGATGTCGCCCGTGCCGGCCTCGCCCTTGGTGCGGATCATGGCGGCGCCCTCCCAGACGCGGCGGGTCGCCTCGCCCAGCGTGCGCGCGCCGCAGACGAAGGGCACGGTGTAGCCGTGCTTGTCGATGTGGAAGTACGGGTCCGCGGGGGTGAGGACCTCGCTCTCGTCGATCATGTCGACGCCCAGCGTCTCCAGCACGCGCGCCTCCACGACGTGGCCGATGCGCGCCTTGGCCATGACGGGGATGGTGACCGCGTCGATGATCTCCTCGATGACCTTGGGGTCGCTCATGCGCGAGACGCCCCCCTCCTTCCGGATGTCGGCGGGCACGCGCTCGAGCGCCATGACGGCGACCGCGCCGGCCTCCTCCGCGATGCGCGCCTGCTCGGCGGTCGTCACGTCCATCACGACGCCGCCCTTCTGCATCTTGGCGAAGCCGCGCTTGATGAGCGTGGTGCCGTGGCGGAGCGTCTCGAGGTTGACTTCGCGGGCCATCGTGGGTCCTCGGTTTTCCCATGGGGCTCCCGTTTATAAAACTGAGGGGTGATCGGGCCGACAGATGACTCTCCAAGCCGACCTCGCCGCGCGCTTCGCGGAGGGGGACCGCAGGTCCGGCGCCTCCTTCCTCGCCCTCGTGCTCATGGAGGAGGTGGGGGAGCTGGCCGAGGCGATCCGGCGCGGCGAGAAGGCGGAGGCGCAGGCGGAGGTCGCGGACGTGGCGTTCATGGCCTTCGCGCTGGCGAACGTCCTGGACGTGGACCTGGAGGCGGCCATCCGCGCGAAGTTCCTGAAGCGGAAGGTCGAGGACGTCACCAAGAGCTGGGACGACGTGCCGCGGGGTCAGTGAGGGTAGACGGAGATCTCCACGCTTCCGTCGGCGTGCTGCCTGATGCCGAAGAGGAGCGTCGAGCTTCCCCAGCCCGCGAGCTGCGAGTCCCACGTGTAGTCCGTGAAGACCCAGAGGGACCCCTCGCTCCCGCCGCGGGGGGCCGGCACCGTCACGGTCACCCTGCCGGCGCAGGAGGCGCTGGCCGAGACGTTGGTCGCGCTGCAGAGGGCCTTGCAGGGGGCGACGAGGTCGTAGACGCGCTGCACGGCCTCGGTGCTGGAGCAGAGCCCGCTGCCGTCCCCGCCCGCGACCGTGGAGAGGATCTGATTGAGGCCCGGCAGGGTGGTCTCGCCCAGGGCGGTCCCTTGCACCTCCACCGTGCAGTTCGTCTCGTCGCAGGCGAGGATGCGGAGGTCCACGTGGATGGCGAGCTGGCAGGGCAGCGCCAGCGCGGCGGGCCCGTAGCAGGGCTGCCAGTCGTCGTCCGAGGCGGACTCGCCCGTCGCGCCCGAGAGGGGGAGGAGGACGAGGAGGACCGCGCCCCACGCCGCCAGCCACCGGCCGTCCATGGCCGGGCGCTCGCCGGAGAGGGCGATGAGGGTTTGCGTGTCCCCGCGAGGGGCGCCTCAGCGCCGGCCCTTCTTCGCCTTCTTGGGCGCCTTCTTCACGGCCTTCTTCGGCGGCGCCTTCTTGGACGCCGTCTTCTTCGCGGCCTTCTTCGCGGGCTTTGCCTTCGGAGCGCTCGCCTTCTTCGCGGGCGCCTTCTTGGCGGCCTTCTTCGGAGGCGCGGCCTTGCGCGGGGCCTTCTTCGCGGGGGCCGCCCTGGGGGCCTTCGTTGCGGGCGGGGCGGCCGGCGCGGGGGCGGGCGCGCGCGCCGCGTCGCCGATCCCGATGGTGAGCGTCGTCCCTTCGAGGTCCCAGTCGCGCACCAGCGAGCCCGAGGGCTTGTCCACGAAGGAGAGCGCGCTGGAGCGCGTGGCCTCCGCCACCTCCGCGAGGCGCGGCGCCACCATGGCGGCGAACTCCGGGGGCGCCGCGACCTCGGTCACGATGCTGGCGTCCATGGCGAGGCCCATGAGCTTGCGCATCTCCTGGACGCGGCGCGTGAGGTCGCGCGCGGCGCCCTCGGCCTCAAGCTCGGGCGTGACGACGGTGTCGACGTACACGCTGCCGCCGGGGAAGTCCGCGCCGCTCGTGTGCTCGGGGAGGCGCGTCTCGAAGGCGACGAGGTCGGGTGATAGCACGACGGCGAGGCCTTCGGCGTCGAGGCCGGGCCGCTCGCCGCGGGCCAGCGCGGCGCGCACCTCGCGAAGCTGCTTCTGGTCCAGCGCGGAGAGCGCGCGGAGCACCTTGGGCCCGTCGGCGCGGAAGGTCTTGCCGATGACGTTCTTGTTGGGCGTGGCCGCGAGCTGAAGCTCGCCCCACTCGCCGCCCACGACCTCCACGTCCTTGGCGTTGGCCTGCTCCAGGAGGATGGGCCGGAAGCGCGCCAGCGCGCTGCGCACGTCGGGGTCGTCGGTGGCGAAGACGAGCTTGGCCACAGGCCAGCGCAGCTTCATGTTGGCCTTCTGGCGCGCGTAGGCGGCCGCCTCGGTCGCTGCGCGCAGCGTGGCCATGTCGCGCTCCAGGTCGTAGTCGGTCCACTCGGCGCGGGCGACGGGCCAGTCCTCCATGTGGACGGAGAGGCGGCCGCCGGGCGCCTTGAGGTCCTGGTGCATCGCCTCGGCGACGTGCGGCGCGAAGGGCGCCAGCAGGCGCGCGACGGTCTGGAGCGACTCGTGGAGCGCCATGTAGGCGTGCGACTTGTCGTCGCTTGGGCGCTCGTCCCAGACGCGCTCGCGCACGAGGCGCACGTACCATCGCGAGAGGTCCTCCAGGACGAACTGCTCGACGGCGCGCGCGGCCTTGTGGAACTCGCTGGCGTCCAGGGCGTGCGTCGTCTCCGCGATGGTCGTCTGGAGACGGCTCAGGAGCCAGCGGTCCTCGGCGCGGAACCGGCTGGGGTCCTGGAGCGAGACGAGGCTGAAGCCGTCGGCGGCCATGTACTGCGTCGCGAAGACGTGGACGTTCCAGAGGATGTTGAGCGTGCGCTGCGCGGCGCGCACCGTCTCCTCGCCGAAGCTGATGTCCTCCCAGGGCGCGGCGCCGGCCATGAGGGCGAAGCGCAGCGCGTCGGCGCCGAACTTCTGCATGACGTCGGCGGGCTTCACGATGTTGCCCAGGCTCTTGGACATGGGGCGGCCCTGCGCGTCGTGGACCCAGCCGTGCATGACCACGCGCTCGTAGGGCACGCGGTCCAGCGCCGCGACGCCCGCGCCAAGCTGGCTGTAGAACCAGCCGCGCGTCTGGTCAAGGCCTACGCAGATCCACTTGGCGGGGAACGCGCTCTCGAAGGGCTCCTTGTGGGAGGGGAAGTTCAGCGAGGCCCACGCGGCGACCGCGCTGTCGAACCAGACGTCCAGCACGTCGGGCACGCGCTTCATGATGCCGCCGCAGCCGCGGCGCGGGCAGACGACGCGCACCTTGTCGATCCACGGGCGGTGCAGATCGCCGTGCTGGTAGTCCGAGATGTGGTGAAGCTCCTTGCGCGAGCCCACGACCACCTGCTCGCCGCAGTGGCCGCACTTCCACACCGGCATGGGGATGCCCCAGTAGCGCTGGCGCGAGATGCACCAGTCGCGGGCGTTCTGCACCCAGTCGCGCTGTCGCGCGCTGCCGGCCCACTCGGGCGTCCACTGGACGCGGTCGACCTCGGCGAGCATGCGCTCCTGGATCTTGGGCACCTCGATGAACCACTGCATCGTGGCGCGGAAGACGATGGGGTTCTTGCAGCGCCAGCAGT
This sequence comes from Pseudomonadota bacterium, assembly GCA_021325135.1. Lineage (GTDB taxonomy): Archaea > Thermoplasmatota > SW-10-69-26 > JACQPN01 > JAJPHT01 > JAJPHT01. The sequence continues at coordinate 100,908 of JAJPHT010000020.1, read as the reverse complement.
GGCCGTAGCTGTGCTTCTCGGGGCGCGAGGCGACCAGCAGGCCCTTCTCGCGCAGGCTGTCGAGGACGATCTCGTCGGCCTCGCTCACGGGGCCCGCGCTCTTGACCTGGAGGCCCTGGAGCGTGCCGGCGGCCGCGGTGTAGCGGCCGTCCTCGCCCACGGGGCTGAAGACGGGGATGCCGTACTGCTTGCCCACCTCGAAGTCCTCCACGCCGTGGCCGGTGGCCGTGTGGACGAGCCCCGTGCGGTCGGCCGCGACGTGCTTGCCCAGGATCACGCGGTTGTTCCATTCCGAGGCGGGGCTCTGGTGGTAGGGCACCTCGACGCGGAAGGGGTGCTGATAGCGCAGCCCTTCCAGCGCGCTGCCCGGGATGCGCTCCAGCACGTCGACGTGCTCGTAGCGCCCGATGCGCGCGACGCTCTCGGCCTGGTCTGCGGCGACCACGAGCACCTCGTCGCGCCCGTCCTTGCGCGCGCGGACGCGGGCGTAGGTGAGCGCGGGGTTGACGGCGATGGCGACGTTGGCGGGGAGCGTCCAGGGCGTCGTCGTCCAGATGACGAGGAATTCGCCAGGCTTCCCTTCCACGGGGAACTTCACATACGCGGAAGGGTCCTCGCGCTCCTCGAACTCGATCTCGGCGTTGGCCAGCGGCGTCTCGCAGCGCCAGCACCAGGTGAGCACGCGCTCGCTCTGGAAGAGGAGGCCGCGCTCGTGCGCCTTCTCGATGGCCCACCACGCGCCCTCGATGTACTCGTTGGTGAGCGTCATATACGGCTTGTCCCAGTCGAGCCAGATGGCCAGCTCGCGGAACTCCTCCGTCATGACCTTCATGTGCTCCACGGCGAAGTGCTTGCACGCCTCCACGAAGCGGTCGATGCCGTAGGCCTCGATCTCCTTCTTGCCGTTGAAGCCCAGCTCCTTCTCGACCTTGACCTCGATGGGGAGGCCGTGCATGTCGTAGCCGGGCTGGTCGCGCACGGCGAAGCCCTTCATCCTCGTGTGGCGCACGAAGACGTCCTTGAGCACCTTGTTGCGCGCCGTGCCGATGTGGATGTGCCCCGTGGCGTAGGGCGGACCGTCCAGGAAGTAGAAGGGGGGTCCGCTGGCGCGGAAGGCCTTGGTCTGGCGATAGGCGTCGTGCTCCTTCCACCAGGCGGCGACGCGGGCTTCCAGCGCCCGCGGGTCGTGGCTCTTCTCGGCAGCGCGGACCATGGGATCGGCGCCCGGCGAAAGGGGGGCTGCTTTTTATAGTCTTAGGGAGGCGACCGTCCCGAATCATTCGGCGGGCGCGGCGGCGCGCTTGCTGGGGGCCGTCCGGTTGGCGACGAAGACGCCCGCGAGGATGAGGAGCGCGGCCGCCGCGGCGCGCACGCCGAACGACTCGCCCCGGATGGCGACCGCGAGCGCGACCCCCACCAGGGGCTGGAGGTAGACGAAGGACGCGACGCGGCTCGCGCTGGCGTGGCGCAGGACCCACGTGTTGAGCCCGTAGCTCGCGACCGTCGCGCCCAGGAGGATGTAGACGAAGGCGACCCACGAGCCCCCGCCCATGCCGGCCCAGTCCGCCGCGGCGATCTGCGGCGCCGCGAAGGGCGCCATCTCCAAGACCCCCAGGAGGAAGACCCATGAGATGAGGGTCAGCGGGTCGTACCGCTTCAGCGTGGGCCGCGACACCACGAGGTAGGTGCTGTAGGAGAGCGAGTTGGCCGCCACGAGGAGGTCGCCCACAAGGGAGGACTCGCCCCCCTGCGTGCCCAGGACCAGGAGCGCGACGCCCGCGAAGGAGACGAGGAGGCCCGCGACCTTGAGCGGCGTCGTGCGCTCCTGCCGCAGCGCGACCGCGACCAGGAGCGTGAAGGCGGGGATGGTGGCGATGAGCAGGATGGCGTGCGTGGCGCTCGTGCGCGCCGTGCCCATGAGGAAGAGCCCCTGGTTGAGCACGACGCCCAGGAGCGCGAAGAGGGCGAACGCCGCGATGTCGCGCCACGGCGGGAGCTTCGAGCGCACCAGCGCGCGCTCCAGCGCGAAGAGCACCACCGTCGCGGCCGCGAGCCGGCAGAGCGCCAGCGCCAGGGGCCCCACGTGGGGCAGCACCGTCTTGCTCGCGACGGCGAGGCCCGCGAAGAGCACCTGCACCGCGACCAGGGCCGCCACGACGCGCGTCTCCGAGGGCTCGGCCACGATGCGGCCAGCCGGGGCCGCCCGATAAGGGCTTCGGCGGGAGAAAATATAAGTCATGAGGAGACAAAGTAAGGCACGATGCCCGTCGCGCTGAAGGACCTCCGCCGGCGCAAGGACGACCCCGTGAGGGACGGCAGCGTCGCCGCCCGCGCGCTGGCGCTCCTGCGCTCCCGCATGGGGATGGCGTGGCGCCCCGTGGAGATCGCGGAGGAGCTTGACGTCGACCAGCGCACGCTGAGCCCGTCGCTCACCCGCCTGCGCCGCCGCGGGCTCATCGAACGGGAGAAGGGCCACTGGTACGCGCTGGAGGACCGCGAGGTCGCGAAGCGCGTCGCCTCCCTCGTCGCGTCGAGCGGGGCAAAGGAAAAGTGGGGTCCAGAGGACCCTGCCCACTGGCCCGAGGCCAGGCGTGGCTGAGCGTTGGCGCGACCCTACGAGACCGGCGACGTGTTCTGGGCTCCCGATCCTTTCCACGGCGACGACCCGCGTCTCCAGAGCGGCGACGAGCGCCCCTGGGTCGTGGTGAGCACGTCGGCGTTCCCGGCGCAGGGGCACGACTACATCTGCTGCGCGCTCACGAGCTTCCCCGCGGACCACCCCGACCTCGTGCGGCTGGACGCGAAGGACTGGCCCCGCGGAGGCCCGCTGCGGCCCAGCCAGATCGACCCGGGCACGGTGACGACCATCAAGCACGGGTGGGCGGGGCGCTACCTGGGGCGCGTCGCGGACGCCAAGGTCAACGAGGCGCGCAGGCGGCTGCGGGGCTTCCTCTGAGGCGCCGCCGTCTGAAGCCTTAAGCGTGGGGCGGCGGGTGCCGCGGGCATGCTCCTGGGAGCCCACGTCAGCATCACGGGCGGCGTCGAGAACGCGCCGCCGCGCGCCAAGGCGCTCGGCTGCGACGTCATGCAGATCTTCTCCAAGAACCAGATGCAGTGGAAGGCCGCGCCCCTGAAGCCTGAGGGCATCGAGGCGTTCAAGGCGGGCCTCAAGGAGCACGCGCTGGGCCCCACGCTGGTCCACTGCAGCTACCTCCTCAACTGCGCGAGCGTCGACGACGAGCTTTGGCAGAAGAGCATCGACGGCCTCGTGGTGGAGATCGAGCGCGCGGACGCGCTGGGCATCCCCTACATCACGTTCCACCCCGGCAGCCCCAAGGACAAGGGCGCCGAGTGGGGCTGCAAGCGCGTGGGCGACGCCGTGGCCCTGGCCATCGAGCGCACCAAGGGCACGAAGCCCATGATCCTCCTGGAGACCAACGCGGGGCAGGGGGCCGCCGTGGGCCGCACGTTCGCGGAGCTGGCCATGATGCGCGAGGCCGTGCCGGGCGCGGCGCGCAAGCGCGTGGGCGTCTGCTTCGACACGTGCCACGTCTACGTCTCGGGCTACGACATCCGCACCGAGGAGGGCTACGCCGACACGTTCGACACGTTCGACAACGAGATCGGCCTGGAGCACCTCAAGGCGTTCCACCTCAACGACAGCAAGGAGGGGCTGGACAGCAAGAAGGACCGTCACGCCACCATCGGCGAGGGCAAGCTGGGCCTCGACGCCTTCCGGCGCCTGGTCAACGACAAGCGCTTCGCGGACCTGCCCGGCTACCTGGAGACGCCCGGCGGCGAGGAGTCCTACGCGGACGAGATCAAGACGCTGCGCAAGCTCGTCGCGAAGAAGTGAGGCTCCTGGCGTCCCGCCGCGCGAAAGCACAGGGGTTAAGGGGGGCCGCCTGGCATGGCCGCCCCGTGCCCGAGGCCGCCGAGGGTTTCATCGTCGCGCTGCGCGGAGGACGCGCCACGCGCATCGACGCTCGCGACCCCGGCGAGTTCCTGACGCCGCTCGCGGGCGCGGAGCTGGCGTGGATCAACGTGGAGGTCGAGGACCTCGCGCGCGACGCGGTCGCCGTCGCCACGACGCTGGGCTTCTCGCAGGGGCTCGCCGAGCTTCTCCTGCGCGAGGCGAGCTCGGGCTACGAGGACCGCGACGCGGAGCTTGGCCTCGTCACGCCCATGATCCGCGTCCAGGGCATGGAGGTCGTCTCCGAGCCGCTTCTCGTCCTTCTGCGCGGCAACCTCGTGCTGACGCTCTACCGCAAGGGCAAGGCGACGCGCTTCCAGAAGTTCGGCCGCTACGCCGAGACGGTGATGCGCAAGATCCCCGCCGACCGGGAGCCCCGCGACAAGCTCACCATCCTCGTCACGCGCCTCCTGGACGAGAACAACGAGCGCAACTTCGACGGCATCCGCCCCATCGAGGACGCGGGCGAGAAGCTCTCGGGGCAGCTGGCCACGGAGAACATCGACCGCGTGGCGCTCGCGCAGGACATCTACAGGCTGAAGCGCGCGCTCATCAGCTACCTCGACGCGCTCTGGGAGAGCATCGACACCATCTACGCGCTCCAGCACGGCGACGCGGAGCTGATCTCCGACGACGAGACGATGCTGCGCCGCATCGCGCTCCTGGGCGACGACGTGCAGAGGCACATCCAGCTTTCCGAGCACATGAGCGAGGTGCTCTCCAGCGGGCTCGAGGTCACGCAGAGCATCTACAACAACCAGCTCCAGGCGCTGAACAACCGCCTCGCGTACATCGTGACGTGGCTCACCGTCCTGGGCACGGCGGTCCTGGTCCCCAACACGCTGGCCACCGTGCTCTCCGCCGCGCCCCCCGCGCTGCGCATCGAGAGCCCCGCCGCCTACGCCGCCGTCATGGTGGGCAGCACCGCGGCCGCGACCCTGGCGGCCTACTACTGGACCCGCCGCGCGGCGCGCCTGCCCCGGCGCCTGGACTGACCCCGCGCACCGGCGCAGCGCCACAGGGCGTCCCTCCCGGCGCCCCGAAACGTTTCTATCGACCCACCCCTACCTGCCTTTGTGGAAGCGCCCACCACGGCCCGGCCCGAGGCAGAGGACCCGGCCTCGATCCCCGTCACGCCCAGCTACGGCATCGTGAACGTCGTGAGCAGCGTGAAGCGCGGGCGCCACCCGCACCCCGGCATCCAGTACGTGCCGTTCCACTGGCGCGACCTCGTGGAGGGGAGCCCGCCCCGCCGCCGCACCAAGGGCGAGGGCGCCTACGGCGTCTACCACCACACGGACATCGACGAGGACGTGCGCGTCACGTTCAGCACCATCGTCAGCATCGATCCGGGCATCGACCTGGAGAGCACGCTGGACGACGTGATCAACGTCGACGTGAAGATCACCGTCCAGAAGCGCTTCATGCAGGAGCTGATCGACCGTGAGAAGGCGTTCAGCGACCGCCTCGCGGCCAAGCTGCGCAACAAGCTCAACACGAGCCTCCAGCGCCGCCGCGAGGAGACGCACGGCAGCGGCACGTGGGCGCGGTTCAAGCACCTCACCATCCGCGTGCAGGCCAAGGTCGGCATGGCCGGCGTCCGCACGCTCCACAAGGTCATGCGCGGCTCCGTGGCCATCCCCGACGCCATCGTGCAGCGCAGCCTCTCCACGGGCGCGGCGCTGGGCGGGCGCACGGGCCGCCGCGTGATGAAGAAGGGCTTCCGCGACCCCACGCGCCTGACCAACGAAGAGAAGGGCGTCATGCTCTTCCTCGCCGCCATCGGCCTCACCGCGGGCATCCTCGTCGTCACGTTCGGCCTCGCGGTGATCGCGCGCGACCTGCTTCCCACGTGGGTCAGCGCGCTGAAGAACGCGGGCGCCAACGTCCTCACGGCGATGGGCGTCCCCATCCCGGCGGAAGTGCTCCTCATCCTCTCCGTCGTCGCGGACGGGGCCATCCTCGCCTTCGTGGCGGCGTTCGTGGGCCGCATGGTGGGCGTCTGGCTCGTGTATCTCCTGGGCGACTCGCTCAACCACGAGATCCACAAGAAGACCAAGAAGAGCCCGCGCATGAAGCGCGCCGTCGACTGGATGAACCGCAACGCGGAGAAGCGCGGCTTCTGGATCCTCGTCGTCATCAACGCCCTCCCGCTGATCCCCGACGTGCTGCTCTACGTGTTCGCCGTCTCGGGCATGAAGTTCCGCAAGTACATGGGCGGCATCGCGGTGGGCACGCTGATCAAGTTCGGCGTCACCGTCGCCATGGTCCTCTACGTGGGCGGCCCCGTCGTGCAGGAGTTCTCGGAGCACCCCATCGCGCACATCGCGGCGCTGTTCCACCACTGATCGAAGGCCTGATCCGCGCAGCGCCCGCTTCCGGAGCGTGCCGCGCCTCGTCGCGCTCGCCTTCGGAGCCCTCCTCCTCGTCGGCTGCCTGGGCCTGCCCAGCGGCACGCCCGAGGAGCGCGCCCGCCGCGCGCTGGACGGCTTCGCGCAGGACCTCGGCCCCGCGGGCGGCGCGCTCTCGAAGCTCTCGGGCAACGCCACGTCCAACGGCTACACCGTGGGCTTCACGCTGGAGGTGGGCCGCGACGGCGCGCGCCACTTCAACATGAGCGTCGCGGGCTTCGCCCTGGACTTCTACTGCCGCGGCGAGGACGTCGTGCGCGTCGTGGACGGCAAGCCCCTCGCGCAACGCCCCGGCGCGTGCCCGCTGGACGCGAGCCGCTTCGGCTCGCCGCTCCTTCTGCTGCCGCAGCTCAACGTCACCTCCGCCCGCACGGAGGGCTCCGACGTGGTGGCGGTCTACAACGGCACCAACCTCAGCGTGGGCGGCATGAGCGCCACCGTGGACCGCCACGACCGCATCACGAGCCTGCGCCTGGAGAGCCCGGGCGGCAACGTCACGGCGGAGGCCTCCTACGGCCCGCGCGCCGCGTTCCGCATGCCCTCGCCCGTGGGACGCCTCGCCGCCGCGGCGGGCAACAGCACGGACCTTTTCGATGGGAACTTCTCGTGGCGGGCGGACCTCGTCTCCGATGCGCCCAGCCTTGCCGAGGTGGAGGTGCGCGTCTTCAACGCGACGACGCATGAGCGCCTCGCGGCGTTCCGCGCCTCGATGCCGCAGCAGCAGGCGGGCGGGTTCAACTTCACCTTCGACGACCGCGACCACGATGGGACGCTCTCCGACCGCGATCGCTTCTGGATCGAGCGGCCCGGCTGGACGCGCCGCGGCCAGTACGACGTGCAGGTGTGGGACGCGTGGGCGGAGGCGCCCATCGTGCGCCGCCTGCTGCCGGGGCCCGAGGTGGGGCTGCTCTTGGCCACGGGCGCGCTCGCGGCGCTCCTCGCGCGGCGGCGCTAGCGCTCCATGCCCGCGAGGTCGCCGCGCTCCTTCCAGCGCGGGTAGAGCGAGTGCTCGACGCCCAGCGCGTCCAGGGCCTTCCCCGCGACGTGGTTCACGAGGTCGTCCACGCTCTGCGGCAGGACGTAGAAGCCGGGCATGGCGGGGACGACGTGCGCGCCCGCCTCGGAGAGGGTCAGCAGGTTGCGCAGGTGGATGCTGGAGAGGGGCGTCTCCCGCGGCACGATCACCAGGGGGCGGCGCTCCTTGAGGCACACGTCCGCCGTGCGCGCGACGAGGTCGCTCCCGATGCCGGCCGCCATGAGGCCCACGTGCTTCATGCTCGCGGGGCACACCAGCATCCCCCGGAAGCGGTGGCTCCCGCTGGCGACGGGCGCGAAGAAGTCGTCGTTGCGGTGGACCTCGTGGGCGAGGGCCTTCACCTTCTCCACGTCGAGGCGGCTCTCGTACTGGAGCAGCCGCTCCGCCGTGGGCGTGAGGATGAGATGCACGCGCAGGTCCGGGACGCGGGCCATGGCCTCCAGCGCGCGCACGCCGTAGGGGGTGCCGCTGGCGCCGGTCATGGCGAGGACGACTTCGCGGCTCATGGGTCGCGCATCGCAGGGGGTCCATCATGAAGGTTGGGCTCGGTGGGGTGCTGCTCCTTGGCTCCTTTTTCCGCTGGGGCTCCGCCCCAAGGTCCCCGAATCTCCGAATCTCCGTGATGGGACGATGTCTCAGGCGGAGATTCGGCGATTCGGAGATGCGGAGATCAAACGGGGCGGAGCTCCCGGGAGCGGGAAAGCCAGGGGAGAGCCGGCCTCCACCGTGCGCGCAACTATGGACGTTGGCCGCCTGCCTGGCCCGATGACCAGCCAATTCCAGGTCTTCAAGGACAACGCGGGCGAGTGGCGCTGGCGCCTCCTGGCCGAGAACTCGAAGATCATCGCGGTCTCCAGCGAGTCCTACGTCGCCAAGGCCGACGCGGTGCACGGCATCGACATCGTGCGCAGGATGGGCGGCCGCACCGAGGTCTACGCGGACCAGAAGGGCGAGTGGCGCTGGCGGCTCGTTCACCAGAACGGCAACATCATCGCCACGGGGGGCGAGGGCTACGTCGCGCGCAGCGACTGCGAGTACGGGCTCTCCCTGGTGGGCAAGCTCGCGCCCGAGGCGCCCATCCGCGAGGCGTGAGGCGCTCAGGCGCCGCTGCCCTGGCTCTCGTCGGGCCCCTCGTCGTCCCCGTCCTCTTCGGGCTCCTCGTCGGCGCCCGCGCGGCGGCGGTGGGCCTCGACGCTCTCGGCCAGCTCCTTCTGGCGCTCCTCGACGATGCGCCGGAGGTGCTCCAGCACGGCCTCGGCGTCGAAGTGGTCCGCCACGAACTCGGCCACGAGGAGGTTCCCCGCCTCGGGGCTCGCCTTCTGGATGCTGGCGTACTGGAGGCCGAGGCCCGTGTAGGCGCGCGGCAGGTCGTCCGCGCTGGTGGGCGCGCCGGTGATGACGGTGACCTTGCTGGTGTTCGCGTGCTCCTTGAGCGCCCGGCTGATGACGGGCAGGAGGCTCATGTCGAAGCCGGGCGGAGCCTCGGGCAGCGCCCCCTCGTCGTAGACGTACAGGACGGGGATCGCGACCTGGAGGAAGGCCGGGGGCATGCGCTGCCCATCCCGGGGGGCCGCAAGAAGCTGCCGGCCCAGGGGAGGATGGGGCAGGGCGATGCAGGAAACCGCTTTGTGCCGGCGGCCGGTGCGCGGGGCATGCGCGCGCTCCTCGCCCTCCTCGCCCTGGCGGTCCTCCTTCCGGGCTGCATCCAGCCCGCGGCCCAGGGCCCCCTCGACCCTGCGTCCGCGAAGGCCGCCCTGGACGCCACCGTGGCCGGGCTCCTGGCGGGCGTGCCGTGCGTCGCGACGGGCGTGCCCGCCGACAAGACCAGCGAGAACCTGAAGCCCCTCGCGCAGGTGGAGTACGGCACGCCGGGCATCCACGGCGAGATCGACGCGCGCGGCGACTGGCTCCTCGCGGCGCGCTACGCCGACGGGGGCTTCGAGGTCGTGAGCGTCGCGGACCCGCTGCACCCGCAGAAGGTCGCGACCTACCAGAGCCAGGAGAAGAGCGCCTACGACGTGAAGTGGATGCCCGACAACCGCAGCGCCGTCGTGGGGCACACGGCCACCATCGACCTCGTGGACGTCTCGCCCGTCGTTGCAGCGAACCTCAGCGCGGACGAGATCGAGCGCGCGGGCGTCGCGCCGAGGCTGGTGAGCGTCTTCACCTACCCCACGCCCGCCACCGCGTTCCCCGACACCAACATGCACATGCTCACCACGGCGCGCATCGCGGGGAAGGACTACGTCTTCGTGGCGCCCAACGACAACACGGGCGTCTGGGTCCTCCAGCTCTCGGGCGAAGGCGACGCGCGCAAGCTCGTGCCCGTGGGGCAGGTGGGCGACGTGCCCCTGGGCGGCGGCCCCCTGGGGCCCCACGACATGAGCCTCGTGTGGGACGAGATCCTCCACAAGCCCGTGCTGTACGTCGCCAACGGCTTCGAAGGGTGGGGCGCCTACGACGTGAGCGACCCCAAGAGCCCGCAGATGCTCGCCCTCGTCCCCAACCTCGGCCCCGCGCAGGGCTACACGCACACCGTCGTGGGCCAGAAGGTGGGCGACCGCCGCCTCGTCGCCATGATCCAGGAGGTGGGCAGCAACTGGCTCTCCATCTACGACGCCACGAGCTTCCAGACGCCGATCCTCCTTGCCCAGTGGCACGCCAGCGACGCCATGCCCGCCTCGCCCGAGCACAACATCCAGATCGTAGGGGACAAGCTCTACGTCGCGCACTACTCCCACGGCGTCTACGTCTTCAACCTCAGCGCGCTGGGCGGCGTCCCCCTGGCGGACACGGCGACGATCGCCCCCATGGCGCACCTCGTCCCCAAGGACCCCGCCGCGGACGGCGCCACCGCGTTCGACAACGTCTGGGACGTCATCGTCCACCGCGGCCTCCTCTACGTCAACGACGTGAAGGCCGGCACCAGCGTCGTGGGCTTCGGGTGCCTCGCTCCCGGGGACGAGGCGCAGAGCAGCGCCAACTGAGGCGCCGCTACCCCAAATCCACGGGCCCCGCGATGAGCGTCCAGCTTGCGCGGACCTCCTCCAGGGACGGGGTCCCGATGCGCGACGGGCAGGAATCGACGCAAAACCGGCTCGCGGGCGGCTGCTCGTAGACCCAGACGCGGACGTGCCCGCAGCCGGGGAGCCTGTCCTCCGTCACGACGCGGCGGGGGCCGTCGTTGTCGCTGAGGACCGACGCGCCGCCGCCACCCTGGCACCCCTCCGGCGTCTGCGCCCAGTGACCCCAGACGAAGGCCGGGCCCACGGAGACCCCGTAGCTCACGCCGCCGGTGGCGGGCGCGACGCCGGAGCTGACGGAGAGCGCCAACAGCAATCCCAGACATCCCAAGGCCAGCTTCATGCTTGTCCCCTCCTGTTAGGTACACGTTACCTGCGTCGTATCGTAGGCGGCATTTCCGCTGAAGGCGCACTCCATCCGATGCCTGCCATCGAAGTAGGTGTAGAGCGTCGCGTAACCATAAAGATCGTAGATGTAACTCTGCGGAGAAGTTTGAACGTGGCTCTTGCCGAGGGTCGAGAGCTCGCTTCCGTACGTGGTCCCCTGGAAATTCTCGCACGTGTCCACCTGATAGTCGTTGGTGGTGGCGCAATTCACGCCCGTGTCGTCGCTCTGAAGGTTGTCGCCGTCCGCTGCATGGTATTGCTGGTAAACGTCGATGACGAGGCTGCTCGTCTTCCCGCAACTCTCCGAGCAGTGCCGGGTGTCCCATTCCGCATGACCGGCGATCAGGGTCGTGCGGGCAGGGGCGTCCCCTTCCCCTTTGGAGCAGCCATCCGCGCAGGGGTCGTATCGGGTGCGGGGAACGGGGTCCGCGATCACGCTTGCAGACGTGATCTCGCAGCGATTGACCTGGACGAGAACGATGGCATTCTCCGTCGCGAGGAGCGGCCGATCGGTCGTCACCGACATACTGCCGTCGCAGCGTCCATCTCCAGTGGGGTTGAAGCCCCCTGTGACCACGGCGTGGACGGTCGAAGCGCCCGGAAGAGCCGACTGTGCCGTGGGGGCGAGCAACGAGACAGTACCCACGATGGCGATCAAGATCAGGGCGGTTGGCTTTCTACCGATCAGAGTTCGCATGGGATCGTTCCCTGGGGCAGTCCAGCGACGGCCCTCAGCCGCCCGAAATTGCTCCCAAACCAACATAATGAATTTAGGAGATAAAGATAACGCGAGAAATAGATTGTAGGTGTTTTTTCAAGAAGAAAAATGAGAAAGATTGGGAGAGAAAGCGGATGCAGATCGAATAATTTGGTTGATTTCGGCGCTAAAAGATTCATCTGCTCCCAGGTTCAAAAATTTCACAAGAATTCTCAACACTGTGCAGAATTCCAATCTGGATTTGGCCCCGGGCGGCGGAATGGGCACCGCACTGGGCATTTCTCCCACCCGCCGGAGGCGTCCCACGGGAAGCCCCCCGCGAAGGGAGATAGCCCGGCGCGGCCATGCGATCCGCGTGCCCCGCCGGAAGTACGGCCACATGGTGACGACCATGGGCAAGAAGTCCAAGGACGCCCGCCCCGTGCCCGGCTGCCCCAAGTGCGCCCGGGGCGTCTGCTCGATGCACCTCTAGCCCCCTGGCGGGCAGGCCGCCTGGCAGAGGCCCAGGATGGCTCCCGCAGGGGGTCTTTGTTGGGGTCCTGGAGGGGCTTCTCTCGGCGATTCCCGGAGAAGGGTCATGACCTCCGGGTTGCCTGGCTGGAGGCATGCGACCGCCCCCCGAGAGTAGTTTCGGCGCGGCCCCGGCGGGCTTGACCCTGTTCCGGTGTTTCCGATGGGCGCAGAACGATATGCATATGACGGGGGCGTGCCTGGTTCCAGGCTGGATGGGATCGCCAGTGCACCTTGAGTTCCACCTCAGGGAAGAGTCCGAGGCGGAGGTGGCCCCGTGCACCTGAAGCGCGTGGAGATGGAGAACTTCAAGTCCTTCGGACGGAAGCTGTCCATCCCCTTCCTCGACGGCTTCACCGCCATCACCGGCCCCAACGGCTCGGGGAAATCCAACATCGGCGACGCCGTCCTCTTCGTGCTGGGCCCCAAGTCCAACAAGGCCATCCGGGCCGGCAAGCTCACCGACCTCATCTTCAACGGCGGCAAGGAGCGCAAGCCCGCCACCTACTGCCAGGTCAGCCTGGTCTTCGACAACCGCGACCGCGTGATCCCCGTGGACGCGGACGAGGTCTCGCTGACGCGCCGCGTCGTGCTCTCCAAGAGCAACGTCGAGAACTCGTACTCCCACTTCTACGTCAACGGCCGCGCCAGCAGCCTCACCGAGTTCGACGAGCTGCTCTCCAAGGCGCGCATCAGCGCCGAGGGCTACAACATCGTGCGCCAAGGCGACATCCTGCGCATCACCGAGCTCCCCCCCGCCGCGCGCCGGCAGATCATCGACCAGATCGCCGGCATCACCAACTTCGACGCGGACATCGAGAAGGCCAACAAGGAGCGCGCCGCCGTCGAGCAGAACCTGGAGCACATCCGCATCGTGCTCACCGAGATCGACGCGCAGCTCCACACCCTGGCCCGCGAGCGCGACCAGGCCCTCAAGTACAAGACCGTCAAGGACGACCTGGACCTCGCCCGCGTGAAGCACGCCAAGCGCAGGAAGGACTTCCTGGAGGTCGAGCTCCAGAACGTGCAGGGCCTCATCGAGAGCGAGACCGCGGAGCGCGACGACCTGGAGCGCCAGGTGGAGGCCCTCCTGGCCCGCGTGCGCGAGGTCGACGCCGCGCTCAACGAGGTCGAGCGCCAGATCGTGGAGCGCGCCGGCCCCGAGGCCAAGGACCTCAAGCAGAAGATCGAGGCGTTGAAGAAGGCCGCCATCCAGGCCTCCGAGCGGCTGAACTACTCCCAGCAGGAGATCGTGGAGCTCAAGGGCGCTCGCCAGGAGGCGGGCGCCGACCTCAAGCGCCAGGAGAAGGAGATCGCCCGGTACGCCAAGGAGCGCGACGCGCTCGTGGCGCAGCGCGACGAGAAGGCCTCAGCCCTCTCGTTGGCGGAGGGCAAGCTGGAGCGCCTTCGCGACACCATCAGCCGCACCGCGGGCCGCGCCAGCGACGTGCAGCGCGAGCTTGCGGAGCTTCGCGTGCGCCATGAGAAGGCCGAGATCGCGCTCCACGAGACGCGCCTCGCCCACGAGCGGGCGGTGGAGCGCAAGGCGCGCCTCGTCCACGCCGTCGCGGAGGCCGAGGAGGGCATCGAGACGCAGCGCTTCGAGCTTCGCGACGTGGAGTTCACCTTCAAGGAGTCGGGCGCCGCCGCGGCGGCCGTCGACCCCGAGTCGCTCCGCAAGGATCTCTTCGCCCTGAAGAAGCGCGAGGCGGAATTGAACGGCCAGCTTCGCGAGCTGGAGCCCGCGCTTCGGCGCCTCCAGAACGAGTACTCCCTGCTCAAGGCCCAAGCGGACAGCAACGAGAAGGTCGCGCAGGGGTACAACCGCGCGGTCTCCGCCATCCTCGCCGCCCGCGACCAGGGGCAATTGAAAGGCATCTGCGGCACCGTCGCGGAGCTGGCGCAGGTCGACGACAAGCTCGCCACCGCCATGGAGGTCGCGGCCGCCGGCAAGATGCAGGCCATCGTCACCGAATCGGACGAGGACGCCGCCCGCGCGATCGACCTTCTCAAGCGCAACAAGCTGGGCCGCGCCACGTTCCTCCCCCTCAACAAGATGGTCCCCGGCCGCCCGGCGGGCAAGCCCCTCATGGCGGTGCGGAGCCCCGACGCCTTGGGCTTCGCCATCGACCTGCTGCGCTTCGACGAGGAGTACCGCCCCGCGTTCTGGTACGTCTTCCGCGACACGGTCATCGTCAAGAGCATGGACGCGGCGCGCAAGCTCATGGGCGGCGTGCGCCTCGTCACCGTGGAGGGCGACCTCATCGACGCGGGCGGCGCCATGACCGGCGGCGACCGCGAGAGCTTCGGCGCCAAGGTCAAGTTCGGCGCCGGCGAGGCCGCGCAGTTCGAGGACGTCCGCAAGAAGCTCCAGGCCGCCGTCGCGCACCAAGAGGCGCTCTCGGCGGACCTCTCGGGGGTCCGCGCGCAGATCGACGACGTGGACGGCCGCCTCCGCGAGGCCACGCTGCTCCACCAGGAGCGCAGCGGCAAGCTGGCCGACGCCACCCGCAGGAAGGCCGAGGCCGAGGCCCGCCTCGCCAGCCTCACCGCCCAGGCGGGCGAGGCGAAGCGCGACCTCCTCGCCACCGAGCGCGAGATCGAGGACCACGCCAAGGCGCTCCAGACGCTCACCGTCGACCTCGCCGCCATGGAGACCGAGCGCGAGGAGAAGTCCCAGGTCCTCCTCGCCGCCACGCCCAAGGACGTGGCGAAGGAGCTGGAGAAGGAGGACCGCGACGCGGCCGCGCTGCGCGAGAAGGTCCGCGACCTCGGCTCGCAGGTCGAGACCAAATCGCACTCCCTCGCCCTCCTGGAGGAGCGCCGCGCCGAGATCGCCGCGCGCCTCTCCCAGATCGACGCCAAGCTCGCCCAGGAGGAGGAGAGCGTCCGCGTCAACGGCGCCCTCGCCCAGGAGAAGGAGCACGAGCTTGCCGTGCTCTTGGCGCTCCAGGCGCAGCAGGACGAGGCCCTCGCCGGCCTCAACGCGCAGCGCGACGTGCTGGGGAAGGAGCGCATGGAGGTCCACGTCCGCGCGGACAAGGTGCGCGAGGCGCGCAACCGCAAGGACGACATGATCCTCAACTACCGCGGCCGCATCCCCGTGCTGGAGGCGTCGCTGGCGGAGGTCCGCGAGGAGCTTGGCACGTTCGCCATCCCCATCCCCGAGACCGTCACCGAGAGCGTCGACGAGCTGAGGAACCGCGTCCGCTCCCTGGAATCGCAATTGGAGCGCCTCGGCAACGTCAACATGCTGGCCCTGGAGGAGTACGACCGCCAGGCCGCGCGCAAGGAGGAGCTGACCGCCGAGACCGCGCGCCTGGAGACCGAGCGCACGCACCTCCTCACGCTGGTGGACGAGATCGTCGCCAAGAAGAAGGAGGGCTTCTTCAAGGTCTACGACGAGATCAACGTCAACTTCGCCAAGACCTACGCCCGCCTCAGCAACGGCGGCAAGGCCGAGCTTCTGCTGGAGAACCCCGAGAGCCCCTTCGAAGGCGGCCTCACCATGCGCGCCCAGCCCCCCGGCAAGAAGGTCACGCGCCTGGAAGCCCTCTCGGGCGGCGAGAAGTCGTTGACGTCCATGGCGTTCATCTTCGCCATCCAGGAGTTCGACCCCTCGCCATTCTATTATCTGGACGAGGTGGACCAGAACCTCGACGGCGTCAACTCGGAGCTTCTCGCCCGCATGGTCAAGAGCGAGAGCAAGCACGCCCAGTTCATCGTCGTCTCGCTGCGCAAGGTGACGCTGAAGGAGGCCGAGCACGTCTACGGCGTCACCATGATGGAGAGCGGCCTCTCCGAGATCATCGGCGAGGTGCGCATCTCCGAGCTTGCGGACGAACCTGCCCAGGAGGCGCCCCCCGCGTGATTGCCTCTCCGTCACGTCGCGACGCCACGACGCCACGACGCCACGACGCCACGATTCTCGAAAGCGTCGCGTCGTGGCGTCGTGGCGTCGTGGCGTTGTCGAGGCGCCTGATCGAGGGGGCGAGCTAGAGTGGCCGGCCTCAGCGAGCAGCAGCTCGTCAACCACCTCATGTTCCACAAGGCGCTCCTCAGCGACGAGAACGGGAACGAGCGCATCAACGAGTACATCCGCCTCGTCAAGGAGCGCGGCCAGGGGCACCACGTGGGCATCGAGGACCCCTTCGACCGCAGCATCTCGCTGGCCTTCGAGCTGGTGCTGGACCAGGGCATGGACCCGTGGGCCATCGACCTGGTGAAGTTCACCGCCCTCTACATGCAGCGCGTCAAGGACGGCGCGCAGATCGACCTCCTCACCGCGGGCAAGCTCCTCCACATGGCGTGGAGCATCCTGCGCCTCCAGAGCGAGCACCTCCGCGAGCGCGCCGAGCCGCCCCCGCCCCCCGAGCCCGTGGAGCTTGGCTGGGACGACCTTCCCAGCCTGGACGAGCTTCCCAGCGACGTGGACGCCGCGTACAACCAGCGCGTCCTCGGCGCCGACCCCGACGACCTCCTGGACGAGAAGATCCGCCACAAGGGGGATCGCAAGGTCACGCTCATGGAATTGGTCAGCGCGCTGGAGGAGGCCCGCCGCGAAGCGGACCTTCGCGCCGCCCTGGTGGAGAGCCGCGAGGCGCTGAAGTCCCAGCGCCGTGCCGCCGGCCGCGGCCGCGCCGAGGGCGCCGCCCACAAGGAGGACCAGGACGCCGACATCCGCGAGGTCTGGGAGCGCATCCTCGGACGCAACGGCGTGCCCATCCCCATCACCGAGATCCAGGACAAGACGCGCGACGACGTCGTGAAGACGCTCGTCTCCGTCCTCTTCCTCGCCCGGGAGCAGAAGATCCGCCTCTGGCAGGAGGACTTCCCCTACGGCATGATCTTCATCCAGAACCCGTCCGCGGACCACTTCGTGGACATGAGCCCGCCCGCGCCCGAGACGCCGACGCTCCCCGTCAAAGCGAGGAAGCCGCCCACGCGGAAGGCGAAGACCGTGGAGATGAAGCATGCGAACAACTGAGGCGCTTCTCGTGACCGACGACGCTGAGCTTGACCCCGTCCTCGTCGTCGAGGCCGCGCTCTTCAGCGCCGGCAAGCCCGTGAGCGTCGAGGAGATCGCCGAGAACGCCGGCCTGGACAAACGCAAGGTCCCCGGCGCGCTGAAGGAATTGCAGGCGCGCTACGCCGCCGCGCACAGCGCGCTGGAGATCGGTCGCGCCGGCGACAAGTGGGGCATGCAGGTGCGCACCGCCTACGCGCCGAGCACCACCAAGCTCGCCCCCATGGAGATCCCCCTCAAGCTCCTCAAGACGCTGGCCCTCATCGCGTACCACCAGCCCGTGCTGCAAAGCGACCTCAAGGACATGGTCGGCCCCAAGGTGTACGACCACATCGCGGAGCTGACCGAGGCGGGCCTCGTCCGCAAGCGCGTCCACGAGCGAAGCTTCCTCCTCGTCACCTCGGAGCGCTTCCCCGAGTACTTCGGCATCCCCGCCGCGGACCGCGAGGGCATCAAGCACTTCCTCGCCGACAAGGTGGGCCTGAAGCTCCCCACCACCGACGAGAAGGGGAACCAGAAGCTCAGCGCGTTCCCGCAGGGCGAGGCGTCGCAGCCCCCCGCCGACGAGCCGCCGCGCTAGCACGGTCCTCGGAGCCCGCTCCGGCGCGCCAGCCTTTTCAGCGGGCTCGAACCCTGAAGGAGCCCTAGGGGATGACGATGGGCGGGGTGACGAACGACTGGGGCGGGATGGGCGGCGTAAGCTGCTGCGCCGGAATGGAGCCGAGGCAGATGATGGGGGGCGGCGCGGGGACGACGCCACCGGGCACCCCCACGGGCGGAAGGGGCACGCAAACCCCGGGCACCTCCGGCGTCACCAAGGGTCCGATCTCTGGCGTCGGACCCACCTGCTGGCTGGGGACGAGGGTCGTGGAGCCCGAGCAGGTGCCCGTGAGGACGACGGAAGCGTCCAGGCCCACGAAAGGCCCGTATTCGTTGTAGCCCACGTGCGCTTCGAGCCGATAGAGACCCGGGCTCACGGAGACGGGGCCGAGAGAGGTCCAGCTCCAATAATTCCCGGCGCCGGCTGGAATCTGGATCGGCGTTCCGCCACCCATTGGCACAAGGAGGAAGAAATACGGCTGGCCAGCCGCGGCAAAGGAGATGCTCAGCTGGTCATTGTAGGACCCTTGGGGAACGTCGAGGAGCCGGCTGTACTGGTAGTTGCCGAAGTCGCCTTCGAGCCCCACTGGATTGGGGTTGATCCAGGACGTCTCCAACGTCGGGTTGGGCGCCAACGTGCCCGGCGCCGGGTCCACGCCATGGCTGTAGGCGGCGCCCGCGATCGTCGCGCCCCCCTTGGGGTAGCTGTCTGCCTGCCAGAAGGGGTCCATCTGCCCGCCAGGGAGGGGGGCGCCATTGAAGTCGCGACCGGTGCCCAGCTCCACGTAGAAGCTGACGGGGAACGGCTGGCAGGGGTCGGGATTGGCGGGACGGATCAGGGGGGCGCAATCGCCCGCAAGCGATACGCCGAGCTGAAGACCCGTGGGGTTCTCGTCCGGCATGCCCCCCATGGGGATGTTCGTGACCTTCGCCACGAGGACGAACTGGCCTGCGTTGGCAAGGGCCTGGTCCGGAGCGCTTTGCCACTGCGCGAAGGCGTTTGAGGGCGTGTCGGCCAGGAGCAGCGTCGCCGCTCCGCCGGGCTGGACCAGGGAGAGCGTGACGCCGTCATCCGCCGCGTAGACGACGTCGAGATGCACGTTCTGCGCCCGCGGCGAGACGTAGAACTCGCGCTCGTAGACGTAAGTCCCCGAGAAGTCGATCTCACCCGAGGGCGCAGACGTGATCCAGGCCGCGTGGTACGGCCAGAAGGTGTATGGCGTCCAGCCGGGGTAGACCTCTGCCACCCGCGCGATCCCCGGGCCGGCTCCGCCGAACATGCTCAGCGGGCGACTGGACAGGGTCCACGCCGGATCGACCGTCCCCTGAGGAAGCACGTTCTCATTGGCGTCGATGCCGGTGCCGAGCTGGAACGAGAAGGCGGAGGGCTGTGGCGAGGTGCAAGGGTCCCGCGGATCAATGACCGGGACGGGAGCGAGCACCGTCTGGATCGGCCTGTCGTCAGTGTCCGCGGCTGCGGAGGGAAGGGATGCGCCCAGCGTCGAGAGCAACGTCAGCACGGCGAAAACGCGGACCGGGGATGACAAGGGTTTCTCCTCCGTCTCTGCAGCAGAGGCATGACCATCAAGCCACGACGACCTAAGCGCTTGCAGGACCCATCCTGCCAAGGGCGGCCAGTCGGGCGTCCGCGAGGAGCCTCGGGTTGATCATGGAGCGGGCGGCTTCCGACGCCCTTTCCGTGGCACGTCGCACCCCCAAAGCTGAAGCCTCGCCCGCGCACGCTGGAGCGAGATGCGCGCCGCGACGTCGCTGCTGCTCGCCGTCCTGCTCCTCGCCGGCTGCCTCGACCACGCGGCCTCGCCCACCGTCTCGCCCCAGGCCGCCCCGCTCCTCAAGGCCGAGCGCTGGCAGGCCGGCGACTGGTGGAGCTATCACGCCACCCTCCACGGCAACCTCAGCGTGGACATGGACCTCATCGTCGACCGCGTGAAGCCCGACGGCTTCACCCTGGGCTCCAACGCCTCCTACGGCTTCTTCGGCCTCCCCTTCCTGGGCAACCTCACCCGCGGGCTCAACCCCGAGATCGCCGACGAGGTCTGGCCCATGCTCCAATTGCCCCTCGCGGACGGCCAGTCGTGGAGCTATCGTTTCTGGGGGCACGAGGCCCGCGCCACCGCGCACGCCGCCACGATCCAGGTCCCCGGGGCGGGCCCCGAGGTGGGCTTCCACGTGGAGGCCTCCAGCCTGGGGCAGACCTTCGCGCGCTACGACTACGCGCCCACCCCCGGCTGGCTCACGCACCTGGAGATCGTCGACCCCGGCAAGGGGGGCCAGCAGGTCCTGGTGGCGGACCTCACGGGCTTCGGCGCCAACTACCACGGCCTCTACTACGTCGAGGAGACGCTGGCCTCCCTGCGCTACTCCGCGCCCACGAGCCTGCCGCTCCCCATGCCGCTGGACGTGCCCCCCGCGGACTCCGGCGTGCGCGCCCACCTCTCGATCGCGTGGACCGCGGGCGCCTGCGACGCCACGCTCCTGGACGACGCGGGCCAGCCCCTCGCCCACGCGCAGGTCCTGGGCGCAGGCGCCGCCACCGACGAGGCCCCCGCCGCGCGGGGCGCGCACCGCTGGACCCTGGACCCCAAGTGCGCGGGCGTGGGGACCATCCACGTCGTCGTGACGGGCGTCAAGGAGAGGCAAGGGCTCGTGGGATAGGCGCGTAACAGTCCACCACGCCCGGCAACGTTGGCCCCAAAGCATGATCCCCCCTGCGGATCATGCCCCCCGGAGGATGGAGACCATGAGCCCCTACTCGAAGCCCACCTTCGCCGCCGTCCACTCCGACCGGGAGAGCGCCATCTGCTGCTTCTACTTCCGCTCGGGAGACAACGCCGTCGCGACCATCAACGCCCTCTGCGGCTCGGGCCTGCCCCTGACGGATCCGACCTACGTGTACGTCCCCAGCGCCGCGGACGCCATCAACGCCGTGAAGCAAATCATCCACACGCCGCAGTGAGCCCTCAGAGGACCCGCCCCTTGCGGCCGCACACGGGGCACTCCACGTCCACGGGCGCGCCCGTGGCCACGTAGGGCACCAGCGTCCCGCACTGCGGGCACTTCGTCGTGCGGAAGCCCCCGGAGGGGGCGGCCTCTGGCGCGGCCGCCGGAGTTGCCGCCTGCGCGGGCGCGCGCTCGGCCAGGGACCAGTACGCGGCGGGCAGGATGGCCAGAAAGGGCGTCACGAGCCACGCAGGCGCCCAGCCCGCCACGGCCTCCGTCCAGAGGTTCTGCGCGTGGAGGAGGCGCAGCAGCGCGTCGGCGCCCGCCGACAGAAGGACCTGCGCGAGGAACGCCGCGAGGAGGGCGAAGAAGGAGAGCGCGGTGAAGCCGAAGACGCGCCGCTCGCGGGCGAAGCGCCGGCTGGCCTCGAACGCGTCGCCCAGCCCCTTGCGCCGGTGGGCGAGCGCCACGGGCGCGAACTGGAACCAGTGGTAGAACACCAGGAGCCCCACCAGGGCCAGGAGCGCGCCCCCCAGGTAGACGAGCGTCAGCACGAGCCCCAGCGCAAGGAGGAGCAGCGGCGCGCGCGCGGCGGCCGCCAGGGCGCTTTTGCCGGGGGGCGTGACGCCCGTGCGGTCGAGGACGTAGCCGCCCGTGGGCGCGAAGAGCGCGAGGTTGAGCGCCACAAGGAGCAGGAAGCTGGGGAGCGCCACGCCCAGGTAGCTCAGCGCGGCGGCCTGCGCGCCCGGATCGCCCGCGGCCGGAATGGGGTGCGAGGCCTCGTAGTAGCCCACGCCCAGCGCCGCCGCGACGTCCACCACCAGCGCGGGGACCCACAGGAGGAGCACGCCTCCGTAGTGGCGCCGCGCGAAGCGGAACGCCTCCGCCGCCGCGCCCGCCGCGTCCACGAGGCCCGCGCCCTCCGCGCGCGGCGCCGGGCCCAAGGCCAGCACCTCCGCGCCGCAGTGGGGGCACTCCTGGGCGTCCGCCCCGAGCACCTCGGGCACGTCGCGGCCGCAGTCCGGGCAGCGCAGCACGCGGCCGCGATGCCGGGGCCCGGCCATCAAGCCGTCGGGTCCTTCAGCATGCGCCCCGGGGGGCCGTTGGGAAGGAGGCGCGCCTGCGCCTCGCGGCCCGCCTCCAGCAGCAGGCGCTCCAACCCCTTGGAGCTCGCGAAGAGGCCCGCCTTGAGCTTGACGCGCACCTCCAGCCCCTGCTCGGCCCACGCGATCTCCACGAAGGCGCGGGCGCCCAGCGCGCGGGCCGTGAAGTGGAAGTGCTCCGCGGGCTCCACCGCGACGCCCCGCAGCGTGAGGCCGCGCTCCAGGAGGCGCTGGAACTCGTCGGCGGGCGCCTGCGCCTCGAAGACCCACCGCACCCAGCGCGCCACGCCGCCGGACCCGAGGGGCGCCTCAAAAGCCTTGGGAGTGACCCCCTCGGGTGAGGAAAGGGATTTGAGGGCACCCACCGTGGTTCCGGGCCGAGGATGGAGGCGATCCCCGTGCTCGTCGCGGCCGACGGGCTGCCCGTCCAGCTCCAGGACGTCCCCTGGAGCTTCTTCATGGCGTTCGCCAGCCTGGGGCTCATCTTCCTCCTCTTCCGCCGCCGCGCCGACCTCTTCAGCGAGGTGGGCTTCTCGGGCCGCGAGGTCGCCTTCCTCACCCTGGGCAGCATCGCGGGCGGCGCGGTCAACATCCCCGTCGCGGTGTACGGCGGCACCTACCTCGCGGTGAACGTGGGCGGCACGCTGGTCCCCCTCATGCTCGTGGGGTGGTGGATCCACAAGCGCAAGCTGCCCATCCTCCCGACGCTCGTGGGCACCGCGCTCGTGACGCTGGCCGCATGGCGCATCGTGAGCTTCGACCCGGGAACCGGCATCGTCGCGCGCTACCCCGAGTTCTTCCTCCCCGTCGCCGTGGCGCTGGTCTTCGCCCTCGCCGTCTCCTTCCGCAAGCCCAGCCGCGGCGCGCCCATCGCCTACGCCTGCGGCACGCTGGGCGCGCTCATCGGGGCCGACCTCCTCCACGTGCGCGACATCGCGTCCTACTTCGCCTCCGCCTCCGAGAACACCATCATCAGCATCGGCGGCGCGGGCGTCTTCGACATGGTGTTCCTCGCGGGCGCCTTCGCCATGACCCTGCACCTGGGCGCCGTGGTGAGCATGAAGCGCAAGCCCGCCGCCGACGCGCCCGTGGCGCCCCCGTACCCGGGCCCGCCCCTGACCCTGCGCGACAGCCGCAAGGTCCGCGAGTCGTTCCTCCGCGTCGAGCGCCCCAACGGCCTGGAGCGCGCCCTGGCCGGCATCGCCTCCTCCAACCTCGCCCTCAAGGAGGGCCAGTTCGACCGCAGCGTCCGCATGAGCTGGCTCGCCGTCGACAGCCTCGCCCGCGAGCCCGCCGTCGCCGCGTGGCTGGGCAACGGCGTGCCCGACCCCCTCAAGCACGACCTCGCCCTGCTGCGCGAGCGCTCCGAGGCCGCGCGCGACGCCCCCGCCTCGCTCCAGGACGCGGGAGAGGCCAACACCACCGCGAAGATGCTCGTGGCGGCCCTCGCGCCCCGCGCCGGCCTCGCGCACCACCTGGAGGGCGTCGCGTGAGCGCGGCCGCCTACGCGTGGAAGCGCCGCGCCCCCGCGACCGCAGGCGCCCTGCGGCGCGCCGTCGCCTTCGCCCTGGACAGCACCATCGTCTTCGTCCTCGCCTGGACCATCACCTTCGTCTTCGCCACGCTGGGCGTCCTGCGCATCCCGGACATCGACGTGCTGGGCCAGCGCAGCCCCGCCGCGGGCCTCCTCTGGATCGTGAGCATCTTCGAAGGCGGCCTCGGCCTCGTCTACTTCACCCTCTTCGAGGCGCGCTGGGCCCGCACGCCGGGCAAGATGGTGGCCGGCCTGCGCGTCGCGCGCATGGACGGCGCCAAGCCCTCTCTCTTCGAGAGCTTCCTGCGCAACCTGCTGCGGCTCCTCTGGGTCACGCCGTTCTTCGTCGTCTTCATCGCCCTGGACGCCTGGAGCCTGCGCACCACCGAGCTGGACCAGCGCATGGGCGACCTCGCCGCCGGGACGGTCGTCCTCGACACGCGCGCCGACCTCGCCTGAAGCCCCGCGCCCACCGGGAAACCATTAAGACCGGGCCACCTCTCGCGCCTCGATGCCCGCCCTCACCCTCGGGGTCCTCGGCAACCTCGACTACGCCAAGGAGCTCGGCAAGAAGAGCACTGAGAGCGACGTGCTGCTCATGAGCTTCAAGGAGGGCGAGACCACCGTGAGCATGGTCGTCCCCTTCCGCCACCCCGAGAAGGTGCAGCCCCTCTGCTACGCGGTCAACGCCGCCGACGCCGTCCTCATCGTCGTCAAGGAGGTCAACCGCGACCTGGGCGAGAGCATCCTCGCCGCCGCCGCGGCCGGCCTGGACAAGGGGCTCATCGTGCTCCAGAACTACATCCAGCCCGAGCAGATCGCGCCGCTCCTGAAGGGCACGAGCCTCGCCGGAATCCCTGTGACCACCGACGACAAGCCCAGCGCCGTGCGCGCGAAGCTCGCCGAGATTGCGGCGCCCAGCCGCGACGGGCCGGTCCGCATCCCCGTCGACCACCACTTCAACGTCAAGGGCATCGGGGCCGTCGTCCTCGGCTTCGTCCGGCAGGGCGTCGTCCACAAGCACGACAACCTCCGCGCCTACCCCACCGCCAAGGCCGCGCAGGTCCGCAGCATCCAGGTCCACGACGTCGACGTGGCCGACGCGCACACGGGGGACCACGTGGGCCTCGCGCTCAAGAACATCGAGAACGACGACCTCGACCGCGGCCACGTCCTGGCGCCCGAAGGTTCTCTCCTCGTGGCGGACGCCGGGACCGTCGTGACGCTGAAGTGCCACGTGACGCCCTTCTTCAAGGCGGGCGTCAAGAACGAGGGCGTCTACCACCTCGCCCACGGCTGGCAGGTCGTCCAAGCCCGCGCGAAGGGCGACCTCGGCCCGGGCAAGGAGGGCAGCGTGTCCTTCGAGCTTGCGAAGCCGCTGGCCTACGCCGCGGGCGACCGCGTCGTGCTGGTCAACTTGGACAACCCGAACCAGCGCATCGTGGGGCACGGGTTCGTGGGGTAAGCAGGGGCTGACGGTTCGTACGCGCCGTACGGTTCGTGCGAGTCCTATGAGTCCTAAATTACGAAAGCAACCCAGAATCGGGTTGCCAAGAGCGCCCAGGACCAAGACTTGCTGTGATAACGGGATAAGGTTCGCGTCATGGACGCCCACTTGGCCCGTGCATGCCTCATGCACCGATGGATCCCCTGGACCCGAACCACCCCCGCAGAAAGCTCGTCCGCCGCATCGCCCGTTTCCGGCTCGATGGCCCCGCGCCCGGCGCGCAGCACATGCCGTTCGATCCGCACGCGCTGATCATGGAGACGCCCCTTCCGCCGCGGCTCGCGTCGATCAACGTCCGCCCAGAAGACAAGGCGGTCTTTGACGCGATGCAGGGCCTCGTGACGTTCCATCGTGGGCGCCCCGTGACGCACTGGGAGCTCTTCACGATGATCCTGGCCGACGCGATGACGAACCAGGACGGAGTCCTCGCAGAGACCGGCTTCGCGTCGTGATCTGCAACAGACCCCAGGAGCCCCGCCGTGCGGGACGACACCCGCGCGGCGGGCCTCCCGTGGGGGCCAAAGGTCCCCTGCCTGCGGGAGGCCCGGGCCGGGCGCGGCGAGCCGGGCCGTGGGCCCGCGCGGCGCGCCATCGCGTTCCGGGCGAGAACGGGTATTCCTGTGGGCCGCCGCATGCGCGCCATGCGCGGCGGCATGCGCTCCACGCGCGCTTCCCTTCTGGCGATGGCAGTCCTTCTGGCGGTCGCGGCGCTCGCGGCCGCCCAGCCCACGGGTCCCGCGCCTGCGGCCAAGGGCTTCCTCCTGCGCGTCGAGGGCGACGCGAGCGTGCAGGCCAACGAGACGGTGGGCGGCGTGCTGGTCGTCAACGGCACGGCGACGGTGGCGGGCGACGTGGGTTCGCTGGTCGTCGTCAACGGCACGGCCGTCGTGCTGGGGGGCGGGAAGGTGGGAACGCTCGTCGTGACGAGCGGCGTCGCCGACCTTCGCGACGGGGCGTTGGTGCGCGGCGACGTGACGCTCGTCAAGTCGACGCTCACCCAGGCGCCAGGCGCCCAGGTGCAGGGCTCGGTCAACCACGGCGAGTCCCTGGTCTCGGCGCTGGGGCGGTGGGCCGCCTTCGTGGGGATCCTCGTGGGCGTCGGCGTGTCGGTGGCGCTCGTGGTGGCGGGGCTCCTGGCGGCGGCCTTCGCGCCGCGGCAGTTCCTTGCGGCGGGCGCCGCGCTCACGGGAAGCCCGGGCGCGACGCTCCTGTCGGCCGCGATCCTGTGGATCGGCGTCCCCATCCTCGCCATCCTGGCGTTCGCGACGCTGGTGGGCATCCCCACCGCGCTGGGCGTCCTCTTCCTGGTGCTGCCGCTGCTGTGGTTCTTCGGCTACGTCGTCGTGGGCATCCGCGTGGGCGAGCTTCTGCTCCACCGCCGGCGCGCCACGCCCGCGCACCCGTATCTCGGGGCCCTGGTGGGCGTGCTCGTGCTCGTCGCCGTCTCGTGGATCCCCTTCGTGGGGGGCGTCCTCTCGGCGCTGGCGGGGTTCGTGGGCGGGGGCGCGGTCGCGCTCGTGGCGTGGCGCTCCGCCCGCTCGGGCAGGGGCGCTGCGAGGCCCCCCGCGCCGGCGGCGCCCCAGCGTTAGGCGCCCAGCAGGCTCTTGGCGAAGAGGAGGTCGGAGAGCCCGGCGCGCACCTTCACCTTGCCCGAGAGGTAGGCCTGCATGGCCTTCATCTCGCCGTTGAGGACGGCCAGGAGGTCGGCCTTGTGGACGGTGACCTGCGCGTCGGGCTTCTCGTGCTGGCCCTGCTGGATGTCGTGGATCTTGCCGTCCACGATGTGGAACCAGTAGGAGTCGGCGTCGGGGATGGCCAGCTGGATGACGCGGGTCTTGCCGGCGAGCTTCCTCTGGAGGTCGGGGCTGGCGTTGTAGCGGCGCCAGAACCCGGCCTCCATCCGCTTGACGGCCTCCTCCACCGACTGGATCATCGTGGGGCGTGCAGGCGCGGGCGACGATGAAGATTGCGCGGCGCTCACAAGGGGCGGAGGGGGGCGGGAGGCTTAGGTCCTGCGGCTGGGGCCCTGGGGCCCGGGTCACCCGAACTCGAGGAGGGTGCGGTCCTTCTTGAGGAGGCGGCGGGCGGTCTCCCATTCGCGGCGGGCGAAGGCGGGAAGGGCGTTGTGGCGGGCCACGTAGTCCTTCAGCCAGGTCGTGGTGGCCACGTCATGGCTGTAGCCGCTGCCCAGGGCGCCGTGCTGGGCGGCAAGCTCGGCGACGATCCGGTCGCGCTCGACCTTGGCGAGGATGCTGGCGGCCGCGACGACGGGGTGGCGCGCGTCGGCCTCGTGCTCGGAGCGGATGACGCAGGGCGCGGCGAGGCGGGCGCCCACGCGCTGGCCGAAGCGCTCGGCGTTGACGTCGCACGCGTCGAGGACCGCCGTGTGGGGCGCCAGGTGGCGCAGCAGCTCGGCGAAGGCGTCGACCTCGATCTCGTTGAGGTTCTCCCCCGGCATGCGCGCGTTCAATTCCTCGGCGTGGACGACGCGCAGCGCGGTGGCGCGGCAAAGCTCGCGGATCTGCGGCGCCATCTCCTCGCGGCGCTTGGGGGAGAGCTGCTTGGAGTCCTTGACGCCCAGCTTGCGCAGCGGCTTGTCGGACTCGATGAGGACGGCGGCCACCACGAGGGGCCCGAGCACGGGGCCGCGCCCGGCTTCGTCGACTCCGGCGAGCACGCTGGGGCAACGTGGCGAGGGCAGAAAAAGGGAGGGGCCGGGCGCGGGGGCGCAGCGCCCGGCGGGGTGGCGGCTCGCTAGCCGACGGTGTAGGCCGTGGCGACGCGCGTGGGCGCGACGCCGGCGAGGCCCGCCGTGGCGGCCAGGGTGTGGCTGCCGGGGGCGCGCGCCATGGCGTCGCTGCCGAAGTCGAAGAACCACAGGCCGTTGGCGTCCGCGTGGCCCGAGAGCGTGGAGGCCGCCAGGGCCAGCGCGTCCGAGGCCTGGGCGAGGGTCACGGCCACGCCCGCGGCGGGGGAGCCGTCGAGGTGCGTGGCGCGCACGACGCCCGCGGGGCGCTGCCAGGGGTGCAGGCTTGCGCTGTCAAGGCGCACGCTGAGCACCAGCGGCACGTCCGCGGTCCAGCTCGCCGTCTTCGATGCGCCGGGCTGGCCCAGCGACGAGACGGTGAGGTTCACGCGGTCGAGGGTGCCGCTGGCGGGCGCCACCAGGTGGACCGTCACGTGCCGGCTCTCGCCCGCGGCGAGGTTCGTCGTCGCGGGGGCGGCGCCTCCCCAGGCCTGCGTCTGCGCGAGGCCGAAGGAGAACGAGTCGGGCTCGACGCCGAGGTTCGTCACCACCGCGTCGAGGTCGACCGCCTGGCCGGGCGAGGCGTGGATCGTCGTGGGGTCCGTGGCGTCCACCGTGAAGTTCGCGCGGAAGCGCACCGTGAGGCCCAGCGTCGCGGAGCCCGAAAGCCCGTTGGACGTCGCCGTGAACGAGGGCGCGTAGGCGCCGTGCGCGCCGGGCGCGGGGGTCCACGCGAAGCTGCCGGTGCCGTCGCCGTGGTCCGCGAACGTCGCGCCCTCTGGGAGGCCGGCC
This sequence comes from Pseudomonadota bacterium, assembly GCA_021325135.1. Taxonomy (GTDB): domain Archaea; phylum Thermoplasmatota; class SW-10-69-26; order JACQPN01; family JAJPHT01; genus JAJPHT01. The sequence continues at coordinate 72,581 of JAJPHT010000020.1, read as the reverse complement.
GCGCTCAGCGCGACCGCGGTGCCGTCGGGGTCCGCCGCGTGGACGACGAGCTGGATGGGCGTGCCCTCCAGGACGTTGACCGCCTGCGGGGGCGCGACGACGGGCGCGCGGTCCACGTCGGCGATGGCGAGGGCCACCGTCTCGTTGACCGAGAGCTGCGAGTCGCTGGCGGTGAACGTCACCGCGTAGCTGCCCGCCTGCGTGAAGCCGGGCGTCCACGAGAAGGCGCCCGTCTGCGCGTCCAGCGTCGCGCCCTGGGGCAGGCCCGTGGCGTGGTAGGCCACCGCGTCGCCGTCGGGGTCCGCGGCGTGGACGGCGAACGACAGCAAGCTCCCCTCGGCGCCGGCCTGGTCGGGCGTCGCGTCGAAGATGGGCGCGCGGTCGACGGCGCCCACGGTGAGGATGACCGTGCGCGTCGTCGTGGCGATGCCGTCCGACGCGTGGAACGCGACGGGGTAGTTGCCCGACTGGTCGAAGGTGGGCGTCCAGGAGAATTGGCCGTCGTCGAACGTCGCGCCCTCGGGGAGGCTGTCCGCGGAGAGCGTCACCGCGTCGAGGTCCGCGTCGGTGGCGCTCACCGGGAAGGAGATGGGCTCCGTCTCGTTGACCTTCACGTTCTCCAGGGGGCCGAAGGCCGGCGCGCGGTCCACGTCCGCCACGGTGAGCGTGAGGTCGCGCTCCGCGCTCTGCTCGCCGTCGCTGACCGTGACGCGCAGCGCGTAGGCGGGCGAGTCGTGGCCCGTCGCGAAGGGCGCCGCGTAGGAGAAGGCGCCCGTCTGCGGGTCGAAGGAGGCGCCCTCCGGCGCGCCCTCGATGGCGTAGGCGAGCGCGTCGCCCTCGGCGTCCGTCGCGCGCGCCTGGAAGGCGATGGAGCCGCCCTCGGCCACGGTCTGGTCCGCGATGGCGTCCAGCGCGGGCGCCGTCTCCACGTCCGTGACCATGATATCAAAGGTCTGGTTGCCGTACTTCTCGCCGTCGAAGGCGGAGAGCACGACGCCGGGGTAGCTCGCGGCGGCGTGGGCCGGGGGCGCGAAGCGGAAGGCGCCCGTCGCGGCGTCCACCGTGGCGCCGGGCGGCAGGTTGGCGCCGCCGTAGGTCAGCGCGTCGCCGTCCGCGTCGGTGGCGTGGAGCGCCAGCGCGAGGGACGAGCCGCCCGCCACCGTCTGGTCGGCCACCGCGTCGAGGACTGGCGCGCGGTCGACGTTGGCGATGGTGAGGTTGATCGCCTTCGTCGCGCTGGCCGCGCCGTCGTCCGCCGTGAGCGTCACGGGGTAGCGGCCCGCCTGCGCGAAGGTGGGCGTCCACGAGAAGGCGCCCGTGTCGGGGTCCAGCGTCGCGCCGGCGGGGAGGCCGGTCGCCGAGAAGGCGACCTTGTCGCCCTCGGGGCTCGTCGCGGGCACCTGGAACGATACCAGGCTGCCCTCGGCGCCGGCCTGGTCCCCGAGGCCGCCCATGACGACGTGGCCCGCCGAGTTGGGCGTGCCCACGACGTAGGTCGCGGAGCCGGCGTCGGGCGCGCGGTCGCCGCGGGGGGGCGAGTAGCACGAGAGGCCCGTGACGCCGCCGCTGGAGGTGTCCAGCATGCAGGTGTCGGCGGAGACGCCGGTGACCTGCGCGCCCGCCACGAGGACGTTGCGCAGCGCGGCGTTGGGCACGAGGCCCCAGACGACGCCGCGCGCCGCGTCCACGCCGCAGGTGTACGGGTTGGCGTTGGCGACGGGGTCGAAGCCCGCGGCGCTGGTCTGCGTGTAGAGATTGCAGCGCGTGCCGCCGCGCTCGTACTCGAAGACGTAGTTCTGCGAGTTGATGGTGAACGCCATGTCGTGGCGGATCGTCGTGGGCGCGGCCGCGAGGTCGGCGATGGGCCACTCGACGCGCAGGTTGCTGCCGTCGTAGCCCAGGCCCGCGCCCTGGAGGTCCGCGCTTGCGGGCGCCCCGCCGGTCGCGTCCCCTGTCCCGTCCGCCGCCACGAGGGCCGCGGAGAGGGTGCGGACGGGCTTCGCGGTGACCGCGTCGCTCTCGGGCGCCGCGTTGCCGCTGGCGTCCACCGCGACGACGCGGTAGCCGTACGCGCGGCCGTTCTGGAGGCCCGAGTCCGCGAACGCCGTCGTGGCGCTGCTGACGCTGGCGACCACCGCGCCGTCGCGGATGATATCATAGTGGTCGACGCCGTGGTCGTCGCTGGAGGCGTCCCAAAGGAGCGAGATGGCGTGGTCCGCCGCCGCGCTGGCCTGGAGGTCCGTGACCTGCGTGGGCGCCTGGTCGTCGAAGAAGGGCGTCGCGGAGACGGGCGCGCTCAGGGCGCCGGTGCCCACGGAGTTGATGGCGGCCACCTGGTAGCCGTAGGTCGCGCCGTTGGCGACGCTGCGGTCCTCGAAGCTCGCGACCGCGCCCAGCGTGGCGAGGAGCGAGCCGTCGCGCTCGACGAGGTAGCCCGTGATGGGGCTGTTGCCGTCGTTGGGCGGCGCCCACTGGAGGCGCACGAGGCCGTTGCCCGCGGAGGCCATGATGACGGGCGCCGCGGGGACGGTCTTCGACGTGTCGAAGGCGGAGAGCAGGCCGCGGCCGCCGCTCTGGTAGGCCAGGGCGGGCGCCGCGTCGTTGCTGTAGGAGGAGGACCACGCGTGCGGGTTCTCGTCCGCGGCGCAGGCGCCTTCGCACCCGTCGGGGTAGGCGACCGCGACATGGCCGGTGGCGTCCAGCTGCGCGTCCATGAAGTCAAGCAGGTTGCGGCACGTGCTGCTGGTGGTGCCGCCCATGCTGATGCAGCCCTTCTGCACAGGGTCCGTGCTGGCCTTGACGGTGGTCCACGTCTGGCCGCCGTCGTAGGTGGTCGCGACGTAGAGGTGCCAGACGCCGTTGAAGCCGGAGGCCTGGTTGTCGCCCGCGGTGGCGGAGCCCAGGAAGGCGATGGCGGCGCGGTCCCAGTCGCCTGCGACGACCTCGGGGAACTTGGTGTTCACGAGGCCGAGGCTGGCGCCCACGTCGAAGCTCGGGGACCACGTCGCGCCCAGGTCGTCGCTGTGGGCGATCTTCATGTGGTGGTCGCCGTCGTAGTAGCCGTACCAGAGGCGGTCGTGCGTGGCGCCCGGCGCGCGGGACTGGCTCCAGTCGAGGCTGGGGTCGTCGTCGCCGCCGTTGGGGTCCTGCGTGCTGCTGGGGATGGAGAAGATGCGCCACGTGTTGCCGTCGTCCGACGTCGTGACGCCGCCCTTCGTCTCCTGGGAGCCCGTGGTGTAGCAGTTCTTGTTGGGCACCGCGGCGATGCCGGTGGGCGAGACCTTCACGTGGCCATGCAGGTTGAAGCAGAAGCCCGAGGGGTCCGCGCCGTCCGCCGTGGCGATGGTGTTCTGGTTGAGGATCGTGTGGTAGATGACGCGGGCGGGCTGGAACGTCACGCCGCCGTCCTCGGAGACGGCGCACGTGGCCAGCGCGTTGGCCTGCGTGCAGTAGTAGACCGAGTCGGGGTACGCGCTGCCAAGCTGAGGGCCCTTCTCGCCGTGGAAGGGGCCGCCGCCCACGGTCTCGTGGTCCTCGCCGTTGGGCGTGTTGCACGAGCCGTCGCTCACGTTCCAGGTGGCGCCGCCGTCGTCCGTGTAGCCCATCTGGCTGCAGTCGGGCGGCACGAGGAGCTCGGCCTGGAAGAAGCGGTTGGTGTGGCGGTCGAGCCAGCCGATGGGGTCGCCCAGCACGGTGGGCGCGAACTTGACGTTGCTCACGTCGGCCCACGTCGCGGCGCCCGGCGTCCGCGCGTCGGCGTTGGGGCGCAGGTTGGTGATCTTGTACGTGTTGAAGCCCGAGGTGTAGAGGACCGCGCCGGTCTCCTGGTCGACGCCGAGGCTGGGCTCGCCCGCGCTGGAGGTGTCGCCCAGCGTGTTGTGGTAGTCCTCGAACGCGGTGGGCGCGTCGGCGAGCGACGGCGTCACCGTGACCTCGCTCCCTTCGGGGCCGAGGCCGACGGCGTTCTGCGCGCGGACGCGGAAGTAGTAGGTCTGCCCGTTGGCGAGGCCCGTGAGGGTGGCGCTGGCGCCGGCGACGGTGGCGACGGCCGTGGGGCCCTCGGCGCCCGGCGCGCTGCCCTGGAAGACCTGGTAGGCCGTGATGGGGCTCCCGCCGTCGCTGGCGGGCGCGCTCCACGAGAGCGTGGCCTTGCCATCGCCCGCGGTGGCGGAGAGGCCCTGCACCGCGCCGGGCAGCGTGGGCGCGGCCACGGTGGCGGAGGCCTCGGCGCTGCGGGGGCCCTCGCCCGCGGAGTTCACCGCGCTGACCTGGTAGAAGTAGGTCTGGCCCGCGGAGACGGCGGAGTCGGCGTAGCTGAGCACGTTGCCCAGCGTGGCGAGCAGGGTCTCGCCGCCGCTGGTCGTGCCGCGGTACACCTTGTAGCCGGTCACGGAGGAGGAGCCGCTGCTGGCGGGCGCGCTCCACGAGAGCGCGACGCTGGAGGGGCTGCCCGCGGCGCCGGTGATGGAGGGCGCGCTGGGCGTGGCCGGCGTGGGCGCCGCCATGGTGTAGGAGCCGCTGGAGGTGTCGTCCCACGTGGTGGTGGGGTCGGCGGGCGGGTAGGTCAGCGCGTCGATGGCGGTGAACGTCGCGCCCGTGGGCGGGCTGCTCACGTCGGCGCGGCTCATGGCGAAGACGATCTCGTCGCCCACGATGGAGGCCTGCTCGGTGCGCGCGCTGGAGCCCGTGACGTCGGTGAGGAAGTCCAGCGTGGCGGGGCCCATGGAGCCCGACGCGCTGTAGGTCGCAACGATGCTGTACTGCCGGGCCGAGGGGGGCTGGCCGGGCGCGGTGAAGTCCACCTGGTACTCGACGTCCGCCGCGGGGGGCGACGTGCTACCCACTTCGACGTAGAAGTAGAGCTTGGAGGCGTCGTTGCTGGCGCCCACGCGGAGCACGTCCGCCTGGGGGCCGCCGCCCGTGTTGTCGCCCGCGGGGTCGGTGACGACGTTGGTCCCGCTGGCCGCGTCGGCCACGTGGAGGAGGGCGCTCCCGGCGGGGAGGAGGAAGAGGAGGGCGGCGATGGCGGCCCGGGCGCGGCGGTTGGGATCGGCGGTCAAGCTGGGAAGCCTCCAAAGCTCCGGTGGCGGCCAGCGGCTTGGCCCGATTAAGCCTTCTCCTGGGACTCTATACAGGTTGGGCCTCAGGGCTCGCGGAGAACAAGGTCCCGGCTCGCGGTCCCGTCGTCCTTCTCCAGCGCGACCACGAGCTTGCCGCGGGAGTCCACGATCGCGGTGAAGAAGTCGCCGAAGAGGCGGTTGGGCGCGGCGCCGCCGCCCCGGCCCACGGGGGGCGAGACGGGGCCCGGATGCACGGGCCCGGACGTGAGCGCGCGGGGGGCGCCCTGCGGCGCGCCGTGCGCGTCGACGCGCGCCGCCATGGGCGTCCAGCGCGCGTTGGCGGCCCCCGAGGCGTCGCCTGCGTCCAGCGGGACGTCGGTGGAGAGGTAGGCGATCCACGCCGTGCCCCCCCGCGCCGCGGGCCACGGCTCCAGCGCGCTCTCCCCCTTCCCCGAGACGCGCACGGGCGCGCTCCACGAGGCGCCATCCGCGCTGGAGGAGGCGAAGACCGCGAGGCGCCCGTCCACCGGCTCGCTCCACGCGACGAGGAGCCCCGACGAGGTGGCCGCGAGGCTTGCGTAGACGTGCGCGACGCCCGCGGCGCTCTCCCGCGCCAGGGAGCGCGTCCAGGTGACACCCTTGTCCTTGCTCGTGGCGACGCACACGCCCGCGCCGTCGCGGCAGACGTAGGGCATGGAGAGCCCGCCGCTCCAGGGCACGAGGTTGCCGTTGGTCAGGCCCGGCTCGTGCGCCGCGTCCCACGGGTCCCCCTGCGGCAGGAACGTGAGCCCATTGTCGTCGCTGCGCGACACCTGGCTCGCCGTGTTGTCGCCCCGGGGCCGCGAGACGATGTAGACGTGCCCCGCGTCGTCGACGCCCAGCCACTCGCGGTCGAAGTACTGCGACTGCGGCCCCAGGGGCGAGGTCTGCCACGACTGGCCGCCGTCCTTGGAGACGGAGACGACGTTGCCGCTGGTGCCAAGCTGCGTGACGAAGAGCGCCCCGCTCGCCGCCGCGAGGTCCACCTCGCCTGCCCCTTGCGCGTTGACGCGGCTGAGGGCGAACGTGGCGCCCTGGTCGTGGGAGATCCACACGCGCGGGCCTCCGCCCTCGGGGTCCTGCGCCGCGACGGCCAGCGCGCCCTCGGGCGTCAGCCGCACGACGGGCTCGGGGCCGCCGGGGCCCAGGTCCGTGGCCAGGAAGGGGGCGCTGGCGCCAGGCGTCGCCTGCGTGGCGCGCGTGGGCGACCCCGAGGGGCCCACCGAGGCGCAGCCCGAAAGCAGGAGCGCGAGGGCGAGGAGGGCAGCGCCGCGGGTCACGCGCCGCGCAGGCCGGTCGCCCCCTATCGACCTTGCGCGCCCTTCAAGTCCCTGCGCCGCCCTGCGCGCCGCGTTGCGCGCCCTCCGGCCCCTCCTGGTCCTGGCCCTCCTCGCGGGGTGCAGCGCGCCCAAGGCGGGCGACGCGCCCGCCGGGCCCATGCTCCTCGCCGTCGACGGGCGCTGGCCCCTCCCCGAGGCGAGCATGCGGGGCCTCCTCGCCGACGCGCAGGGCCCCTCCGCCGCGGGCGCCGCATGGTTCGGCGGCGGCGTCGCCACGGCCCACGGCGAGCCCTTCGCGCTGGACTTCGCCTCGCTGGACCTGGGCGCGGCGCGCGCGCTCGACGCCACGGGCGCCCTGGACCCGCCCGCCCCAGGAGAGATCGCGCTCAACGGGACGTGGGCCCGCGCGAACGGCCTCGCGGCGGGGGACGCGCTCGCGCTGCGCGCCTCGACGTTCCCCAAGCCTCTCGTGACCGCGGGCTACGAGATGGAACGCATCCGCCCGTGCGACAGGACGCCCACGGCGACCGTCTGCTTCCTTCCGCCCGAGGGCGGCCAGCTCGCGATCCGCCTCGCGGTGCCGCCCGACTCGCAGGACCTCGCGTTCATCCCCGAAGGCGCGGAGCTTGGCCCTGGAGGCCTGCCCGCGTGGTGGAACGGCTCCTTCGAGAGCCCCTCGGGCGAGCGCACCCCGTGGAACGCGACGCTGGACGAACTGGCGCGCCCCACGCTCGCGACGGTGGACGGGCCGATCGCGCCCGGCGCGTGGACGATCCGCTTCCGCCTGGAGAGCAACAAGACGACGCTCAACGGCGCGGCGGCGGGCATCGTGCGCGTGCGCGAGCCGGGCTACACGTGGTTCGACGACCGCCTCGTGGTCGAGCCCGACGGCCCGGCCCAGACGCGGGAATTGCTATCATGGGGCCGCGACGAGCAGGCGACGCTCCGCGTCTCGCGCCTCGTCGAGCGCGCGATCCCCGCGGGCGTCGCCCTCCTCACCCCCGCCGACGCGCAGCGCCTCACGGGAGCGCGCGCCGACGAGGCCTCGGGGCTCGTGGTCGTCGCCTCGCCCGCCCTCCTGCCTGCGCTTTCCGACGCGCGCAACCGCAGCGCGGACGCCGTCGCCCTGGGCCTGCGCGCGCGCCCCGCGCCTCAAGGCCCCGGGCCCGCCCCCGCCGCGAAGGGCGCGCTCCTCTTCCGCGCGCCCCTGGACGTGGACGTCGCGAAGCTGCCTCCGGTCCCCGGGCTCGCCGCGCCCTCGCTGGCCGCCATGCTGGAGACGCCCGTGGGCGAGATCGCCGCTGCGGAGTCGCGCCCCGTCCCCGGCCTGCGGCTCCTCGCCTTCGGCGGGCCGGGCGATCCCCCCTGGAGCATGCCCCCCGGAGGGCGCTGGCCCAGCGCGCAGGCCGCGCTGGACAACGTCACCCGCTCGCGCACGCTCGTGCTATCAACCCCGGACTGGGCCCCGGGCACGCTGCTCACGACTCGCCTCGTCCTGGGGGACGACCGCGTGGGGCGCGTCGCCGTCGCGGTGGAATCCGTGGAGGGCGGCCCCGCGGACGTCGCGTGGAGCAGCGCCAGCCTCGTGGCAGGCGCGGGCAAGCCCCTGGGCGCCGTGGTGGTGGCGCCGCTTGCCCCCGGCGCCGACGCGCGCGCCGCCGCCGCGCAGGCGCAGCAGGCGTGGGGCCCCCTGGGTCTCGCGCTGGACGCCGGGAGCATAGCTTGAAGCGCACGGGCTCCCGATGAGGAGGCGTCATGGTCGACCCGACGCTGATCGGCTACGGCCTCGTCTCCCTGGGCGTCGTGATGTTCATCCTGGAGGCCCTCATCCCGGGCTTCTTCATCGCCGTGCCCGCGACGATCCTGGTCATCCTGGGCGCCTGCGAGCTCATCGTGCCCTTCGACCTCTTCACCGTCTACGCGCCCCTCATCGCCATCGCCACGGGCGTTCCCGCCACCGTCATCACGATCCTCGTGTACCGCCGCATGGCGACCCCCGACAAGGCGCCCACCACGAAGTCCGCCGATTCCCTTGTGGGCCTCGAAGGGCTCGTCACCGTCCCCGTGACCCACGACGCGCCCCGCGGCAAGGTGAAGATCCACCAGGAGACGTGGAGCGCCATCACCCGCGGCCCCGCCATCGCGCCCCACACCCGCGTGCGCGTGACCGGCGTCGAGGGGATCATCCTGGTCGTGGAGCCGGCGCACCACGCGTGAGGCCCGTTACGCCTCGGGCGCGGGAGCCTGCTCCTTGGGCGGCTGCTTGAAAAAGCCGGGCTTGTTCCTCTTCCTGAGGTCGAAGAGGTCGAGGATGTTGCTGTGGAGCTCGGGGAGCGTCGCGAAGACGCCCAGCGCGATCACCACAAGCGCCAGCAGCGAGCCGATCTTGCCCACGTAGGAGTGCATCCACTCGAAGGGCTCCAGGCCGAACATGCTCCAATGCAGGTCGTGGTAGCCGTAGATGATGCCCGCGTTGCGGAAGAGATTGAGGAAGTAGATGGTGGGCACCGTCATGAGGTAGCCCCACATCTTGCGGCGCGTGTCGGCGGCGAGGCACGCGATGGCGCCCACGAAGATCATCATGCTCTGGATGGCCGTGCATGCCAGGACGACCGTGACGGCGTAGGGGCTGCCGTCGCCCGTGAGCATGATGTCGTAGCCGTCGGGGGAAAGGCTGGAGGTGGGGACGTAGGCGACGTGTCCGCTGGCGTGGCTGAAGAGGACGTTGTAGAGCCACGCGCTTTGCTGCGCGGTGCCCTGCATGATCCAATTCTGCACGCCGGGGATCTGGAAGATGACGAAGTACGTGGCCGCCGAGACGGCGGAGGCGCCGGCGAACCAGCGCAGCGCGGCAGGGTCCTCGTCCCACGCGTAGGAGCGCCACTCGTGCCACGCGACCCAAAGCAGAAAGAGCGGGCCCAGCAGCGTGAACCAGCCGTTGATGGGGTCGGGCTCGTCGCCGCCGAAGAAGTGCGGCGCCTGGAAGGGCCAGTACGAGGCGAAGAGGACCCAGCCCCACGCCCGCAGCAGGTGGCTGCGCTTGTCCTTCCAGAAGTAGCCCAGGGCCAGGAGGCCGATGCCCGCCCAGACGACCGCCAGAAGGAGGGCTTGCACCACTGGAGAATCCAGGCCCATCGGAGCGAAAAGGAGCCCAGGACCCTACATAAGGCTTTGCGATAGGCTGTGGGACGCGGGGCGCCCTCGCCTGCGCCTAGGCGTCGTCGGTGACGAGACCGCCGCCCACGGAGAGCTGGCCCCAGATCTCGCCCGAGACCTCGAAGGCCCCGGCGTCCTCGCCATCGCCCGCGCCGCCCAGGTGGGCCCCGTTGCCCGTGATGGTGATGGCCGTCTCGGTGACGTACACGCAGACGGGGTCCGAGGGGACGTCGACGCCGTTGTCGTCGAGGTGGACCTCGCTCGTGCAGCCGCCGTTGGCGCCGTCGTAGTCGAAGGTCCACGTGTGGACGTCGAAGCTGCAAAGGTTGCAGTTGGCGACCCCTTGCAGGTGGACGGAGATCTGGCTGGGCACGTGGCCCAGGGCGGAGCCCGCGGGGAGGGCCGTGGCGAGGAGGGCGAAGAGGCTCAGACCGACGGAAACCAGGCTTCGGGACATGGCCATGCGCGCTCCACCAACGATGGTGGTGGAAAGCCATTTTCGGAGGATTCCTGTGAAGAATGACTTACAGAAGAGAGGACCTCCGCCTGGAGGCCGCCCGCGGGCCGCATCGTCTCCCGGGGGAACGGTGTTAGGTGGAGATGATGCGACCCGGGCTCGGGAGGTCAGGCGGGGGGAGGCGACTTCCCCTTGGTGGCGTTGGCCATGTCCTCGGCGCTCTTGGTCTCGTCCTCGATCTCCTTCTCGATGACGGAGAGCTCCTTGGTCAGCTCGTCGGGGCTGGGGATGCGGCCCAGCACCTTGTCGGCCTCGCCGATGATGCCTTCCAGCTGGCGCACGTCGCTGGGCTGGCGCGGCGGCTCCTGCGCGCCGCCCTTCACGTACTCGCTGGCGTTCTTGAGCAGCGTGGAGACCTCGAAGGGGAGCACGATCTTGGTGGCCTGCCCTTCGCCCAGGGAGGTGAGCGCGTCCAGCGAGAGGACGGTGAGGCTCTTCTGGTCCAGCGTGGCGCCGCCAAGCGCGAGGATGCGGAGGCCCTGCGCCTGGCCCTGGCGCTCCAGGATCTGCGCGACGCGCGTGCCTTCGGCCTCCAGGACCTTCGCCTGGCGCACGCCCTCCGCCTGGAGGATGCGGCTCCTCTTGTCGCCTTCGGCGGTGAGGATCTTGGCGCGCTTCTCGCCGTCCGCGCGCAGGATGGCCGCGCGTCGCTCACGCTCGGCGGAGGTCTGCTCCTCCATGGCGGTCTTGACGCGGCCGACGGGGTCGACCTCGCGGATCTCGACGCTCTCCACCTTGACGCCCCAGTTGCTGGTCGCCTCGTCGAGGATGTCGCGCAGGCGCGTGTTGATGCGCTCGCGGTTGTAGAGCACCTCGTCGAGGTCCATGTCGCCGATGATGCTGCGCAGCGTCGTCTGCGCCAGCGCGATGGTGGCGTGCCGGTAGTCCGTGACCTCGAAGAACGCCTTGTCGGGCGTGAGCACGCGCAGGTACACGATGGCGTCCACGTTGGTGGGCGAGTTGTCCTTGGTGATGACCTCCTGGCGCGGCACCTCGAGGACCTGCGTGCGCAGGTCGAGCTTCACCACCTGGGAGACCAGCGGGTAGACCCAGTTGAAGCCGGGGTTCAGCTTGCCGCGGAACTTGCCCAGCACGATCCAGAGCCCCTGCTCGTAGGGCTGCACGATGCGGATGCCGCTGAGGGCGAGCACCAGGAGGGCGATGACGATGAGGACGGCGAGCACCGTGAAGATCGGGTCGGCCATGCTTTGGTCAGGCCTCGCATGGACCCGGCGACGTTTCAGGATGTGCGTGGATGCTTCCAATGGAGGGCCCTCCTGGCGGGCCGAAGGGGCCGGCCCCCGGGGAGGAACCCTTTTCCCGCGCCCCCAGGATGGCCGCCCGATGGCGTTCGACCCCGAGGCCGCGCGGCGGCAGCTCGTGGACTTCCTCCGCACGTATGGCGAGGAGGCGGGCGCCTCGGGATACGTCCTGGGCGTCTCGGGCGGCATCGACAGCGCGCTGGTGGCGGCGCTCGCCAAGGAGGCCGTGGGGGCGGAGCGCGTGCTGGGCCTTCTGCTGCCCCACGCGACGTCGGACCCGCAGGACGCGGCGCACGGCGAGATGGTCTGCCGCCACCTGGGCATCCCCCACGAGCGCGTCGAGATCACCCGCATCGTCTCGGCGGTGGAGGAGGCGTGCCCCGCGCATCGGCCCACGGGCATGGGCGCGCACAACGTGAGGCCCCGCGCGAGGATGCTGGTCCTCTACGCGCACGCCGCGGCCACGGGCCGCCTCGTGCTGGGCACGGGCAACAAGAGCGAGCTTCTCACGGGCTACTTCACCAAGTGGGGCGACGGCGCGGCGGACGTGTACCCCATTGGCGACCTCTACAAGACCGAGGTGTGGGCCCTGGCGCGGCACGTCGGGATTCCCGACGCCATCGTGGAGAAGCCCCCCACGGCGGGCCTCTTCGCCGGCCAGACCGACGAGGGCGAGATGGGCATCCGCTACGCGGACCTGGACCGCGTGCTGGCGGAGTTCGAGGGCGGGCACGACGCCGCCACCGTCGCGCGCAGGAGCGGCATGCCCCTGGAGACCGTGCGCGCCGTGGAGCGTCGCATCCTCGCGGGCGCCCACAAGCGCAACCCCCTTGTGATCCCCAAGATGGGCTTCCGCACGCCGGGCTGGGACTGGCGCGAGCCCCGCAGGAGGGCGCAGGGATGAGGGTCCTGGCGATCTCCGGCAGCCCCCGGGCGAAGGGCAACACCACGGTCCTCCTGGACGAGGCGCTGAAGGCCGTGCGCGGCCGCGCGCAGGTGGACCTCGTCGCGCTGGCGGACTACGGCGCGCCCGGCCGGCGCAATACGGACGCCTTTGATATCATCACGGCCAAGATGCGCGAGGCCGACGCGATCCTCCTGGGGACGCCCAGCCACTTCGGCATGCCCGCCGCGCGCCTCAAGGCCCTCCTGGACGCGACGTGGGAGGACGCCCGGCGCGGCGCGTTCGAAGGCAAGGTCGGCGCGGCCCTCGCGGTGGAGTCCGAGAGCGGCGGCGAGCTGGCCTGCATGGGTCTCGCCCACTTCTTCGCCGTCCACCGCATGGCCTTCGTCGGGTACGTCGTGGGCCGCGCCGCGCGCGAGGGCGAGATCCTCATGGACCTCAAGGCGACGCGGGACGCGCGGGCTCTGGCTTCCCGCGTGGTGGACTACCTGGCGGCGCAGCGGCGGTGATGACTGCTCTGGTCCAGGGTCCAAAGAACGCGATGAGCGCGAAGAGCGCCAAGGTCGCGAGGGTTCCTTTCGTCGTCGCGTCCTTTGCGCTCTTCGCGCTCATCGCGTTCTTTGGACCCTGGGCGAATGGAGATATCATTTCGCGGCCCGCGCGAACTCCACCGTCGTCTCGCCTCCAGAGCAGGTGGCGTGCGTCCCGGAGCGCGTGAAGGCGTGCCCCTGGGGGCAGGTGGCCTTGGAGAAGAAGCGATCCACCCAGGCGTCGGCGAAGACGGCGTCGTCCTTGGTGGGCGTGCCGGTGCTCAGCGTGCGCACCTGCTCGACGATGCGGCGGGTCTCGGGCGTCGTGGCGTAGGGCGCCAGCTTCTCGGCGTCCACGCGGGGCCTGCGCCCCACGGGCGAGCGCGGGTCGACGCGGGGGAGCGTGTACGCGAAGGCCATGCCCACGAGGAAGCCGGCGAAGTGGCCCCACCACGCGACGCCGCTGTCCAGGAACATGAGCGCGACGTTGTAGACGAGGTAGATGCCCAGGACCGCGATGGCGGGGAGCCAGAGCACGAAGAGCATGATCAGCGGCAGGCGCTCCCGCGGGTGGCGCAGCGCGAAGGCGGTGAGCACGCCGAAGATGGCGCCCGACGCGCCCACGGCCAGCTCTCCGGGCGTGACGATGGTCGTCGTGTACGCCAGGATCGCGTGCGCGGCGAAGCCGGCGAGGCCGGCGGCGAAGAAGATGACGAGGAACTTGCGCTCGCCGACGCGGTCCTCCAGCGCGGGGCCCGCGGTGAGGAGGATGAACAGGTTGCCCACGAGGTGGGCGAGCCCGGCGTGGACGAACATCGCGGTGACGGGCGTCCACCACGCGTCGCCGTGGAGGAGGCGGTCCGCGCGGAAGCCAAGCTCCGGCGTGACGCTCCCCTGGCCCAGCAGGCCGCCCACGACGTCCAGCGCGTAGACGGCGAGCATGAGGATGCCCAGCGCGTAGGCCTTGGGCACAGCGGGGCGCAGGACGTAGGCGAGGCCCGCGGCGATGACGAGCAGCTCCAGCTTCGGGACCCACCCCACCGGGAGGAGCGCCATGGCGCCGCGCACCCTCAGCGCGCCGCATAACCCTTGGGGGTCCTCGCGAGGAGCGTCGCAAGGAGCGCGATGGTCCCCGCCTGCGCGATCTCCGTCGCGACGTCCAGCGGCGCCACGCGCTCGATGCCCCCCGCCGCGGGCCCGAAGAGGGGGATGCCCCACGTGCGCGTGAGGACATAGAGGCCGATGAGGAGCGCGTTCCCCACGATGCCCGAGGCGTACATCGCGCGCTTCAGCCTCGGCAGGGAGGGCCCCAGGCGGGCGGGGTCGAGGGCGTCCAGGAGGAGCGCCAGCCCCAGGAGAAGTTGCGCAAGGGCGGCGACGGCGAAGAAGAGGCCGTAGCCCCACCAGACGCGGAAGTGGGCGGGCCCCAGGTCGGCGTGGACGAGCCCCGCGAAGAGGGAGAGCCCCCCGGCCGCCCGCTCCAAGGCCCTCATGGCGGGGGCACGGGCGGGGTGGCGCATCCCCCTTGCGACGGGTCCGAACGCCCCGTCTCTTCCGTCCGTATCCCACTCCTTAAGGTCGGGTCCCCAGACCATGGGGGGAGGAGACGACCGTGTCCAGCGCCCTCCCCGCCGGCAGCCCCTTCGCCGCCCGCCTCTCGGACGCCCTGCGCCGCGCGCTGCCCGAAGGGCGCGAGCTGCCCGAGGACGAGTGGAGGGCGAGGCACCGCGCGATCCTCTTCGTGATCTACGGCCACGCCGCGGGCGTCGCCGCCTTCGGCCTCTACATGGGCGTCCTCCCCGCGCTCGCGCTGGCGGAGGGCGCGCTGGTGGGCGCCATCGGCCTCGTCGCGTCGTGGCCGGGCGCCCGGCGCCGCTTCCGGGGCGCGGTCGCGGCCCTCGCCCTCGTGACCTCCTCGGCGATGATCGTCCAGTTCTCCGGGGGCTACATCGAGGCGCACTTCCACTTCTTCGTCGTGCTGGCCGTGATCGCGCTCTACCAGGACTGGATCCCCTTCCTCCTGGCCATCGCCTACGTCGCGCTGGACCACGGCATCATCGGGACGCTCTTCCCCACCCTCGTCTACAACCACGGAGACGCCTACGCGCACCCCTGGAAGTGGGCGCTCATCCACGCCTCCCTCGTGTTGGGCGAGAGCGTCGCGCTCCTCATGGGGTGGAAGGTCGCGGAGACGGCGCGCCGCCGCACGGCGCTCGTGCTGGACTCCGCGGGCGAGGGCATCATCGGCCTGGACCTCGACGGCCTCGTGACGTTCGCCAACCCCGCCGCGGCCGCCATGACGCAGCACGCCGTGGGCGACCTCCAGGGCAAGAGCATCGACGCGCTCATCCAGACCAGCGACGGCGCGGCGCCCCTGGAGCTTGCCTGGCTGCCCCGCGGGCCCCACCTGGTGAGCGACGCGCCCGTGCACGTGCGCCGCAAGGACGGCGCCCAGGTCCCCGTGGAGATCGAGCGCACGCCCATCCGCAACAACGACGCCATCATCGGGACCGTCATCACGCTGCGCGACGTCACCGAGCGCAAGCGCGCCGAGGAGGCGCTGCGCCGCGCCGTCTCCACCCTCACCGCGACGCTGGAGTCCACCACCGACGGCATCCTCGTCGTCGACCAGGGGGGCAAGATCGCGGGCTTCAACAAGAAGTTCGTCGAGATGTGGGGCATCCCCATGTCCATCCTGGAGGCGGGCGAGGACGCGCGCGCCCTCTCCTACGTGCAGGACCAGCTCCTCGACCCCTCCGGCTTCCGCGCCAAGGTGGACGACCTCTACCAGGACCGCGAGACGGCGAGCTTCGACGTGCTGGAGTTCCGCGACGGGCGCACCTTCGAGCGCTACTCGCAGCCCCAGCGCGTGGGCGACGACGTCATCGGCCGCGTGTGGAGCTTCCGCGACGTGACCGAGCGGCGCCGCACCGAGCGCGCCCTGGCCGAGCAGCGCGAGCTGCAGTCCATGAACGAGCGCCTCCGCGAGATCGACCGCATCAAGACGCAGTTCATCAACAACGCCGCCCACGAGCTCGGCACGCCGCTCACGCCCATCAAGCTCCAGGCGCACATGCTCCGCTCCGAGAAGCTGGGGCCCCTCTCCGACCGCCAGCGCACCAGCGTCTCGGTGCTCTCGCGCAACGTGGACCAGCTTGGCCTTCTGCTGCGCGACGTCATCGACTCGGCGCGCGTGCAGTCGGGGCGCCTCGACGTGCGCCCCGCGCCCACCGACGTGCGCCGCCTCGCGGAGGAGGCCGTGGAGTCGTTCCACGAGGCCGCGCTCCAGGAGGGCATCTCCCTCGACCTGGAAGGAGAGGCCGCGGTCGTGCCCGCCGACGCGCCCCGCATCACGCAGGTGCTGTTCAACCTCATCCGCAACGCCCTGAAGTTCACGCCCGCCGGGGGGCGCGTCCTCGTCTCCGTGAGGATGCGCGACGGGAGCGCGTGCGTGGAGGTGGCCGACACGGGCGCCGGCATCGCGGCCGACGACATCGGGCGCCTCTTCAAGCCCTTCAGCCAGCTCCACGACCACATGGACAAGACGCGCTCCGGCGCGGGGCTGGGCCTCTACGTCGCCAAGGGGATCGTGGAGTCCCACGGCGGGCAGATCGGCTGCGAGAGCCAGGGGACCGGGCGCGGGTCCACGTTCCGGTTCACGCTCCCCGCGGGTTCCCAGGTCCCCGGGGGGCCTCCGGGCGAGCGGACGAGCCGCAGCCTATGATACGATCCGCGCGCCGACACGGGGAGCATGAGCCAGGAGATCACCCTCGTGCTGGGCGACGTGCTTCGGATCGAGCGCCGCTACCTCGTGGACGGCGTGGTCCAGAAGGTCACCGACGAAGGCCGCTTCGCCGGCGTCCAGAGCGTGGGCACCTCCGAGCACCTCGTCCTGGAGGACGACCAGAAGGCCGAAGTGCGCCTTTTCCCCCTCACCGCCATCAGCGAGATCACGCTGGTCAAGGCGCTTCCCCGAGCCCCGAAGAGCGCCCCCGCGGCCGCCGCGCCTGGGTGGGACCCCGGCGTGGCGTGACCCCTTAGGGGCATCTCCTCGGTCAAGGGTCCAAAGAACGCGATGAGCGCAAAGAGCGCCAAGGTCGCCACGGTGTCTTTCGTCGTCGCGCCCTTTGCGCTCGTGGCGCTCGTCGCGTTCTTTGGACCCTTGACCAAAGGGCTCAGGAGAACTTCTGCGCCAACCGGAACAGATCAAGCTCGACCTGCGCGCGAAGCTCGTCGCGGGGGCGGCGCGACGCGCCCAGGGTGAGGCTCTCGCGGCGCGCGTGGATGACCTCGGTGCCCCCTCCGGGGGCGTCCCGCAGGACGAAGGTGGAGAAGGGGGACTCGACGCGGCGGGCCGCCTCGGCGCGGAGGTCGGGCTCGCCCTCCATCGCCTCCTTGATCGCCTCGAAGACCCGGTCGCGGGGCGCGCGGACGAGGATGGACCCGGTCTCGCGGAGGGCAGCGCGCATCGGGACCCTTTAGCCGCTTCTCCACATGAAGCTACCCGCAATCCAGGCGGCCTGCCGCGACCCTTCACGCAACGCCGAGGGCCTGGAGCACGCCGGCTTCCCGCGCGGCGTCCAGCACGAGGAGGGCGGGGCTGCCCACCTCCCGCGCGATGAGGCGCGCGGCGCTGGCGATGTGCGCCTCCCGCGCGCGCTCGACGCGGTCGATGCCCTTGACGCGACGCACGGCGGCGTCCCACGCCAGGGCAAACGCGCGCGCGTCGGCCGCCTTCGGGGGGCGCTTCACGAGCTTGCGCTGCACGCGCCCGTAGCGCAGCAGGCCCCACGCGGAGACCTCGGAGGCGAACACGTCCTCGTAGCGCGCCTCGGGCAGGTCCGCGCCGCGCACGGGCACATCAGCGGCGCGCGCGAGGCGCACGGCCTCCATGAGGTCGGGCGGAGGCAGCGCGACGGGCCCGTACTCCTGGAGGCGCACGGAGTAGGCGAGCTCCGCGTCGGGCAGGTCGTCGAAGGGGTCCACGCCCTCCACGGGCTCATGGCGCAGCAGCGCCGCGGCGGCCTCGGGCGAGACGCCCAGCGCCACGGCGCGCGGCTGCGTCGCCTCGAAGGCCTCCCGCACGCGCTCCGCCTCCGCGACGAGCCCCTGCACGGTGGCCACGAGGATGACCTCGCCCCCGTCCACCGCGACGCGCCGCATGGCCCCTCACGGGCGGAACTGGTCCACGGCGTGGTTCTTGGAGTCCACCGTCACGATGGCGCGGTTCGCGGCCAGGAGAAGCTGCTCCATGCCCACCTCCTTGACCACCCCCGCGGGGAACGTGACGAGGACGGTGAGCTTCTTGCCGTCCACCTTGAACGAGCGCTCGATGGTGACGGGGCCCTCGAACTTCTTCGTGGCCTCCACGGGCGCGGGCTTCTCCGAGGGCTCGGGCATGAGGGCGGCGAGAGCGGGTTCCAATCTTGAAGGTATCCTCGCCGTTCCGGCCCGCCAAGACGCCCCGCCCCCGCGAGTTTGTTCCTTCGGCGTCCCGGTGGCCCCCAAGCCATCGCCGCGCACGAATAGACATAAGTGCGGGGGGCGGCTTGGGCGGCAGCATGAGCGACGACGACCGCGAGATCGTGACGCCCCTCGCGGGCCTCAAGCGGCGCGCGGAGCACGGGGGCGCGCAGGTCGCGCCCGGAAGCGTGCCCATGCGCGCGCTCCTGACGTGGGGCGAGCCCCTCTTCGAGGTCGTGCGGCAGGTGTCGCACGCCAAGCCCACGGACCTCAAGGCCGGCGTCGCGAAGCTCTACCGCGGAACGTGGGCCGGCGAGCCTTTCATCCTCGTCAACCCTGGAATTGGCGCGCCCGCCACGGCGCTGGTCGCGGACAAGCTCCACGCGTGCGGCGTCGACACGTTCGTGGGCATCGGCTTCGCGGGCATCGTCCACCCGCTCCTCCAAAGCGGCGACCTCCTCGTGGTGGAGCGCGCGCTGGGCGAGGACGGCACGTCGCGCGCGTACCTGGACTCCACCGACGAGGTCGCGGCGACGCCCATCATGAAGGACGCGCTGGAGATGAGCCTGGGCGAGGACCCGGGCGTCGCGTACCAGTGCGGCACCGTCTGGACCACCGACACGCCCTACCGGGAAACCGTGGGCAAGGCCAAGCGGTACCGCGCCCGCGGCGCGCACGCCGTGGACATGGAGACCGCCGGCCTCTATGCCGTGGCCAAGAAGCGCGGCTTCCGCGCGGGCGCCATGCTGGTGCTCTCCGACTCCCTCTGCCGCGTGGCCCCGCTGGACCAGCAGGCCGACGATCCGGCCTCGCGAACGGGGCGCGACCCGTTCGCAGGGATCGACTGGACGTGGACCCCCGCGCCCTCGGGCTCGCTGGACGGCAAGGTCCTCGCGCTCGTCCGCGCCGCGCTCCCCGTCGTCGTGGGCGGGCTCCAGGCCGAGGCCGTGCAGCGTTCCCACTGACGGGTGACACCCGAAGCGTGATGGAGGGCCGAGGCGCTTCCCGCGCGTGCGAGGCATCCTGCGGGCCGCCACCCTCCTGGCGCTGCTTGCCCCCCTGGTCCTTCCCGGCGCGACGCGCGCCGACCCCGCCCTCGACCCCACGGGATCGCCGTGGCTCGCCAGCGCCACGGGCCCCTACCCCACCCTCGACCCCCTCGTGATCTTCCCCGCTCCTCGCGGGCACGTGGCCGCCATCTTCTCCCTGGCCTCCAACGCAGGCGCCCAGGACTTCACCGGCGACCTGCTCATCCGCGTGCCTGAAGCGGGCGTCGACGACTCGATCCACGCGCCCATGAAGGCGTTCGGGCAGGACGGCTTCCTCATCGCGACCTCGTTCCTCCCGGTCCCCGCGGACGCGCCCGCGGACCTCCACGTCTCGTACTCCTTCGCCCAGGACGGGCAGGCCGTGGGCCACGGCGAGTCGCGCACCGTCGCGGTCCCCGACGGCCCGCCCTGCCCTGGGCGCGTCTCCGTGGTGCAGAGCGCGGGCGCCAAGGACGTGCCCACCGGCGGCGGCGCGCGCTACGCCTACGTCCTGTGCAACGGCACCGGGCGCAACGAGACCGTGGACGTCTCCTTCCGCGACCTGCGCACCGGCCGCCCCCTCGTCTCCGACGGCAAGGCGTTCAGCGTCCTCGCCCGCTCTGACGCCGGGCGCCTCGCGGGCCTGGACGACGCGGCGGACCCCTACCACGTGGTCGTGCCCGCGGGCGCCATGATGGGGATGCTCTTCACGCTGGAGGACGCCTCGCCCCCCGCCGAGATCGACCCCGTCGCCACCCTGGGCTTCGCCGACGGCAGCCACGCCACCACCGGCCCCCTGGACCCGGTCACCTTCGCGGCCCCGCGCCTCGCGTGACACTCGCGGCGGAGTGGGCCGCCCCCCGGCGGAAAACCCCCATCCCAACGTGGCTCCAGGGTGATACCCTTAAAAGCCGCCGCCCCCTCGCCGATGCCGATGAGAATGCCCATCCTGGACGAGGTCGAGCGCAAGCTCGCCAGGAGCGAGCGGATCACCGACGAGGACGCCCTGGCCCTCTTCGCCGTGCAGGACGTCGTCGCCCTGGGCAGGCTGGCGCACCGCGAGCGCGCGAAGCGCCACGGCAACAAGGTCTACACCCGCACGGACCTCAACGTCAACCACACCAACATCTGCGCCGCGGACTGCGGGTTCTGCGCCTTCTTCGCCAAGAGCGGCAGCGAGAAGGCCTACCTCATGACCCTGGACGAGATCGAGGAGAAAGCCAAGGCCGCCGCCAAGGTGGGCGTCAACGAGTGGCACGTCGTGGGCGGCCTCACCCCTGAGTGCGACCTCGCCTACTTCGAGGAGATGTTCCGGCGCCTCAAGAAGGTCAGCCCCCAGGCCCACATCCAGGGCATGACCGGCGTCGAGGTCGACTTCCTCGCCAAGCGCGAGAAGCTGTCGATCACGGAGACGCTGCGGCGTCTCCGTGCCGCTGGCCTTGATAGCATTCCCGGGGGCGGCGCGGAGGTGTTCCATCCCGAGGCGCGCAAGCGCATGATGGCCACCAAGATCGCGGGCGACCGCTTCCTCCAGGTCCACGAGGAGGCGCACGCGCTGGGCATCCCCACCAACGTGAGCATCCTCTACGGCCACGTGGAGACGGCGGAGGAGCGCGTCGACCACCTGCGCCGCGTCCGCGAGATGCAGGACCGCACCCGCGGCTTCAACGCCTTCCTGGGCCTCGCGTGGAACCCCGAGAACACGGAGCTCCACGCCAAGACCGGCGCCATGGGCCCCAGCGCGTTCGACACGCTGCGCATGGTGAGCATCGCGCGGCTCTACCTGGACAACGTCTCCCACATCAAGCTCCCGTGGGTCACCGTGGGCAAGCCCATGGCGCAGGTCGCGCTGCACTTCGGCGTCGACGACATCGGCGGCGCGGCCTTCGAGGAGCGCATCCTCCAGGCGGCCGGAGGCAAGACGTGGGCCTTCGTCAAGAAGGAGGACCTCACGCCCCTCATCACCAGCGCGGGCTTCGTCCCCGAGTACGCCTTCGGAAGCTATCACCCCATCCCCCGCGAGCTGACGCCCCTGGCGGTGGCCTGAATGAAGGTCCGCGTGGGCTACAGCGACGAACGCAGCGTTCGTCGCGCACCCGAGTCTTACGGGGGCGGCTCGCGAGCCGCCCCCGTAAGACTCGGGTATATCGACTACCTCAACTCGCTCCCCGTCTACTACGGCCTGGAGACGGGCGCGGTGCCGCTGCCCCCGGGCGCGGAGCTCGTGAAGGCGCCGCCCACGACGCTCAACGCGCAGCTGGCCTCGGGTGCCCTCCAGGTGAGCCCCGTGTCCAGCTTCGCCTACGCGCAGCATGCGGACTCGCTGGAGCTTCTGCCGGGCCTCTCCATCAACAGCACGGGGTTCGTCCACAGCGTGTCCCTCTTCTTCCGCAACGGCGTCGAATCGCTGCGCGGCGGGAAGGTGTGCGTGACCGGAGAGAGCGCCACCAGCGTCGTGCTGCTGAAGATCCTCATGCGCGAGCGCCTCGGCCTCGACGCCGCGATCGTGCAGGGCGACGCGGACCTGGAGGAGATCGGCCACGCCTACGACGGCGTGCTCCTCATCGGCGACGCCGCGCTGCGCGCCTCGCTGGCGTACCCCAACCTGGGGCGCCTCGACCTCGCCGACGAGTGGACGCGCTGGACCGGCACGCCCATGGTGTTCGCCGTGTGGGCCGCCCGCCGCGACTTCGCCCAGCGCGACCCCGAGGCGTTGCGCGCCGTGCACCACGCGCTCCTGGCCAGCAAGGCGTGGGGGCGCGCCAACCGCGCGCCCATCGTGGAGCACGCGCGCCGCAAGCTCTTCCTCTCGCGGGCGTTCATGGAGCGCTACTTCCGCGACCTCAACTACGACCTCGACGCGCCCAAGCTCGCGGGCCTCGCGCGCTACTTCGACCTGGCGCGCAAGGTGGGGGAGATGCCCAAAGTCCCGCCGCTGACGCCCCTGGAGGTCGCGCCATGACCCGCGTCCAGCAGCTTCTCGACAAGGCCGCGCAGGGCGGCCGCCTGACCCCGGAGGAGGGCGTCCTCGTCGCGCAGGCGCCCTTCCTCGACCTCGCGGCGGCGGCCAACGCGCGCCGCAACGCCGTGACCGACCCCAAGGTGGTCACCTACGTCGTGGACCGCAACATCAACTACACCAACGTGTGCGTCGCGCTCTGCGACTTCTGCGGCTTCTACCGCACCGCGAAGGAGAAGGACGCCTACTCGCTCTCCATCGAGCAGGTGCTCGCCAAGATCGAGCCCCTGGTCGCGTGGGGCGGCACGCAGGTGCTCCTCCAGGGCGGCCTCAACCCCGACCTGCCCATGAGCTACCTTGAGCAGCTCTTCCGCGCGGTGCGCGAGCGCTTCCCTCAGGTGGACATCCACTCACTTACAGCGACGGAGATCGAGTTCTACGCCCAGCAGGAGAAGCTCTCCTACCGCGAGGTGCTGGAGCGCTTCCGCGCCGCGGGCTTGAAGTCGCTGCCCGGCGGCGGCATGGAGATCCTCTCGGACGAGATCCGCGACCGCGTCTCGCCGCTGAAGACCAAGGCCTCGGTCTACATGGAGATCCACGAGGAGTGCCACAAGCTGGGCATGACCTCCACCGCCACCATGATGTTCGGCATGGGCGAGGAGTGGCGCCACCGCGTGGAGCACCTGGACCGCGTGCGCGAGGTGCAGGACCGCGCCGTCGCCCGCGGAGCGCGCGGCTTCACCGCCTTCATCCCGTGGAGCTTCCAGACCGACGGCAGCACGCGCCTCAAGAAGAGCCACGCCACCACCGAGGACTACCTGAGGACCATCGCGCTCTCGCGGCTCTACCTGGACAACTTCGCCAACGTGCAGGCCGGCTGGGTCACCGAGGGCCCGAAGGTCGCGCAGGTGGCGCTCCAGATGGGCGCCAACGACTGGGGCGGCGTGCTCATGGAGGAGAACGTCATCAGCGCGGCGGGCACGCTCTTCGGCATGGACCCGCCCGCGGCGCGGCGCTACCTCCGCGAAGGGGGCTACGTCCCCGCGCAGCGCGACACGTACTACGCGATCCTGCGGCGCTTCGACGACCCCACCGAGGACGAGAAGCCCCACGACACGGGGCAGCTCTCCGTGCACCTGGGCAAGGTCGGGAACCGCGGCCGCGGCGTGCCCGTGAAGCTGGGCGGCGGGCCGCGCTAGGGCGACGGCGCCGCCCCGACGATCCCTGGCGCCATCACGAGAGGGCGGCGAGGAACGCGTCCGCGTCCTGATATCGATCCTCCGGGCGCGGCGAGGTGGCCTTCGCCAGGGGCGCGGCCCAGGACGGAGGCGCCCGGCCCCGAGGGTGCGGCTCGCCGGTGAGGCCCCGCCACAGGAGCGCGCCCACGCCATAGAGGTCGCTGGAGGGGGCCAAAGGCTCGCCGCGGCGCTGCTCGGGGCTCGCGTACCCCGGCGTGCCGGGGTGGCCCAGCGCGGGGCGCGTGCCGGTCCCGGGGGCCGTGGCGGCGCCGAAGTCCAGCAGCACCGCGGAGCCGTCGGGCCGCAGCATGACGTTCTCGGGCTTCACGTCGCGATGCAGGATGCCGCGCCGATGCAGGGCGTCGAGCGCCTCCAGGACGTCCCGGGCGAGGCGGCGCGACTCCGCCTCCTCCAGGGGTCCGCGGGCCAGGCGCGCCGCGAGCGTCTCGCCCTCGACGTGGTCCAGCACCAGGACGTGCCCCGAGGCGAGCCGCTCGATGCCGCGCAGCCCCACGAGGTTGGGGTGGCGGACGCGCAGCGCGACCTCCGCCTCGCGGAGGAACCGGGCGAGGGCCTCCTCGTCTCCGCGCCACGACGGGAGCAACTCCTTCAGGACGACGCGACGCTCCTCGGCAAGGTCCACGGCGGAGTAGGCGCGGCCGAAGGCGCCCACGCCCAGCACCCGCTCCACGCGATAGCGGCCCAGGAGGACGTGGCCGGGCTCCACGCGCTCCGGCAGCGCGTCGGCGGGGACCTCCCGCTCCACGCGGAAGGCGCTCGCGATGGCGCGCGCCTCCCGCTCCGAGAGGCCAAGCTCGCGGCGAGCGGCGTCCAGCTCCGCAGGCGGCGAGCCCAGCGCCAGGTGCGCGCGATAGACGGCGGCGCGCCGCCACTCGGCCTCCGAAGGCGTCCTGGGCACCGCCGCGCGGATGGCGAAGCCGGCGCCCACCCCCGCGCCCACCACGGCGGCGCCGGCTGCGGCCGCGCCCAGGTCCGACACGCCCGGGAGCGCCCGCGCGAAGGAGGCGGCGAGCACGGCCGCCACGACGCCAAGGAGCGCCGCATACGTCCTGCGCAGCCAAGGCGCCACGGTGGCGGAGAGCCCGAGCAGGTCGTGGCGGCGCAGCCCCGCGATGACGACGGCAAGGAAGAGGAACCACCGCGCCGACCAGAGCAGCGCGTAGGAGGGCGCCTGGAGGTAGGGGACGAACCGCAGCAGCCACTCGCCATCCAGGACCGTGAGCAGCGCTCCGGTGGCGATGAGGACGCGGCGGGCGTGGGGCCACGCGGAGGGCCGGGCGAAGGCGCGCGAGAGCAGCGCGAAGGCGACGAACGCGCCGAAGAGAAGGGCCTCCAGCATCCAGCTGGCGCTTCCCTGCCGGCCGGGCGGCCCGACGGGCAGGATGCGGAAGTCGATGAGCGCCAGGGGAACTCGCGTGAGGCACACGACGCCGAAGGCGACGACCAGCACGCCGCGCGGCTCGCGCTCGTCGCCATCGGCGGCCGCGAGGTGGCTGCGCGCCAGGAGGGCGAAGCTCCCGACGTAGGCCGCCAGCGCCACGGCCGCGTAGGCGAAGGGCCCGACCTGCACGGGGATGCCCAGAAGCTGCGGCCGGAACGTGACGAGGAGGATCCCGGCGCACGCGGGGAGCGCGCGGGACCACCGCACCCGCGCGCCCGTCACGGCCAGGGCGAAGAGGAAGAGCACGGGCGGGTCGAGCGCCTGCGTGCCGATGGAGAGCCAATCGAGCAGCGGGGTGTGGGTCTTCACGTCCAGCAGCCGCGCCAGGCCGTCCGAGACGTAGTCGAGCCCCACGAGGGCAAGGTAGGCCGCCAGGAGCCAGCGCGAGGGGCCGGGACGCGCGGCCCTTGGCGCCAGGGCGGCCAGCGCCAGGAGAAAGAGCCCGAGGGCCAGGTCCGCCGCGAAGGCCAGGGCGATGGCGTCCAAGCTATCACGGGCTCCGCAGGAGAAGCCGGCTCCTTCCCACCGTGAGCAGGTCGCCCGGCTCGACCTCGCGCTCCTCGCCCGCGTCCAGGGGCTCGAAGTTCACCAGCGTGCCGTTGGTGCTGTGCAGGTCGGTGAGGCTCCAGCGCGCCCCCTCGCGGCGCAGGTGGGCGTGGCGCGTGCTCACGAAGGGATCGTATGCGAGGCGCACGTCCGCCTTGGCGTCGCGCCCCAGGATCCAGCTCGTCCCCGCGCGCAGGTCGAACCACCGTCCCGGCGCGTCGCCGTGGGCGAGGAGGAGCCCCGCGCCCCGCGACGCGCTCCCCACCCGGCCCGGGCCCAGGGGGCGGGTGGGCAGCGGCGGCTCCGCCCTCGCGCTGGGCATCACGGCGAGGCCCAGCACGCTCTCCTTGAACGCGAAGAGGCCGCACGCGCTGGCGACGTAACGCGTGGCGGGCAGGATGCCCCGGCGCGCGCCGCGCTCCGCCTCCACGAGGCCCACGGCCATCAATTCCTCCAGGTGATGCGCCACCGCCTGGCGCGTGAGGCCCATCTCGCGCGCCAGGTCGGGGACGAACGCCGGCTGCGCGAGCCGGTGCAGGATGCGCAGCCTCGTGCGGTTCCCCACCGCCACCAGCGCGCGGGTCAGGTCGTCAGGCTCCTCCCCGGCGCGCGACGCCGCTTCGGCCATGCCTTCCCCAACGGCGAAGGGTGCGAAAACAGCGAGGGGCGGCGGCAAGGAGCCCTCACGAGCACGACGGGCCGTAGCCGGAGGGGCCCGTGGTGGGCCCATTGCTGTTGCCGGCGCTCCCTGGCAGCGTGCCGCCCGGCAGGCCCGGGGTGGAGCTGCCGGCGCCGCCCGCGCCGCCGGACCCGCCACAGCCGTCGGGGCTTCCATAGCCGCCGTAGCCACCGTCGCCGCCGCCTCCGGGCTGGTTCGTGGCGTCGCCGCCGTTGCCGCTGACGCCCACCAGGGCGCTGCCGCCCGCGGAACCGAAGGCCCCGGCTCCTCCCCCCACGCCGCCGTCGCCGCCGCTGCCGCCGGCGCCGCCGAAGAAGTCGCCGTTGCCGCCGCTCCCCCCGCAGCCTCCGTAGCCGCCGAAGGCATTGGCCTTGCCCGCGTTCCCTCCGAGGCCGACCACGCTGGTGCCCCCGACCCCTCCCGTGGCGACGCCAGCGCCGGCCGCGCCGCCGAGGCCTCCATCGCCGCCCGAGCCGCCCACGGAGCCGCCGTTGCCTCCGTTCCCTCCGCAGCCGCCGTTGCCTCCGATGCCCGAGGCGTCGCCGCCCGCACCGCCCGTGCCCAGCGTCGCGGCTCCGCCGGCGCCCCCGGTCGCGCCGCCGTTGCCGCCCACGCCTCCGGGGCCGCCGCCCCCGCCCTTGCCGCCAGGGAGGGACGGGTCGGATCCGCCGTTGCCTCCGTTGCCGCCGTTGCCTCCGGTGCCTCCGAAGGCGGTGGCGCTCCCGCCCGTGCCGCCGCAGAGGAGGCCGGGCCCGCCGTCGCCTCCCGTCGCCGTGGTGCTGATGCCCGGGAAGCCTCCGGTGCCCGAGGTCCCCGGGTCGCCCGGAGCCGCGCCGTTGGAGCCGGGGAGGCCGCTGGGGCTCGGGGCCGCGGACGTGGTGGCCCCGGCGCCGTTCCCGCCGCACGTCGCGACGATGGCCGGGCTCGCGGGCTGGCCAGGCAGGGGCGCGTGGACGGAGGGCCGGGCGTCCAGGGGCGCCGCGCACGCGACCTGGAGGCACGGGATCGAGAGCCCTTCGCAGGAGGGGAGGCAGACCTCGCGGCCTGCGCAATCCGCGTCGGCGCCGCAGGCCAGGAGCGTGGAGAGGCCGAGGCACGTCTCGTCGGCGCAGGCGCCCCCCGCGATCGCGGTGTGGCCGCGCGGCGCGACCAGCACCGAGGAGGGCCCGCCCGAGCCGCCCACGGCCGCGAGGACCGCGTCCGCCCTGCCGCCGTCGCCGCCCCTGCCCAGGAGGACCATCCCATCCAGGAAGGCCTCGGTCGCCTGCAGGACGAGGGGGCCGCCGCGGCCGCCGTCGCCGCCGCGCGCCACGGAGAGGGGGTCTTCGGTCCGGACGTCGCCGCCGTGCCCCCCCGCGCCCAGGGCGACGAGGGAGCCAGGCTCAAGGCGGACGCTGCGGGAGACGACCACCAGGCCGCCCCCGTCGCCGCCGCGCTGGCCGGCCACGCCGTCCGCCCCGTCGGCCAGCACGATGCTGCCGCGCAGGGTGACGTCGCCGGGCGTCTCCAGCACGAGGCTCGCGCCGCGCCCGTCCAGCGTGCGCTCGCCCAGGATCGTGCCGTCGATGCGGATCCCCTGGGGGGCGACGATCTTCGTGTCCGCGTGGAGGCGCAGCGTGGCCCCCTCGGGGAGCACGAACCTTCCGGCGTCGTCGAGGGCTGGGAGCGCGGCCGACTGGGACAAGGGCGCCAGGGCCGCGAGCAGGATCGAGGTGGTCAGGAGCGCGAGGATGGTGCGCGTCATGCGGCCAGGAGAAGGCCAAGGGGGGTGCTCAAGCCGAGTCAGAGGCGTCTTGACGCAGGCAAGCGCAGCGTTGCCTCCGCAAACGTGAAATGCCCCCGCTGGCCGTGACCGTGCGTGCGCGCCTCGCTGCTCCTCCTCGTCGCCCTCCTCCTGGCGGGCTGCTTCCAGTCCGTGCCCCCTTCGGTGCCGGGCGCCGTCGTGCAGCCCCCCGCCACGCACGGGCTCTACGCCTACGACGGGACCGGCAAGGCGGTGCCCCTCCCGGAGGGCGCCAACGCGACGTGGCTCCTCAGCGACGTGAAGCACTCGGGCGCCGAGCCCACGCTGGGCGTCACGGGCAAGGGGACGATCTTCGTCGTGTCGTCCAACGACGTGTTCCGCTCCACCGACAACGGCAGCTCGTGGACGCTGGCGTCGCCCCCCGCGAACTTCCCGCGCACGCTGGACCCCATGCTGTGGGTCGACCAGGACACGGGGCGCGTCTTCCTCGACCACCTCTACGTCGCGTGCAGCTACCTGGCGTTCAGCGACGACGAGGGCGCGACGTGGCTCTACAACCCCGCCGCGTGCGGCATCCCCGCGGACGACCACCAGACCGTGGGCACCGGCAAGCCCCAGGGCGCGACGACGGTGACCGTGGGCTACCCCGACGTGGTCTACTACGGCTGGAACGGCGCGGCGTTCAGCGGCATCGCGCGCTCGCTGGACGGCGGCCTCACCTTCGCGGGCGGCGTCATCGCCATCGACCAGGCGCACTGCGGCGGCCTCAACGGCCACCTCAAGTCCGACAAGGACGGCATCCTCTACCTGCCCGCGGCCGGCTGCGACCAGCCCGTCGTGGCCGTCTCCCGCGACTCGGGCATGACGTGGGAGCAGCACGTCATCGAGACCGGAGGCGTGGGCCGCTCCACGCCCGGCGACGATCCCAGCATCGCCATCGACACCGCAGGCAACGCGTACCTCGTCTGGCCCGGCAAGGACGCGCACATGTACGCCAGCGTCTCCACGGACAAGGGCAAGACGTGGGGCCCCGCCATCAAGGTCTCTCCCCCCGAGGTCAAGTCCAGCATGATGGCCGTCTCCATCGCGGGCGACCCGGGCCGCGTCATGTTCGGCTACTATGGAACCACGGCGGACACCTCCTCGTGGAAGTCGCCCAACTCCGACGACGCCGCGAAGGACGCGCGCTGGCACCTCTACGTCACGTGGACCACCGGCCTCCTCTCCGGCGCGAACGCGACGATGGTCACGCAGCAGCTGACGCCCGACGACAACCCCGTCTCCATCGGGCGCGTCCACAACGGCGGCGACGACGGCACGCCCGACCGCAACCTGCTGGACTTCTTCGACATGCAGCGCGACGGCCAGGGGCGAGTGTACGTCGCGTACACCGACGGCTGCAACCACAAGTGCGCGACCGACCCGGCGACGCGCAACAGCGAGACCAACGTGGCCGTGCTCAAGCAGGGCGTGGGGCTCATGGCCGCGGCGCCGCGCCTCTCGTAGGGCTCAGCCCAGGGAGATCGTCGCGGAGCCGCCGAGGTCGCGGCACACCTGAAGTTCGCGCTCGGTGGCGAGGCGGTAGACGAAGGTCACGCCGTCAGCGCCCAGGTCCGAGAGGGCGGCGCGCACGCGGAAGAGGGTGCACGCGCCGGCCGCCACCGGGAGGTCGAGGTCCGCCGCGCCGTCGCACGCGACGTTGGGGCCCTCGCTGAGCACGCTGCACGCAGGGGCCGCGGGCTCCGAGGCGTCCGCGATCTGCGCCTCCACCGCCAGCGCGCGTTGCGCCGCGGGGAGGACGCCCAGGGCGAGGGCGCTGGCGTCGACGCGCACCGTGCAGCGGTCGCCCGCGCAGCCCAGCAGCGTGGCCGTGCCCGACTGGTCGACGTGGGGGCAAAGGGACGGTGGTGTTATGGCCTCGTAGGCGAGGATCGCGCACTGGTTGGTCCCGCTCTGGTAGCCGATCGCGTCCGATCCCTGCGCCGCGCCGGCGAAGGCGAGGAGCGCAAGGAGAAGCCAAGGCGTGCGCATGCCCGAATCCCGCGGGGGACCCTCCGCGGGCGGAGATGCGGTTTGTCCCGAGAGCGTATGCGTCACGCGGCGAGCCAGAGGGCGGCGGCGACGCCCGCCAGCGCGACCCAGCCCACGACGGCGTTGACCTGGAAGAACGCCTTGTTGATGGCCACCGGGTCGCTGGGGTCGACGGTCGCGTGCTCGTAGGCGAGGAGCGCCGCGATGGCGACGACGGCGAGGTACATGGGCCAGCCCAAGCCCGCGAGGCGGGCGTAGATGGCGAGGAGGAGCACGGTGAGCACGTGGAGCCCCACCGCCACGCGCCGCGCGGGGCCCTCGCCGAAGACGGCGGGCACGCTCCTGACCTCGTTCGCGCGGTCGAAGGGGAGGTCCAGCAGGGCGTAGATGATATCAAAGCCGGACACCCACGCCATGGCCGCCAGCGACAGGGGCAGCACGCGCGTCCAGCCCGCGAAGGAGCCCGTCACCGCCAGGAAGCCGCCCGCGGGCGCGCAGAGGAAGGCGAGGCCCAGCACGAAGTGGCACGCCCAGGTGACGCGCTTCGCGTAGGGGTAGGCGAAGAAGAGGAGCGCGAGGACGGGCGTCAGCGCCAGCACCAGGGGGTTGAGGAGCGCCGAGGCCGCGACGAGGAGGACGAGCGAGACCGCGGCCAGCGCCCACGCGGCGCGCGTGGAGAGGAGGCCCGCGGGGATGGCGCGGCCTGCGGTGCGCGGGTTGCGCGCGTCGAGGCCGCGGTCCACGATGCGGTTGAGCGTCATGGCCAGCGTCCGCGCGGAGACGGCCGCCACGAGGACGAGGAGCAGGAGGCGCGCGCCCTCCGCGGTGGGGCGCAGCGGGACGCCGCGCTCGCGGAACCCCTCGATCATGCCCGCGAGCACGAAGGGGAGCGCGAAGAGGGCGTGCTCGATCTTCACGAACTCGAGGATCGTCCGCGCGCGGGAGGGGCGCTCCACGCGCCCGCGAGCCCGGCCGCCGGCTTAGGGCTTTCCCTCGTGTCCCCCCGGGTGCGCCCGCGAAAGGGCCTTCCCCTTCCGCGCCGGTCGCAGGCGCGGTCCCCATGCGACGCACCCTCCTGCTCAGCCTCCTGCTCGTCGCCCTCCTGGCGATCCCCGCCGCGTCGGCCCGCGTCACCAAGACGGCCTGCACGCCCACCCGCTACCTGGCGTTCATCAACCCCATGCCCTACGAGTGCGCGACGCTGGACTACGGCAACGTCAACGACTTCTGCGCGACCGTCTTCGGCGTCGCGGGCTACGAGCACTGCGTGGAGTTCATCGGCCCCCCGCTGTGAGGCTCAACGCACGGGCGCGCCATACGCCGTGCCGTCCGCCTCGGGGCGGTTCTTGAGGAACTCCTCGCGCTCGTGCGCCGTGTAGAGGAAGGTCGCCAGCGCGACGGTCGCCTGCTGGTCGGGGTCCTTCCCGAACTGCTCCTTGAGCATGGCCGCCGCGTCCGACAGCGCGTGCTTCATGGTGTACGACTTCTCCGTGGTCTTCCCGGGAGGCATGCCTCTCGAGCAGGGCGCGCGGGTTTATGGACCTGGTGCCTTTGCCGGCGGTCACGCCCCGGCGGGCGGCTCGACGTCGAAGCTCCACCCGTGGACCTCCGGATACCGGTAGAGCCCCGCGGTGGTGGTCTCCAGGTCCCACGTCTCGCCGTCGCGGAAGTCCACCTCCAGGAGCGCGTGGTTCACCGTCTCGGGGTCCGCGATCGTGACCGCGCGCTCGGGGTCCACGTCCACGATCCACACCTTGAGCCTGAGCCCGTAGTGGGCCTGCGCCTCGCCCGCCAGGAGCAGGCTCGCCAGGAGGATGGTGGTGTCGCCGCAGAGGCCCGACCCCTCGGTCAGCGTCTCGGCGGGATACTTGTACGCGTGCCCCTCCTGGTCCGCCAGCGCGAAGCCGTAGACCACCAGCTGGCCCTTCACCGCGAACGCGTCGCGCACGAACTCCCGGTCGGTCTTCCCCCGGGTGAGGTCCCCGATGTCGGAGGCGAAGAACGAGGGCGTGACGTAGGGGCGCGGGTCCGCCGCCGTGAGGATCGTCCCGTCCGCCGTGCGCATGGCGACCACCGCGTCGGGCCGCGCCCGCTGCGCGTAGGCCTGGTAGTCCTCCAGGGGGTAGCGCCACGCATGCGCGACGCCCTCGGCGTCCACGAAGCGCCACGTCACGTTCCCCGCCTGGATGCTCGCCAGCGTCGGGAACGCGCCATCGAGCGCCGATTGATATCGCGCGTCGAGGGCCGCGTAGTCCGCCCGCTGCGCCTGAAGCTCGCCCAGGAGCTGCTGCCGGTCGAAGATGCCGCCCTTGGCGTCGGCCAGCTCCGCCTCGGTCGCGTTCACCTGGGCAAGGGCCGCGTCGCGCTCGCGCCCCAGCGCAGCGAGATCGGTGGAGAGCGACGCCGCGCGGCTCTGGTTCCCCGCCAGCGCGCCCGAGAGGGCGCCCGCCTCGGCGCGAGCCGCCTGGAGCTGCGCGTCCGCGCGGTCCGCCTCCGTCGCCAGCGCGTGGGAGCGCGCCCGCTCCGCGGCAAGCTGCGTGGCCAGGGAGGTCTCCTCGGCGCGGTCGCGCAGGAGGGCCGCCGCGCTCCAGGCCTGGACGCCCGCGACGAAGAGCACGGCGCCCACGACCAGGGGCCAGAGCTTCATGCGCCCGGCTGCGCGGGAGGGGGATTTGAACGTGCGCCGACCGGCCTGCCGCGGGCCGGCTGGAGCAACCCCCACGCTTCAGATGGAGAGCGGAGCCGCGCCCAAACCCAAGTCTGGTGTGGATTCCGGCGACAAACGGGAGCCGGCTCCAGTGGAAATCCAGGTGATGGCGCGGGTGCCGATGGTCCAGCGGAAACGAGGGTTTTCGGGCGCGCTGGCGCGCCTCGCGCAGCCCCCACAAGGCGATGGAATGGATAAACTGTGCGCTGGCGCGTGGCACGCCTCAACGTCGCATCCATTCTTGCTGTTCGGCGGTGGGGACCAGGGTGCGCACGGTGGCGCTGGGGGGCACCTGGGAGGGGTCCGCGTCGGAGCCGAACGCGCGGTCGAAGAGGGGCGAGGTGACGCCGAACCAGAGCCGCTCGTGCTTGTAGTGGTGCCAGAGGTGGAACCGCTTCATGCGGCGGCTCCACGGCGTCCACGGCCGGCTCCCGGGGCGGTGCGCGGTGAAGTGGACGTGCTCGTAGTAGAGGAGCCCCGCGAAGTTGCCCAGGGAGAACGCCGCCGCGGCCGCCACGCTGCGCGAGACCGCCAGCGCGACGAGGAAGTAGAGGACGCCCACGCCCACGCTGATGAGCGGGTTGTTGAAGAGGAAGTCCAGGTCGTCGGGCCTCCGGTGGTGCTCGACGTGCTGGCGCGAGACGACGGCGCCCGCCCTCTTGTCGGCGAAGAAGTGGAACACGCCGCGGTGGACGAGGTACTCGCTGGGGAAGAACGCCAGGAGCCCCGCGAGGAGGAGCCAGCCCGCGTGGGGCGCGGGGCCGCGCGCGAAGGCCAGCGCGGCCGCCGCCACGAGCGCCACCCACTTGGGGATCATCCTCCGGTGCGTGAGCCACGGGAGGACGCTGCGCGTCGCGCGACGGCGCTCGGGCACCGCCCCGCCTCGGCGTGCGCCCCCTTGAGGGTTTCCGCAGTCGAGACTTGCCTTCTCGCTGGGGGCGGAGCCCCCAGCGAGAAGGCAAAAGGAGGTCTTCAAAAAAGCAATCAATCGACGCGCCGCACCATCTCGGCGGGCGTGGCCCGAGTCGCGAGGAATCCCGGGAGGAAGACGGCCGCCAGCGCGCAGCCCCACGTGATGAGGAGGATCACCGGGATCACGATGTACGAGTACGCGAAGGGCACCGCCATGACGGGGCGCACGGTGGTGAACCACACGCCGAAGGCGAGGAGCGAGCCGGCGGCGACGCCCACGAGCGTGCCCAGGATGGTGACCAGGAGCGACTCGCCCAGGAGCCACGTGAGGATGGAGAGGCGCGTGTGGCCCAGCGCGCGCAGCACGCCGATGTGGGCGCGGCGCTCCAGCACGCTGCGCGCGGAGACGACCGCCAGCGACGCGATGCCCACGAGGAGGCCGAAGCCCAGGAACATCTGGAACATGCGGAGGAACTGCTCGTTCTCCTCCAGGACGACGCCCGCCTCGGTGCGCAGGTCGACCGCGTGGAGGCCCGTGCCGTCGAAGCTGCGCTCCAGCTGCCGCGCGACGGCTGCGGGCTCGTGGCCCGGCGCGGCCTTGAGGAGGTAGCCGCCGCTGACCTGCTGGAAGCCCGTGCGCAGCACCAGGGGATTCACCCACACGCCGCCCAGGTAGAGCTCCTTCATGACGCCGATGACGCGCAGATGCTTGTCGCCCGTGGCCAAGTGGAGCGTGAGGTCCGCGCCGACGTGGTGCGCGCCGGGGTTGCCCGTCTCGTCGAGCGTGTATGCGACGCTGACGATGGCGAGGGTGGGGTCCTTGAGGAGGGCCTCGAAGGCGGCGCTGCCGTTGGGGTAGGCGGGGTCGAGCTCGGCGAAGGCGAACTGCTCGCGCTTGGGGAAGCTGGGCAGCGAGGCGAAGACGCGGTCCACGGGCGCGCCCTTGTAGTGCGGCCGCGCGCCGTCCAGCGTGAGGAGGCTCCCGCCCGCGACGGTGGCGACGAGGAGCGGGTCCTGCGAGGTGACGTTGGCCAGGGCGTAGGCGTCGCGCGCGCCGGGGGGCTGCTGGTCGTAGGCGTAGCGCAGGTCGCTGTAGGGCGCGTCGGTGGTGGCGTACACGTCGTAGCCGCCCGTCTCGCCCGCGATGTCCAGCGCGAAGGTCGTGCCGAAGATGCTGAAGAAGACGAGGATCAGCGTCACGAAGGCGAACATCGTGACCGTGAGCCCCGTCTGCCCGCGGCGGCGGAGGGGATAGCGCACCGCGAGGGGCGCGGTGGGCCGCAGCGCGCGCACGCGTGATAGCAATCGCTCCGCGCCGCGCGCGAGGGCGGGCGCGCCCAGGGCCAGGAGCGTCAGGCCCAGCGCGACGGGCACGCCGCGCAGGACGCCCAGGACGCGGCCCACGGCGTCCGCGGGCGGCGTGAGGAGGAAGATGGCAAGCCCGCCCTCCGCCACGAGAAGGAGCCCCGCCAGCGGCGGGGCCCAGCGACGGCGCGCGAGGAGCGCCGCGGCGGCGCCCGTGAGGAGGGGGGGCGCAAAGGCCCATGCGGCGAAGGGGCCCAGGAGGAGCGAGACGACGGCCAGGAGGACGAGCGCAGCCGCGCCGGCCCATGCGCCGCGCCGGTGGGCGGGGTCGTCCTCCAGGCCGCGCAGGGCGCGCACGACGTTCATGCCGCCGATGCGGTACGACGCCCCTGCGGCCGCGGCCAGCGTCACGACGAAGCCGAGCCCCGCCGCGAGGGCGAGGCTCGCGGGCTCGGGATGGAGAACGAACGTGCCCAGCCCCGTGCCCACGGCGCTGAGGATGAAGTCGAAGCCGAAGAGGACGCCCGCGGCGCCGACGAGGCCCACGAGCACGCCGCCCACCGCGGCGAGGGCGGCGAGGATCGCGCCTTCGACGACGAAGGAGGCGACGACGTCGGCGCGCGAGAGGCCGATGGCGCGCGCGGCGCCAAGCTCGCGCTGGCGCTCCTGCGCGAGGAGCACGAAGACGTTGACCACCAGCAGCACGCCCGCGATGACGGTGAGCGTGGAGACGGCGGCGAGGAAGTCGCGGTAGAACCTGCTCTCCTGCTCCGCGCCCGCGAGGCCCAGCGCCTTCACGGGCGCGGGCGCGAGGTGGTCGTACACGGGGTCGTCCGGGTGCGCGGCGCGCTGCGCGTCCAGGACGCGCGTGGCGGCAGCGGTCGCGGCGGCGCCGCGCTGCCAGCCCGTCTCGACGCTGCCGTCGTTGCTCATCTTCACGGCGTTGACCTGCCCGGGCTGCCCCACGAGAGCCTGCGCGCCGGGGAGGTTGAGAAAGAGGCCCGTCGTGCCGAGGAACTGCCCCTTGCCCTCGCGCTTGACGATGCCCTTGAGCGTGACGTTCTCGTGCGCCGCGGCGCTGGCGCCCACCGCGAGGTAGGCCGAGGCGTCCGCGTCGCCGATGACCGTCTCCCCGGCGCCCGCGCCCTGCCCGGTGGCGTCGTACTGCGCGTAGGAGACGAAGATGCCGCCGTTGAACTTGCCCTCCGCGCCCCCCTTGGTCGTGACCTGGATCGTCCAGTCGCCGCGCTCGAGATATCGATTCCCTTCGATGCGGAGCACGGCGGGGTCGCTGGGCGCGCCGGGAAGCCCCTGCGTCGCCTCGGTGCGGTTGCCGCTGGGCGAGGTCGCGATGATATCCAGATCGGGCCGGGTCGGCGAGTCCTCGGCTCCGATGGGCTCCAGCAGCACGGTGAGCAGCGCGGCGCCGCGCCCCACGGGGATCGTGTACGTGACGTTGTCCACCGGGTCGGGCGTGTAGGCGCACGGGACGGGCGGCACGGGGGGCGCGCCGGGGACGACGGGAACAGGCACCGGGGGCGAGACGCAGCCGCCGCCCACGCCCGAGATGTTGCCGTGGATGCTGAACACCACGTCGGAGAGCGGCAACCCCGCGCGCTGCACGCCCACCACCAGCGTGTCGCCCGGCTTCGCGTCGAGGCGCGCCGCGACGTCCTCCGCGAGGTACGCGTCCTGCGGCCCAAGCTCGCCGCCGTCCGTGCGGCGCCCGTCCTGGAGCGTGAAGAGGCCGAAGGGGCGGTCCGCGGCGGGGTCGAAGCCCGCGATGCCCACGGCGGGCTCGGTCTCGCGGGTGCGCGCGTCGCGGACGCTCCCCGAGTCGATCACCACCGGCGAGAGCCCGCGCGTCGCGCCGCGCAGCGCGCTGTCGTTCTTCAGCGCGTCGTAGACGCCGGCGGGGAAGTAGCGCTGGCCCGCAAGCTGGACGAACTCGTCGGCGGGGCCCAGCCCGTCGAAGGTGGAGCGGCGGATGCCGTAGCGGAGGCTGTCCGCCACGGAGAGCGAGGCCGCGACGACGGCGGTGCCCACCAAGAGCCCGGCGAGGACGATGGCGGTCTGCGCGCGGCGGCGCAGCAGGTTGCGCCGCGCGAGCTTGGCCGCGAGCCCGAGGCGCGCCACGCGCGGCGAGCCGAAGGATCGGCCATCAAGCTTGTGGCGGCGGCCTTTATGGCACGGGCTCCATGCGCGTGCGTGCCCCTGCGCCTGCGCCGCGCGCCCGCCGCCCCCGAGCCCGCGCCCGACCCCGCGGCGCCCATCGTGCGCGCGCGTGGCGTGACCAAGGTCTACCGGGGCGAGGGCGTCGAGACGCCGGCGCTCCAGGGCGTGGACCTCGACGTCGCGCGCGGCGAGATGCTGGCCATCATGGGCCCCTCCGGCTGCGGCAAGACGACGCTCCTCAACTGCCTCGCCGGCCTCGACGCCATCGACGGCGGCACGGTGGAGATCGAGGGCGTCGCCCTCGCGGCGCGCTCCGAGCGCTCGCGCACGCTCCAGCGCGCGAAGCGCATGGGCTTCGTCTTCCAGGCGTTCAACCTCCTCCCCGTGCTCACGGCCATCGAGAACGTCGAGGTGCCCCTCCTCGTGGCAGGGCTCGCCCCCGAGGAGGCGCGCAGCAAGGCCCTCGGCGCGCTGGCCGCCGTGGGCATCGCGGAGCGCGCGGACCACCGCCCCGCGGAATTGTCGGGCGGCCAGCAGCAGCGCGTCGCCATCGCGCGCTCGCTGGTGAACGACCCCGCCATCGTCTGGGCCGACGAGCCCACGGGCAACCTCGACACCGCCACCGGCCGCGAGGTGTTCGCCCTCATGCGCGGCCTCAACCGCGAGCGCGGGCAGACCTACGTCGTCGTGACGCACGACCCGCACGTCGCGTCGCTGTGCGACCGCACCGTGCACATGGAGTCGGGGCGCATCGTGCGCGAGGAGCGCGGGGCCTAGGCGCTCCCGTTCTGTGGATGCCCCTTCGTCGCGTTGCGTGGTGACGAAGGAGATCGCGCCAGTCGCGAACGCTCAAGGAGCCATCTCGACCCGCGCCCCGCGAGGCACGAGCCCCGCGTCCGCGGCCCGGCGCAGCCATTCGGCCACCGCGGCGCGGCCGCGCTCGCCCATGTCGCGCGTCAGCGCGTTGACGTACATGGAGACGAACGTGTCGGCGTCCTGCGTGGGGAGGCCACGCCCGAAGCCGCGTGCGTACTCCAGGGCCTCCGCGCGATGCGCGAGCCCCGCCTCGACGCTGCGCGCGAGGAGCCGGTTCACGCGCGCGCCCAGCGTAGGGCCCAGGTCCTTGCGCAGCGCGTTGATGCCCAGCGGCAGGGGGAGGCCCGTCTCGCCCTTCCACCACACGCCCAGGTCCAGGAGCCTGCGCACGCCCTCGCGCTGCCAGGTGATCTGCCCCTCGTGGATGAGCAGGCCCGCCTCGGCCTTGCCCTGCTGCACGGCGGGGAGAATCTCGTCGAAGGGCATCTGCACGCAGCGCGCGCCGGGAAGCGCCATCCTCAGCGTCGCGTAGGCGGTGGTGCCCTCGCCGGGCGCCGCGATAGCGACGCGCCGCAGGTCCACGTCCTCCCGCGCGACCACGATGGGCCCGTACCCGTCGCCGAACGACGCGCCGTGGGGCAGGAGCCAGTGGGTGTCCGCGACGCGGGCGAACGTCGCCATGGAGAGCGCGCTGGCCTCGGGCCCCTCGCCGCGCAGCGCCATCTGGTTCAGGGACTCGATGTCCTTGGGGACAAGCTCGATGGTGATATCATCCTCGCGGACGAGGCCGGCGTGCAGGGCCCACACCATGAAGGCGTCGTCCGGATCGGGAGAATGGCCGACGCGGACGCGGAGGCCATGCTCACGAGAGGCCGAGGCCGCAGCTTCGGCCGAATCGGGAGAATGGCCGACGCGGACGCGGAGGGTCCTCACTCCGGCTTCCTCCGCTCCTTGCGGCTGGGGGGAAGCTCGTCCCCTTCCTGCCACTCCTTGGGCTTCGCCAGGGGCGGGTACCGGCCGGGGCCGCGGAAGCCCTGCGCGACGACGTAGACCTCGCTGCTGGCGGAGCGCGACGCGGCGGGGTTCGCGACCTTCACGTCCGCGAACTGGGCGCGCACCTTGCCCAGGAGGTCGTGGAACATGTCGCCTTCGAAGACCTTGCAGACGAACGCGCCGTCGCGCACGAGCACCTTGCCGGCGAACTCCAGGGCCATCTCGCAGAGGTGGATGCTGCGCGCGTGGTCCGTGGCGTAGGCGCCGCTGATGTTGGGGCTCATGTCGCTGATGACCACGTCGGCCACGCCGCCGCAGGCCTCCATGACGCGGGAGACCGTCTCGGGGTCCGTCATGTCGCCGCGCAGGAAGGTGACGCCCTCCATGGGCTCGATGCGGTCGAGGTCCACGCCCACGACCTTCCCCTCGGGGCCGACCAGCTCCACCGCGACCTGGCTCCAGCCGCCAGGGGCTGCGCCCAGGTCCACCACCCGCGCGCCCTCGAAGAGAAGCTCGAACTTCTCGTCCAGCTGCATGAGCTTGAAGCTCGCCCGGGTGCGCCACCCCTCCTTCTTGGCGAGCTTGTACCAGAAGTCCTTGCTGCGCTCGCGCAGCCACTTGCGGCTCATGCTGCGTCGGGCCAGGCCGGGCTTCGCACTTCACCCTTGCGGCGATCCCCGCTCCTCCGGCGAGGGAAACGCCCCGAATCGCCGGATCGCCGAGGGTGATTCTGAGATTCGGAGATTCGGGGATTCCCCTCGCCGGAGGCGACCGGGAGAGCGACCATCACCCGTGCTTCGCCATCGCGTCGCGCAGCGCCGCCACGAACGCCTTGACGTCGGCCTCGGTGGTGTCGAAGGAGCAGACCCAGCGGTACTCGCCGCGCGCGGGGTCCCACGGGTAGAAGAGCCAGTCCTTCTGGAGCGCCTCGGCGACGCGGGCGGGCAGGAGGGGGAAGGCCGCGTTGGCCTCCACGGGGCGCGCGAGCTTGACGCCGGGGACCTTGGTGGTCTCGGCGGCGAGGAGCTTCGCCATGCGGTTCGCGTGCTCCGCGCTCTTGCGCCACAGGTCGTCCTGGAGGAGCGCGTCGAACTGCGCGGCGACGAAGCGCATCTTGCTGGCCAGCTGCATGCCCTGCTTGCGCAGGAAGCGGAAGTCGTCCGCGAGCCCCGCGCGCAGGAGCACGACGGCCTCGCCGAACATGAGCCCGTTCTTGGTGCCCCCGAAGCTGAGCACGTCCACGCCCGCGTCGGTGGTGATGGCCCGCAGCTCGACGCCCAGCGCCGCGGCGGCGTTGGCGATGCGCGCGCCGTCCACGTGGAGGAACATGCCCCGCGCGTGGCAGTAGTCCGCCAGCGCGCGCACCTCGGCGGGCGTGTAGACGGTGCCAAGCTCGGTGCTCTGCGTGATGGAGACGACGCGCGGCTGGACGTGGTGCTGGTCGCCCAGGCCCTTGACGTGGGGCGCCACGCGCTCGGGCGTCAGCTTGCCATCCGGCGCGGCCACGAGGAGGAGCTTCGTGCCCAGGTGCTTCTCGGGGGCTCCGCACTCGTCCTGCGCGACGTGCGCCCACTCGCTGGTGATCACCGCGTGGTACGGCTTCACCAGCGACGCGAGGCCCAGCACGTTGGCTGCCGTGCCGTTGAAGACGAAGAACGCCTCGGCGTGCTCGCCGAGGACCTGCTTGAAGCGCCGCCGCGCCGCCTCGGTGTATGGGTCGTCGCCGTAGGCCAGGACGTGGTCGCGGTTCGCGTCCTCCAGCGCGCGCATGACCCGCGGGTGCACGCCGGAGTTGTTGTCGCTGGCGAAGCTCCGCGTCGGGCCCTTCATGCCGGGGCGAACCCGCCGGGGGGATTTGGGGGTTTCGAGCGGGCCCGCTTTGTGGCAAGCCCCCTCTTGCTCTTTCTGGGGGCTCCGCCCCCAGCGACAACAGGGACGAGAGCGGCCCCTACGCGATCGTGCAGCCGAGGCCGAAGGGGTTGAGGGCGTCGTTGCAGACGGCCTGGGCGTATCCCAGCGTGTCGTTGCACACGTCGGTGGCGTACTCCGCGGTGTCCGTGCCGATGGGCCCCACGCCGGGGTCGCGGACGGCGCAGGAGGCCGCGGAGGCCCCGGGCGTCAGCGGGACGGCGGCGAGGAGGAGGGCGAGGGAGGCCAGGAGCAGGACGGAGGCGCGCATGCGCGGCGCAGACCGCGGGCGGAGGCGATCAGCGTTGCGGCGCGCCCCGCGATCTCTCAACCCGTCTTGCCCGCCGCGTGGATGGGAGGCAGCGTAGGCATGGCGGCGAGGAGCCCGGGCCCCTGCTCGAAGGTGGTGACGAAGCCGGCGCGCGCGACGCTGTCCTTGGCGGTGCCGGTGGCGTTGGCGCACGCGTCGACGCAGTTGTCCACGAGGGCGACCCAGGGGCGGCCGTCCTTGTCCATCTGCACGTCGATGAAGTCGAAGAGCGTGCGGCAGCGGCCGGGCCCGCACTGGCCGCGCACGATGGGGTCGCCGGGGGCGTTCACGCGGGCGGTGGTGACGGTGGGCTTCTCGGCGTTGGCGCCGGTGATGACGGCGAGGTAGCCGTCCCACGTCTCGTTGTTGAGGGCACTGACGTTGTCGGCGCTGATGTTGTACGCGTTGCGCGTCGTCGTGCCCACGTAGGCGAGGGCGAGGCGGCCGTCGTCGCCCGCGACGAGGGCGGGGAGGTTCGTGGCCTCGACGCCGGGGACGGTCACGTCCACGGGCTTCGTCCAGTGGGCGCCCGCGTCCTTGCTGCTGGACAGGTAGAGGTGCCAGTCGTCGCGGTCGATGAACACGTAGTAGGCGGTGTTGTTGCGGTCCACGGCCACGGTGGGGTCGCCCGCGGCGCGCATGCCGGGCGCCACGACGACCTCGCTCCAGCTGGTGCCGTCGTCCTGCGTCACGGCGACCTCGGGGTGGCCGCACTGGGCCTTGGGAAGGTAGACCGTGCCGTCGGGCGCCGCCTTGAGGTGGCCGTGCAGGCCGCCGCAGAAGCCGGGGCCGAACACGTTGTCCGGGTCGACGGGAAGGCCGTCCGAGGGGCTCGCGCCCAGGTAGGGGGGCGGGATGGCCTGGAAGGTCTGCGCGCCGTCCAGGCTGCGCGCGCAGGAGGAGGCCGCGATCTGGTTGTTGCAGTAGTAGACGACGTCGGGGTAGAGGGGCGTCGTCACCAGCATGCGCGGCTTGGCGGCGACGATGGTCTGGTGGTCCGCGGGGGGCGTCTGGCACGCCTTGCCGTCCACGGGGTCCCACGAGGCGCCCTTGTCGTCGCTGGTCGTGACGGTGTGGCAGGTGAGCTGGAGGCGCTGGTCGATGTCGAACACGCGGTCGGTGGCGGGGTCGACGTAGACGTAGGGGTCGCCCGTGTCCCAGTGCTCGCGCACGAGGCCTCCCGGGAGGTAGGGCGTCACGTCCTTCCACGTCTTGCCGCCGTCCTCGCTGCGCAGGATGTCCGTGCGCGGGAAGCAGAGGGGGTCGCCCGCGACGGGGTTGGCGGGGAAGAGGCCCGTGCAGGGGTTCTGGCCCGCGACGTCGTTCTTGAACGTCGCGCCGGCGTAGAAGAGCGTGCCGTCCTTCGTGATGCCGATGGTGGGCTCGCCGCCGTCGTGGTGCACGTCGAAGATGGCGGGGACGACGCCCGAGACGGGCGCGCCGCTGAGGTTGTCCCCCGCGGTGCTCACCAGGGCGAGGGTGTCCTTGATGGTGGCCCCGGCGCCCAGCTTCGCCCCCGCGGTGGAGGCGGGCGTCTCGGTGGAGGAGAGGCATCCCGCGCCCAGGAGGGTGGCGACGAGGAGCAGAGCGGCAAGGGGGCCCTTCATGGTGAGGCGGACGCCTGGAGGCCCCACTTAGCCTTTCTTGCTGGCGGGCATGCCGTGGGCCTCGCGCACGAGGCGCTCGACCTCCCAGGCCCGGTAGCTGGAGCGCACGAAAGGGCCCGCCACGACATGCTTGAACCCCAGGGCCCACGCGGCCTGCTCGATCTCCACGAAGTCGTTGGGGTGGACGTAGTCCTGGACGGGCAGGTGCCACTCCGAAGGGCGGAGGTACTGGCCCACGGTCACGAAGTCGACGCCCGCCGCGCGCAGGTCCCGGAGCGTCTGGAGAAGCTCCTCCCGCGTCTCGCCGTGCCCCACCATGATGCCGCTCTTGGTGGGCGTGCGCGGCGCCATCTCCTTGAACGCGCGCAGCACGTCGAGGGTCTGCTGATAGCTCGCGCGGTGGTCGCGGACCTTCCCCTGGAGGCGCTCGACGGTCTCGACGTTGTGCGCGAGGACGTGGGGCTTCGCCTCCACGACGCGCCGGATCAGGTCCCGCTCGCCGCGGAAGTCCGGCAGCAGCACGTCCAGCACGGTGTCGGGCGCAAGGTATCGGCACGCCTGGATGGTGCGCGCCCAGTGGTCCGCGCCCTGGTCGGGCAATTCGTCGCGGTCCACGCTGGTGATGACCGCGTAGGAGAGGCCCAGCGTCTTGACGGTGTTCGCCACCTTGGCGGGCTCCAGCGGGTCCAGGGGGAGCGCCATCATCTCCAGCTTGCTCCCCGTCTTCACGTCGCAGAAGCGGCAGCCGCGCGAGCACGTGTCGCCCATGATCATGAGCGTCGCCTCGCCCTGGCTCCAGCACTCGCCGCGGTTGGGGCAGCGCGCCTCCTCGCACACGGTGTGGAGGTTGTGCTCGGCCAGGAGGCCCTGGATCTGCGCGACCTTGGGCCCGCTGGGCAGGGGGCGCACGAGCCAGCGCGGCTTGGGCTGCGCGGGGGCCGAGGTCACGCTTGGGGCGACGAAGGGTCCACCCTTGAGGGTTTCGGCCCCCCGCAGAGTTGCATCCAATCGCCAAAATGCCTTTGTTAGGGCGCGGGACTGGCCGGCGCGCTTGGAGGCTTCGCCCGTGCGTGCCCTGACCCTGATCACCGTCCTCGCCATCCTAGGCACCGGCCTCGCCGGCTGCCTCTCCCCCTCTTCGGTGCCCCCGACGCTGGCCTCCGAGCCCCCACCCCCCGCCCTGGCGCGGCTCAACGCGACGCCCGCCAACGCAAGCCGGGCCCCCACGCTGGACGACTGGCTCGTGGTGAACGCCAGCGTCGCCCCCGAAGGCGCGCTCACCGCGTTCAACGTCACGGTGCCCGCGGGCAGCGTCCACAAGGACCGCTTCTTCAACCAGTACGACGCCGTCGACCTCCTTGTCTCCCCCCTCCTCCCCGAGGGCGGCAACCTCAGCGCGTGGATGATGGCGGCGTTCGCGG
Source organism: Pseudomonadota bacterium (assembly GCA_021325135.1). Lineage (GTDB taxonomy): Archaea > Thermoplasmatota > SW-10-69-26 > JACQPN01 > JAJPHT01 > JAJPHT01. The sequence continues at coordinate 28,529 of JAJPHT010000020.1, read as the reverse complement.
AGAAGGACGGGAAGCTCATCGAGGTCCTCAGCGTGGGAAGCGTCTCGGGGACCGTGGAGCCCCTGGGGCTCCTGGGTGGGCAGGCCCAGAAGATCGAGGCCAGGTCGAGCCCTGCCTTCGGCGAGGTCTTCATGAACGGCCGCCAGGAGGGCACGCTCCTCCACGTGGTCGTCGCGCTCCGCGGGGCCCAGGCGGATGCGGCGTTCGGCCTGCGCTTCCTCGCCGAGGCGCCCAAGCTCTCCGCCACGCCCCCCGCGACGCCGGACGACTTCGTGCGGGCCCAGCAGGGGCGCGCCCCCATCGCGCTCCCCGTGGTGGCCACCGGGCAGGGGCTCCACGTCGCCGTGTACGACGAGGTCTCGGGCCTGCCCCTCTTCCCCCTCGCCGAGGCCATCCGCATCGGCGATCCCAAGGTGGAGGGGAGCGTCTCCCCCGACGCGCGCCCCGCCGCCGCGGCCCGCGACCAGACCCTCTCCGCCGCATCGCCCTACCCCCACGGCTGGAGCGACCTCTTCGGCCTCTACTTCCCCGGCGCCGTCACCGCGGGGACGTGGGACGGCGGCGTCTCCCTGGGCCAGGAGAAGGCGGAGGGCTCGGCCCCCATCGTGTGGGCGGATCAGGTGCCCGGGGGCTCCACGGGGCAGTTCCTCCTGGGCTTCCCCGACGTGGGCGGCACGGGCGACGCGACCTCCGCGTCCTCGGTGCGCCTCCACGTCAAGGCCGCCAGCGAGGACGCCGGGAGCTTCGAGGACTTCCTCGTCTCGGAGCTGGACCTGGGCGCGACCCTGCGCGACCTCTTCGGCATCCCCGCGAGCACGATCGCCGTGGCCGACGGCGGCCTCCTGGGGCCGACGCTCCTCGCCCACGCGGGGAGCGACCTCGTCGTGGCGACGCCCGGCGGCGCCCAGCGCGTGCTCGCCGGCGTCGCGCCGGTCCCCGCCGGGTGAGGACCCTCAAGCAGCGCCACGACAAGGGGCTTGCCTTCCCTCCCCGTTGGGCCCCGCGTGCGAGGCAAGGCGATGGCCCCGAGGGAGCCGCCGGGGAGCCCCCGGCAAGGTCCGCCCTTGGGCGGCCCGCGCCGTTGAGCTTCGAGGATGCTCTTCGACGGGGCGCCCCGAAGCCCAAGGCGCGGCAACCTTCATCGCGGGCTCCCCCGCGCCTGCTTCCTTCCTCGGCATGCTGCTCTCGTCCCCGAGCGCGCCTTCGCTGAGGCGGGCCCCACCCATCCCGCCATGATAGCGCAAGTCGCTCTTTCATATGCGGACCGGAGCGGGATACGATCCTCCAGGCCAGCGCCCGGGCTAGCGCCCCATCGCCTCGCGCGGGCGTCAGAAGCATCGATGCTATGGGATGGCAAGCATCATAGGGAACAGCGCTCCAGGTCCGATAGCATCCGCTCGTGAACGTCGAGAATATGTATCACGTCCCACCTTCACGGCTCCGTGTTACCCGGAGCGATGCCCGTGATCGAGCCGCGAAGAATCGCCTGGAGCCTTCTGGGAATGGCCGCTCCGGTGGTCATGATGATCATCGGTTGGCCCTTGGTGGCCCTCGTGGGCATCCTTGGCGCGATTCTCCTCGCCTTGGTGGCCATGCTCAAGAGCGGCGCGGAGTCGTTCCAGATCGACGGCTTGCGCATCTCATGGAGACGGAGGCAGGAGTGATCCGCGCTCGCCGGAGTCAGCAAACCTTCATCTCCAATCCCCCGCGTGGCTCCGCCATGCGCCTCCTCCTCGACGGCCACCTCGACGCGCACGCCAACATGGCGCGCGACGAGGCGCTCCTCGCGGAAGGGGTCCCCACGGTCCGCCTCTACGGGTGGCGCCCGGCGGCGGTGAGCCTGGGCCGCTCGCAGACGGAGGCCGACGTGGACCTCGACGCGGCGCGCGCGTGGGGCCTGGGCGTCGTGCGCCGCGCGACGGGGGGCGGCGCGATCCTGCACAACGAGAGCGAGGTCACCTACGCCGTCGTCCTGCCCCTTGACCACCCGGGGCTCCCTCGCGATATCACGGGCTCCTTCGCGTTCGTGTCCGAGGGCATCGTGCGCGCGCTGCGGCACCTGGGCCTGCCCGCGGAGATCGAGAGCGTGCCCGACAACACGCGGGAGACGCTCTGCTACGTGCGCCGCCAGGGCACCAACGTCGTCGTGAACGGCCGCAAGGTGAGCGGCGGCGCGCAGCGGCGCGACGGCCGCGCGCTCCTCCAGCACGGCACCGTGATCGTGGAGCGCGACGAGGCGCGCATGGCGCGCCTCTTCCGCACGGACGAGGCGCAGATCCGCGCGCGCGTCACGAGCCTGGGGGAGGAGGGCGTCCGCGTCCCGCGGGAGAAGCTCGTGGAGACGCTCGTGCGCGGGTTCGGCGAGGCGCTTGGGGCGATGGAGCGCGAGGAATAGGATCGGTTCGTCGCGCGCGCCGCAGCGCGCGCAAAATGGGGGGTTTCAGGGGGGCTCGCCCCCCTGACGTGAAAGAGCCGTTCCAGCAGACGACCAAAACGTCAGGGGGCTGCGCCCCCCGAACCCCCCTCGCGCAGCAGGTCCGCGATCGTCTGGGCCTCCAGGTTGAGGATGATCGTGTCGCCCACCGCTTGCACGCGGTCCGCCGAGAAGGTGAGGACGGGCGAGCCCAGGAGCGGGCGCTCGACCTGGAGGCGGCCCGCGATGTCGCGGTCGAGGCCGACGCGGAGGCCGGTGACGCGCCAGCGCTCGGGGTCGAAGACGACGTCCCGCACCTCGCCAAGCTGGATGCCTTCCTTGTCCACCACGTTGCGCCCCCGGATCTCGTCCGCGCTGAGGCTGCTCATGGCGGCTCCTGCCCGGCGTCAGGGTTTTCGTCTTGTGGCGCGGCCATCGGATGGGCTTTTGAAGGAGGAGCCGCCTGGGCCGGCGCGATGAGCGAGCAGGTCCTCGCGCGCCGCATCGTGGAGGGCATCCTCTCGGGCGCCCTGGACCGCGCCGCGGTGCAGAACGCGAAGATCCGCCTCGCCTCCGAGCTTGGCGTCGCGCGGCTGCCCAGCAACGCGGACATCCTCGCCGCCGCGACGCCCGAGGAGCGCCGGGTCGTCGAGCCCGCGCTGAGAATCCGGCCCACGCGCAGCATCAGCGGCGTGACCATCGTCACCGTGCAGTCGAGCCCCGAGGCGTGCCCGCACGGGAAGTGCACGTACTGCCCCGGCGGCCCCGATTTCGGCACCGCGCAGAGCTACACCGGCGACGAGCCCGCCGCGCGCCGCGCCGCGCGCCACGGCTTCGATCCCCACGGGCAGACCGCGGGCCGCCTCGCGGACCTCCACAAGACGGGCCACCCCACCGACAAGGTGGACTTCATCGTCCAGGGCGGCACGTTCACGGCGCGCGACGAAAGCTATCAGCGCTGGTTCGTGCAGCGCGCGCTGGACGCCATGAACGGCCGCGAGAGCGCCTCCCTCGCCGAGGCGCAGGCGCTCAACGAGTCGGCGCCGTCGCGCATGATCGGCCTGACCATCGAGACGAAGCCCGACTGGGCGCTCTCGCCCCACGTCGACCTCTCGCTGGAATTGGGCTGCACGCGCTACGAGCTTGGCGTGCAGACGGTCTTCGACGACGTGCTCAGGCTCACGCACCGCGGGCACACCATGAAGGAGACGGTGGAGGCGTTCCAGGTGGTGAAGGACGCGGGGCTCAAGCTGTGCGCCCACGTCATGCCCGGCCAGCCGGGGAGCAGCCGCGAGCGCGACCTCGCGACGCTGCGCGCCATGTTCGCGGACCCGCGCTTCGCGCCGGACATGCTGAAGATCTACCCCACCCTCGTCATCGAGGGCACGGCGCTCCACCGCATGTGGAAGGCCGGGAGGTTCGAGCCCCTCGCGGAGGAGGCCTGCGCGGACCTCCTCGCGGAGGCCAAGGCGGAGACGCCCCCGTGGATGCGCATCCAGCGCATCGACCGCGACATCCCCACGCCGCGCATCGAGGCGGGCGTCAAGAAGCTCAATCTCCGCGAGCTGGTCCACGCCGAGATGGCGCGCCGCGGGACGCGCTGCCGCTGCATCCGCTGCCGCGAGGCGGGCCACGTCGCCAACAAGGAGGGGCGCGAGCCGGCTGCTATCACGCTCACGCGCCAGAGCTACCCCAGCGCCGGCGGCACGGAGCATTTCCTGGCCTTGGAGGACGTGGAGCAGGACATCCTCGTGGGCTTCGTGCGCCTGCGCGAGCCCTCGCCCCTCGCGCACCGCCCCGAGTGCCGGGGCGCGCTGCTCCTGCGCGAGCTGAAGGTCTTCGGCAGCGAGGTGCCCATCGGCGACCACCGCGAGGGCGCGCACCAGCACCAGGGCCACGGCGCGCGCCTCGTGCGCGAGGCCGAGGACCTGGCCCGCGAGCGCGGCCTCTCGCGCGTGGTGGTCACGGCGGGCGTCGGCGTGCGGCCCTACTACGCGAAGCTGGGCTACTCCCGCCTGGGGCCCTACGTGGCGAAGGGCGTGGAGTAGCAGCCCCGAGGCGGCCTCACACCACGACGCTCGTCGAGAGCGAGTTGTTGTCCTCGTGCGTCTCGCCCACGTTGTTGCCGCTGTCCACCACGACCGTCACCGTGTGCGTGCCGCGGGTCGCGATCCACGAGTCGCTGGTCACGGTGGTCGAGCCGCCGGCCTGGAGGGCGGGCACGAGCTTGTCGGCCCCGACGGCGACGCCGTCCACGAGGAAGCGGACGTAGAAGGACGTCGAGGGGGTGTCGCCCTGGTTGCGCACGTTCGCGCTGAACGTCGCCGGGTAGCCTGCGGAGGGGTACGCAGGCGTCGGGTAGAGCGACGTGGGCACGAGGTCGATGCCGCTGGCCGGGGCGACGGTGAAGTTCACCGTGCGGTTGTTGTTCGCCTCGTTGAGCTCCGCGATGGCGCCGTCCGGGTCGGCGACGGCCAGGAGGGTGTGCGGCCCCTCGGTGGCGGTCCAGTTGGCGACCGCGCCGCCCAGCGTCGTGCCCTGGTAGAGCGTGGGGATGACGACGTCGCCCACGGCCTGGCCGTCGACGTAGAGGCGCACGACGGTGCCGTTGGCGGTGGCGTTGCCCTGGTTCTGGACGGCCACGCGGAAGGTGGGGCGGTCGCCCGCCTTGACGTTGCTGCCCGCGTCCAGGGAGTTGATCACGAGGTCGGGCAGCATGCCGGGGCGCGGCCCCGTCACGTCGAAGGTGGTCGTGAGGTTGTTGGACTCGTCGCTCTCGCGCACGCGGTTGGTGGGGTCCGCCTCCGCGCGCAGGAAGAGCGTGCCCACCTGGGTCGCGCGGGGGCCGACGCAGGTGATGGTCTGCGACTGGCCGGCCGCGAGGGGGCCCGCGTAGGCCGAGGTCGTGCACGTGCGCGCGCCCTGCGTGCCGTTGAGCCCCGAGTAGAACCACGCGTCGAACGTGCCCGCGGCGCCCGGGCCCGCGTTCGTGACGTTGGCGTGGTAGACGAGGAGGTCGCCGTAGATGGGGCTCGCAGGGCTCACGCCCACGTCGGTGACGACGAGGTCCGCGGGCGGGTTGCGCTCCGTGGCGTCGAACGTCGCGTTGCCCCAGTTGTTGGTCTCGTCGCCCTCGCCCACGGTGTTGAGGGGGTCCACCTGCACGCCCGCGACGTGGGAGCCCAGCGTGGCGGTGAACGTCGAGGAGGAGAGCGCCTTCGTGGCGCCCGCAGCGAGGCTCGTCACGACCTGGTCCGTGCCCACCTGCGCGCCGTCGAGGAAGAAGCGCACCGAGAAGGCGCCCGAGCCGGTGTCGCCCAGGTTGCCGATGGTGGCGTTGATCTGCGTCGTGTCGCCGGCCAAGGGTGCCTTGACGCCGACGGACGTGGGCGCGAGGTCGATGCCCGTGACGTTCACGCGGAACGTGGCGCTCGCGGCGTTGTTGGACTCGTCGAGCTCCGCGACCTCGTCGAAGACGTCGGCCGTGGCGCGGATGACGTGGTTGCCCGGCGTCGCGCTCCACGCGCGGCTGGTGGGGTAGTAGGGGAAGCCCTGGCGCAGGCCGCCGCTGCGGACGTCGTCGAAGGGGGCGCCGTCGATCTCGAAGCGCACGGTGAAGGCGCCCGCGCTCGCGTTGCCGACGTTCCTGAGGTTGGCGCTGAAGGTCACGGAGTCGCCCGCGCGGAGGGGGGACTTGTTGGGCGCGACGAGGGAGGCCAGCAGGTCGGGCATCATGCCGGGGCGGGGCTGCGTGACGACGAAGCCCGCGGTGAGGTTGTTGTTCGTCTCGTCGCTCTCGCGCACGCGGTTGTAGTGGTCCGTCTCCACGCGCACGGTGTGGTTGCCCTCGACGCCCACGAAGGTCCCGCTGGTGAACGTGGCGGTGGCCCCGGGAGCCAGGGGCGCGCCGTCGGGGGCGGGGTAGAGCTGCTCGTAGCCCGTGCCGTTGACGCGCACGTAGAAGCTCACCGCGACGTTGACGCCGGTCCCGGCGTCGCCGCGGTTGGTGACATTGGCGTGGAAGGTGATCCCGTCGCCCACGATGGGGTTGGCGGGCGTCGTCGAGAAGTCCAGGACCACGAGGTCGGGCGCGCGCACGTGGAAGGTCTGGTTCCCCGAGTTGTTCGTCTCGTTGGACTCCGAGACGGCGTAGCCCGGGTCCACGACGACGGCGAGCGTGTGGTTGCCCGCGAGCGCGACCCACGCCGTGGGGCAGGAGACGGCGTAGGCGTTGCCCGGAGCGGCGGCGTTGACGTGGCCCGTGCCCACGATGGCGGCGTCCACCTGGAACTGCACGTCGAAGGGGCCCGCCGGGGCGTTGCCCGCGTTGCGCACGACCGCGCTGAAGGTCACCGAGGCGCCCGCGACCGCGTCGGGCGTCGTCATGGAGTCGACGACGAGGTCGGGCGCGGGGACGAGGTAGGCGCCCTGCACGAGGGGCGCCAGGGGAGCGCCCGCGAGGAGCAGGACCAGGAGCGCGGCGAGGGGTGCGACGGGCGTGCGCATGGGTCTTCCCCCCTGCGGACGAGGCGGGGGGAGATGGTCTCTAGGGATCGAACGCTGTCGCGCGCCGCCTATGCCTTGGGCCGGTGGTGGAACGCGTCGGCCGCGCCGGGGCGCTTCTGCACGAGGTTCGTGCTCACGGCCTTGGCGATGGGCTTCCCCTCGTCGTTCACCACGTCCGCGGTCGCGTACACGATGGTCCTGCCGCGGCTCTCCACCTTGGCGTGGCAGCGCAGCCGCCCCTCGAAGGCGGGGCGCAGGAAGTTCACCTTGATCTCCAGCGTCGTGAACGTCTCGTCGGGCGCCAGCGTGCTGATGACCGCGTAGCCCATGGCCGCGTCGGCGAGGTCGCCCAGGATGCCGCCATGCACGCTCCCCATGGGGTTGTGGTGGCGCTGGTCCACGTCCAGCTCGAACGTCGCGAGGCCGGGCCCCGCGCTGGCGAGGCGCATCCCGATGAGCCGCGCGACCGGCGCCTCCTCCCGCGGGATGTGCAGCGTCTTGAGGATCTGCTCGTCGACGGGCATGGTCCGCGCGAACCCTTCGCGGGGGTTTCAGGGTTCGCCCGGGGAGGCGCCCAGCGCGAACGTCCGAAGCTCGCGCCCCAGCGCGTGCGCGGCGCGCTGCGCGGCGGGGGCGCCCTCCTCGCGCTCGACGAGGTGGAGCACGAGGTCGACGAGGGGCTCGCCGGGGAAGCACGTGAGGAGGCGGCCGTCCGCCACGAGGCGCGAGGCCGCGTTCTCGGCCGCGCCCGGGATGAGCGCCTCGCCGGGCAGGCGCGCGACGCGGCGCCCCTCCGCGAGGCCGGCCGCGGCGGCGAGGCGCACGGCGTCGCCCGAGGCGAGGGTCCACTGGCCGCGGCGGGCCCGCAGCGCGCGCAGAAGGCCCGCGTCGCGCAGCGCCTTCTCCGCGTCGCCGCCGGGAATGATGGCCACGCGGGCCGCCTCCAGCTTCGCGTAGCCCAGCGCGTGGGGCACGAGGCGCGCGCCTTCTCGCGTCGCGACGAGGGCCTCGGCGGCCACGAGGTCCGCGTCGAGGCCCGCGGCGCGCAGCGCGGCCAGGGCGCCCAGGGCCTCGTGCGCGCTCACGCCTTCGTAGAGGAGGATCGCGCGCATGGGCTCACGCGTATTCGTCGGGGCGCGACGCGGCCCATGCCGCGCCTGCGGCGCCCGCCAGCGCGCTGGCCGCCGCGAGGAGCGCCAGGAGGTTGTTCTGCGCGGTGGCCGCGCCCACGCCGAGGCTGGGGTCCACGCGCGGCACGAGCGCGTAGCTCAGCACGGCCCACAGCGCGGAGCCCGCCACGGCGCCCATGAGGAGCGCGCGGGGCGGAAGCTCCCGCTCCCACGTGGAGGCGAGCGCGGTGGCGCCCAGCATGATGGGGAACGCGAGCACGACGTAGTAGTAGAGCGCGTCGAAGACCGCCGAGGGCTTGTCGTTGACGAAGTAGCCGCCCCCGCGCCCGATGGTGATGGGCGTCGCCGCCAGGAAGGCCAGGAGCGAGAGCGCGAAGTACGCCAGCATGGCGAGGCCCGCCCACTTGGGCAGGTCGTCCTTGGAGAGGGCGAGGCAGAGCCCGCCCGCGAGGCCCGCGAGGAGGGCGAGGAGCACGAGGTTCCCCGCCAGCTGCGCGCCGGCAAGGGAGAGGAAGGCGACACCGAAGGCGCCGTATCCCGCCCGGAGCATGGCCACTCGGCTCACGCGGCGCGCAGCCGCCAAGGGGCGGGAAAGGCTTTCGGAAGGTCCCGGCCGCGCCGCGCGGTCACCCGTGCTGGGGCTTGGAGAAGAGGCGCTTGAGGAGCCCGCCCCGCGCGGGGCCGGAGGCAAGCTGCTCGACAGTCATGCGCGCGCCGCACGAGGGGCACCACGCGCGGTCGGGGCCGGGCATGCGGTTCGTGCTGGGCTCCTGCTGGAGGATGTCCATCTTGCAGGAGGGGCACTTCGATCCCAGGAACGCGCGCAGGTCGGCCATGGGCCCGGGGTGTGTCGCATCGGGGATATGAACCGTTGGTCCGAGTCCGTTGCCGGAGGCGACACTGGGGGCGCCGGATATGAAGGAAAAGCGTCACGGCGCCGGAGGGGGCCCTGGGGGCGCCCTCAGGTGCGGAGCACGATCTCGATGTTCACCGAGTCGGGGACCTGGATGCGCATGAGCTGGCGCAGGGCGCGCTCGTCGGCGTCGATGTCGATGAGGCGCTTGTGGATGCGCATCTCCCAGTGGTCGTAGGTCTCCGAGCCGCTGCCGTTGGGGGCCTTGCGGACGGGGATGTTGAGGCGGCGCGTGGGCAGCGGGATGGGGCCCGCGATGCGGACGCCCGTGCGCTCGGCGATGGTCTTGATCTGGCCAGCGACGCCGTCGATCTTCTTGGGGTCGTTGCCGGCGAGGCTGATGCGGGCCGTGTGAGCCATGTGCGGAGTCTCCAGCGCGAGTTTTTCGGCCCGGGGGCTCGCGGCGGCGTGTCCAGGAGCGGACCCCAGGGGGTCGTCACCGGACCGTCCGCCTCGGGGGCCGAACGTTCTCGCGGTGGCCGCCGATGCTGGGGCCCCTACTTAACGATTTGGCGCCCGGAAGCTTCCCGGCAAGGGCTATCCGGGGGGACCCCGCATGGGGCCCCGTCTCATGGTGCTGGGCTACACCTTCGAGCCGGTGGACGTGGCCGTCTTCTTCACGCTCCTTCTCCTGGAAGGGGTGCTGAGCTTCGACAACGCGGCCATCCTCGCGGCCATGGTCCGGAAGCTCCCCGAGGACGAGCGCCGCAAGGCCCTCCTCTACGGCCTGGGCGGCGCCTACGTCCTGCGCGCGACGGTCATCCTCTTCGCGTCGTTCATCATCCAGTTCTGGTGGCTCAAGCTCGTGGGCGGGGCCTACCTGCTCTACCTCTGCGTGAACCACTTCCGCCACTACAAGGAGCACGAGGGCGGCCCGCCGGGGCACGACGCGCCCAAGTTCAGCCAGAAGACGTTCCTGGGACTCACCGCCTTCTGGAGCATCGTCGTCGCGGTGGAATTGGCGGACCTCGCCTTCGCGCTGGACCAGGTGCTCGTCGCGGTCGCGCTCTCCACCAAGGTGCTCATCATCATCGCGGCCTCGTTCACGGGCATCCTGCTCCTGCGCGTCGCGGCGTACTACGTGGGGAAGCTCATGGACTGGTTCCCCGCCCTGGAGAGCCTGGCCTACGTGGCCGTGGGCTTCGTGGGCCTCAAGCTCCTCGTCCTCACCTCGTGGGAGGAGTGGCGCCACGAGCCGCTGGTCTCCAGCACGGTGGAGCGCGTCGGCAGCATCGCGGTCACGCTCTGCCTCATCGTGCTCCCCGTCGTCGTGAAGGCGCTCCTCCAGGCGTGGCGCCGCCCGGCCCGCCGCGCGAGCGACTAGGGTCTCACGAGAAACCATAGGGCCGCCGCCCCGGCTCGCCGCCGCATGCGCGCCCTCGCGATCGCCGGCCTCGCGCTCGCCCTCCTCGCCCCCACCCTGGCCGCGGGGGGCGGCGCGCCCCCGTGCGCCTCCAGCGTGGGGGACCTCGTGGTGGGCTCCGCGCACGGCCGCATCGCCACGCCCTGCGGCGCGCCCCGCGGCCTCGTCGTGATCCTCCACGGCTACGGCCACCAGGCGGCGGACCACGACGCGCACCTCGCGCGCCTCGCGGAGCTGGGCTTCGTCGCGTTCGCCATGGACTACTCGGGGCCCGTGGACGGCTTCCCCCTGAGGGCCGGCGCGCTGGACACCGAGGCCGCCCTCGCGCAGGTGCGCGGCGAGTGGGGCTTCTCCCACGGCGTCCTCTTCAGCGTCAGCATGGGCACCGCGGTGGCCTCCATGGTCCTCGCGGACGAGCACGGCTTCTTCACGGCCTGGGTCGACAGCGAAGGGCTCTCGCAGCTGGCCGAGACGTGGGCCGAGGCCACCGCGCTGGCCCCCGCCAACGGCTTCGCGAAGCTCGCGGCCCAGCGCATCCAGGAGGAGTGCGGCGGCAGCCCGGCCGTGGCGCCAGGATGCTATCACGAGCGCAGCGCCGCGCTGCGCGCCTACGCGTTCGAGGGCCTCCAGGAGGCGATCCTCCTCCACGACGTGAACGACGGGCTCGTGCCCTACAACCAGGGCCGCGAGATGGAGGCCGCCCTGGCGGCCCGGGGCGTGCCCACCGAGTTCTACACCGTGCTGCGCGGCGAGGCTGGCCACGAGGGGACGACGCTCACGAGCTACGGCGGGGAGAACGTCGATGGCCTCGCGGGGCACGGCGACGAGGGGGACGACTCGCAGGCCATGACCGCGCTGGGCTTCCGCCTGCTGGAGGAGGTCGCGACGGGGCAGCACGGCGCGGTCGCGGGGCACGCCCAGCTCGTCGTCGACCGCGACCTGGGGACGCTCCCCTGAGGAAACGGACTCCCCGCGCCCTTTATCCGGCCGGCCAGGCAAGGCCTGGGGGTGCCCGGACCCGTCCTGGGCGGCCTCGTGCTGGCCCTCCTCGTGGCCCCCACCGCCCCCGCGTCCGTGACGCTCCCCGTGACCGGCACGTCCACCGCCTCGTTGCCCGCCGTGAAGGCCACGCTGCCCGACCCCCCTTCGGCCGTCTCGCCGCCCCCTCCGGTCACGCCCACGCCGGCCACGCCCGGGCCCCCTTCGCCGCCGACCCCGCCCGCGAGCCCCACGATCCCCTCCCTGCCTGCGCCCTCGCCGCCGCTGCCGGACCCGCCGCCCCCGGTCGCGCTGCCCCCGCCCCTGGACCCGCCCGTGGGCGCAGCACCCCCTCCCGCGGCCCCCGCGGACGCGCCCCCGGCCTCGGCGCCCGCGCCGGCCGGCTCGGCGGACCCTCCTGCGGCGGCCCCCTCCGGCCCGCAGGCGACCGTGCAGCCCGCCGCGGTGGAGGTGGGCGTCGTCCCCCCGGGGCCCGTCGCCTCGCAGGGGCAGCTCGCGCTCCTGGGCGCCGGGGTGACCCTGGTGGCGGGCTTCGCCCTGATGCTGGCCCTCATGCGACGCTCCCAGACGTGACGCAACGCTGAAATCGGGCGCGCCGTCTCGCGCCGCGTGGACGCGTTCCTGCTGCGCCTCGCCCTCTCCTTCGTCGTGGGCGGGGGCACCGTGGCGGCGTTCACCACGGTCGCCGAGCGCGGCAACGCCCGCGTGGGGGGCCTGCTCCTCTCCTTCCCCGTGAAGGTCACCGTCTCGCTGGTGCTCATCGCGCTCAACGAGGGCGTGGGCTTCGCGGCCACCAGCGCCACCGCCGTCCCCGCGGGCATCGCGGTCAACGCCGTCTTCCTCGTGGCGACCGCGCTCCTCGTGCGCCGCCTCGCGCCCTGGCCCGCCATCGCGGCCGCGCTGGCGCTCTGGGCCGCCGCCGGGCTCGCCGTCGTGCTCTGGCTCCCCGAGGGGCTCGCGTGGTCCCTGGCGGCGTGGGGCGCGGTCGCCCTGGCGGCCCTCGCCCTCCTCGCGCGCATCCCCGCGCTGCGCGGCGAGAAGCGCGCCAAGGCCGACCCCGCTCCCCTCTCGTGGTGGCGCCTCGCGCTTCGCGCCTGCGCCGCGGGCGCCGTCGTCGCGGGCAGCATCGTCGTCGCGCACTACGGCGGCCCCATCCTGGGCGGCCTCGCCAGCGTGTTCCCCAGCGGCTTCATCACCACCATGGTGATCCTCACGAGGAAGCACGGCGCGGACTTCACCGGCGCCACCGTGCGCGTCATGGTGGCCGGCACCGCGGCGCCCTCCCTCTTCGGCGCGGCCGTCGCGTTCGCCTACCCCGCGCTGGGCGTCCTGTGGGGGACGCTGGCCTCCGTCGCCCTCGCGGGGTGCGTCTCGCTCGGCGTGGGCGCGCTCCTGCGGCGGGCGCACGCGCGCGAGAGCGCGGAGGCCGAGCCCGTCGCGGCCTAGCACACGGCGCAGCGCGCGAGATCCAAGGCCTCGACGCGCGCCGGGTCCGCGGGCCCCTGCGAGGTGCCCTGCGTCTCGGCGCCCACCACCACCGCCGTCACGGCGCACGCCTCCGCGGGGCAGCCGTGGGCGCGAATGGCCAGCGTCCAGGGGCCCGCGTCGAGGTCGGCGCCCTGCTTGGCGAGAATCGCGTCGCGCTGGCACGCCAGCACGGGCACGGTGTGGTTGGCCCACCAGAGGTCCGCGTCGCGGCCGGGCAGGAGGCACGCGTCCACGCGGACGCCCTCCCGCGCCAGCACGCGGTACGCCACGCGCCCCGCCTTCGCCACGTCCAGGTGGACGGCGAACTCGTGGGCGGTCGCGTTCGCGTGGAAGGTGGAGCCCGCGTCCGGGTCGTCGGGGAAGGCGTCCTGCACCGTGGCCACGGGGGCGCGGAAGCACCCGGCGAGGGCGACCGCCACGAGGAGAAGCGCGAAGAGGGGCGCGGCGCGCACGAAGGGCCCATTCGCCCCCCGGCCTTGAACCCATCGCAGGCGCGGGAGCGCCATGGCGGGCGCCCGCCCGCCTGCCCTGATAGCAGGGCCCGCCCGCCGGCCCTCGCCCCCACCCCGGGGGACCCCATCACCGTTATATCCACCCCCTGGAATGGGACCCGCATGGACGCGCCCGCCCCGGTCCCGCCGACCCCCAGCGTCCCCGAGGGGCTCCCCCCTTCCGCGCGCCACGTCTTCGACACGCTGACCCAGCGCGGCCCCCTCACCCACAAGGACCTCGTCCTCGCCACCGGCATGCCCGGCCGCACCGTGCGCTACGCCGTGGGCCGCCTGCGCGAGGCCGGCGTCATCGGCGCGCGGTGCAACCTCATGGACTGCCGGCAGTGCTACTTCTTCGTCAGCCAGCAGTGCCCTGGCAACGGACAATCTCCATTCGTGAAGACGCCCTGGCGCATGCTGTGAGCGGGCCGCTGGCCATCCACGCCATGACCCCGGATCGCTGGCCCGACGTGGAGCGCTTCTTCCAGGGCACGCACGCGGGGTATTGCTGGTGCATGTCGTGGCGTTTGACGAGCACGCAGTTCGCGGCGCTCGACTCCCCGGGACGCAAGCGCGCGATGGGCCGGCTCGTGAAGGGCGGCGCGCCCGTGGGCATCCTCGCCTACGACCCAGAGGGGGGAGCCCGTGGGCTGGTTCTCGGTGGCCCCGCGGGAGACGTACGGCCGCATGGCGAGCGCGCGCACGATCCCAGAGGCAGAGGCGGGAACGTGGAGCGTCGCGTGCCTCCTCGTGGCGCCGGGCCACCGCGGCCACGGGCTCACGCGGCCCATCCTGCGCGCGGCGGTGGAGCACGCGCGGGGGGCCCGCGACCAGCCACCGCCACATGGGGTTCGCGGCCACGTACCGCAAGGCGGGATCCAAGGCCGCGAAGGCGGCGCCCGGCAAGCGGGCGCGCATGGTGATCGAGCTCCGCTACGCCGGGATCGCCCGGAAGTGCGTGACGACGCGCTCCATGTCGCGCAGGAGCGCGAGCCCCTTGGGCGTGAGGCCGTAGGCCTGCCCGCGGCGCTCGACGAAGCCCAGGGCGAGGAGGCCGTCGAGGTAGCGGCGCAGCATGGCGTGGCTCACGTTGGCGGCGTACATGATGCGCGTGCGCCCCTCGCCGGAGTTCGCTGCGCGGAGGATCGCGAGCGCGATGTCGAACTCGCCGCGCCGCTCGCCGAAGGTCCCTCCAAGGACGTCCATGCCCGGCGCGTGGGGCCCCGGAGGCGGAGCCGGTTGCGGTACGATCGTTCACCGCGCAGAGGCGAGCCTTTCGAGGATGCCGCGCGTGGCCTCCACGAGAAGGTCGGCCTCGACGGTCGTGTTGTAGGGGCCGAAGGAGGCACGCACGGCGCCGGGCACGTCGTGGGCGTTGAACCACGAGTGGAGGCAGTGGTCGCCGCTGCGCACGAGGATGCGGTGCTTGTCCTCCAGCAGGATCGCCAGCGTGTGCGGGTCGGCGTCCTCCAGCGCGAAGGGGACGATGGCGCCGCGCGTGGCGAGGGGCGCGCCCACGAGTCGCAGGCCCGCGACGCCTTCGAGGCCCTTCGCCGCGCGCTGCATGAGGGCCTTGCCGTGGGCGCGCACCTCCTCCATGCCCAGGCGGCGCAGGTACTCGATGGCGGCGAGGCTCCCGGCGAAGCCGGCGTAGTTCTGGAGCCCGGCCTCGAACTTGGCGGGCGCGTCCAGCAGCACGGCGTCCTCGTAGGTGGTGCGCGCGACGGTGTCGCCCCCCGTCATGAACGGCCCCAGCGCGGCGACGGCGTCGGGCGTCGCGAGGAGCGCGCCGACGCCGGTGGGGCCCAGCATCTTGTGGAGCGAGACGGCGTAGTAGTCGGCCCCCAGCCGCGCGACGTCCACGGGCCCGTGGGCGGCGGCCTGCGCGCCGTCGAGGAGGAGCCGCGCGCCCGCCTCGTGGGCCAGGGCCGCCAGCTCGCGGGCGGGGACCTCGTGGCCGTCGAGGTTGGAGACGTGCACGGCCGCGACGAGGGCCACGTCGCCGCGGGCGAGGCGGTCGCGCCACGCGGAGAGGTCCAGCGTCCCGTCCCCGCGGGAGGGCACCACCTCGTGGCGCACGCCGCGGCTTGATAGCATCTGCCAGGGGACGAGGTTGCTGTTGTGCTCGCGGTCGGTGGTGAGCACGACGTCGCCGCGCTTCCAGGGGTGGGCGTGCGCGACGAGGTTGATCGCCTCGGTGGCGTTCTTGGTGAAGACCGTCGACTCGGGGCGCCCGCCCAGGAAGGAGGCCAGCGCGCGGCGCGCGGCCTCCATCTGCTCCTCGACGCGGAGGCTCCCCTCGTAGACGGCGCGACCCGCGCAGAAGGGCGTCTCCTCGTAGTAGCGCGTGACGGCCTCGATGACGCTGCGGGGCTTCAGCGTCATGCAGGCGTTGTCCAGGTAGACCGGCGCGTCGGGCTTCGACAGCAGCGGGAAGTCCTTGCGGATCGCCTCGGCGTTCAGGCCCATCCCATGGCCCCCTTGAAGGCCGCCATGGCGACGCGGGCCTTGTCCATCTCGCGCGTCTTGAAGAGGAGCTTGCCCGACTCGAAGACCGACAGCTCCACGTCCTCCCACCTGACGACGAGGACGATGCCGGCGTTGGCCAGGGGCTCGAAGCCCGCGTCCTGGAGGTCGCGCTCGACGTCGGCGAGCTTCAGCTTCAGGCGCAAGCGCGGGACGGCCTCGTAGCCGGCGCGGTTCTTGCAAAGCTCCAGGACGCTGTAGTCCGGCGCGGCCACGGATTTCGGGAGACCGGGCCTCGTCAAGAATCTTCGCCCGGAGGGCACTCCCGCCGCGGCCGGCGCAGCGGGGCGAGGGCCGCGAGGAGGAAGGCGACGCCCGCGCACGAGGCGACCGCGGCGGGCCACGAGGGCATGGGCGAGAGGGAGGCCGCCGCGCCCAGCGCGCCCCCGAGGCCAAGGCCCGCCGCCGCGGGGATCGTCCAGCGCGGGTCGGGCACGTTGTTGAGCACCACCGGGAGGCCCAGGAGCGCCAGCGCGGCGATCGCGCACGCGAGAGCGCCCAGCGCGGCCTCGGCCGCGGCGATCACGGCGTCCGCGCGGTCGGGGAAGCCCAGGACCACGAGGAACGCGGCAGCGAGGGCCAGGAGGGAGGCGGCGAGGGCGAAGGGGCGCGCGTCGCGGGCGCGGGGACCGCGGGGCTTCGCTTCGGGAGCCGGCCGCGCGAGGCTGCCCACGGCGAGCACGACGCCCGCGCCCAGGACCAGCGCCGCGGGGGCGCCCAGCGGCAGGGGCGCGAGGAAGACCAGGACCGCGAGGAGCGCGCCCGCGTCGACGAGGGCAACGCCTGCGCGCAGCGGGCCCGCCGCCAGGGGCGCGCCGCGGGAGCGCGGGACGAGGTGCGCGAGCCCGCCCAGCGCGAAGAGGGCCAGCGCGGCGAGCCACGCGATGGTGGGCGCGGTGGAGCGCAGCGGCAGCAGCGCGAGCAGGGCGCCGGCGACGAGGAACGCCGCCGCGCCCGATGCGAGCGCGAAGACCGCGGCGGAGTCGCCCGCGCGATGCCCCCCCTCCGTGCGCCAGAAGGGGACGCCGCCGCGCCACGGCTCGCCGCGCAGGCCCGACATGAGGAGGATCGCGCCGAAGGAGGCCAGCGCCAGGGCGAACGCGACGGCGGCCGCCGCGTCCAGGGGCCCGCCCAGCGCGGCGGCCAGGGCGCCCAGGCCCAGGAGCCATGGGCCGGCGTGCTGCGCGACGGCGGGCGCCACCAGCGAGCGCTTGGCGAAGCTGGGCACGTACCAGAACGCCAGCGCCTCGGCGAGGAGCGTCAGCGACGCGAGGGCGAGGGGCACGTGCGCGTCGGGTGCAGGCACGGGGCTCCCCAGCGCGGGGGCCAGCGCGCTTGCGGCGGCAAGGGCGCCCAGCGCGAGCCCCACCGCGACGTGCAGCCGGACGTCCACGTGCCGCGCCATCCTACGCCGTCCGGGGGACGAGGCCAAGGTCTTGCGCGAGGCGCGCGCCGTCGCGGCGCCCCTCCTCCACGGCGGCGCGCAGCTTCGCGACGTCGCGCGTGAGGCGCGAGACGCCCAGGTCGCGGGAGGGTTGCACGAGGCGCACGCGCACGCCCGGGGGCGGGCTCTGCGCGAGGCGCAGCGCGGCGTTCTGGAGCGCGCTGTGCTGCGCTGTCGCCTCCCTCAGCGCGGGGAACCTGCGCCCCACCGCGCGCACGACGATCTGCGGCTCGGGGCGGCGCTCGCCCGCGACGCGGCTCGCGACCACGATGATATCACGGTGGCCGTCCTCGATGGCCTTCGCCACCGGGATGGGGTCGGTCATGCCGCCGTCCACGTAGCGGCGGCCCTCGATCTCCACGGGCGCCTCGGAGACGAGGGGGAGCGCGCTGGTGGCGTGCAGCACGCGGAACGGGTCCTGCGCCTTGCGGAGGTCCACGTACACGCTCTCCGCCCGGTCGGCGTCCGCCAGCGTGACCCACACGGGGAAGGGCGCCGCGCGCAGCTTCGCGACGTCCATGCCGAAGTGGTTGGGGTACATCTCGCCGTAGAGCCGCGAGAAGTTGAGGATGGGCCGGCGCACCAGGGCGCGGCGGTAGGAGAGGAGCGAGCGGTCCACGATGTGGTCCCACGTCGTGACGCCCACGGCGGTCTGCCCGGCGGCGTACCACGCGGCGATGGCGCCGCCTGCGGACGTGCCGTAGATCGCCTCCGGGACGAGGCCCGCGACGGCCAGCGCGTCCGCGACGCCGCTGCCGTACGTGGCGCGCGCGGCGCCGCCCTCCAGCACGAGGGTGACCACGAGCGCGCGATGCAGGGCGCGTGGCTTAAACGATCTCCCCCGTTTGGCGCCTGCATGGACGAGGCCTTCTTCCGCGCGAAGTACGACGCCGACAAGGCGAACCAGGCGAAGCAGCCCTGGGCGGAGTACCAGAAGTGGGTGCAGCGCTTCTATGAGGGGCAGCGCTTCCCGCCCATCGCGGGGTGGGCCGAGCGCGAGAAGGACCTCGTGGCCAAGGCGCCGCAGGCGCGCGGGCAGATCGAGGCCGTGGGGCGCCTCATCGCGGCCGAGTGGGCCAAGGACAACGCGGTCCGCAAGGTCAGCACGTCCGACCTCCAGGCGTGGGGCTCGCAGTTCAAGGACGCGGCCAAGGACCCGGCGAAGCTCGTCGCGGCCCTCCAAGAGGTGCAGGCCGAGGTGGCGAAGCGCACCGGCTCAGCGTAGGCGCTTCTGGAGCGCGGCCTTCACGCCGGGCCACTCGCCGTCGATCACGCTGTAGACGACGCTCGTGCGCAGGCCGCCTTCGAGGTTGCGCCGCCAGTTCCTCAGCACGCCCTCGCGGGTGGCGCCGAGGCGCTCGATTGCGCGCTGGCTGCGCTCGTTGCGCGCGTCGGTCACGAGCTGCACGCGCGCGAGCTTGAGCGCCTCGAACGCGTGCGTCAGCAGGAGGAGCTTCGCCTCGGTGTTGACGCCGCTGCGCCGCGCCTGCGCCGCGAGCCACGTGTGGCCGATCTCCGCGCTGCGCTCCTTCTCGTTGAGGTCGAAGAGGCTGGTGCTCCCCACGAGCCTGCCCGTGGCGGCGTCGCGCTGCGCGAACGCCAGCGATCGCCCCGTGGGGCGGTCCTCCCTGCGCGCGGCGATCCAGGCGAGCATCTCCTCCTCGGTGCGCGGCGCGGTGTTGGTCCAGCGGAACACGTCGTCGTCGGGCCCGATGGCGGCGGCCAGCTCCTTCGCGTGCTCCGGCAGCAGGGGCTCCAGCGTGACGTGGCGGCCCCGCAGGAGGACGGCGTGATCCATGCCCCCTGGATCGGGCCGCGAGAGAAAGGCCTATCGCCCCCGCCCGCCTCGCCAGGCGCGTGACCCGTCTCGCGGCGCCCGACGCCGAGGGCATCCGCGCCGCCGCGGCCGCGCTGCGCCGCGGGGACCTCGTGGTGTTCCCCACCGAGACGGTGTACGGCCTGGGCGCCGACGCGCTGCGCCCCGACGCGGTGGCGCGCGTCTTCGCCGCCAAGGGGCGCCCCGCCGACAACCCGCTCATCGTCCACGCCCTCGACGCCGCGGCGGCGCGGCGGCTCTGCCGCGCGTGGCCCGCCGAGGCCGACGCCCTGGCGCGCGCCTTCTGGCCCGGCCCCCTCACGCTGGTCCTCCCCCGCGACCCCAAGGTCCCTGATATCACCACAGGAGGGCTCGACAGCGTGGCCCTCCGCGTGCCGGCGCACCCCGTCGCCCTGGCGCTCCTCGCCGAGTCGGGCCTCCCTGTGGCGGCGCCCAGCGCGAACCGCTCGGGCCGCCCCAGCCCCACGCGGGCGGCCGACGCGCTCGCGGACCTGGGCGACGCCGTGTCGGTCTACCTCGACGGCGGCCCGACCCGCGTGGGCGTCGAGTCCACCGTCGTCTCCCTCGTGGGGGCCCCCACGGTGCTGCGGCCCGGCGGCGTCGGGCTGGAGCGGCTGCGCGCGGTCGTCCCCGGCCTGCGCGTCGCGGAGCCCTCGCGGGAGGGGCCCGTCCTCTCGCCCGGCACCCGCTACCGCCACTACGCGCCCCGCGCCCGCGTCGTGATATCACCACCGGGCGGCGCCGCGCAGGAGGCCGAGCGCCTCACGGGCCGCGTCGCCATCGTGGCGGCGGCGGAGAGCGGCCTCTCGGGGCCCCACGTCCGCGTGCCCGGCGCGCGGCGCGACGCGGAGGCGTGGGCGCGCCAGCTCTTCGCCCTGCTGCGCGACCTCGACGCGCAGGGCTACGACGCCATCGTGGTGGAGGCGATCCCCGAGGAGGGGCTGGGCCTCGCCGTGATGAACCGCCTGCGCAAGGCCGCGGAGGGCGGATGACCCTCTTCCGCGGCCCGCGCTGGGAGGAGGGCGCCTTCGTCGAGGGGTGGGTCGAGGTCGAGGCGGGCCGCATCGCGGCGCTGGGCCGCGGTGCGCCCCCGCGCCCCGCGGACGTGTCGGGCGTCCTCGTGCCCGGCCTCGTGAACGCGCACACGCACATGGGCGACTTCGCGCTGCGCGGCCGCATCCCGGACGACATCAGCCTGGAGGCCCTCGTGGCTCCGCCCCACGGGCTCAAGCACCGGCTCCTCGCGCAGACGCCTCCGGACGCCCTGCGCGCCGGCATGCGGGCCGCGCTGGAGGAGGCGCGCGCGGGCGCGACGGCGCTCGTCTACGACTTCCGCGAGGGGGGCCCCGAGGGCGCGCGCATGCTCCGCGAGGTCGCGCAGGGGCGCGCCGTCGTGCTGGGGCGCCCCGCCGCGGCGCTGCCCGAGGCGGACGGGCTGGGCCTCTCGGCGATCCGCGACGCGGGCGTGGAGGAGGCGCGCGCGCAGCGCGATGCGGCCCGGCGCGCGGGCAAGCGATTCGCGCTCCACTGGGGCGAGGCCGCGCCCGAAAGCGTGGACGCCCTGCTGGACCTCGCGCCGGACTTCGCGGTCCACGCGCTGCACGCGAGCGCCGCGGACCTGGAGCGCGTCGCCGAGGCGAGGATCCCCCTGGTGGCGTGCCCCCGCTCCAACGCGCGCCTCGCGAAGCGCCTGCCCGACGTGCGGGCGTGGCTCGACGCGGGCGTCGCCGCGTGCCTGGGCAGCGACAACGCGATGCTCCAGACGACGGGCCTGCTCGACGAGCTTCGCTTCGCGCGCGAGGCGCTGCGCGGCGTGCGGCCCGAGGAACTGGTGGCGATGGCCGTGGACGCGCCGCGCGCGCGGCTCGACCCTCCCGGGATGCGCGCGTGGCGCGAGGGCGAGCCCGCGGGGTTCGTCGCGCTGGCGCCGCGGGGGAGCGATCCCCTGGCGGCGCTCTTCGCGCCGGACGCGCGCGTCCTCGCCTGGGGCGATCAGCCCATGAGGTCGTAGGCCATGTAGTAGGGGCCGTCCACGACGCCCTGGTTGCACCAGGCCTGCATGTTGGCGCGGCCCAGGAGCGAGCAGCCCGAGATGCCGGTGCCGTTGGTGGTGGTGCCGGTGAGGCTGATGGCGTAGCAGGGCCCGCGGCTGCCGCAGGTGGCGTTGCCCATGAGCGTGATGGAGAGGAGCTTGCCGTTGGCGTCGCCCAGCGTGGTGACGGCGATGCCGCTGGAGTTGGCCTTCCCCAGGCCGCTCACGGAGACGAGCGAGGAGTAGGTGGAGCCCGTGCCGCTGGCGGCGCTTCCGCCGCTGGCGTCGCCGGTGCCCGAGACGGCGACGCCGGGGGCGCACGCGACGACGACGCTCACGCAGCTGGCGTTGGCGTCGGAGAGCCCGGACACGGAGACGCCTCCCGTCTGCGCGTCGTTGGTGGGCTGGATGTTGACAAGCTGCGCCGACGCGGCGGGCGCGACGGCGATGAGGGAGCAGAGAGCGATCATGCCCAGCCTCCGGGGCAGGTAGCCTTCCATGCCCCTGACTCCTCTGGCAGGTCCCATTTCAACCTTCGCCCCGGAATCCAGGGGACTCGTCAACCCGGGATGGACCCGTGGGGGGCCTCATAAAGGGCCTTTCGGGCCGGGGCCGCGGCGCTCCTCCCACTCGTCGATGGTGGCCGGCCAGTCGTCGTGCATGAGCTTGGAGAGGGAGCGGTCCGCCAGCATGCGCCCCCCGGTCTGGCAGCGGGGGCAGTAGTTGGACTCCGACTCGCCCCGCACGATGCGCTGCACCTCGGTCCCGCACACGGGGCAGGGCTCCCCGTGCCGGCCGTGGACGGCCATCCCCTCGCGGAACGCCGTGACCTTGGTGGGCCACTTCCCCTTGCGCTCGGCGCGGAGCCGGTCGGTCCACTCCAGGAGGACGAGGCGGGTGGCGTCGTGGAGGCGCGCCATCTCCTCCTCGTCGAGGTTCGTGGTCATCTGCATGGGCGAGAGGCGCGCGCGGTGGAGGATCTCGTCGCTGTACGCGTTCCCCACGCCGGAGAGAATCTTGGGGTCGGTCATGGCGCGCTTGAGGGTGTGCCGCTCGCGGCGCAGCGCCTCGGCGAACTGCGCGGGCGTCGCGTCCAGGGGCTCGATCCCTCCCGCGTCGAGGACGCGAAGCTCCGCCTCGCCGGCCACGACGTGGATCGCCGCGCGCTGGCGCGTCGCCTGCTCGGTGAGGAGGAGCGAGCCCTCGGGGAACTCCAGCGCGGCGAGCTGCGAACGCCCCTTGGGTCTGATATCAGGGGGACGCCACGCGAGGCGGCCCGCGATCATGAGGTGGATGGCGAGGAAGAGGTCCCCCTCCAGCGCGAGCACGATGCGCTTGCCCATCCTGCGGACCTCCAGCACGCGGCGCCCCTGCACGGCCCGCAGCGGAGGCTCGAAGGTGCGCAGCACGAAGGGGCTCGCGACGCGCGCCGCCACCAGGGGCTGGCCCAGCACGCGCTCGCGCAGTGCCTCGACGTACACCGTCACGTCGGGAAGCTCAGGCACCCGCGGGCTCGCCCTCCGGGGCCGGCGCGCGCCGGCGGCGCCATGCGGCGAGCGCGTGCACGGGGAACGCGGCCGCGAGCATGAGGAGCACCGCCGCGGCGCCGCCCACGCCGATGTTGTCCTTGGCGTCCCAGAGCGAGGCCGCGGTGACCGCGACGGTGGCCAGCGCCCACAGGATGGGGAGCCACGCGCCGCCGGGGGCGCGGAAGTGGTCGGGCGCGCCCTGCCCCGTGCGTCGCAGGCGGAAGAGCGCCGCGACCGCCAGGAGAGATAGCAATCCCAGCGCGCTGACGTAGAACGAGACGAGGCCGCGGATGCCCGCCAGCGCGGCGTAGCCCAGCGCGAGGGCGAAGACGAGGGCCAGCGCGGGGACGGGCGTCTCCAGGCGCGGGTGCAGCTTCGCGAAGAGGGGAAGGAAGTGCCCGTCGCGGGCGGCGCCGAAGGCGTAGCGCGAGCCCGCCAGCATGATGCCCGCCGCGCCTGCGCTGCCCACGGTGAAGTAGAGGAGAAGCGCCGCGCGCTGCGCGCCGGGGCCGAACGCCGCGCCGATGGACGCGAAGACGCCCAGCCCGTTCCCGGTCGCGCCGCCGAATCCCAGGACCGCGAGGGTGGCGACGCCCATGACGAGGAAGAGGAGGCACGAGACGGCGAGGCCGCCCAGCAAGGCGCGGGGGAGCGCGCGCCGCGGCTCGCGCAGGTCCTCCGCCAGGGCGACCACGTCGTAGGCGCCGTCGTAGAGCAGCATCGCCACGGGGACGGCCGCCACCGCCAGCGCCCACCAGGGCGCGCCGGGCGTCGCGGGGGCGAGGGCGTCGGGCGCGACGTGGCCGCGCGCCACGACCCACAGGGCGGCCGCCACGAGGACGGCGAGGACGACGGCCTTCACCGCGGCCCACGCGACCACGAGCCGGCCGCTGGCCTTGATGCCGAAGGCGTTGGCCCAGAAGCCCAGCGCGAGGAGGAGCGCGGCGGCCTGGAGCTCGCCCGCGGGCGTCAGGCGGCCGAAGAGCCCTTCGAGGAACTGCACGTCGATCTGCACGATGAGGGCCAGCGTGGCGGGGATCACGACGGCGAAGGCGGCCCACGCGCGGAAGAAGCCCCAGCGCGGGCCGAACGCGCGCTCCACGTAGGCGTACTCGCCGCCCGCGCGGGGGAAGCGCGTGGAAAGCTCGGCGAACGCCAGCGATCCGGCCGCGGTGTAGAGCGCGCCCACGAGGAGGACGGCGACGAGCATGAGGGCCGAGGAGGTGGCCTGCACGAGGAGGCCGATGGTGTAGAGGCCCACGACGTAGCCGACGACGAAGCAGCCGGCGACGAACGCGGAGAGCCTCCCGGGCAGCCTCGTCGTCTCCACGCGGCGGCCAGGGGCGGAGCGGCAGAAAAGCCTACGTCCTGCGGGGCGCGAGGGGCAGCGCGAGGAGGCCCGCCGCCAGCGCCCAGGCGGCGACCGCCGGCTGGAGCCACGAGACGTAGCCCACGAGGAGCGTCTCCACGAGGATCCACACCAGGGCGCCCGCGGTCGCGGCGCCGGCCAGGACCCAGCCGGCGCGCCAGCCGCGCAGCGCGCCCAGCGCCGCCGCGAGGCTCAGGACGCCCAGCCCTAAGAGGAGCGAGCCGGGGACGAGGAAGTCGGGGAACGCGCCGCGCAGCAGGGAGACGGGCATGCCCAGGAGGCTGCCGTCGGGGCGCCACGCCAGGCCGGCGCCGCCCGCGACCTCGGCTGCGCCCAGGAGCGCCGCGAGGGCGACGAACGCGCGGCGCGCCCACGCGCGGGGGCCCTCGGCGGCGCGCGCGGGGCGACGGAGGAAGGTGTCTTCGCCCATGCGATCACCACGATGGGCAACGGCTTGGGCGGGAAAAGGGGGGCGCCTGGTTCTCGGGGGAAGGAAGCGGGACGCGCCTAGCGCCAGAAGGAGTAGCGCTCGACGAGCTGGCCCAGGGCGTTGCGCTGGTCCCGCGTGATGGTCTCGTCGGCGACCTTCTCGTCGAGGAACTGCTGCGCCTCGGCGGTGCTCTGGCGCGCGCCGCGGGCGAAGAGGCCCTCCAGGAACGCGCGGATGTGCTGGTCGTCCATGCCCCCCTCCATGCGGACGAGGATCGCCTTGGCGTCGTGCATGAAGTGGCCCTTGCGCCCCTGGGCCATCATGCGCTGGCGCGCGTTGGCGGCGGGCGGCGCGCGGAAGGCGCTGGGCTCGCGGAAGCCGCCGCCCTGCTGCGGGCGGGGGGCGGGGGGCGCGCGCTGGGCGAAGCACTCCCGGCAGAAGACGGGGCGCCCGGGGGTGGGCGCGAAGGGAACGGAGGTCTCCTTGCCGCACTTCGAGCAGGTGACCTGCGTCCGGACGCCGGCGGCGCCGGACGGATTGGAACCAACCATCGCCCCCGGTTGGGGCTTCTCCCTGATAAGCCATCGCTCTGGCAGCCGTGAAGCCTCGCCTAGCCATCGCGCAGCACGGCCAGGCGGGCAGCCGGGCCCGGGGCCGCGCGGAAGGCCGACCCGCCTAGGCGAGGAGGTTGTCCGTGCTCCAGAAGAGGCACGGGCCCTCGCCCACGGGCGGGCACTGGACCACGGCGACGCGCGGCCCGCAGGTGAGGCGGACGTCCACCGAGGTCGTGAGGACGGTGGCGCCCTTCTCCAGGCAGACCGGCGGCGTGGCGGACGCCGGGGAGGCGACGAGGGGGAGCGCGACGGCGCAGACGAGGATCGCAAGAAGGAGCTTCATGGACAGCCTCGCGCCCGCATGACGCAGGGGCGTCTTGAGCGCTTCGCGCGCGGAGCGCTTCGCATGAAGCGGAGCGAAGTCCAAGCCACCCTGCGCCCATGGCGCGCCGATGCGCGCCGCAGCCGCCGCCCTTCTCGTGCTCCTCCTTGCGACCTTCGCCCCCCTCGTCCACGCGGGCGACCCGCCCGCCGCGTCGTGCGACCTGGACGACGACCTCTACGAGCACTGCAACGTGGGCGACGTGAACGTCGTCTACGGGCCTGGCTGCGCGGGCGTCAAGCTCGGCGCGCCCGCCGAGTGCCGCAGCATCCTGCCTTGAGGCGCCTCACGCCCGCGCGCGGCCCAGCCCGCTTCTCGGGACGGCGGAGGCGCGGACGCGCAGCTTCGTGCGCTCCTCGATGACCTCCGCGTGCGCGTCCAGCTGGCTCACGAACCCCTCCAGGAACGCCTTCACGAACGGCTTCGCGCTGGGCTCCGTGAGGATGAGCGCCCAGCTCCTCTCGGACTCCGGCGCCAGGTAGAACCAGTTGGCCGACTCCATGACGCGCAGCATGTCCAGCACGTCCGCCATCCCCTTGTCGCGGTACTGCCGCCCGTGCTCCGCGCCGATCTCGCGCAGCCCCGCCCAGAACGACGCGGGCGCGCCCGCCAGCTGCTCGAAGAAGAGGCGCACGTGCGCGACGTCCAGGATCACGTGCTCGCGGTTGGCCAGCAGCTCGGTCCACGTCCGCAGGTCGTGGTCCGTCGGCCGGTCGCGCCCCCGCTGACGCTTCACGTAGATGCGCAGCGCGCGCCGGATGAGGTTCGCCTTGGAGTCCCCTCCGTTCTCCTGGAGCGCATCCAGCGCATCGGCCAGATCGTCGTCCAGCGAGATCGTGAGGCGTTGCACGCGACTGCCCCGGCACGCTTCGCACGTCAAGCTTCTGGTCCCTTCACCAGGGATCACCGCGCTGAACCGCCGCGCACCGCCGCGCGCCACGGCCCTCCGCGCGTCATCGTCGCATACTTCCCCCCGGCGCGCCATATCCGGGTTCGCGAACGTACCTGCCTTCCCGTCGCGGCGGACCGTCCGGCCTGTTCCCTCACCCTTCAGGACCGGACGATCCGGCCAGCGCGGAAGCGGCCGAACTGCAGGCGCGGGGCCTTCCCCTGCGCCGCGTGGTGCGCGCCAAGGAGGTCGCCCTCGACCTCCAGCCTCTGGTGCAAGGGGATGCCCGTGGGCAGGGCCGCGAAGGAGAGGCGGAGCGCGGGCGCACGAACGAGGGGTTGCGGCCCGCGCCCGGGTCCGCCACGGTGATGCGCCGACACCCCGTCGGAGCCGGTGCGATGGCTGGCCTTCGCGGCGTGCGCGATGATGATGCTGCCGCTTTCCAGGTGTGCTGCCCTCCAGCCGCGGCAGGTGGCGCTTGTGGTCTTCCACGAGACGAAGGCCCCCGTCAACGTCACGCCACGGTGACCGCCGTGGGCCATGCGACGTTCCGTGCCGCGCTCCAGCAAAGCCCCCCTCGCTCCGGCGGTGGCCCACGGCCCCGTGATCCACCGGACCAGCCCCCGGCTCGCCCTCCGCGTCTTCAACGACGCGGGCCTGCCGCCCTTCGAGGAGACGGCCCCATCCCCGGATCGAGATATCTTCTGGTCAAGGCCTCGAAGCGGACGGCGACGGAGCTCCTCGACCACCCGCCCGAGATCCTTTGAGCCCGCCGCTCCCGCGGGGCCGTCGGGCAAGGCCCTCGCGTGGCTCCTGCGCCCGCGCGCCCCCGCCCAAGGAAGGGCAGCGACGCGGGAGGGCTCGCGCTCGGACGTCGAGAATGAGAAAAAGACGCGCGGCCTCGTGATATCACAAGGCCGCGTAGAGCGCGCTTAGCGCTCCTCGATATCCAGGCAGAGGCCCGCGGCCACGGTCGTGCCCATGTCGCGGATTCGGCCGAACCTGCGGGTTCGGCCTCGCGCGGCCTGGCGGCCGCGCTGGCGACGCGGGACAGCGCTCGCGCTCAGCGAAACAAAATGAAAAGAAAAGGGGGCGCGCGTCGGCGCGCCCCGGCGAAGTGTTTAGCGCTCCTCGATGTCCAGGCAGAGGCCGGCCGCGACGGTCGTACCCATGTCGCGGATGGCGAAGCGGGACATGTGGGGGATGTCCTTGCTGCGCTCGATGGACAGGGGGCGGCTGGGGCGGATCTTCACGATGGCGATGTCCCCGGTCTTGAGGAACTGGGGGTTCTCCTCCTTGACCTGGCCCGTCTTGGGGTCGAGCTTCTTCTGCAGCTCCTCGAAGGTGCAGGCGAGCTGCGCCGTGTGGATGTGGAACACGGGCGTGTAGCCGGCCGCGATCACGGAGGGGTGCTGGAGGACGGCGACCTGCGCGACGAAGGTCTTGGCGACCTTGGGCGGGTTGTTGGGGTGGCCGGCCACGTCGCCGCGGCGGATGTCCTTCTTGCCGATGCCGCGGACGTTGAAGCCGACGTTGTCGCCGGGCAGCGCCTGGGGGTGCGTCTCGTGGTGCATCTCGATGGTCTTGCACTCACCGGACACGCCGGAGGGCTGGAAGACGAGGTTGTCGTTGACCTTCAGGATGCCCGTCTCGACGCGGCCCACGGGGACCGTGCCGATGCCGGTGATGGAGTAGACGTCCTGCACCGGGAGGCGGAGGGGGAGGTTCGTGGGCTTCTGGGGCTCCTTGAGGTTGTTGAGCGCGTCGAGGAGCGTGGGGCCCTTGTACCAGGGCATGTTGGGGCTGGGCTTCGTGATGTTGTCCTGCTTGTAGGACGAGCCCGCGACGATGGGCACGTTGTCGGGCTTGTAGCCGACCATGCGGATCAGCTTCGTGATCTCTTCCTTGAGCGCCTCGAACTTCTTCTGGTCGTAGCTCGTCGCGTCGATCTTGTTGACGTAGACGATGAGCTGCTCGACGCCGAGGGTGCGGCTCAGGAACACGTGCTCCTTCGTCTGGGCCTCGATGCCCGAGACGGCGGAGACGACGAGCACGGCCGCGTCGGCCTGCGAGGCGCCCGTGATCATGTTCTTGACGAAGTCGCGGTGGCCGGGCGCGTCGATGATGGTGAAGTAGTACTTGTCCGTGGTGAACTTCTTGTGCGCGATGTCGATGGTGACGCCGCGCTCGCGCTCCTCCTTGAGGTTGTCCATCACGAAGGCGAACTCGAAGGT
>JAJPHT010000016.1 GCA_021325135.1 Pseudomonadota bacterium | reverse complement strand
TTGCCGGGCGTGCCTTGCCACGGGCACCGGGTCAGGCGCGGAAGCGAGCAGCCTCACCGTGGACCAAGGACGTTCGTGGGGTCGCGGGGTCGAGAGAGTTCCGGGGCTACGCCCGTCCGTCGCTGACCGTCCACCTGGGAGGCCGGTGCCCGTCAATGCGCGTCCAGGCTGGCGCACGCTGGAATGATATCTTGCGCTTTTGGCCTCACACCACGATCTCCGCCATGACGGGGTCGTGATCCGAAGGATAGCGCCCTTCGGGCCGCTCGCGCACCACGGCCGCGCGCTTCACATGCGCGTGCACGGGGACGAGGATCCAGTCCAGGCGCGCGCGGCTCTGCGCGCTGAAGCCGTGGAAGGTGGGCGTGCGGTCGAGGTGCGTCGTGTCCTTGCGCGACGCGCCGCAGAGGACCGCGTGGACCTCGCCGCCGGGCTCCTCGTTGAAGTCGCCCAGGAGGATGGCGGCGGGGAGGCGGCGCGCGAGGAGGGCGGCGGCCTCGCGGCGGGCGCGCGCGCTCTCGTGGTCCAGGTGCGTGTTGGCGACGGTGATCGGGCGCCCCGTGACGCGGTCCATGAAGCGCGCCCACGTCGCGATGCGCGGGTGGCGGTTCCCCCACGTCGCGCTGCCCGGCTCGTGGGGCGCGTCGCTGAGCCAGAAGTCGCCGGCCTCAAGCAATTCCAGGCGCGCGGCGTCGTAGTAGAGCGCGTTGTGCTCGTCGGTGCCGTCGCCCCTTCGGCAGCCGCCCACGCGGCGATAGCCCGCAAGGCGCGCGTCCAGGTCGGCGAGCTGGTGGGGGAGCCCCTCCTGCGTGCCCACGACGTGGGGCGCGTGGCGGCGCACCAGGCGGGCGACCAGCTCCTTGCGCGCGTCCCACCGGTGGGGCCCGTCGGCGGCCACGTCGCGCCGGAGGTTGAACGTCATGACGCGCAGCGCGGCCATCACGCCCCTCCTTGGCGCCGGAGGGCATAGCGGGGGCCCCGCGCGCCGAGGCGACGGCGGCGAAAGGAAGATACCCTGAAGCCGCGCGATCCGCTTGGGCCCCCCGATGCCGGCGCCCGCCCCGCGCTACCCCGTGTGGGACAACCACTTCCACCTCGACCCCGCGGGGCCGTGGGAGCAGGCGGCCAAGGACTTCCTTCACGCCGGCGGCACGCACGTCATGCTGGTCCACAAGCCCTACCACGAGGGCGCCGGGATCAATCGCAGCGTCGCGGACCACGAGCGGCAGTTCGCCATCACGCTGGAGATGGCCGAGCGCGCGAGGACGCTGG
Organism: Pseudomonadota bacterium; assembly: GCA_021325135.1. Lineage (GTDB taxonomy): Archaea > Thermoplasmatota > SW-10-69-26 > JACQPN01 > JAJPHT01 > JAJPHT01. The sequence goes on along the minus strand of JAJPHT010000016.1, from coordinate 85,176 downwards.
GCCTGCGCGTCGCGGTCGCCGTGAGCCCCCACCCCGCGGAGTTCACCAGCCTGCTCAGCGCGGGCGTGCCCGTGGAGGAGGCCGAGGCCGTGCATCGCGGCGCGCTGGAGGCCGCCGCGCGGCTCGTGCGCGAGGGGAAGGCCGTCGCCATGGCCGAAGTAGGACGGCCCCACTGGCGCCCCGTCGCAGATGATATCATGGCGCGGGCCAACGCGCTCATGGAATACAGCTTCGCCCTGGCGCGGGACGCGGGCTGCCCCGTGCAGATCCACGCCGAGACCGCGACCCCGGAGAGCTTCGCGGACCTCGCCGCGCACCTGAAGGCCGCGGGCCTGCCCGCGGAGCGCGCGGTGAAGCACTACTCGACGCCCATCGTGGACGTGCGCGTGAACCACGGCCTCTGGCCCAGCGTGCTCATCGGCAAGGGGAGCGCGGAGGAGGCCCTCGCGGGGGGCACGCGCTTCCTCATGGAGACCGACTACATGTGCGACGTGCGCTACCCCGGCGCGGTGCTGGGGCCCAAGACCGTGCCGCGCCGCACCGCGGACCTGGTGTCCAAAGGCCTCATGACCGAGGAGCAGGCCTGGGTCGTCCACGCGGAGAACCCGAAGCGCGTGTACGGCGTGGACGTCGCCCTCTGATCCTTTCTTCACGTCGAGCCTCATCTGCCGGTGTCCGCCACCCGGGTGACAAGACAGCGAAGGCGCGAGAAGGGTTATGCCCCGCGCGTCGGTTCCCCGGCTCGCTCGCGTGGGGGAGGCATTCCACGCGTCAGCGGAGGTCTCCTTCCATGAACCGAACCACCTTGACCGCGGCCGCGCTCGTCGCGGCCTCCCTGCTGGTCCCCTCGGGGCTGGCGACGTGGGGCTCCTACGGCAGCAGCGAGCCCGACAACTCGTACGACGCCCACGACGGCTACATGTGGACGGACGCGCCCGGCGCGGAGACCGGCCACGTCTACTTCAACGTCTACACGGCCTACGCGCTGGGCCAGGGCAACGTCGCGCCCAACTCCGCGAGCCTCGGCGGCCGCACGGGCGTCATCGGGCCGGGCACCTGGCAGGCGCTCCTGGGCGTCTGGGCGGACTGCAACCAGGACGGCTACGTGGGCCTCGCCGACGGCGCGCTCCTGGAGTACCGCGCCGAGGCCAGCGCCGCGGCCGGCTTCCCCGTGGACACGAACCTCTGCCCGCCCGTCCCCGACACGCCCGAGAACGCGGGCGCCATCCACAACAACGGCGGCTGGATCACCGAGCTGATCCCCATCGCGCCCGCGACGGACGCGGCCGGCGGCCCCGTGACCAGCGACATGGGCAACGTCACGAACTACCGCCTCATCCTCGACCCCGCGGTGAAGATGTGGGGCGACCTGCGCTACGAGCCCAAGAGGCTCGCCGCGGAGCCCCCCACCAGCGACTCGTGCCACCAGGTGTCCACGCTCTTCGGCAAGGGCCAGACGAGCCACACGGGCGGCATGATCCAGCACGTCGAGTGCCTGGAGTCCCTCTTCCTCCCCACGCCCCACGACGTCTACGAGGCCGGCGTCGCCAACGACCCCAGCGGCGTCGTCGCGACGCTCCCCGACCCGCACAGCCTGTACGCGGACGGCGGCCCCGCGGACGTGGGCACGTTCGGCACGGACCAGAGCTGCAAGACCGGCCCCAACGGCGAGGCGGGCGGCGCCGAGCCCTGCCAGTACGGCAGCAACAGCGTCGTCTCCGGCGAGCAGGACTGCTCCTCCGCGCCCCTCGTGGACCTGGGCGCCGCGGACCCCGTCTACCAGGTGCTCTTCAACGGCGCGCTCCAGGGCTCCGGCCCCCGCGCGCCCGGCTCCGTGCAGACGAACCCGCAGGGCTCCGTCGCGGCGACCGCCAACGAGACCATCGAGGAGAGCGCGCTGGACGACTGCAACAGCGGCGACGACAGCGGCCGCGACGTCTACGGCATCGCCGAGGTCGACGGCCCCGACAGCGTGAAGGTCACCGGCAAGCAGTCCGCGGACATGGACTTCCGCTTCGACGGCACGCTGGACTCGCCCCAGGCGCGCGGCGCGTGCTCCTCGCAGACGGCCATCCAGACCGCGAACTTCCTCGTGGGCGGCCTCGTGGGCAACCTCAACGAGGTCGACGGCGACCCCGCGGTCGTCCCCGCGGTGGCGTGCGGCGCGCCCAGCAGCCTGGGCGTCCCCGCGGACGCGACTCTCTACTCCAACGACATGTGGTGGGCCGGCGCCTACTACTCCGACAACCACCCGCCGCTGCCCGTGGACCGCAACACGCTCCAGGCCAGCAGCGACGCGTTCCCCGCGGACTACTACACGTTCTACGCCAGCGTGGGCGCCTCCGGGCTGCGCACGCCCGGCGGCGTGGGCCAGTACGGCGCGGAGCGCTGCGTCAACGGCGTCGGCCGCAACGCGGGCGTGCAGTACGGCTGGGACTGCGACCCGGCCAACTGGAACCTCGACCCCACCACGGGCGCGAAGCAGGACGACGCCGCGCGCGACGGCACCGTGGGCGACTCGTACAACCTCCGCGACGTGGAGTGCTACGACATGACCGTCGTGGCCGGCAACGCCGCCTTCGAGGGCACGAGCCTCAACCCCACGGGCCGGGACATCGGCGCCCGCTCCGTGCCGCTCGCGTCGCAGCCCGGCAACGGCTGCGCCTGAGGAGCGCACACCACCCGGCGGGGCCCTGCGCTCCGCCGGTGATATCTTTTCTCTTCTTCGTCGGACTTCGCAGCGGAGCCCCTTTCTCGCTTTTGCTGGGGGCTCCGCCCCCTTTCCCCTGAAAAGACGCGAATCTCCGAATCTCAGAATCCACGTCGGAGATTCGGCGATCCGGAGATTCGGGTTTCGCGGGGGTCTGGGGGCGGCAGCTCCCAGGCGGACGCAGGCCGGGGAGATCCTGCCACAGAGCGGTCGAGGAGAGGCAATCCCCGAGGGGAGCGCGCGACGCTCAGCGCCAGCCGCGGTGCGCGAAGCCGCCGAAGGGGAGGCGATGGCCGAAGCCGTGCCAGAAGCCGCCATGGGGCATCGCCGCCGCGTCGGGCAGCGTCGTGAAGGCGGCGCCGGAGCCCGCGGCGAGGGTGACCGTGAGGGTCTGCCCGCTGGCGGCGAGGGTCGAGCCGCGCCCGAGGACGAGGTTGGCCTTCTCGCCGTTGGCGTAGGTGACGGTCGCGCCGGCAGGGCTCCAGTCGGCGACGGCGTCGTGCGTCGCGACGGTGGCGCCCGCGGGGAGCGTGATCGTGAGCGTCGTGCCGTTGCGGCTCATCGCCTGGAAGCCCGCGAGGGGCGTGTCGCCCACGGCGAGGCGGTCGCCCGCGCCGTCGTCCAGGAGATAGCCGCCGCCCCGGCGCATCGCCGCGCTGCCCGTCGCGCTGCCGTTGCCAAGCTGGAGGGAAGCGACGAGGGGGTGCGACGCGTTGGCCGCGGTGGAGCCGAGGTCGGTGATCGTGCCCGCGGCGGGGTCCGCCTGGAACGTCACGAAGCGGCCGGTCACGGTGCCGTTCGCGTCGGTGAAGCCGGCCCAGCCGCCGCGGGGGAAGCCGCGCGCGTCGTAGGACTTCGCCCACGCGAGGGGCGCGCTCGCGCCGTGGTGGGCGACCGCGAGGCCGACGCCCGCGAGGACGAGGAGGGCCAACGCGCCCGTGGCAAGGAAGGGGAGGCGGGTCTTGCGCTGCATGGGGCTTCCAAGGGGACCTTCGAGCATGAGGCTCGCGCCTTTCTGCGGGGCAGAAGCTACGGGGGCCCGCCCGCGCCCGGATCGAGCCGCCTGACCAGCGAGCGCAGCTGCTCCACGTACCCTTCGAAGGCCTCCTCGCCCTTCTCCGTCATGCTCCAGCGCACCTCGAAGACGCCCGCGAAGACGCGCTGGATCTCCACGTAGCCCGCGGCCTGGAGCTTGGCGCCGTGGCTCTGGAGGTTGCCCGCCGTGACGCCCAGCGCGTCGCGGATGGCGGTGAAGGCCGCCTGGCGGTTGCGGTAGAGGTACGCCATGATCTCCAGGCGCGTGGGCTGGTGGAGGAGCGGGTCCAGCGGCTCGTCGGCCAAGGCGCTCTCCCCCCTCAGCCGAAGAACATGAGCCAGAGCCCGGCGAGGAGCAGGGGGACGCCCAGCGCGAGCCCCGAGAGGAAGCCCGTCTCCCTCGGGTCGAGGCTCGCGGCGAGCGCGTAGGCGGACGCAAGGAGCGTCGCGGCGGCGGCCGCCCCCACGGCCCACCGGCTTTTGCGCGTGAAGCGCAAGGGGTTGAGAAGCGCGAAGAGGAGCACGACCGCGCCCCACGCGACTAGGTGCCACGCGCGCGGGTTGCTGCGCTCCAGGAAGCTGAGCGTCACGGTGGTCGCGACGAGGAGCGCCAGCCAGCCCACGAGGACGAGGACCAGGCGCGGCGTCGTGATGCCCGTCTGGAAGGAGAGGGACGCGCTGCGCCAGACGCCGATGGTCATGACCATCGCGACGAGGAACCACGCGATGGGCGCGAACGGGTTGAAGAAGAGGAAGTCGCGCGGCGGCCGGCCGGTGAAGTTCCCCGTGAAGTTGCCCGAAAGGTTGCGCCCGAACTCGCGGCCGTCGAAGTCCGGCGCGCGGCCGAAGAAGAGGGGCACGACGATGGTGAGGTAGCTCGCGGCGAGGCAGATGGCCCACAGCGCGATGGTGAGCCCCTCGGTGCGCACGCGCAGCGCGTGGGTCTTCTCGGTGATGCCGGCGATGCGGCCCAGGGCCTCCTCGGTGCTCATGCCGGGGCCGGGCATCGCGGGTTCGCTGGGGTCGGGCACGTCGGCGGGACCCGCGGGGTCCGGCTTGAAGCCGTCGTTGGGCGTGCTCACGGACGCGGTCCTCCGCGCCGCGGGCCCAGCGCGGCCAGCGCGAGGGCGGCCAGGGGGGCCGCGACCTCCATGGGCGTCTTCTTCGCGGGCGTCGCCGCGACGGCCGCCGGGCTCGTCCCGCTTGAGGCCGCCGGGACGTCGATCACGAGGCGCGCGCCCGCGGTGCGGTTGGTGGCCGCGTCGCGGGCCGTGACGAAGACCATCTGCGGGCAGCCCGCGGGCGCGGAGGGGTCCAGCGTCACCGTGAGCGTGGCCGACGCGCTGGCGCCGGGGTCCAGCGTGCCCGAGGCCGGGTCGAGGCTGGCCGTCACCAGCGGAGTCGCGTTGCGGCGCCCGAAGGAGGACGCCATGAGCGTGAGGTCCAGGGACGCGCTCCCGTCGTTGCGGAAATTCACCTGCACGCTGGCCGTGGCGCCCGGCGCCAGCGTGAGGGGCCCCGAGGGGTCGAAGGTGAGGTTCAGCTCGGGGAGCGGCTCGCCGCCGAAGCCGCCCCGCGTGCCGTTCCCCTGGCGCGTGCCGTTGTCGGGCCGCGTGAAGTTGCGCCCCTGGGGGGGCTGGCCCCCGCCGCCGAACCCTCCGCCGCCGCGCCCTCCGGGGCACGAGGGGTCGGAGGGGGGCTGCTGCGCGGTCGCGAGGGGCGCCACCACGAGGAGGGCGAGGACGAGGGCGGGGAGCAGGGCGGAGCGCATGGGGTTCTCACCTGATATCAAAGACGCTTGAGGGCGATGACGGGGTCCATCCGCGACGCCTTGCGCGCGGGGATGAGGCCGGCCACCACGGAGACGAGGATGGCGAAGCCGATGACGACGAGGAACATCTCGGGCGTGAACACGGGCGCCGCGTGCGCGGAGGCGGCGCTGGCGCCGAGGCCGCCGCCACCGAACCCTCCGCCCCCCGGGCCTCCGAAGCCGCCCCCGCCGAAGCCGCCTCCGCGGCCGCCGAAGCCCCCTCCCCCGCCGCCGCGCGTGGCGACGTTGGCGGCCGCGCGCTGGGCGCCCTGCGCCGCGGCGTTGCCGGTGGGGGAGAAGGAGATGAAGTGGCCGATGCCGAACGCGACGCCGACACCCGCGAGGCAGCCCAGGACGCCCCCGGCGACGCCCGTGAGGCTCGCCTCCAGGAGGAAGATGGAGAGCACCTGCCGTCCGTTGAAGCCCAGCGCCTTGAGCGTCCCGATCTCGGTGGTGCGCTCGATCACGCTCACGAACATGGTGTTCGCGATGCCCACGCCCGCGACGATGAGCGAGATGGCGGCGACGCTCTCCAGGAGCGTCGTGATGGTGCCGTACACGCTGCTGATGGCGCTGGCCAGCTGCGTGCCCGAGAGCACGCGCACGTTGGCGTATGCGGCCTGGATCTCGCTCTGCACGGCGCTCACGTCGTCGGGCGTGTCGGCGAAGACGACGATCTCGTTGTACTGCGTGAGGGGGAGGCCGAGGAGCTGCTGCGCGGCGCGGGGCGTCATGAACACCGTGCCGTCGACGTTGACGAAGGGCGCGCTGCCGAAGGGCGCCGCGATGCCCGACACGACGTAGGTGCGCGTGATGGTCTGCTGCGCGCCGCGCCCCTGCGCCGTGAACTGCCGGACCTGCGTCGACACCTGCACGGCGTCGCCCGCCGCGCTGGGGACCTTCGTCGCGTCCGTGGGCGTCGCGGCGGTGCTGCCCAGGAACGCGGCGGTGAGGTCCCCCGGCTGGTAGACGCTCCCGTCCTGGACCTGGAGGCCGCGCACGAGGGTGGGCAGGTCGGCGGGGTCCACGCCCAGGATGGCCACGGAGTCCGTCTCGCCACCTCGCGAGATCTGCCCGTCCCCCTCGACGGCGAGGAAGGCCGACTTCACGTGGTCGAGCCCCTCCATGGTCGTGATATCGTTCTGCGTGAAGTTGCGCTGGTTGCCCCCGAAGCCGTTCACCTGCACGATGAGCGTCGTGGGGCCCAATTTCTCCAGCTGGTCGCTGATGGCGCGGCTCTGCCCCTGCGTGGACGCCTCCAGGGCGACGATCATGCTCGTGCCGATGACGATGCCCAGGAGCGTGAGGGCGGTGCGCATCTTGCGCTCCCGGAGGCCGCTGGCGGCCAGGCGAAGCGCGTCGACGACCTGCATGGGCAAGGCGCGTCACTCCTCGCGCTCGTCGTCCATCCTGCGGCGCCGCTGCACGGCGTAGGCCCCGAGGCCCACCGCGACGAGGGCGCCCGCGCCCAGGACGATCCAGAGCGTGGGCACGCCCCCCGCGCTGGCGCGCGCGCTGGCGGTGCTGGCGCCCGCGGAGGCGGTGGCGGCGCGCGGGGGCGTCGCGACGGAGAAGACCGCGCTGTGGACGGTGCCGTACTCGTCGTTCCAGCGCACGGTGAACGTGGCGTTGGTGAGCCCGCCGCCGAACCCGCCGAAGCCGCCTCCGCGCGTGCCGTTGCGGAAGCCGCCGCCCGCGGTGCCGTTCCCGCCGAAGCGCCCGCCGCCGAACCCGCCCGTGCCGTTGCCGCCGCCGAAGCCGCGCCCCTGCTGCTGGCCCCCGGCGCCGGTCCCGCGCGCGGCGAGGAGCGACGTGTTGGTGAGCGTCGTCTGGAGCGTGAAGGGGAGCGCGGTGTTGGGGTTCACGTCGCCCAGGTACGTCTCCTGCGTCGCTTCGTAGGCGAGGCTGGGGCCGAGGCTCACGTAGGCGTTGTGCGCGACGGCGTTGCCTAGGTTGGTGAGCGTCGCCGAGATGGAGCCCGCGCCGCTCGCCGCGTCGAAGGTGCCCGTGCTGCCCGTGACCTGGATGTCCACCGTGCCCAGGATCGCGATGCCGAAGTCGTAGGTCTGCGAGCGCGCGCCGCCGTCGGCCCCCTGCCAGTCCAGCTGGAGCTTGATCTGCTGGAGGCCCGTCGCGCCGTTGCTCGTGAGGACGCGCACGACGTCCTGCTCGCTGGCGCCCGCGTCCAGCGCGCCCAGGACGCGCGAGTCGCTGGCGTCGAGCACGGTGTACGCGGTGGAGGTCGAGGCCAGCGTGGCGGTGAGGCCGTGCAGAGCCGTCGACTGGTTGTTGAGGATGGTGAACGTGAGCGTGCCCGCGCGGCCCGAGTCCAGGTGGTCCTCGGCCAGGGAGACTCGCACGTCGGCCCGCGTGGGCGCCGCGACGCGGATGGCCTGCGTCGTCGCGCGCGTGTGGAGCGCCCCGTCGGGCGTGCGCCACGAGGCGGCGACGTCCAGCGCGGCGGGGCCCGCGGAGGCGCTCGTGCTCAGGAAGCGGAAGTCCACCTCGCGGGAGGCGCCCGCGGCGAGGGAGTCGACATACTGCGCGCCGTCGCCGCCGTCGGCCACGAGGCCCGAGCCCTGCTGGGGCGTCGCCGTCACGGTCACGTTGGAGACGGCCGAGGAGCCCGCGTTCTGGAGCTGGAGCGCGACGGTGCCCGCCTCGCCCTGCGCGACGTCGCTCCAGAGGAGGCCCACCGAGAGGCCCGGGGGCGCGGCGCCCACGGCGTCGAAGTAGAGCGTGCGCGTCGCCTGCACCGCGGCGCCCGCCGCGTTGGCGTAGGAGAGCCCCGCGCTTAGCGTGGTGGAGCCCGCGGAGGCCGCGCGCAGCGTGACCGAGACGTTCCGGCTCTGGCCCGCCGCGAGGCTCCCCACGTCGAAGGTGTTCGCGCTGCGCACGAGCGTCAGGCCCTCGGCGGGCGCGAGGCTCAGCGAGACGCCGCCCGCGGAGGCGCTCCCCGCGTTGGTGAGGGTGAGCTTCACGCTCTGCTCCTCGCCGGCCGGAAGCGTCGCGGGGTCCGCGGACACCTGGAGCGAGGGGCGCCCGGTGAGCGCGATGGGCGCCACGAGGGAGTCGGTCGCGGTGGAGGTCGTCCCCTTGTTGGTGAGGTAGACGGTGACGGGCAGGTCGTAGGTCGCGCCGACGGTGACGCCGGGCGCGACGTTGACGTAGAACTTGGCCGTCCAGATGTCCGCGGGGGCGAAGCTCCCCGTGAGCGAGGCGGTGTCGCCCCCCGCCATGGGCGCGACGCCGTCCACAGCGCCCAGCACCGCGCGCACGTCCTGGTAGGTGCGCTGGTCGACGTTGCGGATGCTGACGCTCACCGGCACGGCGTTGTCGCCCGGCGCCGCCTCCACGGGCGCGCCGGGGGCGCCCCACGTCGCGGACTCCACGCTGGTGGCGGCCGCGGTGGGCAGGACGGCGAGGGCGCTCGCGACGGTGATCAGGGCGAGGCTGGCGGCGAGAAGGCGGGCGGGGATCATGCGGTCACCGGGAGGGGGAGGTTGGGCTCGTCGGCCTCCACGAGGCCGTCGCGGATGCGGATGACGCGGCGCGTCTGGCGCGCGACGTTCATGTCGTGGGTGATGAGGAGCGTCGTCACGCCCTGCGCCTCGTTGATCTCGTGGAAGAGCTGGAGGACGCCCTGCGTGGTCTTGCTGTCGAGGTTGCCCGTGGGCTCGTCGCCCAGGAGGATCTTGGGGCGCGTGACGAGGGCGCGCGCGATGCTGGTGCGCTGCTGCTCGCCGCCGCTCATCTCGGCGGGGCGGTTGCGCAGCCGGTGGCCCAGCCCGACGCTCTCCAGCGCGGCCTTCGCGCGCTTGTGCCGCTCCAGGGGCGGCACGCCCATGGCCACCAGCGGAAGCTGCACGTTCTCGACGCACGTCATCCGCGAGATGAGGTTGTACTGCTGGAACACGATGCCGATCTTCCTGTTGCGCAGCGTCGCCAGGGAGGCGTCGCCCATGCGGCTCGTGTCCGTGCCGTCCACCAGCACCTTGCCCGAGGTGGGCCGGTCCAGCGTGGAGAGGAGGTTCATGAGCGTGCTCTTGCCCGAGCCGGAGGGTCCGATGATGGCGGCCATCTCGCCGGGGCGCACGACGAGGCTCACGCCGCGCAGCGCCTCGTAGACGTTGGTCCGCGAGAGCCGGTACGACTTCCTCAGGTCCCGCGCCTCAAGGGCGGGGGCGTCGGACGCGCTGGCCATGGCTGGACCGGTGCAAGCGCGGCTGGGCCTTTGCCGTGACGACATTTTGCGGCGCAGAACCCCCGCTCACTGCACCGTGGAGGGGTCGAAGCTGGGGAACTGGTCCTCCAGCGCCGCGAGGCGGTCCGGCGAGTAGTCGCCGTAGAGGATCAGCAGCCGGTCGCCATCGTGGAACGAGAAGCCCGCCAGGTTGCCCGCCACGCGGGTCCACGACTCGTTGGTCACCTGGTTGCTCACGTACATCTGCACCGTCTGGTTGCCGGCGTTCTTGAAGTCGCCCGAGAAGGGCGCGCCGCCCGAGGCGAGCGAGGCGCCTTCGGGGATCACCAGCTCGTCGTCGGCGATCTTGCCCCCCGAGAGGCCGAACTGGAAGAACTTGCCCAGCGTGCCCTCGCCCTCCTTGCCCTCGTTGTGGATGACGTCGAAGTTGGGCCCGTGCATGTGCGCGGGGAGGTAGAAGTCCTGGTTCACGTTGGCGTCGAACTTGGAGTTGGCGAAGCTGAGCTGCTGGTCATTGACCCAGACCTGGTACTTGGCGTGCCAGTGGACGTCGGGGGCCGGCTTGGGGACGCGGCTGAGGCCGTAGGCGACGCCGCCCACCACCAGCAGGGCGACCAGCACCGCGACGGACCACTGGAGGACGCGCCGCCGGCTGGCCTTGCCCTCCAGCTCCGCGACGCGCTTCGCTCGCTCTTCAGGGGTCCGGGGGCGTGCCATCGCGGATCGGCACGCCCAAGGTTGGCTTGGGTCAAGGGGTTTTCTGCGCCGCAGAACGGAGGCGGCTCAGCGGCGGCGCGGCGCCTTGCGGGCGGCCTTCTTCGCGCCCTTCTTGGCCGCCTTCTTGCCCTTCTTCGCGGGCGCCTTCTTCGCGGCCTTGCGGCGCGGCGCGGCCTTCCGGGGCTCCTGGATGAACGTCACCACGTAGCCGTCGGGGTCGTTGAGCCCCAGCACGCGGCCGTAGCTGCGGTCCTCGGGGCCGTACTCGATGGTGGCGCCCACGGTCTTCGCCTTGGCGGCGACCTTGTCCACGTCGCGCACGTTGAGGTAGAGCACGACGCCCGCGCCCAGGGGCGTGCCGACCCACGCGCGGTACTCGGGGTCGCTGTTGCTGCCGATCCAGCCCAGCTCGACCTCCGCGCCGTCGTAGTCGAGCCCCGCGTAGGCGTCGACGCCCGCGCGGTTCTGGGAGACGTAGGTGGGCGCGAAGCCGAGGGCCTGGTAGAAGGCGAGGCTCTGCTTGAGGTCGGAGACGTTGAGGAAGGCGCTCAGCGAGGCCATGCGGAGGCGCAAACGCCGCGGCGCGCTTCAGCGTTCGCCTACTTCCGGGTCACGCGCTGGAAGTACGAGACGATGGCCTCGAGGGTCTCGGGCTCGGCCAGGCGCGCGGCCCACGCGTCGGGGCCGTCCTTGGCGAAGCGCTCGAAGGAGGCCAGCACGCCGGCGCGCAGGTGCGCCTTGCCGGAGCGGTACGCGGAGGGGTTGAAGCCCGCCATCTCGTCCGCGAGGCGCACGGCCTCCTCCACCACGCGGGGGGAGTCGACCATCTCGTGCGCCCAGCCGCGCGCCTGGAGCGCGGCGCCCTCGCGCACGACCCCCTGGAGGATGGCCGGGCCGTGCTCTTGCGGGGGGAGCATCTCCCTGGCAAGGTCGATGACGGGCGCGGGGAACGGGATGCCCACGGGCATCTCGGTGAGGCCCAGGCGCGCGCGGGGCGTCGCGAGGCGCACGTCCGCGCTGAGGGCCAGGATCGCGCCGCCTGCGAGGCCGGGCCCGTCCACGGCGGCGACCACCGGGCGCGGGCACGCCAGCACCTCGGCGAAGACGCCCATGAACGCGCGGGCGAAGCGCGCCACGTCGGGCCCCTCCAGCGTGGGCAGCACCTTGAGGTCGAGGCCCGCGCAGAACGCCTTGGCGTTGCCCGCGAGCACCACGGCGCGCCCTTCCTGAGTGGCCTCGCGCCACGCGGCGGGGAATCGCTCCACGAAGGCGGGCCCGATGGCGTTGACCTTGCCGTCGTCCATGCGCAGGATCGCGACGCGGCTGCCGCGGGGCTCCACCGAGAACATGTGCCCCCATCACGCCGGCGAGAAATAGATTTCGCCCATCTTTCTGGAAACGTCAAAGAACCGGGCAGCGCCGGCTGCTTCGCTCTCTGCTCATCTCTTCGCCCCGAGCATGCATCGAGTTAGCTCGGTGGATGGAGCTGGGCGCAATCCCAGGAAGTTACTTGCACACTGGGCGGACTAACTGCCTCGGTTCCGCCCAGGTGGAACAGAAGGGATCACATCATGAGAGCAACGGCTTGGATCCAAAACGGCTTGGTTGCGATCGTACTCGTTGTGGTCATGGGAACGCCGCAGGCGAGCGCCCATCCACCCATCACGGACTTCTGCTCGGGCTGGACGCTCAGCGGCGACGCCACGTGCCCAGACGGCGTCCAGCTTCAGGCGGGGCAGCTCGCCAACGGATGCTCGGGCACGGAAGGAACGGGGATCGTCGGGGCCGCCACGAGCACCGCGACCTACACGCTGGTGTCCGGAGCGACCGTCATCTCCTACGAATATCTCAGCGTCCTCTCCTCGGACTCCGTCAGCTTCGACGGCGTCATCGTCCAGGCCATCTTCAACGGCCAGACGTATACCGTGGACAAGTTCAATCCGGGCGGCTCGTGCACGCCGCAGATGGGCGTTCACCAGTTCACCTTCAGCATCCCCGGCGTCACGGGGGTCGTTTCGGACGTGAGGCTGAAGATCGGTGTCTATGAGGACGGCTTCGGTGACCTCACGTGGGCTGACGTCACCAACCTCCAAGCGACGCCATAGGCGCTCAGCTAACTCGTCGTCCGCGCGTAGTCGACCTCGGTGTAGGGCGTCGGGCTCTGCCCCACGGGGAGGAGCTTGGCGCCCGTCTGCTTGTTCCACGTCGCGTGGAGGCTGCCGTCGGGGCCGAAGGCGAGGCCGATGAAGTCGCCCGCGAAGCGGTTGTCGCCCAGGCACGTCACGGCGCGGCACATGCCGCCCTTGTGGACGGGCTCCGGCGAGAGGACGTCGGTGCGGAACGTCTGGCCGTCCGTGCTGTGGGCGACGACGAAGCGCCACTCGGCGGTCGCGTCGTCCGCGCTGCTGGCGTTGGTCTCGTACCAGCCCATGGCGACCTGCCCCGCGGCGCCCGCGGTGACGAAGGGCATCAGCAGCGTCTTGCCCGAGAAGGTGAGGTTGTGGATCGTCCACGTCTTGCCCTGGTCCGCGCTGGACGCGACGGCGGGCGCGCACTCCTTCGCCTTGGGGTCAGCGCACGTCGCGGCCCACCATGAGCCCGCGGCGTCGACGCCCATGCTGGCGGTGCCGGGCGCGGGGAGCGCGACGGGGGCGAACCCCTTGTAGGTGCCGTCGGTGGCGATGGTGCGCACGCCCCAGCCGCCGTTGCCGTCGGGGTTGTCCGCGGCCTCGACGACCTCCTTGAGGACGGGGTCCCAGACGAGGTCCTCGCCCTGGACCTCCTCGGTCCAGTCCATGCTGGTCATGCTCCAGGACTGCCCCGCGTCGTGCGTGGCGGCGAAGGTGGGGCGGTCCAATTGCTCACCGGTGACGAGGTAGGCATCCTTCTCGGTGGGCGCCACGATCCACATGCGGTCGGTGGCGCCGGGCACGACGATGGGGGAGCAGTGCCAGGTGGCGCCCTTGTCCTTGCTATCGCACACGGCGGTCTCGCCCGCGTAGGGCCAGTCGAAGGCGACGTAGGCGTGCCCGTCGGGCGCCACCGCGAGGGCGGAGTCGCTGGCGTAGATGGGCAGGGCGCCCTTGAAGTCGACCTCCTTGAACGAGGTGCCGTTGTCCACGCTCACGTAGACGTGCTGGAGCGCCGCGACGTATACCGTGCCGTCGGGCGCCACGCGAACGACGGGCTCGTTGCCCAGGTCGCCCACCTTCACGACCTTGCCGAAGGAGGGGATCATCTTCAGCAGGTCCGCGGCGCCGGGGGCGTTGGCGGGGCTCACGCTGGCGGGCGTGACGCAGCCCGCGAGGAGGGCCAGCAGCAGGGCTCCGGCAAGGAGGCGCATCGGGTCGGGAGCCGGGCCGCGCGAAGATAAGCGTTGTTGCGCGCGGCCCGGCCAGAGGCTCAGTTGTAGACCGTCACGGGCCCTCCCGCGAAGTCCTCGTCCAGCCCGTAGTACGGCCAGAGGCACGTCGTGTGGAAGTGGTAGTCGAACCCGCGCGTGTTGAGGTCGCCCCCGTGGAACTCCCAGTGGTGGTCGCTCCCGGAGTCCGTGTGGTGGATGGACGTGAGCGTGGTGGGCCCGCTGACCTGGTACACGGTGTCCACGGTGATGGAGCGGTGGTCGCCCACGTGGAACGTGATGGTGGTGGGGCCGCCGTAGGCCGCGCCGCTGGAGGCGGGCGGCGGGAAGGAGCCCGTGGGGCCGTTGAGCGAGCTGGCGCCGCAGGGAAGCGGCAGCGCGAAGCCGGGGTGGAAGTCCGCGGCCTCGTCGAGGCCGTTGAGGAGGTAGTCGACGCCGGGGATGTGCTGAAGGGCGTCCTCCACGCGGTGGACCGCCAGGCGGCCCTGCTCGTCGAGCCCGCGCGGGACGTCGGAGAGGTGCCCCCACGGGACGCTGGTGGAGGAGATCGTCTCGGTGGCCGAGGCGATGATGGGGCCGGTCACGCTGCCCAGGCGCACGTCGAAGGCGACGTCGAAGAGGGACTCCAGCGTGCCGCCCGAGCAGTCCGGATCGAAGGCGAGGGTCAGCGTGCCCAGGCTGGGCTGGCCGGGCCCCAGCGCGACGGAGGCCGCGCCGCGGCCGGTGACGTCCGCCAGGGTGCGCGCGGTCTGGAGCGTGATGAAGTGCTGCTGGCCGCCGACGGTCTCCACGGACGCGAGCTGCAGGCCGACAAGCTGCACGGGGACCACGGGCGACGTGGGGCTCCCTTCGGCGAGGCGCGCGACGACGGTGTCCGCGGGCCCCGTGGGCCGGACGCCGGCGCTGCCGAAGGCGAACTGGCCGTAGGGCACGCCCTGGTAGTGGAAGAGGGGATCGACGAGCCCGGCGAGGGCCTGGATGCCCAGCGTCGTGCCGCTGGCGTCCGTGGTGAAGACGTCGTAGCCGCTGGCCACGCGGCACTCGCCCGAGGCGGCCTCAGTGGTGGGCAGCGGGGCGACGGCGGCCAGCGCGGCCAGGCCGAAGAGGAGGGCGAAGAGGGGTCTCGCGCGTCGAGGTGGGGAGGGCATCGTGAGGCTCCGCGCCCGGAGCGCCGCATGCTAACATGATATCGAGGGTCGCGGCACGGGCCGGGACGCAACGCTCAACGGCGCCAGAAACGATCCGCAGAGCCCGAGGTTGAGCCTTGGAAGTCACCCGCGCAGCGCGCGCACGAACGCGGCCACCTGCTCGGGCGTCTCGCCCCGCTCGATGCGCCCCACGATGGCGCTGCCCACGACGACGCCGGCCGCGCCCGCGGCGGCGAGGGACTTCACGTGCTCGGGGCGCGCGACGCCGAAGCCCACCGCGAAGGGGACGCCCAGCGCCTTCACGCGCCGCACGAGGTCGCCCGTCTCGGGCGCGAGGTCGTCGCGCGTGCCCGTGACGCCGAAGCTGCTCACGACGTAGAGGAAACCGCGGGTGGCCTTGGCCAGGCGCGCGAGGCGCTCGGGCGGGCTGGCGGGGCTCGCCAGCTGGACGAGGTCGATCCCCTCCTTCGCCAGCGCGTCACCCGCCGGGCCCGACTCCTCCAGCGGCACGTCGGGGAGGATCACGCCGTCCACGCCCGCGTCGCGCGCCTCCCGCGCGAAGCGCGCGAGCCCCTTCTGGAGGACCGGGTTGTAGTACGTCATCACCACGAGGGGCTTGGGCGTGATGGCGCGGAGCTGCTTCGCGAGGGCGAGGCAGTCCGCCAACGTCGTGCCGCGCTCCAGGGCCCGCACGCCCGCGCGCTCGATGACGGGCCCGTCCGCGACGGGGTCGCTGTAGGGGACGCCGATCTCCAGCACGTCCGCCTCGGCGAGGATGGCCTTCGCGTGCTCGAAGGAGGCGTCCAGGCTGGGGTCGCCCGCCACGAGGTAGGCCACGAGGGCGGGCCGCTCCTTGGGGAAGGCGCCTGCAAGGCGGCTCAGGCGAACCCCTCCCCGAACTCCTTCTGGAGCGTGTGCACGTCCTTGTCGCCGCGGCCGCTCACGGTGATGACCACCACGGAGTCGCGGGGCATCGCGCGCGCAAGCTGCACGCCCTGGTACACCGCGTGCGCGCTTTCGAGGGCGGGGAGGATGCCTTCGAGGCGGCAGAGGAGGCGCACGCCCTCCAGGGCCTCGCGGTCGGTGACGCTGACGTACTCCGCGCGGCCCGTCTCCTTGAGCCACGCATGCTCGGGGCCAACCCCAGGATAATCGAGGCCCGCGCTGATGCTGTGCGTCTCGGTGACTTGGCCGTCGGCATCCTGGAGCATGTAGGAATACGCGCCGTGGAGGACGCCCTTGCTGCCGGCGCCCAGGGTGGCGCTGTGCTTTCCCGTGCTGACGCCTTCGCCGCCGGCCTCGACGCCCACGAGGCGCACGGCGCCATCGCCGATGAACGGGTAGAACGTGCCCATGGCGTTGCTGCCGCCGCCGACGCACGCGACGAGGGCGTCGGGGAGGCGGCCTTCGCGCTGGCGCATCTGCGTCTTGATCTCCTCTCCGATGACCTTCTGGAAGTCGCGCACGATGGTGGGGAACGGGTGCGGTCCCACGACGCTGCCGATGATGTAGTGCGTGGTGCGGACGTTGGCGACCCAGTCGCGCAGGGCGGCGTTGACGGCGTCCTTGAGGGTCTTGCTGCCGCTCTCCACGGGGTGGACCTGGGTGCCCATGAGGCGCATGCGGAAGACGTTGAGGCTCTGGCGCTCGACGTCCTTGGCGCCCATGTAGACCTCGGCGGGGAGGCCGAGGCGCGCGCACGCGATGGCGGTGGCGACGCCGTGCTGGCCGGCGCCCGTCTCGGCGATGATGCGCGTCTTGCCCATCCGCTTCGCGAGGAGGGCCTGGCCCATGACGTTGTTGAACTTGTGGGCGCCGCCGTGGACGAGGTCCTCGCGCTTCAGGTAGATGCGCGCCCCGCCGGCGTGCTCGGTCAGGCGCGGCGCGAAGGTGAGCGGCGTGGGGCGGCCGCCGTACTCCGTCGACAGCAGGTGAAGCTCGCGGGCGAAGGAGGGGTCGGACTGGACCTTGGCGTAGGCGTGCTCCAATTCCTCGAGGGCGGGCATCAGCGTCTCGGGGACGAAGCGGCCGCCGAACTCCCCGAATCTTCCTGTAGTCATGGGAGGGCGCTCCTGGCTTGGCGGACGAACTCGGCGATCTTGCGGGGGTCCTTGCGGCCCTCGGTCTCCAGGCCGCTGCTGGCGTCGACGCCGTGGGGGCGCGCGTCGCGGATGGCCTGCGCCACGTTCTCCGGCGCGAGGCCCCCGGCGAGGAGGACGGGGATGGGCGAGGATGATATCACGCTGCGCGCGAGGGCGGGGTCGAGGCGGCGGCCCGTGCCGCCGTATCCGTCCCCCGTCGCGGCGTCGAGGACGAGGAGGTCCGCCTCGGGGGGCGCGGGGTCGCCGGGGCACGCCGCGGCGAGGATCCTCAGGGTGGGGTGCAGCTTGCGCACGGGCGCGAAGGCCGCGTCCGCGGGCGCCTGGAGCGCGTGGGGGCGCACTTGGTCCACGATGCGCAGGAGGGCGTCCGCGTCGCGGCTCGCGGTGACGGCGACCGTCGTCTGGAGCGGCCCCGCGGCGCGGACGAGCCTCGCGGCCTCGGCGAGGGGCAGGTCGCGCGGGCTCCTGGGGCTCTCGACCACGAAGCCCACGGCGTCGGCGTCGCGCGCGGCGCGGACGTGGGCCTCCTCGCGAAGGCCGCACACCTTGACGAGCGTCACGCGGAGGCCCCCGTGAGCGCGCGCAGGGCGGCGGCGGGGTCGGGCGCGCGCATGAGGGCGCTCCCCACGAGGACCCCCGCGGCGCCGGCGGCCATCTGGCGGCGCGCGTCGGCGGCGGTCTCCACGCCGGAGAGGGCGAGGGTGGGCGCGCGGGCGGGCCCGCAGGATGATAGCACCCTCCCGGCGCGTGCAGGGTCCACGGGGAGCCCTTCGCGGCGCAGGTCGCGGTTGTTGACGCCCAGGAGGTCCGCGTCGAGCTTGGCCGCGGCGCGATACCCCTCCTCGTCGTAGACCTCCACCAGGGCTTCGAGGCCCAGGGCGTGGGCGCGGGCGAGGAGGCGCGCCGTCTCCGCCTCGCCCGTGAGGTCGAGGATGAGGAGCGCGGCGCTGGCGCCGCAGCGGCGCGCGGCCTTCAGCTGCGCCTCGTCCACGACGAAGTCCTTGAACAGCACCGGGGCGCCCGCGCCGCTGGCGGCGATGACGTTCTCCAGCGAGCCGCCGAACCCCTCCTTCACGGCGAGGGCGCTGACGCCGCAGGCGCCCGCGGCGACGAAGGCGCGCGCGAGGGCCCCCGCGTCGGCCTCCGGCCGCAGCGCGCCCGCGGTGGGCGAGGCGGGCTTGATCTCGGCCACCACGGGGACCTTGGCGCGGGCGAGCGCGGCGCGCAGCGAGGGGGGCTCGCGGGGCGGGCAGAAGTCGGGCAGCCGGCGCAGGTCGTAGTAGCCGGTCCGCACGCGCTCGCGGGCGGACGCGCCGAAGTCGGGGAGCGTGGCCACTGACCCGACCCAGCGCGATTCCGCTATTTATGACATTGCTGAACAGATGTGTTCAGCAGCGCCTCACGGGAAGCAGGGTGCCTCGTTGAGGTTGACGCTCCCGTAGAGGTGCACCAGCGCGCACACGTGGACGTCGCCGCCCAGCAGCGCGCCCGTGGACACGTCGATGTTCTGGCAGATCACGACGCCGCCCACGATGGCGAAGAAGCACGACGGGTTGGGGTGCGCGTCCACCGCGCCCGCGGGGGTGACCGACTCGTGAAGCTCCACCACCGGGCCCGCGCCCACGACGTCCTGCTGGAGGAAGAGGGTCCCGTCGGGGCCCGTCAAGCCGGCGGCCAGGAGGCACGCGCCCCCGGCGGCGGGGCCGCAGAGGACCTCCGCGGTGGTGTTCACGCTGCCGTTGGTCCCCACGGTGGCCTGGCCGCGGGGCGCGCAGACGTTGAGGACACAGGGGACCGGCGTCGCGCCCACGTGGACGCCCGCGGCCGACGCCTCCACGTCCTCGACACCGCACAGGGAGAGCACGCACGTCGTGTGCGTCACGGCAAGCTCGCTGCCCGGAAGGAGGACGTCAAGCTGCTCCAGGGAGGGCACGCACACCTGGCGGCAGCCCAGTTGCGGCGTGACCACGAGGTGCGCCTGCGTGGCGTCCGCGTCCAGGGCGAGCCCGCAATTGTCAACCAGGTTCCCGACGCCACAGGGAAGGATGAACCAGCTGTGGAGGCCGTCGGGGCCCAGGTGGACGAAGAGGCCCAGGCAGGTGTCGCCGCCCAGGACGCCACCGATGACGGGGACGCAGGTGGGCCCGACCTGTTGCTCGATGGGCGGGTCGGGAAGGGCAAGGGCGGCGGGCAGGAGGGACAGGACCAGCAGAGCCGAAACGGCGGTCACGACGGTTCGCAGGAGAAACAACCCCGCGGGCCCGCACGCCGGAAGGAAGACAAAACCCCTTCCGCTTGCTCAAGCCAAACTGGCCAACGATCCACCCGTGGAGGCGACGAAGCGCTCCAGCTTCTCCAGGGCCGCGCCGCTGCGGATGCTCTGCCGGGCGACGGCGACCCCCTCCTGGAGGTCCTTGGCCTTGCCGCCCACCACCGCGGCCGCGGCGGCGTTCATGATCACGGTGTCGGCGCGGGGGCCCTCCCGGGCGTGGAGCACGTCCAGGAAGATCCGCGCGCTGGCCTGCGGGTCGCCGCCCTGCACGTCCTCGGGCGCCACGCGGGAGAAGCCGAACTCCTCGGGGTTGACGGTGAAGTACTCCACCGAGCCCTCCTTGACGCGGCCCACGCGCGTCGGGCCGAAGGGGCTGATCTCGTCGAGGCCGCCTTCGCCGTGGACGACCATGGCGTTCTGCACGCCCAGGTTGCGCAGCACGGGCGTGAGCTTGGGCACGAGGCTGGGGTGGTAGACGCCCAGCACCTGCCCCTGCGCGCCGGCGGGGTTCGTGAGGGGCCCCAGGAGGTTGAACACGGTGCGCACGCCAAGCTCGCGGCGCGGTCCGATGGCGTGGCGCATGGCGGGGTGGAAGTTGGGCGCGAAGAGGAAGCCGACGCCCACCTCCTCGATGACCTTCTTCACCCGCGCCGGCTCCAGGGCGAGGTTCGCGCCCAGGGCCTCCAGCACGTCCGCGCTGCCGCACCGGCTGGTCACCGCGCGGTTGCCGTGCTTCGCGATGGGGACGCCCGCGCCCGCCGCGACGAAGGCGGAGAGCGTCGAGACGTTGAACGTCTTGATGGGCGCGCCGCCCGTGCCGCACGTGTCGGTCAGGCGCCCCTTCACGTCGGGCGCGATGAGGGCGCATCGCTCGCGCATCGCCCGCGCGAAGCCGGTCAGCTCCTCGACGGTCTCGCCCTTCATGCGCATGGCCACGAGGAAGCCCGCCAGCTGCGCGGGCGTCGCCTGGCCGTCCATGACGCACGCCATGGCCGCGTAGGCGTCCGCCTCGGAGAGGCTCCTGCCGTCGACGGCCGCCGCGATGAACTCCTTCAGCGGCGCGCCCCCTGGACGAAGTTGCGCAGGATCGCCATGCCGTGGTCCGTGAGGATGCTCTCGGGGTGGAACTGCACGCCCTCGATGGGATGCCTCCGGTGACGCGCGCCCATGACCTCGCCCTCGGCGGTCCACGCGCTCACCTCGATCTCGGCGGGCAGGCTCTCGCGCTCGACGACGAGGGAATGATATCGCGCGGCGCGGAAGGGGCTGGGCACGCCCGCGAGGACGCCGCGCCCGTCGTGCTCCACGAGGCTGGACTTGCCGTGGACGACGCGCGGCGCGTGCACGACCTTGCCGCCGTAGACGTGGGCGAACCCCTGGAGCCCCAGGCAGACGCCCAGCGTGGGCGTGGAGCGCGAGAGGCCCGTGAGCAGGTCCGCGCACACGCCGAAGTACCGGGGGTCCGCGGGGTTGCCCGGGCCGGGCGAGATCACGATGGCGTCAGGCGCCATGGCCTCGGCCTCCTTGGCGGTGATGGCGTCGTTGCGGCGCACCACCGGGTCCGCGCCCAGCTCTCCCAGGTACTGGACGAGGTTGTACGTGAACGAGTCGAAGTTGTCGATCACGAGGGTCTTCATGTCAGCACCCGAGGGCGGGGGTGACCTCCTCGATCTTCACGTTCTTCTGCACGGGCAGGTCGGTGGGGGGCGTGGCGTGCGTCAGGAGAATCCCTCCGCGACGGAGAGCAGGCCCCGGGCCTTGGCCTCGGTCTCGCGGGCCTCGGCCTCGGGGATGCTGTCGTGGACGACGCCGGCGCCGGCCTGCACGGAGGCGCGCCGCCCGGAGGAGGCCAGCGTGCGGATGCAGATGGCGGCGTCGGCGTTGCCGTTGAAGGAGAAGTAGCCCACGGCGCCCGCGTAGGGGCCGCGCGCGTCGGCCTCGAGGTCGCGGATGATCTCCATGGCGCGCACCTTGGGCGCGCCCGAGACGGTGCCGGCGGGGAAGAGGGCGGCGAAGGCGTCCAGCGCGCCGCGGCCGGGGCGCAGGCGCCCTTCGACCTTGCTGACGATGTGCTGGACGTGGCTGAAGCGCTCGATCTTGCGGCTCTCGCTGACCTTGACGGTGCCGTACTCGGCGACGCGGCCGACGTCATTGCGCGCGAGGTCCACGAGCATCGCGTGCTCGGCGGCCTCCTTGGGGTCGGCGAGGAGCTCGGCGGCGAGGCGCTCCGTCTCGGTGGGGTTGCGCCCCATGGGGCGCGTGCCCGCAATGGGGAAGGTCTCCACGCGGCCCCCGTCCACGCGCACCAGCATCTCGGGGCTGGCGCCCACGAGGCGGCGCTCGCCGCTCTTGAGGTAATACATGTAGGGGCTGGGGTTGGCGCGCTTGAGGGCCTCGTAGTAGGGGAGGAGGTCGCCCTGGGCGTCGAGGTCGAAGCGGCGCGACAGCACGACCTGGAAGGCGTCGCCTTCGTGGACGTGGGCCTTGGCCTGCTCCACCATCTTCTCGAAGCGGGGCGAGTCGACGTTCACGCGCGGCGCGCCGAAGCGGGGCGGCGCGAGGTCGACGGCGCGCTTGGCGGCGTCGGCGAGCTCGGCGCTGCGGTCCTTGCCGTGGCTGAAGTAGACGGTGCGGCGGGTGAGGTGGTCGAAGACGAGGCCGTCCAGGTAGAGGCCGAACTCCAGCTCGGGAAAGGGCCCCGAGGCGCGCGGCTCCAGGCGTTCGAGGCGCTGCGTGAACTCGTAGCCCACGTGCCCCACGAGGCCGCCGAGGTAACGATAGCCCTGGTCCGTGGTGGGGTGCTGGGCCAGGAGGCGGCGCAGGTAGTCTAAGGGGGCCTCGCCGTCGCGCGGCGCATCCAGGGCTCCGGTGGTCTGGAGCTTGCCGTCGACGAAGGCGACCTTGCCCACGGGGTCGAGGCCCAGGATGCTGTAGCGCGCGAGGCGCTCGGGCCCTTCGGCGGACTCCAGGAGGAAGCCATCACCGTGGGCGGCGAAGAGGCGCGCGAACGTCTCGGTGGGGGCGAAGGGGATCGCCAGCTCCCGGAGCAGCATGATGGACAGAAGTGAGTGTGCATTCCGCTATTTAGGGCCTCGTTGCTCAAGAATGCGCATTCTGGGCAGCTTCAAGAGCCGGCCTTCGGGTGCGGCCGGCCATGCGGCTCGTCGCGCTCCTCCTCCTGGCCCTCCTCGTCGCCGGCTGCCTGGGCGGCTCCGGTCCCGCGGTCCCGACCCCCTCGGGGCGCGTCGTCGCGGGCGACACCCTCTGCCCCGCCGGCGCGGCGCCCCCGGCGCCTGACCCCGGGTGGAAGGCCGAGAAGCCCCGCGTGCTCCTGGCCACCGACAAGGGGAACGTCACCCTCACGCTGGAGCGGGAGGCCGCACCCGTGACCGTGGCCAACTTCCTCAACCTCACCTCGCAGGGCTTCTACGACGGCGTCCTCTTCCACCGCGTCGTCGCGGGCTTCGTCATCCAGGGCGGCGACCCCAACACCAGGAGCGGCGCCCCCGCGACGTGGGGCTCCGGAGGCCCGGGCTATCAGATTCCCGACGAGTTCAACCCCTCGCTGCGCCACGCGGGCGCGGGCATCCTCTCCATGGCCAACGCGGGCCCCAACACCGGCGGCAGCCAGTTCTTCATCACCCTGGCGCCCCAGCCCACCCTGGACGACCGGCACTCGGTCTTCGGCGAGGTCAGCGACGGCATGGCCGTGGTCAACGCCATCGGGAGCGCCCGCGTCAACGCGCAGCAGCAGCCGCAGCCCGCCGTCCGCATCCAGAAGGCCGAGGTCCTCGACCCCGTCGCCTACGAGGCCGCGCACGGCGTGGGCGTCCACCCGGTGGTCCGCGAGAAGACCACCGAGGCGGGCCGCGCCGCGACCTTCGCCGTGGTGGTGGAGAACCGGGGCAACGTCCGCGACGCGCCGGGCCTCGCCGCCCGGGTGCCCGCGGGGTGGACGTGCAGCCTGGCGGGCCTCGCCGCCATCCCGGCCTCCACGGGCCACGTCGCGTTCCTCACCCTCACGCCCCCGGCCAACGCCACCGACGGCGCCAACGTGACCCTCACGGCCGCGAGCGCCTGGCCCGGCGTGCCCCCGGCGACGGCCAGCGTCACCGTGAAGCTGGGCCGGCTGGGCGCGCAGGTGAAGGAGGGCGACAAGGTCACCGGGAACTACGCGGGCGTCCTCACCGACGGGCGCCTTTTCGACACGAGCATGCTGGCGGTGGCCAAGGACCCGGAGCAGCCCCTCTTCAACACCACGGGGGGCTATCACGCGCGGGCGGACGACCAGTACCAGCCGTTCGGCTTCACCGTGGGCAGCGGGGTCATCGCCGGGTTCACGAACCTGGCCAAGACGGCGCGGGTGGGCGAGACGGTGACGGCGCTGATCCCGGTGCAGGACGCCTACGCGCAGGGCAACGTCTACCAGCGGCCCGTGGTGGGGAAGGACCTGGTCTTCGAGCTGGAGATCCAGAGCGTCGGCTGAATCAGACGCGCACGGTGTACGTGGTGGGGCCGCAGCGGTAGCAGCCGTAGCTCTCCCGGAGGCGGGCGCCGTTGAAGGCGTGGGTCATCTCCACGGGGTTCCCGCAGACGGGGCAGGCGGCGGTGGCGCGGGCGAGGATGCCCTTGTTGAGGAGGAGTTGGGCCATGGACCACCCGAGCCGCCTCCCAGGCAAGGCCTTGCGCGCCGGAGTGCCCCGAAGCTATCATTCGCGCCCCTCAGGGAGGGGCGCCTCGTTGCGCCGAAACGGGCGGGCCGGCGCGGCATTCACGATTCGTATGTTTCTTATGGGTGCCGCGCGCCCTCCGCCCGCGGGATGCCCGAGCCCGCCCTCGCCAGCCGCAGGAGCCTCACCGCCTTCGACCTCACCGCCCTCGTCGTGGGCGCCGTCGTGGGCGCGGACATCTACGTCGCCGCGAACCTGACCACGCCCCTGGTGGGCGCCGCGAGCCTCGCCCTCTGGCTCCTGGCGGGCCTCGTCGCGTTCGTCATCGCCCTCAACTTCAGCGCGTGCGCCCAGATGGCGCCCAGCGAAGGGGGCGCCTACGCCTACGCCCGCGACGCGTTCGGCGAGCGCGCCGGCTTCCTCGTGGGGTGGAGCATCCTCCTCGCGCAGCTCGTGGGCGCCGCCGTGTTCCCCAGCGCCTTCGTGCAGTACCTCCACGGCTTCGTGCCCGGCATGGCGTGGTGGGCCGACGCGCTGGTGAAGGCCGCCTTCGTCCTCCTCGTCCTCGCCCTCAACCTCGCGCCCGCCAAGTCCGGCGCGCGCCTGGGCGCCGTGGTGGGCTTCCTCAAGCTGGCCCCCCTCGCGCTCCTGGCCGCGCTGGGCGTCTACGCCTACGCCCGCGCGCCCGCCGACGCCGTGGAGCACTTCGAGCCCCTGGTCAAGGGGGGCCCCTTCGAGTTCGCCACCGCCTTCATGGTCATCTTCTGGGCCTACACCGGCTTCGAGGTCGCGACGCTCCCCGCCGCCGAGGTGCGCGACCCGCGCCGCAGCATCCCCGTCGCCATCGCGGCGGGCCTCGCCTTCAGCCTCCTGGCGTACCTCCTGGTGAACGCCGCGCTCCTGGCCATCCTCCCCCAGGGCGCCATCGCGTCGAGCAGCGCGCCCCTGGTGGAGGCCGCCCGCGCGATCCTGGGCCCCGTGGGCGCGGCGCTCCTGGGCGCGGGCGCGCTCCTCTCCATCCTGGGCGCCGACCAGGCCAACCTCCTGGGCGCCTCGCGCCTCGCGCACGCCCTCTCGGTGGACGGCTATCTCCCCGCGCCCTTGGCGAAGCTCACGCGGGGCGGCGTGCCCCTGCGCGCGCTCCTGCTGCTCAGCGCCCTCGCCCTGGCCGCCGCGCTGGCGGGGGGACTCACGCTCCTCATCGGCGCGACCGTCGTCTTCGTCTCGGTCACGTTCCTCTCCACCTCGCTGGCCGCGTGGCGCCTCGCGCGCAAGGACCCCTTCGGCACGCTGCGCACGCCGCTGCTTCCCGCGCTGGGCGTCGCGGCCTCGCTGGCGCTCCTCCTGGCGTGCGGCTGGAAGGCCATCCTGCTGGGCCTCGCCCTCGTCGCGCTGGGCGCGCCGCTCCACCGCCTCTACGAGCCGCGCCGCCGGCACCACGCGCTGCGCCACCGCCTGCTCCACCGCCACCCCAGCGCGCAGAGCGTCCTGGCCCGCAGCGAAGGCCTCTTCGCCGGCCTCGCGTGGTGGATCGCCAAGCGCCGCCACGCGACCCCCGGCCTCCGGAAGGCGCCCCGCCCGCCCCGCGGAGACTCCCACCCCTACGAATAGGGGCAGCGCGCAAGGAGGGGTCCATGGAGCCCCGACGCGTCCTTGTCGTCGACGACGACCTCGACCTGGCGGAGGGCCTGCAGGTCTTCCTCCACTTCGCCCTCCCGCACACCGAGGTCGCGCGCGCCTCGTCCGCCCACGAGGCCCTGGACCTCATCGACGCGCGCGCCACGGAGGGAAAGCCCTTCGATCTCGTCATCACGGACCACACCATGCCCGGCCTCACGGGGGCCGATCTCCTGGAGCGCGTCGCCATCATGCACCCCGACGCGCTGCGCGTCGTCTTCACGGGGCACGACGAGAGCATCTCCTCCTCGCTCCAGCAGGGGCGGGCCAACGCCGTGGTCCTCAAGCCCGACGTGGCCGCCCTCCTGGACGTCGCCGACGCGGTGCTGGCCACGCGCCGCCGCGCCCGGGCCTAGGGTAAGGGATTTTTTCCTGGGGGTTCCTGCGAGAAGGTGCAAGGTCCCTCGGCGCGCGGGATCCCGCCTTTTGGGAGGCGGATCCCTCGGCGGACCGAGCCCACGAGAGCAATCCCTCAAGCCGCCTGCGACTCAAAATCACTTCACTTAAGTTGACAGCGCCAGGCGAAGCCCCCCGAACCCCCCGGCCAGGCTCTTCGACCATGTACCTTTGTTCCTTCCCGGCCTCTCCGAAGCTTTATCTCGCCTGCCCGAGGCAGACTCGCCCATGCGCGTCCTGCGCCCGCTGGCCGCCGCCGGCGGAGCCAGCACCTACCTCGCGGAGACGCCGGAAGGCGCCCGCGTCCTCCTGCGGCGCATGGCCGTGGGGCCGGCGGGCGCCAGCCTGCGTCTCCGCCTGGAGCACGAGGCGTCCCTCCTGCGCGCCTGCCCGACGCTTCAGGCCGGCGCGCCCGCCTCCGTCGCGCTGGAGGAGGACGCCATCGTCATCGCGCGCCCCTTCCTGGAAGGCGAGCCCCTCTCCGAACGGCTCCGGCGCGGCCCCCTCCCCCTCTCCGAGGCGTTGCGCGTCGGAGCCCGCGTCGCCGCGGGCCTGCGCGAGGCCCACGAGCGAGGCGTCCTCCACGGCGGCGTCTGCGCGGCCAACGTGATCCTCACCCCCTCGGGCGCCCTGCTCGTGGACTTCGGCCTCGCGCGCCCCGCCACGCTGGAGGACGAGAAGGGCGCCGCGCTGCGCGCCTCCTACCTCGCCCCCGAGCAGTGCGGCCTCCTGGACGTGCCCGTGGACGAGCGCGCCGACCTCTACTCCCTGGGCATCCTCCTCTTCCACGCGCTCGCGGGCCGGAGGCCCTTCGAGCGCGAGCGCATGCGCGACGTGCTGCGCGACCAGATCGCGGCCCGCCCGCCGGAATTGCGCTCGGGGGGCGTGCGCGTGCCCCGCGTCGCGGACGAGCTGGTGCAGCGCCTCCTGCGCAAGGACCCGCGGGAACGATATCAGACCGCCGCGGGCGTCGAGCGCGACCTGGAGGCCATGCTGGACGCCCTCTCCCGCGGCCAGCAGGAGCCCTCGCTGGTCCTGGGCGCGCACGACGCCCGCGCGTCGCTGGCGGACCCGGCCTTCGTCGTGCGCGCGCGCCAGTTCGCCGCGCTGGAGGCCCGCCTCGCGGGCGCCGGCCGCGGCGAGGGCGGGCTCGTCCTCCTGGAGGCCGAGTCGGGCGGCGGCAAGACGCGCCTCCTGGACGAGTTCGCGCACCACGCCCAGGCCATGGGCGCCCTCGTCCTGCGCGGGCAGGGCGTCGACCAGGCGGCGCGCCAGCCCTTCCAGGTCCTCCGTGGCGTCGCGGCCGACCTCGCCCGCGCCCTGGAGGAGGACGCCTCCTTCGCGCCCCTCTTCGACTCCGCCCTGGGCGAGGACCGCGACGCGCTCCTCCTGGCCGCGCCCGACCTGCGCGAGGCCCTTGGCGGCGGCGACGCGGCGGAGCTCGGCCCCGAGGCGCACGGCGAGCGGCGCAGCATCCAGGCCTTCGCCCGCATGCTGGACGCCGCGGGGCTCCCGGGCCGCCCGGCCCTCGTCATCCTCGACGACTGCCAGTGGGCCGACGAGGCGACGGTGAAGCTCCTCGCCGCGTGGGCCCGCGAGGAGAGCCCGAAGGGGCGCCGCGCGGTGGTCATCGCCGCCTTCCGCACCGAGGAGGTCGACGCCGACCACCCGCTGCGCGCGGCCGCAGCGTCCCTGCGCATGGCGCTTCCGCCCTTCGGCCGCGAGGACGTCGCGCGCCTCTGCGAGTCCATGGCCGGCCCCCTGCCGCGCGGTGCCGTCGACGCCGTGGCCGAGCTTTCCGAGGGGAGCCCCTTCATGGCCTCCGCCGTGCTGCGCGGCTTCGTCGAGTCGGGCGCCCTGGTCGCGAGCCCCTCGGGCTGGCTCGTCGACCCCTCGCGCATGGCGGAGATGCAGTCCTCCACCCAGAGCGCGGCCTTCCTCGCCCGCCGCCTGCGCCTGCTCCCGGTGGAGACGCTCCACGCGCTCACCGTGGGCGCGGTCCTGGGCAAGGAGTTCGACCTCGCCATGGCGTGCGAGCTCTCCGGCCAGGCCGCGACGCGCACCATCCCCGCCCTGGAGGTCGCCCGCCAGCGGCACATCGTCTGGACGCGCGCCGAGTCGGGCCGCTACGCCTTCGTCCACGACAAGCTGCGCGAGACGCTCCTCGCCATGCTCACCGAGGAGGAGCGCGAGCGCCTGCACCGCCGCGCCGCCGAGCACCTGGAGCGCACGCTCCAGGAGCGCGCCTTCGAGATCGCCTACCACTTCGACGCCGCGCGCGACGCCGCCCGCGCGCTCCCCTACGCGCTGCGCGCCGCGGAGGAGGCGCGACGCCGCCATTCGCTGGAGTTGGCCGAGCAGCACTACCGCATCGCGCTGCGCGGGGCGCCCCCGGACGACGCGGCCATGATCAAGCGCGTCCGCGAAGGGCTGGGCGACGTGCTCATGCTCCGCGGCCGCTACGCGGAGGCGTCCCGCTGCTTCGAGGAGGCGCAGCGCCTCGCCGAGTCCCCCGTCGCGCGCGCCGAGATCCTCGCCAAGGCGGGCGAGCTGGCCTTCAAGCGCGGCGACATGAGGAGCGCCAGCGAGGCGCTGGAGGCGGGCCTGCGCACGCTGGGCCGCACCGTGCCGCGCTCCAGCCTCGGCTACGCGATGCGCGCCGCCTTCGAGGCGCTCGTGCAGGTCCTCCACACGCTGCTGCCGCGCCTCTTCCTCGCCCGGCGCAAGCGCGAGGGCGCCGAGGAGGAGCTCATCGCCATCCGCCTCTACAGCCGCCTCGCCTACGCGTATTGGTTCCAGAAGGGGCTCGCCGCCTGCGGGTGGGCGCACCTGCGCGAGATGAACCTCGCCGAGCGCTACCCCGCGAGCCTGGAATTGGCGCAGGCGTACTCCGAGCACGCGCCCGTCATGACCATGATCCCCTGGTGCTCGCGCGGCATCCGCTACGCGCGGCGCTCGCTGGAGATCCGCAAGGGCTTCGGCGACATCTGGGGGCAGGGCCAGTCGCTCCACTTCCTCGCGGTCGTCCTCTACGCCGCCTCGCGCTACGACGAGTGCCTCCAGCACTCCCGCGAGGCCATCCGCCTGCTCTCCAAGACGGGCGACATGTGGGAGGAGAACACCGCGCGCTGGCACGTCGCGTTCTGCCAGTACCGCCTGGGGGACCTGGCCGCGGCCGTCGCCACCGCGCGCGCCGTCCACGAGTCCGCCACCGAGATCGGCGACGCGCAGGCCTCGGGCATCGCGCTGGGCATCTGGGCGAAGGCCTCCGAGGGCGCGCTGCCCGCGGCGCTGGTGGAGGCCGCGCGGGAGACGCCCAGCGAGGACGTGCACACCACCGCGGAGGTGCTCATGGCCTCGGCCCTGGTCGCGCTCAAGGCCGACCGGCCCGACGAGGCCGTCGCGCGCCTCCAGACGGCGTGGGGGCTCGTGAGCGGCCGCGGCCTGCGCCAGGAGTACGTGGCGCCCGTGCTGCCCTGGCTCGCCACCGCGATGCGCGCGCGCCTCGACGCCTCCGCGCGCCTGCTCCCCCGCGACCGCGAGCTTGCCCACGAGGGCCTCCGCGCCGCGCGCAAGGCCGTCTCGTGGGCGCGCTTCTACCGCAACAACCTCCCCCATGCACTGCGCGAGCGCGCCTGGTTCGAGGCCGTGCTGGGCCGCGAGGCGAAGGCGCGCGCCCTCCTGGACGAGAGCCTCCTGGCCGCGCGCGTGCAGGGCGCGGCCCACGAGATGGCGCTCACCATGCGCATGCGCGCGCGCCTCGCCCGCGACCTGGGCTGGCCGCGCGGCGCCGACGAGCCCGACGAGGGCGCCGCGCCCCTCGCCGCGCCCGCGCAGCAGCCCAGCCTCGCCCTCGCGGATCGATATCACGGCGTCCTGGAGGCGGGCCGCCGCATCGTGGCCGAGCTTGACGCGCCGGGCATCCGAGCCGCCGCGCTGCGCGGCGCGGGCGAGCTCCTGAGGACCGACGCGTGCGCCCTCCTGGAGGTGGGCCCCGAGGGGCGCGTCGCGGGCGACTCGCGCGAGGCGCGCGCCGCGCAGGCCCTCCTGGAGGGCGCGCCCGCGGGCCGCGCCGTCACGTTCCGCGCCGACGCGCCAGGCCCCGGCGCCGAGGCGCTCCTCGCCATGGGCGCGCGCTCCGCCGCGGCGTGCCTCGTGCACGTCCGCGGCAGCGCCGTCCTCTGCCTCTACGCCGAGCAGCCCCAGGTGAGCGGCGCGTTCCGCGAGGAGGAGGCCGCCATCGTGGAGTTCGTCGCCGCCATCGCGGGCGCCGCGCTGGAGAACGCCGAGGGCTTCGCCGCCCTCAAGTCCGCCAACGAGCGGCTGCACTTCCAGAAGGTGCTCCTGGAGCGGCAGGGCGACGCCGCCATCGACGGCATCCTCGTCGTCTCCCCCGAGGGGCGCATCCTCTCCTCCAACCGCCGCTTCGCCGAGATCTGGAAGCTGCGCGACGAGGACCTCGCCTCCGACGAGACGGCCCTGCGCGCCGTGCTGCACCTCCTGGAGGACCCCGAGGAGTTCCTCCGCCGCGTGCGCGAGCTCTACGCCCGGCCCGACGAGGAGAGCCGCGAGGAGGTGCGCCTCAAGGACGGCCGCGTGCTGGACCGCTACTCCGCGCCCATCTTCACCGCGGAGGGGCAGGCCCGCGCCCGCGTGTGGTTCTTCCGCGACATCACCTCGCTCAAGAGCGCCGAGGCGCGCCTGCGCGAGACCAACGAGCAGCTCGTCCAGGTGGGCAACCTCAAGACGCTCCTCCTCAACACCGCGTCCCACGAGCTGAACACGCCGCTGACCCCCATGATGCTCCAGATCCACCTCCTGGAGACGGGCCGGCTGGGCCCCCTCGCGGAGCGCCAGCAGCGCGCAGTGGGCGTCCTGAGCCGCAACACGGCGCGCCTCCACGGCCTCGTGCGCGACCTCCTGGACGTCTCCCGCATCCAGAGCGGGCGGCTGCGCCTGGAGAAGACGCGCGTCGACCTCGCGGCGCTCCTGCGCGACACGTGCGCCTCCTTCGAGGAGGCCGCCCGCCAGGCCGGCGTCTCCCTCCTCCTCGCCGACGCCCCCGCCACCGTGGTCGTCGCGGACCCCGAGCGCGTCACGCAGGTGCTGTTCAACCTCGTCTCCAACGCCCTCAAGTTCACGCCCGCGGGCGGCCGCGTCTCGCTGCGCGTCGAGGCGGACGAGGCCGCCGCGCGCATCGCCGTCGAGGACACGGGCGCCGGCCTCGCCCCCGAGCAGATCGCGCGCCTCTTCCAGCCGTTCACGCAGGTCCACGACCCCATGCGCGTGACCGCGGGCGGCTCCGGCCTCGGCCTCTACATCAGCCGCGGCATCGTCGAGGAGCACGGCGGCCGCATCTGGTGCGAGAGCGAGGGGGCCGGGCGCGGCGCGACGTTCCGGCTGACGCTGCCGCGGGAGTGAGTGGGAGGGGCTCCTTGGGCTTCCGCCTCCGCTGGGGGCTGCCGCCCCCAGGCCCCCGCGAAACCCGAATCTCCGAATCTCGGAATCACCGGGGAGGA
This sequence comes from Pseudomonadota bacterium, assembly GCA_021325135.1. Taxonomy (GTDB): domain Archaea; phylum Thermoplasmatota; class SW-10-69-26; order JACQPN01; family JAJPHT01; genus JAJPHT01. Next base: position 53,555 of record JAJPHT010000016.1, on the reverse strand, counting down.
AACCACCCGCGAGTGTTTGTCGTGGCGCTGATTCGGAGATTCTGAGATTCGGGTGTTGTGGGGGTTTGGGGGACGGAGTCCCCCAAGGAAGGAGCAGAGGGCCCAGCAAGAGGCGAACCCTCAAGCCCCTGCGCCCCCCATCCTGGAGCGATGGCCTGGCAGGTCTACCGGCTGAAAGCCTCGCAGCGCGCGCGCCTCGACGAGGCCCTGGGCGACGACACCCTGTCACGGCAGAGCCTCCAGGTGCGCGACGCGCGGCACTTCGGGCAGCCGGGGGACTGGCTCTACCTGTTCGTGGACGGCAGCGACGCGGGCATCCTCCGCGCGGACGCGCTGCTCTTGGACTTCGCGGAGCGCGCGCCCGACGCGCAGAGGCTTCATGATATCATGCAGGCCGAGGACGACGCGGCGGCCTCAGGGCTGGGCAGTATCTTCGGGTGACGCGCGCATCGCCGCCTTCAGCCACAGCGGCGTCACGAACGTCGTGAGCGCCACCACGAGGAGGATCGCCGTGTACTCCCACGGCTGCATGAGCGGAGCGCCCTGGACCATCGTCGTGAGCCCCACGAGGGCGAAGATGAGGCCCACCTCGCCGCGTGGCACCATGCCGACGCCCACCGCGTAGCGGTTGAGCCCCTTCTCGCGGACGCCCCACGCGCAGACGAGCTTGCCCGCGACGGCGGCGAGGAGGAGCGCCACGACGGCGACGACGATGCGGCCCGCCTCGGCGCCCGCGCCGCGCAGGTCCACCTGGAGGCCCACGTAGACGAAGAAGAAGGGCACGAAGAGGTCCGCGACGTGGCGCACGCGCTCGGAGAGGGCGGCGTGCTGGCGCGTGGCGGCGAGGACGAGCCCCGCGGCGAAGGCGCCCACGATGGCGGCGAGGTGGACCGACTCGGCGCCCCACGCGAGGAGGAGGCAGAAGGCGACCGCGCCCGTGAGGACGGCGCCCCGCACGCGAAGGTCGGCCAGCGCGTCCATGACGCGCGGCATGATCCAGAGGCCGAGCCCCACGGCGGCGGCCAGGAAGAGGATCGCGACGAGGCCCGTGAAGGCGAGCGCGCCCGCCGAGACGGCGCCCGCCGCGAGGGCCGTGACGAAGGCGAGGATGAGGAGGCCGCCCACGTCGTCGAGCACGGCCGCGCCCAGGATGATGCGCGCCTCCGCGGTGGCGAGGCGGCCCGAGTCGCTGAGCACGCGCGCCGTGATGCCCACGCTGGTGGCGGTGAACGTCGCGCCCACGAAGACGTGGAAGAGGGCGCTCGCGCTCCAGAAGCCCGCGACGCCCAGCAGGAAGGAGACGCCGAAGCCCGCGGCGAAGGAGCCCACGATCCCCAGGAGCGCCACGAGGAAGCTGGACGCGCCCACCCTGGCCATGTCCTTGAGGCGCGTCTCCAGGCCCACCTCGAAGAGGAGGAGGATCACGCCAAGCTCCGCCACGAAGCGGACGACCTCGCCGCCCCCGGCGTCCCCGGTGAAGGAGACGCCCGTGATCAGGCCCAGGACGCTGGGCCCCAGGAGGACGCCCGCCAGCAGCTCGCCCAGCACGGCGGGCTGGCGCAGCCGTTCGGCGGCCTCGCCGGCGAGCTTCGCCGCGACGAGGAGGATGAGGAGCTTCAGCAGGAGGACGCCCAGGGCCACGGCCATGCGCACGCACGCTCGGGCGCAGCGCATCTACCCCGGTCCAGCGGGAGCCAATCCTCCTCGCTGCGCGAAGGGCCATCCTCCGCGAGGCGCTTGGAGATTTCGGGTTCCGCATCGGGAGCGCACCTTCATCCCCGATCCGGCCGCTGCGTCGCGCGTGCAAGTCCACCAGATCCGCGTGGGCCCCATGCAGAACTTCGCCTACCTCGTGGCCGACGACGCGGGCGAGGCCGCGCTGGTGGACCCCGGCTTCGAGCCCGAGCGCCTGGTGGACGAGGCGAAGGCCCGCGGCTTGCGCGTGGCGCAGGTGTGGGCCACCCACGGCCACCCGGACCACGTGCAGGGCATCCCGCGCGTCCAGAAGCTGACCGGGGCCCCCGTCCACGCGCACGTCAGCGCGGACCACGCGCCCGTGGACGCGCGCCACGCGGACCGCGCGCGCTTCCGCGTGGGCGCGGTCGAGGCGGAGGTCCTCCACACGCCGGGCCACCGCTTCGACTCCGTCTGCTATCTCGTGGAGGGCACGCACCTGATCACGGGCGACACGCTCTTCGTGGGCGAGTGCGGCCGCGTCGACCTGCCCGGGAGCAGCGTCGACGACATGCACCGGTCGCTGACGGGGATCCTGCGCTCGCTGCCCGACGACCTCGTCGTGCTGCCCGGCCACGACTACGGCAAGACGCCCACCTCCACGCTGGGGCACGAGAAGGCCCACAACCACACCATGCAGCCCCGCACCCTGGAGGAGTTCCGCCGCTTCATGGCCGAGCCGTGATCGTGGAGCGATCCCGGGACAACGGTTATCTCTTCGACGACGTTCGTCAGGGGCGTGCCACGCCGGCTCCTCGCCGAGATGCTCCGGGAGGCGGAGCGGACGCTGGACACGCAGCTTCGCGCGGCGGAGGAATTGGACGACAAGACCGAGCAGATGCTCACGCTGGCCGTCTCCACCCTGGGGGGCGAGGTCGCGATCCTCGCCTACGTCGCCGAGCGGCACGACCTGGGCCTGCCCGTCCGGGCGGCCTTCGGCTGCGCGCTGGGCGCGGCGTTCTTCGCCGTCCTGGCGTTCCTCGACGCCTACCTGGGCATCCGGCGGCGGGGGCAGGTCCAGGCGGGGCCGAACCTTGCGCGCCTCGCCGAGGTGGCCAACGACCCGTCGTGGTCCCGCGAGCGGCACCTGCTCTCGGTGCTCCGCGGCTACGCGCTCTACTTCGAAGGGAACGCGCGCATCATGATGCACGCAAGCCGGTCGCGCCAGGTGGGGTTGGCGGCCTTGGCCGTCTCCACGCTTCTCGCCGGAGGGACGGCTCTTTATTTATTGGGGTGATCTTCCTGGTTTCCGTGGGTGCCAAGGCCAAGCGCATTGCCGACGTCGAGCCGTTCCCTCCCGCGATCATCGCGAAGGACCGCCTCGCCCCCAAGGCGAAGCGTGCGCGGTAGGACTCTGCTCCACCGGCTCCACCAGCAATCGGCCCCTTGTTTCGGCCAGCCCTCCATCATCAAGAAGGGGATCGCCCTACGCTGCGCCGTAGGGGTCGCCGAATGTCGGACGTCCAGGGGCGAATCGTCGGGAACTCCGTCCTGGAGCTGGCCTTCCGCTGCCCCCACGACGCCGAGGTGTGCGTGGGCGACCTCCTGGTGGCGGAAGGGGAGGGCTCGGTCCCGCTTCTCATGCGCGTGACCGACGTCCGGTTCGGCCTCGAAGGGGAGCCCGAGCTGGCCGCCCGCATGGCGGGCCGCATGATGGCGCTTGAGGAGGAGGGGCGCTGGGACCCCGCGGGCTTCTGGGACCAGAAGACGCGCCTCTACCGCGTCGGCATCGCCGTTCCCCTGGGCTACGTCAAGGGGGGCCGCTTCCGCAAGGCGAAGACGCTCCCCGCCCACTTCGCGCGCGTGCGCCGCGCCTCCGAGGAGGACTACGCCTTCCTCGCCGAGGACATGGGCGACGTCGAGGTGGGCTACCTCCGCAGCGGCGAGACCACCGTCGAGTTCCCCGTGGGCATCAAGGGGGACGTCAGCTTCCCGTACCACGTCGGCGTCTTCGCCACGACGGGCATGGGCAAGTCGAACCTCATGCGCGTCCTGGCCGCGTCGGTCATGACCACGGGCCGCTACGGCCTCCTCATCGTCGACCCCCACGGCGAGTACCACGACGGCGGCGGGCGCGCGAAGCAGATGGGCCTGAGGCACCACCCGCTGGCGGAGCGCAACCTGCGCGTCTACAGCACGCGCTCGCTGAAGGGCCCGCACTCGAAGCTCCAGATCAGCGCGCACGAGATCGAGATCGCCGACCTCAAGCAGCTCTTCGAGTTCTCCGGACCCCAGGGGGAGCTTCTCGACGCCGCGCGCTGGCGCTACGGCAACGGCTGGCTCGCCCAGGTCCACGACAAGACCGCGGCGGAGATCCACCAGGACATCCCGCACTTCCACGAGGGCACCGTGAGCGTGGTCAAGCGCCGCATCGAGCGCCTCTTCCGCACGGGCCTCGTCCACCGCGACGAGAAGGTCACCGTGAGCTGCGGCATCGTCTCCGAGCTTCACGCGGGCAAGGTGGTCCTCGTCGACTCGGGCGGCCTCTCCGACAAGGAGGAGCTTCTCGTCACCAGCGTCCTCGCCCGCGCCGTGTTCGACGCCAACAAGGCCGCCTTCGGCGAGCCCGCCTTCGACAAGCTTCCGCCCGTGCTCATCACGCTGGAGGAGGCGCAGCGCGTCCTGGGCAAGGCCTCCGGAGCCAACGTCTTCGCGAGCATCTGCCGCGAAGGCCGCAAGTTCAAGACGGGCCTCTGCGCCATCACGCAGCAGCCCAAGCTCGTCGACCGCGAGTGCCTCTCCCAGTTCAACACCCTCTTCATCATGGGCCTCGCCGACAAGCAGGACCGCGAGACGCTCAAGGACAGCGCCAAGCAGGACGTCGCCAGCCTGGAGAACGAGATCCAGACGCTGATGCCCGGCGAGGTGCTCATCACCTCCCCCTACGCGCCCTTCGCCATCCCCGCGCAGGTCCACCTCTACGAGGACTACGTCGAGCGGCTCTCCAAGTCCGCGCGCGTCGCCGAGGTGGCGGCCCCGGTGAGGGTGGCCCCAGGGGAGGATTTCTACTGACGCGGGCCGCCTCCGGCGGGGGAGCCGCGAATCTCCGGATCTCCGAATCAGGCCCTTCCGAAAGCGGAGATTCCGAGATTCGGAGATCCAGGAATTTCCCCGCCGGAGGCGGCCCGGCAGCAGGAGGGCCCCCGTGAGGCTCCTCCACGTCAGCGACACCCACGTCGGGTTCGCCGCGTACAGCCGCGTCACTCCGGAGGGCCTCAACGCCAGGGAGCAGGACTTCTTCGACGCCTTCCGCCGGGTGGTGGACCTCGCCATCGCGGAGCGCGTGGACGTCGTGCTCCACAGCGGCGATCTTTTTGATAGCGTGAGGCCCACGAACCGCGCGCTGCACCACGTCATGGACCAGTGCCGGAGGCTCCACGAGGCGCGCATCCCCTTCGTCGTCATCTCGGGGAACCACGAGGCGCCGCGGCTGCGCGAGACGGGGGCGGTGCTGCGCCTCCTGGAGTTCGTGCCGGGCGTGCGGGCGGTCTACAAGGGGAGGACCGAGGTGGTGCGCGTGGGCGACCTGGCCATCCACGCGACGCCGCACGCGGCGGACAACGACGCGCTGCTGGCCCAGCTTCGCGACGTGCGGCCCCTGGCGGACGCGCGCTGGAACGTGGCCACGCTGCACGCGGGCGTCGTGGGTGTGGGCGACTTCAGGACCGGCGAGTTCCACGAGCAGGTCGTCCCGCAGAACGAGCTCCCCCAGGGGATGGACTACGTCGCGCTGGGGCACTACCACCGCGCGGTGGAGGTCGCGCCGCGCGCGTGGTACGCCGGCAGCACGGAGCGGTGCTCCTTCAAGGAGTGCGGCGAGGAGAAGGGCGTCAACCTCGTGGACCTGCGCAAGGGGGCGGTGGAGCCGCGCATCCTGCCCTCGCGCCCCATGCGCATGCTGCCCACGCTCTCGTGCGAGGGCGTGGACGAGGCGACGATCCCCGGCGCGCTCTACGAGCGCCTCGCCTCCGCGGACCTGCGCGACGCCATCGCGCGCCTCCGCGTCACGGGCATCCCGGCCCACGTGCACGCGACGCTGGACTTCCGCCGCGTGAAGAGCCTCACCGAGGCCGCGTTCCACTTCGACCTCCAGCCTGACATCATCCGCCGCGAGGCACAGGGCGTGGCGAGCGCCGCGCTGGGCAGCCTGGAGGACGAGTTCGAGGGCTTCCTCTCCCGGCGCACGCTCCAGGGGGACAACCGGGACGCGCTCCTCGCCGAGGCGAAGACGCTCCTCGCCGAGGCCGCCGCGGGAGGGTCCTCGTGAGGATCGACCGCGTCCGCATCCAGAACTTCCGGCGCCTGCGGTTCGTCGACCTGGAGCTTCCCGACGGCGTCATCGCCCTCGTGGGCCGCAACGGCGCGGGGAAGTCCACGCTGCTGGAGGCCATCGGGTGGTGCCTCTACGGCCACGAGGCGGCGCGCACCGGAAAGGACCTGATCAAGCGCCGCGGGGCCGCGCCTTCGGACGACGTGCGCGTCCACCTGGAGTTCCGCCTGGGCGCGCACGCCTACGAGGTGACGCGCGAGCTGCTGGGCAAGGGGGAGAGCCACGTCGCGGCGGTGAAGGTGGACGGCCGGCTCGTCGTGCCGCCCGGCGCCGGCAGCCACGCGGAGGCCGCGTCCTACGTCGAGCGCCTCTTCCACATGGACCGCGTCGCGTTCTTCACGACGCTGGTCGCCCGCCAGCGCGAGCTTTCCGCCTTGAGCGACGCCAAAGCCAGCGACCGCAAGCGGCTTTTGATATCCCTGCTGCGCCTGGACGCGGTGGACGGCGCCATCGCGGGCGCGCGCACGCGGCGCCGCGACGCCAAGGCCGAGCTTGGCGGGCTGCGCGCCGCGCTCAAGGACCCCGCCGCGCTCGCAGAGGCGCTCCAGCGCGGCCGCGCCGAGGCGCAGGCGGGGCGCGCGCGGCTCGCCGACGCCGAGGCGCGCATCCTGGCCCTGGTGGAGGAGGTGGAGGACCTGCGCGCGCGGCGCGACGAGGGGCGCAAGCGCGCGGAGGAGCACAAGCTCGTCCTCGCCGCGATGCGCCTCGCGGAGCAGCGCCTCGGCCACGTCGTCGCGCAGGCCCAGGGGCGCCAGGCGGAGCTTGCGCAGGCGCGCGCCGCCGCCGCGGAGGCCGCGCTGATCGCGCCCCGCCTCGCGTCGCTCCCCGAGGCGCGCGAGCGGCTGGAGGCGCTGGCCGCGCGGCGCGTCCGCCACGAGGAGCTGTCGCGCACGCGCGCCGAGATGGCCAAGGCGCAGACGGAGGCCGAGCGCGCCGCCGCCGAAGCCGCCGCGCTCCAGGAGAGCCTCCCCGCCCTCGCGGCGGTGCGCACGCAGGCCGAGCGCGTCGCGGCGCAGCGCCCCGTGCTGCAGGCGCGCCTCGACGCGGCCGTGAAGGCGGGCAGCGCGGTGGACGCGGGCGTCCGCGAGCGGGCGCGCGCCCTGCACGAGGTCGAGACGCGCGCGAAGCGCATCCGCGACATGGGCCCCGAGACGCCCTGCCCCACCTGCACGCGCCCCCTGCGCGAGCACCACGGCGAGCTTCTCCACGGCTTCGACGCCGAGATGGCGCGCGAGCGCGCGGCCATCGCGGAGGGCTCCGCGCGCCTCGCCGCGCTGGGCGCCGAGGAGGCGGCGGCGCGCAAGGCGCTCTCCGACCTCGCCGCGCGCGCGGAGGAGCTTTCCCAGAAGCTCCAGCGCCTCGCGGGCGACGAGGCGCGCCTCGCGGCCGCCCGCGCGCGGGAGGGCGACGCCAGGGCGCGCGTCGCGCGGCTCGCCGACCAGGCGACGGCCCTGGGCGAGGAGCCCTACGACGCCGCCGCGGAGGCCGCGACGCGCAGGCTCGTCGCGGACCTGGAGGCCGGCGCGCGGCGGCACGCCACGCTCGCCGCGCAGGCCGACCGCGAGAAGGACCTCCTCGCGCTCCTGGAGGAGCTTCGCCTCTCCGAGGCCGAGGCGCGCGAGGCCGTCGCGCAGGCGCAGGCCCGCCGCGACGCGCTGGGCTTCGACGCCGCCGCGCACGAGGCCGCCGAGGCCGCGACGCACGTCGCCGAGGGGCGCTTGACCGAGGCGCGCATCCAGCGCGAGCGCGCGCAGGGCGACCTCGCGCGGCAGGCCGACGCCGCGAAGGCGCTGGAGGCCGAGATCGCGCACCAGCAGGACCTCGCCGCCCGCGCGAAGGCGCTGGAGACGCGCCTGACGCTCCTGGAGCAACTGGCCGGCGACCGCGACCAGGGGCTCCTCCCCGAGTTCAAGGACCACCTCATCGGCCGCCTGCGCCCGCTGTTGTCGAGCCACGCGGGCCGCCTCTTCCGCGAGATGACCGACGGGCGCTACGCGGACCTGGAGGTGGGCGAGGACTATGGCCTGCGCGTGCTGGACGAGGGCGAGGCCTTCGAATTGGCGCGCTTCAGCGGCGGCGAGGGCGACCTCGCGAACCTCTGCCTGCGCCTCGCGGTTTCCCAGGTCGTCGCCGAGCGCGCCGGCACCGACGGCTTCGGCTTCCTCGCCCTCGACGAGATCTTCGGCAGCCAGGACGAGATCCGCAAGGCCAACATCCTCCAGGCGCTCAAGGGGCTCTCCGGCCACTTCCGGCAAATCCTTCTCGTCACGCACATTCCCGACGTCAAGGACGCCGCCGAGACCGTGCTGCGCGTGGAGGCGCTGGACGACGGCACGTCCACCGTGAGCGTGGAGCCTTGACGACCCTCGAGACCGACCGACTCCTGCTGCGCCCCTACGAGGCCGCGGACGAAGCCGCCTACCTCGCCATGGTCAGCGACCCCGAGGTCATGCGTCACCTCCCCGGAGGCCAGGCCATGAGCGAGGAGCAAGGGCGCGCCGCGTTCCAGCGCCGCCTCTCGGGCGCGGACCCGCAGCGGCGCCACTTCGCCCTCGTGGAGAAGGCGTCGGGCCAGGTCGTCGGCTGGGCGGGCCTCATGCCCCTGGAAGGGACGCCCGACGTGGAGGTCTACTACGGCCTGCGCCGCGACGCGTGGGGGAAGGGCTACGCCACGGAGGCCGCGCGCCGCCTCGTCCGCTGGGGCTTCGAAGAGCTTCACCTCCCGCGCGTCGTCGCCGTGGTCGACCCCGCCAACGCGCGCTCCGTCGCCGTGCTCCATCGCCTCGGCATGCAGCGCGAGCGCACGGGCATGCACTACGGCAAGCTCCTCGACGCGTATGCCACGGGCGCGCCCCGCGTCGAGGCCCCGACGCCGCCGCAGCCCGCCCTCGCGTGGAGCGCGCCCCCGCCTCCGCCCCCCGTCGCGCCGGCGGTGGCGGCGCCACCCCTGCACGCGTTCTGCACGTCGTGCGGCGCCTCGCTCCCCGCGGGCGCGGCGTTCTGCCCCGCGTGCGGGCGCCCCGTGCGCGCCGCCGCGCCGCCCGCCATGGCGCCTCCGCCCGCGCAGGCGCACGCGCAGCCGCCCGTCTCCGAAGGCGTGGCCGTCGCGGCGCTCCTCCTCAACATCCTCATCTGGCCCGGCCTGGGCTCCCTCGTCGCGGGGCGCCAGGAAGGGTGGGCGCAAGGCTTCCTCTTCCTGGGCGGCTTCGTCGTCCTCTTCGCGACGCTCTTCCTGGGCGCGCCGCTGAGCGTCCTCATGTGGGTGGGCGCGTGGGTGTGGGGGCTCGTCACGGGGATCCAGCTGCTCCAGCGCCGCGCGTAGGCCGCCGGCAACTCGTCGGTGGCCGTGCAGCTCGCCCCTTGGCTCGCGGCGGGGGGCGCGACCTGGTACGTGCTCGCGCTGGCCGGCGCGCCGGGCGCCCTCTCGGGGGCGTTCGCCGCCAAGATGCTGATGACGCCCGCGACGGTGGAGCCTCCGCAGCACGCGGACGACGAGGCGCGGCAGGCCCTCGCCGCCATCCGCATCGCGCGGCGGCTCTATCGGAAAGGCAGGACTCGCGCGACCTTCGCCTTGAGCGCCTCGAGCCCGGCAGCGTCGGTGGCCTCCACGGTCACGCGCACCTTGGGCTCGGTGCCGCTGGGGCGCACGAGGACCCACCCCTCGTCGTAGTCGGCCTTGACGCCGTCCAGCGTCGTGACCTTGCCGTCGGCCAGCGCCGCGGCGAAGCGCCGCATCGTGGGCTCGATCTCCTCGGGCGCCATGCGCCACGAGTGCCGCCACAGGGGGTAGCGGGGCAGCGCGGCCACGAGGGATTCCAGGGGACCGCGCGTCGCCACCATGCGGCACACCATGGCGGCCGCGAGGGGCCCGTCGGGGCACCAGCTCATCTCGGGGAAGATCCACGCGCCGCTGGCCTCGCCGCCGAAGGCGCCGCCCACCTCGGCGAGGCGCTCGCTCACGTAGGCGTCGCCCACGCGCGTGCGCACCACGCGGCAGCCCGAGGCGTCCTCGATGGCGCGGCTCGCGTCCACGGGGCACGCGATGGTCTTGCCCGCGTGGTCCTGCGCGAAGAGGAGGAGAAGCTCGTCCCCCTGCACGTAGCGGCCCGCGTGCGTGACGGCCATGCAGCGGTCCGCGTCGCCGTCGTGCGCGAGGCCCAGGTCGGCGCCCGCCGCCACGACGGCCTGCCTCAGCGCGGCGAGGTTCTCCTCGCTGGGCTCGCTGGGGCGGCCGGGGAAGTGGCCGTCGGGCTGCGCGTTGAGGGTGATCACGTCGCACCCCAGCGCGCGCAGGAGGGCCGGCGACTCGCGGCTCGCGGCGCCGTTCCCGCAGTCCAGCACGACGCGCAGGCGGCGCGGAAGGGGGCCTGTGATATCAAGGACGCGCCGCGCGTGCGCCTCGACGGCGCCGGGCTCCTCGGAGACGGCGCCCACGCGGTCCCACGCGGCGCTGGCGGGCGGCGCGGCCAGCAGGCGCTCGACCTCCGCGCGCTCCGCCCTTCCGAAGGCCCTGCCGTCGGGCTCCCAGAGCTTGAAGCCGTTGTCGGGCGCGGGGTTGTGGCTCGCCGTGACGACGACGCCCGCGTCGAAGCGCCGCGCCGCGTGCGCCAGGGCGGGCGTGGGGAGCACGCCGCAGGTGGCGACGTCGGCGCCGCCGGCGAGGAGGCCCGCCACCAGCGCGCGCTCCAGCAGGGGCCCCGTCGTGCGCGCGTCGCGGCCCACGACGACGCGGCGGCGCGTGGCGCCCACCGCGCGGCCCAGGCGCAGCGCCAGTTCGGGCGTCGCCACGGTGGCGAAGGGGCCGCGGACGCCGGAGGAGCCGAAGGTGGGGCCGCTCATCCTGGCGCGGTAGCCAGGGCGCGCCTTGAGCCTTCCCAAAGGGCGCCCGGGGCCTCACCCCTTTCGGGGCTTCCCGTAGCTCAGGGGCTTGATGCGGCGGCCCGCCGCGCAGTCGGCCACCAGCGTCGCGAGGCGCCGCTCCCGCGTCTCCTCCTTCTTCGCGCTCACGATCCACCACGCGGCCGCGCGGCGGTAGCTGGGCGCCTCCGCGGTCCAGTACGCCCACGCGCGGGGGTCGGCCTTGAGGCGCCTCGTCGCGGCGGCGGGAAGCTTCGCCGTCTCGCGGTTCTCGTAGGAGGCCTGCGCGGTGCGCCCCTCCTTGCGCGCCTCGAACGCGCGCCGGCCCGCGGGCGTCATGCGCCCCTCGCGCTCCAGGCGCGCCGCGTGCGCGACGTTGACGCGGCTCCAGTGGCTCCCCGGCTTGCGCGGCGTGAAGCGGATGGAGTACGTCTCGTCGTCCACGCGCCGGCGGACGCCGTCGATCCAGCCGAAGGAGAGCGCCTCGTCCACGGCCTCGGGCCACGTGACGCTGGGCTTCCCCGATCCCACCTTCCGGAACCCCACGAGGAGCTCCGACGCGCGATCGTGGTTCCGCTCCAGCCAGCGGCGGAAGGCGGCAGGCGTGGCGAAGAAGCGGGGCTCTGCGTCCACGCCCCGGGAGCCCCGCCCGCGGGCATCAGGGCATCGGCCGCCCGTTTCAGCCATCATCGGCAGCATAGGGACTTGACGTGGGGGCGCGTCGTGGGGGCGCCGGACCTTGCGCCCGGCGAGTTGAGACCATGTACTCCAAGCCCCTCTTCGCCCCCGTGACCAACGACCGCGAGTCCGCCGGCTGCTGCTTCTACTACAACAACGCCGGCCAGGGCTTCTACTACTACAGCGGCGGCACCGGCCAGACCGGCGGCACCGACGTGAACCCCACCGGCATCCAGCTCAACGGCACGCTGCTGACCATCGGCAACAACGGCGCCGGCGTGACGCCCCTCTGCGGCACGGGCCTGCCCGCGACGCAGCCCCAGACCTTCGGCCTGCCCGTCGGCGTGACCGGCGTGTATGCCAACGTCGACAGCAGCGGCCGCACCTCCCTCGCGATCGACCCCAACGCGGTCACCGTCAGCGTGGCGGGCCAGACCGTGGGCACCGGCAGCGTGGTCGTCGGGACCCCCCGCGCCCTCTGCCAGGTCGTCAGCGGCGTCTGCTGAGGACACCCTTCGCCCCGGGCCCTTTGGAGGCGTCCGGCCCGGGCCTAGGCTTTTCTTGAGGAGGCGGCCTGGGGGCCTCGTGCCCCGCGCCCTCCTGCTCCTCTCGGGCGGCATCGACTCGCCCGTCGCCGGCAAGCTCCTCCAGGAGCAGGGGCTCGCGCTGGAGGCGGTCCACTTCTCGCTGGAGCCCTTCACCGACGGCGGCGGCGAGGAGAAGGCCAAGGCGCTGGCGAAAGCCCTGGGCCTTGCGCGCCTCCACGTCGTGCCCGCCGGCCCCCTTTTCGGGGAGCTGGTGAAGCGCGCCGACGAGCGCCTCTACTTCGTGCTCAGCAAGCGCCTCATGGCCCGCATCGCGGGCGCCATGGCGCCGGATTTGGGCTGCGCGGCCATCGCCACCGGGGAGAACCTCGGGCAGGTGAGCAGCCAGACGCTCCCCAACCTCGCCAGCATCGACCGCGCGGCGCCCCTCCCCGTGCTGCGCCCCCTGCTGGCCTACGACAAGGTGGACATCATCGACCTCGCGCGGGAGTGGGGCACCTTCGAGATCAGCAAGGGCCCCGAGCTTTGCGACGTGCTGGGCCCCTCGAACCCCAGCACGGGCGCGGCGCTGGAGCGCGTCGAGAAGGAGGAGTCCCGCCTGGACGTGGAGGCCCTGGTCAAGCAGGGGCTCGCGGGGCTGCGCGTCGCCGCGGTCTGATCGCCCGCTGGCGGACTCCGGCCGTCCGATCCGACAACCCTTAAATGAGGAGCCCCCGAGTCTGCTTCCGACCATGAACGGCTGGCTCGTCTTCCTGATCCTGCTGGCGGCCTACGCCGCGCTGGTCCTCCTCCTGCGCGGGCGAGGGCCCCTCAAGGGCGGGTTCGAGCTCAACGGGCCGTTCCTCTTCTGGCGCACGCAGCTGGGCAAGAAGGCGATCCAGAAGGTCGCGACGCCGCGGCGCTTCTGGATGGTCGTCGCCGACGCGGGCATCGTGCTCACGTGGGCCATGGGCATCCTGGTGTTCGTGCTCCTGGTGGCGAGCCTCTGGAAGTACGTGAGCGCGCCCAAGGAGGCGGCGGCCAACGCGCCTCCCCCCGAGTTCCTCATCGGCGTGCCCGGCGTCAACCCCCTCATCCCCGTGGGCTACGGCCTGCTGGCGCTGCTGGTGGCGCTCCTCATCCACGAGGGGAGCCACGGCGTCATGGCGTTCGTGGGCCGCATGAAGGTCAAGAGCCTCGGCCTCGTCACGTTCATCATCCCCATCGGCGCCTTCGTCGAGCCCGACGAGGAGGACCTCCTCAAGGCCACGACGCGGGAGAAGAACCGCGTCTTCGCCGCGGGCCCCACCAGCAACATCGTGCTGGCGCTGGTCGCGGGCGGCCTGCTCTCCGTGGCGTTCATGGGGAGCCTCACGCTGGCCAACGACGGCCACGGCGTCGTCATCGGCTCGGTGGAGCCCGGCAGCGGCGCGGAGGCCGCGGGCCTGCGCAACGGCGACGTGCTCACCAAGGTCAACGGCGTCGCCATCACCGACCGCGACTCGTACACCACGGTGATGAACGGCACGCACGCGGGACAGACCATCCCCATCGAGTACCTGCGCGGGGGCAAGGCGCTCAGCACGCAGGCGGTCCTCACGGACAAGTACGACTACGTGCAGAAGGTCGCGCCCTCCTCCAACGTGCCCGAGAACCGCGGCAAGGGGTTCCTGGGCGTCGCCGGCATCGGGCTGGACACGCTGGACTCCATGCGCGACGCGATCCAGCACCCCTTCGGGAGCCTCAGCAGCTTCCTCTTCTACGTCGCGTACCCCTTCTTCATCTTCAGCCAGGGCGTGGACGTGCTCGCCGCGCCCTACAACGGCCTCTTCACCCTCCACGGCCCGCTGGCGGTCCTGGGTGCGCCGGCGTTCTTCGGGCTCGCGACGCTCCTCTACTGGATCGTCTGGATCAACCTCATGCTGGGCACCTTCAACGCGCTCCCCGCGGGGCCTCTGGACGGCGGCCAGATGTTCAAGGCCACCCTCTCGGACCACTTCATGAAGCGCTATCAGGTGGACCGCGCCCGCGTCGCCGTGGAGCGCGAGGAGATGGGCGCCCTCAAGGTCAAGGGCAAGGACGCCGAGACGCAGGAGAAGCTCGACCGCGTCCAGAAGCAGGTCAGCCGCGCCACCGCCGCGCTGGGCCTCTTCATCCTGGCGCTGATCCTGCTTCCCATCGTCGTGCCCCCCCTGGTGAACCTCGTCGGGTAGCGCCTCCCTGAGGTAGCTCTCGTCTTCTGTCACCACTTGACGCGACGACGCCACGGCGCCACGACGCGACGACCGGAGAAACAGGGGTTTCCCTCGTCCGTCGCGTCGTGGCGCCGTGGCGTCGTCGCGTCAAGTGGTGACGAAAGCGAGAGACGCGCGGAGCCGACGCTGGGGGCATCCGACAGGGGCGGGCCGCGGGAGAGCCCAGGAAGAAGAGAGGCCTCAGGAGTCCTTGACCTTCAGGCCCATCTGGTCGTAGATGGGGACGAGCTCCTGCCAGCGCGAGTTGGGCTGGGGCTTGAAGCCGTCGTTGGTGAGGCGCGCGTTCTGGAAGTACTTGGGGCTGAACGCCTTGAGGCCCACGAAGGGGTTGTGGTCCAGGAAGCCCCAGAGCGTGACGTTGCCGCTCTCGTCCTGGGTCACGATTTCCGGACGGATGTTGCGGTTGTTGTAGACGAGCCGCGTCTCGGGGTTCTTGTACGAGATGTACACGCAGCGGTGCTCGACGGCCGCCTTGACCCAGAGTTCCTCGATGCTGAGCGTCATGGATGCATCCCGGCCCGGAAATGGCGGGCGGAGGGTTAAGAAGGCTGCGAAGTTGAAACCGGGGCTCCCTGGCCCCGCTCCCAGAAGCAACCCGAACCCACGAACCACCGGACCACGGGTCTTGCTCTGGTCCGGTGGTTCGTGGGTTCGGGTTGCATCGAGGAGCAGGACCGGCAGAGGGCAGGCCCGTCGGAGCGGCCGCCCCGAATGTTTAAATGGCCCGCGCCCGCTGCGGCGCCCAAGGTTGGCAACATGGCGAAGTGGACGAAGAACCACCTGCTGGAGATCGGGCTGGTCCTGGCGATCATCGGGCTCATCCTCACGGTCATCAGCTGGGTCTACAGCTTCGTCCAGCCCACGCCCGACCTGCTGGCGAGCTACAAGAGCCTCGTCGAGCGCCCCGAGGGCAACTACAACCTCATCCTCTTCATCGGCGGCCCCATCCTGCTGATCATGGGCGGCTTCTACTTCGGCGAGCAGCTCGTCCTGCGCCGCCGCTTCGAGAAGCTCCTGGACACGCCCAAGCGCAGCGAGTTCAGCAGCCGCCGCAAGGACCTGGAGGACCTGGCCCGCCGCCTGCCCGACAAGTTCGGCGACCGCATCTCCAAGAAGGAGAGCGAGTTCGGCGCCACCTCCAAGCGCTCCGCGTGAGCCCCTCGCCCTTCTTCGAGCGCCCCTTTTCTTGCGTCTCCATCTCTGCGCCGCCAGCCCGGCGCCTCCCCGCAGGCCCCGAAGCCTCCAAGAAGGGCACCCCCCATCGCGCGCCGCGTGAACAACACGAACCCGCGGCCGGACGACCCCTTGCCGGAGTCGCGGTTCTCGGTGGTCCTCGTCGAGCCCCAGTACGGCGGGAACGTCGGGCACGTCGCGCGCTGCATGCTGAACTTCGGCGTCTCGGACCTCGTGCTGGTGAACGCCTTCGCCATGAACGAGGAGACGCGGGAGCGCGCCGTCCACGCCCGCGGCGTGCTGGACAGGGCGCGCCGCTTCCCCACGCTCGCCGAGGCCAAGAAGGAGTTCGACGTGCTGGTGGGCTTCGCGTCGCGAATCTCCACCATCAACAAGGCGCACCGCCGCATGTCCGAAGGGCTGGAGGACGTCGCGCAGCGCCTCTCCACCATGGGCGGGCGCGTGGGGCTCGTCTTCGGGCGCGAGGACTTCGGCCTCTCCAACGAGGACGTGGAGACGTGCGACCTGCTCTGCTCCATCCCGACGCGGCAGCAGTACCGCAGCATGAACCTCAGCCACGCCGTGGCGGTGGCGCTCTACGAGATCCAGCGCGACGCGCACCCGCCCACGCCCTACGTCTCCATGGCGAAGCCCCACGAGAAGGAGGTCCTCTTCGCGACGTGGCGGCACATGAACGAGGTGGTGGGCTTCCAGCCGCACCGCGTCGAGCAGGGGGACCAGATGTTCCGCCGCCTCATGGGCCGCGCCGGGATCACCGCCTGGGAGTACCACCGCGTGATGGGCACGCTGGGCCGTGCGCTGCGCGGCCTGGACGCCTGGCCGCCGCCCGGCGTGGGGGACGGCTCACTCAAGGACGAGGACACCGAGAAGGAGAGCTAAGGCTCGTCCGCCGCCTTCAGCTTCAGGACGGCGCGGGGCAGCTCGAGGCCCTTCAGGGAGAAGAGGGTGAGCCCTTCGGGCGTCGTCATGTCGAAGGTCCCGCAGCGCGCGCAGATGTCCAGCCGACCCCGGCCGTTGGCAAGCGCGCTGGTGGGCGACCCGCATCGGGGGCAGACGGTTCCACGAGTGGGCGCGAGGCCCAACAGGGCGTCAGGCAGGGCTCGGACCGGGTCGGCCATGCCCGAAGGTGTTGTCCGTTGGTCGGTAAGTCAGTTTCTCTGGGCCGTGCCGGCGGTTCCCCGTCAGTCTGCCGAGGCCAGCGCCCTGCCGCGCCCTTCGGTGCCCTTATCCGGCTCGGTCCTGTTGCCCGCGACGCATGGCGGGCGCGCGGGCCTCGGCCCCCGGGAAGGTGATCCTCTTCGGGGAGCACGCGGTCGTCTACGGCGAGCCGGCCGTGGCCGTGGCGCTGAGCCTGCGCACCGAGGTCACCGTGAGGGAAGCGGGGGACCAGCACCGGGTCAATGGGCAGCCCCTCGCGCCCTACCACCACGCGTACATCAAGGACGCCATCGAGAACCTCTGGAAGGGGGGGCCGCCCCTGGACGTGCGCACCGACAGCCGCGTCCCCAGCGCCTCGGGCCTGGGCAGCAGCGCCGCCCTCTCCGTCGCCACGACGGCCGCCCTCCTGCAGCTGCAGGGGCAGCTTGGGGAGGAGCGTTGCGCCCGGGAGGCCTACGCCGCGGAGGTCAGCGCCCAGCGCGGCCGCGGGAGCCCCACCGACACCAGCACCGTCACCCACGGGCACGCGGTCCTCGTGGACAAGGAGAAGGGCCCGGGCTTCCTGTGGGACATCCAGCGCGGGGAGCGCCGCTGGTACCTGCATCACATCGACATCCCCCCCCTCACGCTGGTCATCGGGAACTCCCTCCAGCGCGGGCGCACCATGGACGAGGTGGCCAAGGTGGGCCGCTTCGTCAAGAAGACGGGCTTCGCGCGGGAGGTCATCCGCGACCTGGGCAAGATCAGCCGCCAGGCGGTGGAGCTGATCCAGGACCGCGAGAAGCTGGCTCTGGGCGTCGCCATGGACGAGGCCCACGACCTCCTCACCATCCTGGGCGTCTCCACGCCCAAGCTCGACGACCTGTGCAACGCCGCGCGGCAGCACGCCTACGGCGCGAAGCTCACGGGCTCCGGTGGCGGCGGGAGCATGATCGCCTTGACCGACGAGCCCGAGGCGTGCGCCGCGGCCATCGCGAAGCGCGGCGGGCACCCGCTCGTCGTGCAGCTTGGCGGCCCGGGGGTGAGCGCGTCCACCTTGTGAAGCTGGGCGGCAGCGTCATCACCGACAAGGCAACGTACCGCGCGCCGCGCCTGGAGGACCTCTCGCGCCTCGCGCAGGAGCTTCGCGCCGCGCCCGGTCCGCTGGTCGTCGTCCACGGCGCGGGCTCCTACGGCCACGTCCTGGCGAAGGAGTTCCGCCTCGCGGAGGGGCGCGACCGGGACGCGCGCCGCGACGCGGCGTTCGCGCAGGTCCACGCCGACGTGCGCGAGCTGTCGGTGCTCGTCTCCGAGGCGCTGCGCGACGCGGGGCTCCCCGCCATCACGCACTCGACGTATGACCTGGCGCGGCTGGACTCGGGGCGGCTCCTCTCCTTCGCGCACGCGCCGGTGGCGGACACGCTGGCCGCGGGCTTCGTGCCCGTGCTATCAGGGGACGGCGCGCTGGACGCCTCCCGCGGCTGGGGCATCCTCAGCGGCGACGTCATCATGGCCGAGCTGGCGCGCGCGCTGCGCCCCGAGCGCGCCGTGTTCGTGACCGACGTGGACGGCATCTACGACCGCTGGCCCGACGGCGCGCTCCTGCCCCGCGTCGGGCCCCACGACCACGTGGGCGGCGGCCACGCGCGGGGGCACGACGTCACGGGGGGCATGGCGGGCAAGCTCGCGCGGGCGCGCGAGGTCGCCAAGGCGGGCGTCGAGGTCCACGTGGTCAACGGCGCCGTTCCCGGAAGGCTCGCCGACACGCTGGCGGGGAAGCCCACGGTGGGGACCGTCGTCCTTTCTTGATCTGAGAGTCGGCACCAAGCGCTCATCTCCCCGCCTTCGGCTGGGTGGCCGTGCGAGGCTGGCTGCGCCGGAGGCTCCACCGCGAGCGCCCTCTTTCCGAGCGCGCCCTGCTGATCTTCTTGCTCGCCGAGGCGGCCGTCTTCCTCGCGCCGGCGGTCGGCGCGCTGGGCCTGCTGTCCTTCCTTGCGGCCACGGTCATCGGGCTCCTCTTCGTCCTGCCCGCGCTCATCGCGCTCATGGCCCTCCTTCTGGTCGCGCTCCCCAGCGTCGCGTCGCTGGCCACGCTCGCGCTCGCCCCCCGCGCGGGGCGCGTCGTGACGCTCGCGGCGCAGCTTCTCCTCCTGGGCTCCATGGCGGCGTGGGACGGGCCGCCGCGCCAGCGCGTCGTGGCCGCGACGACCACGGAGGCGTTCTTCCCCCTCGTCGCGCTGGCGCTCCTGGCGTGGGTCCTCGCGGACGACGCGCGGCGCCTTTGGGGCCGGCGCGCCGCCGCGGCGGGACAGGCACGTTGAAGCGCGGCGCCCCGCCTCCGGGCCTTGCGCATGGGCGAGCCCGAGCAGACCCGCAGCCGCAAGCAGGAGCACGTCGACATCATCCTGGGCCAGGACGTGCGCGCGCGGGAGAACGCCTGGGACGACGTGCGCCTGCTCCACGAGGCCGCGCCCGACGTGGACCTGGAGGGCGTCGACCTGCGCACGCGCTTCCTGGGCGCGGACCTGGGCGCGCCCGTGATGATCGCCAGCATGACGGGGGGCTACCCCGACGCGGAGCGCATCAACGGCAACCTCGCCGCCGCAGCCGCTGCACGCGGGCTCGCCATGGGCGTGGGCTCCCAGCGCGCCGCTTTGCTATCACCGGAGGCGCGGCGCAGCTTCGCCGTCGTGCGCGACCACTCCGTGCCCTTCGTGTGCGCGAACATCGGCGCGCCCCAGCTGGTGCCGCAGGCCAAGAAGGGGCCGCTCACCCGCGCCCAGATCGACGAGCTGGTGAAGATGCTCGACGCCGACGCGCTCATCGTCCACCTCAACCCGCTCCAGGAGACGGTGCAGCCCGAGGGGGACCTGCGCAGCCGCGGCGTGCGCGACGCCATCCGCGACCTCTCCAAGGACCTGGGCGTCCCCGTCATCGCCAAGGAGACCGGCGCGGGCATGGCGCGCGGCACGGCCTCCGCGCTCAAGGCGTGCGGCGTCGCGGCGCTGGACGTGGGCGGGCTCTCGGGCACGACGTTCGCGGCGGTGGAGACGTTCCGCGCCGCGGCCGAAGGGCGCGCGGACCGCGAGCGCCTCGGCGCGCTCTACCGCGACTGGGGCATCCCCACCCCGGTCTCCGTGCTGGAAGCGCAGGTGGGATTGCCGGTGGTCGCCACGGGGGGCCTGCGCAGCGGGCTCGACGCGGCGCGCGCGCTGGCCCTGGGCGCGACGCTCGCGGGCTTCGCCAGCGCGTTCCTCCACGCCGCGAACCGCTCCGCCAAGGACGCCATCGCGTTCGCGGGGCAGGTGGAATTGGAATTGAGGACGGCGTGCTTCCTCACCGGCTCCGCGCGCGCCTCGGACCTCGCGCGCCGGCCGCTCCTCGTGGAGGGCGCCACGCGCCAGCGCCTCGCGGATCTGGGGCACGACCCCGCCGCGCTGGCCGGCCGCGGGCGCGCCTGAGCCGGCATTCAACAGGGAATCCGCAAGCTACAAACCCAGGGGTCCCCCTCGGCGACCCCGGTGGAACGACTGACGTCGCGCACGCTTCTCCTCATCGTCGTGGGCCTGGGCATGGTCCTTGCCGGCTGCGCCGGCAACAACGCCAGCAACACGACCCCCACGGCCTCGACGCCCAGCGCGGACCAGCTTACGCCCGCGGGCGGCAAGGCGCTCCTGGACGCGGCGGCCGCCGGCATCCCCCAGCAGTTCGCCATGTCGGCCAGCGTCCTCTCCGGCGCGAACAAGATCATCACGTTCAACGCGACCTTCGACAACTCCACGAAGACGAGCTACGTGGAGCTTCGCGGCGACCCGCAGGCCCTCGCGGCGCAGTCCCAGGGCAACGCCGAGGCCGCGGCCTTCCTCAAGAGCGGCTTCAGCATCTACACCACGAAGGAGGGGAGCCTCTACCTCGCCAACGGCACGGCGTTCGTCTTCCCGCCCGCCAACGAGTCGGGCCAGGGCAGCAGCATGGTGCCCAGCCCCGAGAAGAGCCCCTTCGGCCAGTTCCTCAGCCCCACCGACGTCGTGGGCGCCTTCCAGGGCAGCAACGTCAGCGTCGTGAGCGCCGAGCCCACCACCTGCCACGGCCAGGCCGCGGTGCGCGTCGTCTTCTCCGCCAAGGAGCAGGGCCAGCCCACCAACGCCACCGCGGACGTGCTCAACTCGCAGCCCCCGCGCCTCTGCCACCTGGAGACCACCCTCCCCAAGGAGAGCGGCAGCGGCGCCGCGGCGGACCCCTTCTCGGGCGCCACGACGCAGATCGACTTCTACTACAACGGCGAGCTCGCGCTCCAGGTCCCCGAGTCCGTGACCCGCGCGGTGGGCCTGCGCTACACCAGCGACAAGCTCCCCTTCTCCAGCGGCAGCGGCGACCAGCCCTCCAACGTCACGTGGACCTTCGAGAGCAGCGGCGGCATCCCCCTCTCGGAGGTCTCCGTGGAGGTCAAGGACGCGAGCGGCGCCGGCTCCGGCAGCGCGGACTCCATGAGCTTCGGCGCGCAGCCCACCCTGTGGAGCATGACCCTCTCCGAGGGCCACAAGACCCAGGGCGGCGTCACGCTGACCTTCACCGACAAGGACGGCGACGGCAAGGTCTCCAAGGGCGACACGCTCCTCGTCCAGACCGGCTCCGGCCAGGAGCCCGCGACGGCGGTCCTCAAGGACCTCAAGACGGGCACCTACGTCGTCCCCGCCCCGGGCCTTGCCCTTGTGCTGGGCCTCCTGGGCCTCGCCGCCCTGGCCCTCCGGCGCCGGTGAGGCGCGCAGAAGCCTGAAAGTGCTCCCCCGAGGGAATCGGGGGAGCCTTCCACCTTCGATCCACGTGCTCCGAAACTACGAAACGTTCTTCCGGTTCGGGGGGTTCGTGGTGCGGTATGCGCGACATCATCGCGGGCGAGATGGAGGGCCCGTCGCTCTTCAAGGACGCCGGGAAGCTCTCCTACGACTACGTCCCCGACCGGCTCCCGGGCCGCGAGGAGGAGATCGCCAAGCTCGCCCGCCAGTTCCGCCCCCTGCTCCAGGGCGGCGCCGCCCAGCACGTCCTGGTCACGGGCCCCGTGGGCAGCGGCAAGACCGCGCTCTCCCGCGCCTTCTGCCGCGACCTGAAGGCTCACGCGCGCAGCCAGGGCGTCAACATCGAGTACACCGACGTGAACTGCCGCCGCCGCAGCACCGAGGGCGCCGCGCTGCTGAAGATCCTCACGCACTTCGACGAGCGCTTCCCGGACCGCGGCTTCAGCAACGCCGAGATGCTGGAGATCCTCAAGAAGCGTCTGGAGCGCGCCGAGGCGCACCTCATCGTCATCCTCGACGAGGTGGACATCCTCCTCAAGAAGAGCGGGAGCGACCTCATCTACAACCTCACGCGCTTCAACGAGGAGAGCGGCAAGGCGAAGTTCAGCGTGAGCCTCATCATGGTCTCGCAGCAGGACGCGCGCACGCTCCTGGACGAGGCCGCGCAGTCCACCTTCAAGCGCACGGGCGTCCTCCCGCTGGAGCGCTACGACGCCGAGCAGCTGAAGGGCATCATCCACCAGCGCGTGGACCTCGCGTTCCACAAGAACGCCTTCCCCGAGGACCTGGAGGAATTGGCCGCCGACACCGCCGCGCCCTACGGCGACGCGCGCTACGCCATCGAGCTTCTCCAGAAGTCGGGCCAGCTGGCGGAGGACGCGAGCCGCGACCACGTCGAGCCCGAGGACATCCGCGCCGCGGCGGCCGAGAGCCACCCCTTCGTCACAGAGACCAAGCTCGTGGAGCTGGAGCGGCACAAGGCCCTCACGCTCCTGGCCATCGCGCGCGTCCTCAAGAAGGGCGCCGCCTTCGCCACCACCGGCGAGGCCGAGGAGCGCTACGCCCTCGCGTGCGAGGAGTTCGGCGAGAAGGCCCGCGCGCACACGCAGTTCTGGACGTTCTTGAAGGACCTGGACTCGCTGGGCTTCATCCACACCAAGCGCAGCGGCAAGGGCGTCGTCGGGACGACGACTTTGATCTCGCTTCCCGATATCCCCGCTCGGGTGCTGGAGGAGAAGCTGGTGGGGATCCTCAAGGGCGAGACGTGAGCCCAGAGGGCATCCATCCGCTCTGGACGGCTCGTTGCCTCGGTCCCGCCCATGAGGACATTGTGGCGCCTCCATAAGGTGGGACGCCGAGTCCGTCCTGGCGAACGCATGCGCCCCCTCCGACCCCGCCCCCTGGAGAGCCACGCCGTGTGGGCGCTGCGCGGCGCGCTCCTGGTCATCGCGGCGTACTCCATGACGGTCCAGCCGCAGTACACGACGCGCCCCCTGCTGGTGGGTTCCTCGCTCCTGGGTCTTGGCGTGAGCGCGCTCTTCACGCTGATCCCCACGCGCCGGCCGCGCACGCTGCGCGCCGCCGAGGCTGCCGTGCTCTTCGCGTTCGTCCTCCACGTCTCGGGGCACGCCTTCGGCCTCTACGCCCGGTTCGCGGACTACGACAAGGCGCTGCACACCCTGGTCCCGCTGGCGCTGGTGCTGGTCTTCTATGCGCTCTCGCAGTCCACGGGCTGGCTCTGGGCGTGGACGCGCGTCACGCCCGCGGAGGCGGGCGTCTACCTCTTCTCCATGGCCGTGACCGTGTGCACGTTCTGGGAGATCGTCGAGTTCACGACGGACACGTTCTTCGGCACGCACGAGCAAGGCGGCAACTTCGACACCATGACGGACATCCTCTGCGACTTCGCGGGGGCCGCCGTGGGCGCGCTCGTCGCCGCGGCCGCCACGCGCCACGGGCGCGCGCACGGCTTCGGGTCGATCTCGGAGCCCAGCACGGATGGCCGCGAGGAGGGCGCGCCCGGGTCGCGCTCCCGCGCCGCGCGCTGCGCCGCCACGCCGCGGGGCGCGTGCGCGAGCTTCGCGCGGGGCTGACCCGCCTCACGGGGCGTCCGTCCGACCCGAGGATTCCGGCGGAGCGGTGGCGGCTTTCCCGCCTGGCGTCCAGCCGAGCTGGCGCGCGACGTGGTGGAGCAGCGGCTCCCGCGCGCCGTGGCGACGACGGTCAAGCCAGAAGCCCGCGATGAGGAGCGCCAGCATCGCCGCGTCGATGGCCCATTCCTCGGCGCTCCCGAACACGACGTAGCTCCGGGCGATGACGAAGTCCTGGAACATGTGGAGCCCCCAGAACGTCGCCGGGATCAGCGTGCGGAAGAGGAGGCACGCGGGCACGACGAGGACGAGCGCCAGGGGCGTGTGCATGAAGCCCTGCCACGAGGCGCCCCAGTGGACGATGGTCGCCGCGTGCATGCCCTTGAGCCCCCCGTGGGAGAGGATGTACGAGCGAAGCTGCAGGAGGTGGTCCGCGTCGATGGCCACGCCGAAGCCCAGCGCCAGCGCCCAGTCGCGGGGCGTGAGCCGCCGCCACTGCGAGAGCGCGAGCCCGAGGAGGAGGCTCGCCAGGAGGTGGCTGGGCAGCATCATGGCAGGCCGCGTTCTCGTCGCTCCTCCATCTTAAGGGCTTCTCCGGACAAGGGCTTCGCTGGGGGCCCGGGGTGAGAAAAAATAGGGGCAGCGCGGAGCCGCCCCTATGTAGCCGACAATCTGGCCTCTCGCTACTTATGGCTTTCGCGGGCTGCCTGCAGGGCGAGCGCGAAGTCGAGCGCGCTCATGGCGAGCCCCACCGCCATGGCGATCCCCGCCGCGACGGGGGCGACGCCCGCCTCGGAGGAGATGGCGAGCCAGACGCCGGCGATGATGCCCAGGACTATCGCGCGCCCCCCGACGTGGAGGATGGCGATGTCGTTCTCGCGGTACGCCCACAGGATGGGGAGCGTGATGCTGCCCGCGAGGGCGTCCAGGGAGAGGAGCTTCTGGGTGATCGCGGCGTCCCCCCGCGTGCCCAGCCACAGCGATCCCACCGAGAGGAGGAGGAACACGAATCCCAGCAGCACGCGGGGCGTCGGAGGGAGCAGGAAGGACGCCTGCGCGTTCCACGCGGGGCTCCCCCGCTCGGCTCCGGCCTTGGCCTTCGCGGCGGCGATCTCCCTCTTGGCGCTCTGCCTCACGTAGACGGACCAGACGCTTCCGTGGGGGTTCGAGTCCACCGCGTCCTTGGGCCAGTGCCCCGGCAGCGCGCAGCGCCCCAGCGCCGTCCCAGGCGGAGGACGCAGGTAGAGGTGGCTCGCGTGCCCCTGGCTGAGGTAGAAGTCCTGCGAGACGCGATACTGCCCCGCCGCCCACGAGCGGAGATATCCTTTCCACCGGATGGGGCGGTGCCTCTGGCGGACCAGCGCGACGTTGCGGAACCCCTTGCCCACGGGATTCCCCAGGTAGACGAACGGGACGTAGTGCCCTTCGCCGGCCGCGTTGACGAGGAGCACGAGGCCCCGGACCTCGAGGTCGGCCTGGTCGAGCTTCCCCATCCCGGTCCTCACCTCCTGGAGGTCCGACGCCTGGGCCTCCAGGTCGAGCGGCCCCTCCGCGCCCCGTTCCAGCAGCCTCCCCAGCGCCCGCACCGCGGACTCGCGCAGCCCGACGCGCTTCGCGAAGCCCATGGCGAGCCGCTGCACGATGGAGAAGGGCACGGTGGGCGCCGGCTTGCCGTCGACGTCGGCGCTCCGGTCGGTCTCCCCCTCCAGGGGCCTCGCGGGGAGCGCGATCGCGTTGAGCCCCGCCTCCGAGCTGTCGAAGACGAGGTACGTCGCGCGCTCCTGGACCGACGTGGGGCTCTCGTAGACGTAGTCGAACGTGGAGCGCGTCAGCCGGCTGTGCTCGATGGATTGCGCGAGGTCGCTGAAGGTGAGCCGCGGGATGCCTCGATAGCTTTCGCCTCCCCCAAATCGCTTTCGAGGCCCGGGCCTGCGTGTTAGCGCCGCGGGGACACCGGTCCACCCTGGCGCCGGGTCAGAGCCCCTTGAGCGCCTGGTCCACGTCCGCGACGAGGTCCGCCGCGTCCTCGATGCCCAGCGCGAGGCGCACGGTGCCGGGCACGATGCCGGCGCGGTCCAGCACCTCCTTGGGCTGGTTGCGGTGGCTCTGCTGGAGGGGCAGGCTGCACAGGCTTTCGACGCCGCCGAGGCTGGCCGCGTTGCGCACGACGCGCAGGCCGTCCAGGAAGCGCTTCGCGTCGTCGAAGCTCGCCAGGTCGAAGGAGAGGAGGCCCCCGTAGCCGCCCGGCATCTGGCGCTTCGCGAGGGCGTGCTGCGGGTGCGAGGGCAGGCCCGGGTAGTGCACGCGCTTGACCGCGGGGTGGCGCGCGAGGTGCTCGGCCACCGCCTGCGCGTTGTCGTTGGCGGCCTTGACGCGCAGCGGCAGCGTGCGCAGGCCGCGCTCCAGGAGGAACGCCGCGTGCGGGTCCAGCACGGCGCCCATGAGCTTGTGCAGGCCGCGCACGCGCGCGACGTGCTCGCGCGAGCCGCAGACGGCGCCCGCGCTGATGTCGCTGTGCCCGCCCAGGTACTTCGTCGCGCTGTGCATCACGAGGTCGATGCCCAGGGCGTGCGGCCGCGAGTTCACGGGGCTCGCGAAGGTGCTGTCCACCAGCGTGACGGCGCCGGCGGCGCGCGCGATCTGCGCGCTCTGCGCCAGGTCCACGAGGCGCAGCGTGGGGTTCGTGGGCGTCTCCAGGTAGACGAGGTCCGCCTTCGTCCGCAGCGCCGCGCGCAGCGCGTCCACGTCGGTGGGCGAGACGTGGTCGATGCGGATGCCGAAGCGCGACTCCAGCGTGCGGAAGAGGTTGATCGTGCCCCCGTACAGGTCGGAGGTGGAGACGATGCGCCCGCCCGCGCCGACGAAGGCGAGGACGCCCGTCGCGATGGCCGCCATGCCCGAGCCCGAGACGACGGCGTCCTGCGTGCCCTCCAGCGCGGCGAGGCGCGACTCCACGCTGGTGGTGGACGGGTTGGAGTAGCGCGTGTAGACGTCGCCCTGGCGGCGCCCCTCGTAGACGTCGTCCACCTCCTGCGCGCTGGCGAGGACGAAGGTGCTCGTCTGGTGGATGGGAGTGACCAGCGGGCCCGCGCGGGGCTCCTCGCGGCCGTGGACGCTGGTCGTGCGCTCGCCTGGCATGGCCGCTGCACGCCACCGGGGGCATTTCAAGCCGCCGGAGCGTCGGCCGCACGAACGCGCGCGCTGGACGTTCCGCGGACCGTTCCGATGGAGGCCCTGGGCTGCTTGCCGACAAAGCCAAGCCTCCTGGCGTCTCCGACCCCCGCATGGCGAAGAACCTCCAGACCGTCGCCAGGCGCGCGCTCACGCCCTGCGCGGGCGACGAGGCGTTCCGCTTCGCCGACGGCACGTCGGCGCGCGACCTGGGCGACCTGCACCACGCGGTGGGCGCCAAGAGCGGGCACCTCGTCGCGCACCACCGCATCGACTACGCGCCGTGGGTGGAGCGCATCCTGGGCGACCCCGCCCTCTCGCGCCGCATCGAGCGGCTCGCGCGCCGCCCCGTCCGCGACGTGGAGGCCTTCCGCCACGAGCTGCTCTTCCTTCTGGGCGACCGCCTGGGCAAGCTGCGCGAGCGCGTGCTCTGAGCCTCACCAGCACCCGTGCGCCGGGTCGGTGAGCGGCGCCGCGCTGCGCGGCCCCAGGTCCTCGCCGGTGGGGTTGAGGCTCGACTCGCGGGAGACCACGCTGCTGTCGTAGCAGTCCACGTCGCGCAGCTGGAACGGATCGCCCACCTGGGCGAGGCCCGGGTCCTGCCGGCCCGTGGTGGTGTCCAGGTTCCAGAGCGAGGGGTCGCACACCCACCCGTTGGTCGCGGGGGCGTTGCGGCCGATGCCCGCGGCGCAGAACTCCGCGCCGTAGAGGCCCCCCGCGCCGGGGAACGCGACGCCCGAGAGCGTCGTGCGCGCGAAGAAGGTGTACCAGTCGGCCGGCGCGAGGTCGAGGCTCGCCTTCGTCTGGCCCGAGGCGTCGACGCTCGCGCCGCCGATGCGCGGCGCCGAGTTCACGTAGACGTGGTTCGCGTCCCACGCGTCGTTGCCCACCTCCTGCTGGCCGCTGACGAAGTTGGTGCCCGTCACCTCGAAGAACGAGAGGGCGTGCGAGCCGGGGACGACGCCCAGGTCGTCGGGCGCGCCGCAGCGCTCCGCGCCCACGGGCAGCGAGGCCGAGGGGCCACCGCCGGGCGCGGAGACCTCGGGGTCCGTGCACGCCTCGCGCGACTTGAAGCCGTAGCGGAACTCCAGCTCGGGCGCGCTCTTGCCGGCCGTCGTCACGGCGTCCGTGCCGTCGGTGCCCTGGTAGACGTCGTGCCCGAAGTCGTCGGTGCCGTCGCAGTCGTCCAGGAGCGCGTTCTCCTCGATGGTCTCGTTCACCGTCGCGGGCGCAGTGCCGTCGGGGTTGACCTGCGGGGTCCCGGGAGAGTAGACGACGACGCGCGTCGTGATATCACCTCCCACGAGGCCCGTGGCGTCGGGAACGGTCACGGTCTGGTCCACGAGGGGCGCGGCGCTGCAGTCGAACTCGCCGTACACGATGGCGTTGTTTCCCTGCGGGCAGGGCTGCGGGGGCGGGTTGGCGGGGTCGCCCTTGCAGGCCTGGTCCGTGCCGGGCTCGTCGACGTCCAGCGGCGCGCCGTCGGCCCAGAGGGCGCTGGGCTGCGGGAGCGCCTGCGTGGCGCCCGTGGGGTCGCGCGCCTGCGCGAGGGCGAGGGCCGCGTCGGGCGCGCGCCCGTCGAGGCAGTCCGCGTGCTGGAGCAGGCCGCCGGTGTGCTCCTCCTGGCGGTGGCTGGGCGCGATGGCGCTCTGCTTGCACGCGTCGAACGCCGGAGGCGCGTCGGGCGCGCGCGGCTCGATGCGGTCGCCCCAGATGGCGGTGCCCGGCCGCCCGTCCACGCTGGCGGAGGCGTTGAGGTAGCGGTGCTCCGCGTCGCCCGGCGGGAGGTCCACGGGGGAGATGGGGAGCAGCTCCGTGATCCACCCTCCGCCGTTGTGGATGCGCCCTTCGTCCGCGGCGTCGTCGGGCATGGGCGGGCAGATGGACTCGTCGATGGCCTGGCCCAGCGCCTCGGCCGCCTCCACGCGGTACTCGCGCAGCGCGCCGTCCGCCATGCCCACGTAGCCGTCGTGGTTGCAGTCGGCCCACACGCCGAGGATGGCCTCGAAGCCGCCGTTGCCCACGTTGTAGACGCGGCCGCCCAGCGTCGCGCTGTTGGGGCTCGCGAGGAGGGAGAGCCCCGCCTCGCCGCTCACGACGTTGAAGTAGACCCTGCTGGTGGCCTGGCCCGGCGGGTCCTGCCACGTGGTCGAGCTTCCGAGGTCGTACTTGTTGTCGGGCTCCAGGCTCCCGTAGGAGGCCCACGTCGCGACGCCCGGGGGGACGAGCATCGTCGCGGCGAGGGCCAGCGCGGCCAGGCTGAGAAGGCGGGTCATGGCTCCAAGCTCCACGGGCGGGTCGGCGCGCAAGCCTCGCTCCAGGCCAGCCCCGCAGGGGCATGCGCCGGGAAGTCGATAAGAATTGCCAGGCGCCAGCCTCGCGGCGGCGCCCGCGCTGGAGCAGGAAGAGGAAGAAAAAGAGGGGAGCCCCCGGCGCGCGCCGGGGGCGGGGGCTTGGCTCAGCAGCCGTGGCCGGGCTCGGTGGCGGGGCCGACGGTGCGGCCGCCGATGTCCTGGCCCGTGGGGTTGAGGCTGGTGCCCTCGTAGTTGGCGTTGCCGGCGATCACGGTCGTGTCGTAGCAGTCCGTGTCGCGCAGGCCGTAGACGTCGCCCACGTTGCCGAGGTTGTCCCAGCCCGCGAGCTTCTCGCCCGACTGCGGGTCGAGGTTCCAGTCCGCGGGGTCGCAGTCCCAGCCGTTCTGGATGCCCGCGTTGCGGCCGATGCCCGCGGTGCACCACTCGGCGCCGTACTGCGCGGTGGCGCCGGGAGTCTGGAGGCCCGAGACGCCGAACTGCGCGTAGAACGTCGTGTAGTCCGCCTGGAAGAGGTCGGGCGTCACGCTGGGCGTGTTGCGGTCGACGTGGACGCTGCCCGCGTTGGGCGCGGTGCCGATCCAGTTCGTGCCGGACCACCACATGCCGTTGGTGAGCAGGAGCCAGGGCTCGGCGAGGCCGCCGCTCTCGGGCATGCCGCACGTCTGCGCGCCCGAGCCGGGGACGGTGATGACGGGCAGGGTGGGCAGGGGGTCGCCGTTGGGGTCGAAGGAGGTGTCGTCGCAGCCGAAGCGGAAGTCGAGGCCGCCCCAGCCGAAGTCCATCTCCGCCTGGGTCTTGCCGACGACCTTGGTGCCGCCGGAGGTGCCGGCCTCGGTGATGCCGTTGCCGTAGACGTCGTGGCCGCTGTCGTCGCTGCTGTTGCAGTCGTCCAGGAGCGGGTTCTCCTCGATGGTCTCGTTGGCGGTCGCCGCGATGGAGCCCTGGGGGTTCACGGTGGGGACGCCGGGGGACTGGACGAGGACGATGTCGCCGGGGTCCGCGGGCGTGCCCTCGGCGGGCGTGCCGGTCGCGGGGTCGGTGACGGTGATGGGCTGCGAGCTGCAGTCCGTCTCGCCGTAGACGATGCTGTTGCTGCCGTACTGGCAGGGCTGGGCGCCGCCGTCCTCGCCGTTGGGGCCGGACTTGCAGCTCTGGTCCGTGCCGAACGTGCTGATGTCGGCGGGGCCGCCGTTCTGGTACGCGTCGCGGATGCTCTTGAAGGGGACGCCGGCGAGGGTGCCGGTGTCGTCCTGCGCGACGATGAGGTCCCAGGTGTGCCAGGGGAGGTTGCCGTCAAGGCAGTCGATGTGCTGGAGCATGCCGCCGGTGTGGCCGGTGTCGCCCTTGCCGAAGGGCGGGTTGACCGTGGAGTCCGCGCAGTCGTCGCTGGGCGCGGGGGCGCTGGCGGGCGTCACGGGCGCGCCGAAGTCGCCCCAGATCTGGGCCGCGGAGTCGGCGATGACGCGGTAGTTGCCGTTGCTGTCCATGGAGGCCTGGTCGGTGGGGCCGATGGCGATGAGCTCCGTGACCCAGGTGCCGTCGTTGTGGATCTGGCCCGCGTTCGCCGCGGTGTCGGCGACGACGGGGCAGAGGTCCAGGTCCACGGGGAAGCCGGCCGCGGCGCTGACCTCGGCGCGGTACTCCAGGAGCGCGCCGTCGGCGAGGCCGACGTAGCCGTCCTTGTTGCAGTCGACCCAGACGCCGAGGATGGCGTTGAAGGCCGTCTCGCCGACGCCGCGGGTGCGGCCGCCGAGGGTGGCGGAGTTCACGGACGCGGTGCCCGCGACGCCCTGGACCTCGACCACGTTGAAGTAGACGTGGTTCTGCGCGGTGCCGGGGCCGGAGGGCCACATGAACGGCGTGTCGAACGACGTGCTGGGCTCGCTGCCTCCGTAGGAAGCCCACGTGGCCAGGCCCGTGGGGACAAGCATGAGCAGCGCCACCGAGGCGCTGATGACGACCGTACGATTCATTGCAACTTGCTCCAAGCCGAGTGGTGGAGAGCCTCCCCCTCACCCTAGCTGCGCCTGGCAAGGCGGAACATGGAGATAAGAATTGTCGCCCCACCTTCCCCCGGTCAAACGGCGTCACTCAGGACTCAACATGTAGAAACCACCCGCGGTGAATACAAAGCGATTCGACGAGTCCCCGCGGGGGTTGACGGCTCTACGGCGCGCGGCGGCGCACCAGGGCGAGGGCCGCCCCGGCGACCAGCAGCGGCGCGAGGCCCGGGCCGGGCGCGCGGCGCTCGGGGGTCGGCGCGGCCGCCTGCGTGGAGGCCGCGGTGGGCGCCGCGGGCGAGCCCGTCGCCGTGGGCCCTCCGATGGGCTGGCCCATCTGGCCGGGCGCCTGGAGCGACCGGTTGGGGTAGATGGTCATGTTGACCGACACAGCGGGGCAGTTCTTCACGCAGCGGAAGTCGATGGGCCCCTTGGAGAGGTCCATGTCGAGGACGACGCCGACGCCCGGGTGGACGCGCATGAGCGTGCCGCCCACCATGAAGTCGTGCGTGGCCGCGATGCGCTTCGCGTGGTCGGGGAAGTCGTGATAGCTCTGCGCCTCGCCGCTGGTCTCCGCGCCCTTGAGCACGAGGTACGCCTTGGTCCCGATGACGGTGACGTAGTTGGTCGTCACGTTGTCGTGGTAGACGTCCATCTCGTTGACGGCCTGCGCGGGGTCGGGCGCGCTGAAGTTCTCCTTGGCCAGGTCATACTCGAAGAGGTCCGTGTCCTGGAGCTTGAGGTCCTTGACGCTGGGGACCTGGGCGAGGGGGAAGTTGGCGCTGGAGCCCGTGTCGGCGCCCACGACGATGGCCAGCGCGCCGTCCAGGAGCGCGGGCATGAGCGGCGTGAGGCGCAGCGTGACCGTCGCGTTCTCGTCGATGGGGGTCGTGGTGGGTGTCGGCAGCGTGAAGGGGGAGACGCCGGCCGTGTCGGTGGGCTTGAGGGCCTGCTGCGCGATGGCCACGTCCATGGCCGCGCCGGGGATGGGCGCGCCGCCCGCGAGAAGCTCCACGTGGAACGACTTGCCGTTGTTGTCCTGCGTCACGACGGGCTTGTCCGCGCGCAGGTAGATCGTGACGTCCAGGCCCTGGGGCAGGAAGCGCACGGGCGCGGTCATGGTGAACGTGAGCGGCGTGCCGGCGCTTCCGGGCTGGTAGGACGCGAAGTAGACGCTGCCCGCGGCGGGGCCCTCGGGCGTGATGCGGCCGTCCGCCGTGAGCCAGCCATCGATGTTGAGGCTGAGGGGGTCGGCGGCGGAGACCAGCGCGTGGGCCGAGGCGGCGGGCAGCGCGGGGAGGACGACGAGGAGGGCGACGAGGAGCGCGCGCATGGGCTGGACATCACATCCCGGGCATGTTCATGCCGCTCATCCCCGCCGAGCCGAGCTGCGTGCTGGGGTCGCTGTACGGGTTGGCCGGCGGCGGGATCGGGTCGTAGACGATGGTGAGCGTGGCGGAGTAGGTGCCCATCTCGCCCGCGACGGGCGTGAGGGTGACGGTGTAGTCGCCCGCGCCGACGCGGCCGGTGAGGCTCCCCTTGTCGCTGGGCGCGCTGGTGGAGGCCACCTTGGGGGCGCCGCCCTTGCCGGTGACGTCCACGCTGATGGCGGACTGGTCGCCCGCGGGGTCCGTGGGCGCGGTGCCCGCGACGGCGTCGGAGGAGGTGAAGTTGAGGAAGAGCGTGCCCGCGCGCTCGGAGGTGAACGCGCGCACGTCGGGCGAGGAGCCCAGGGGGCTGGGCGGCTGCGCGGGGACGGGCGAGGGCGCGGTGAGGTTGTAGGAGCCGTCGTACTTCGCGGTGAGGGGCGTGGGGAGTGGGTTCACGTAGAAGTCGCGCTCCGCGCGGCCGAAGCGGCCCGCGGCGTCCTGGGCGATGACCATGACGCGCATCCAGCCCGAGCCGCTGGCGCTGACCTGGCCCGAGGCGCCCTTCAGGGAGAGCTGCGTCACGGGCGCGTCCTGCTGCATGAGCATGGTCTGGTGCGCCTGGCTGCCGTCGTTCTGGTAGATCACGGTGGAGCCCTTGGGGAGGACCAGCGTGTCGGGGACGAAGCGGAAGTCGCCGACGCTGGCGCCGTCGTGGAAATGAGTGACCACGGTGACCGGGGGCTGGCCGTTGTCGAGGATGGTGACGTTCTGGCGCATCCACGGGTGCGGGTGGCAGTGCTCCAGGAAGACGCCGGCCTGGTCGAAGGTGATGCTGGCGTTGGAGCCGGGGTCGATCATGGCCGTCTGGGTCGTCTTCATGACCGTGATGGGCGCGGTGCCGCCCATGGGGCCGTAGAGCCAGGTGTAGGTCACGTCGCCCGTGGCGTCCTTGGGGGGCGTGGCGGTGACGTCCAGCGAGGCGCCGGGCGCCACCCAGTCGCCGCCGGACACCGCGACCGCGGTGGCCAGGGGGGTGAGCGGCGTGTCCAAGGCCTTGGCGCCCGTCTGGGTCGAGGTGGCCGAGAGGTCCGTGGAGCCTCCAGGGTCCTGCTTGCCGGCGCAGCCGGCGAAGAGGGCCACCAGGAGAAGCGAGACGAGGGCGAGGGCGCTCCCGCGCATGGCCGGCACTCCAGGAAAGGGGGACATAACCTTTGTTGTGAGGTTCTCGTGCCGCCGGCGGCCTCACGGAGCGGCCGGCAGGAGCCCCCTCTCCCGCAGGAGGCCCGTCACCTTCCCCTCGATCTCGTCCCGGACGCGGCGGAACGTGGCCAGGTCCTTCCCCTTGGGGTCCTCCAGGTCCCAGTCCACCATCCGCTTGCCGACGAACGCCGGGCAGGCGTCGTCGCCGCACCCCATGGTCACGACGAGGTCGCACGCGTCGCGCACCCACGCCTCGTCGAACCCCTGGCTGGGGTGGCGCGAGATGTCGATGCCCTTCTCGCGCATGACCTGGATGGCCCCGGGGAGAACGTGCCCCAGGGGCCGGCTGCCGCCGCTGCGCGCCTCGATCCGGTCGCCGGCCAGGGCGCGGGCGAACCCCTCCGCCATCTGCGAGCGCGCGCTGTTGCCGACGCACGCGAAGAGGACGCGGAAGCGGGGCGCGCTCATTCGGGCGCCTCCGAGAGGGCGGGGACCGGACCCAGCGCGCCCAGGGGCTCCTTTGCCTCGATGCCCAGGCGCCCGGGCCGCAGCGCCTCGTAGGCGAGCATGCCCGCGACCGCGCCCACGATGGGCGCCGTGAGGTAGAGCCACAGCCCCGCGAAGGAGCCGCTGGCGAGGGCGGGCCCCAGGCTGCGCGCGGGGTTCATGCTGGCGCCCGTGAAGGGGCCGAAGGCGAGGGCGTCGAGCCCCACGGTGAGGCCGATGGCGAGGCCCGCGACGCCTGGAGCCGCGCGCCTGTCCGTGGCGACCGCGACGATGACGAAGGCCAGAAGGAAGGTGGCGAGCGCCTCGAGGACGAAGCCCTGGAGCGGGCCGACGCCCGCGCCCAGCGCGGTGGCGCCCTCGCGCGCGACGTCGCCCAGGAGGAGGCGCAGCGCAAGCGCGGCGGCGGTCGCGCCCGCGGCCTGCGCGAGCACGTAGGAGGGCACGCGCCGCCAGGGGAAGTGGCCGGTGGCGGCGAAGGCCAGCGTGATGGCGGGGTTGAAGTGCGCGCCGCAGACGTGCCCCAGCGCGTAGACCATGACTGCGATCACGAACGCGAACGTGAGCGCGACGCCCACGTGGCCCAGGGCGCCCGTCTCGGCGTTGGCCATGATGGCGCCGCATCCGGCGAGCACGAGGGCGAAGGCGCCCAAGGCCTCGGCGAAGGCGGGGCGAAGGTCGGGGGCCACGAAGCCGCAGCGCCGGAGGGCCCTCTTGAGCGTTCCCTCCGGAGACTCCGGGGGGAGGCGCGCTCCCGCGACCGAAGAGGTTCGGCGCAAACGCCAACCTCGCGCGCCCCGCTCCTGGGACCATGGAGCCCCCTCTCGCCAAGACCGAAGCCCTGGAGCGGTTCGACCGCAACGTCATCACCAGCGCGCTGGATGGGCGCCACCTGCCGCCCTACGTGCCCCTGGAGCCCAGCGGCGCGGGCGCCTCGGAGGGCGCGGCCCGCATCGTGCCCGTGGCGCTGGACGCCCTTCGGGAGGCCCACGGCGTGCGCGCGTGGACGCCCGAGACGTTCGAGACGGCCTTCCTTCCCGCGCTGCGCGCGTGGCACGGAGCGCTGGAGGTGGAGCGCGAAGGCGCGACCCTGCGGACGCTCGCGGCCGCGTGCCCCGTCGCGGCGCAGGCGGCCATGGACGCGCGCGTGTGCCAGATGTGCCGCGCGTTCCACGCCTTCGCGGCCCAGGAGGCCTACGGGCTTCGGCTCCGCGGCGTGACGTTCCCGCGGCTCGTGACGCGCGGCGACGCGGCGTGCGAGATGCGCCTCGCCATCGCGGACGCGTGAAGGCCCAAGGCGCGATCGCGACGTCGCACAGCGCGCCCGTTGCTCCGCCGCAAGGGAGAAGCCGCGACTTGGGCTTGCGGCAAGCGGAGGTTCCCCCTTGAAGACGCTCCCCCTCGTCCTCGTCGGCGCGATCGCCCTCGCGACGCTCGCCGCGCCCCTCTCCGCCGCCCAGCCCACGCCCCCCACCTGCAACCCGGGCCCGCTCCCCGGCACCTGCTGCCCGCCCAACGCGGACTGCGCGTGCCTGCTGTGCAACTGGAGCTGCGACGGCCTCGTCGTGTGCCAGATCGTCCCCACCTGCTCCACGCTCCAGGAGGGCAACTGGGCCGCCGGCGTCGAGTGGTCCGGCTGCACGCACGTCTCGGCCTACGCCTGCACGCAGTTCGCCTACTTCGGCGGGGGCGGCGGCGGGCCGGCCAACAACTTCGTCTGCGAGCAGAAGCGCACGCTCACGCTCCCGTAGCTGCGTTAGTCGCGAGACCGTGGACCTGTCCAGCAAGCTGCCAAGTGGGCCAGGGGGTCGGTGGCCCGACACGACGTCGGCCCCCACCCTGCGGCGGCTCGCCTTCGGCCTCGCGCTCTCTCTTCTTCCCGCGACGCCCGCCGCCACCGGCCTGGTCCGCGGCGCCGCGGGCGCGGAGCCCTCGTGGTCCCTGGTGGCATCGCCCAACGGGGACGTGGCGCCCACGGAGCTCTCCAGCGTCGCGTGCGTCTCACCCTCGGACTGCTGGGCCGTGGGGAACACGCAGGACGAGGGGTTCGACCTCACGATGCTGCTCATGAATTCCGATCGTGGACGGTTCCATGTCGGTGGGCATTCCACACGCCAAAGTTGGATGATTTTTTGGCCAATGAATCCGCCACTCTTGGAGATCCTCGTACGCCCGAATGCGTTCCTCCTTGGTCCATTGTCCGCATGATGGCCCGCTCATCCCGGGATCTAACGGGACTGCCTGCATCCCAATCCCGAGGAGTGCCTACCCTTCGCGCTTGTGCTTCTCGCGTCGCCTTAGCTCGGCGGCCGAGGGCTCGAACTCGCCTCCGACGGTGGCTGTCTTGACCTCGCCATCGCGCACGTACGTCGCGGCGATCAAGCCCGTGGGCGACACGGCGCTGTGCGTGAGCTTGAACGTGCGCGGCTCGCTGCCCGCGTCGAACAGGCGCTTGCCCTTGCCCAGCACGACGGGCAACGTGAACGTCCGAATCTCGTCCACGAGGCCCGCGGCGAGCAGCGCGTGCACGAGCTCGGTGCTTCCTTGGGTCAGGAGCGCGGGGCCATCCTGCTGCTTGAGCTTGGCGACGTCGCGCGCGGCATCGCGGAGCGCCACCGAACGCTCCCAGGTGAGCTCCACGCCTTTGCGCGTCGCCACGTACTTCGTGACGCGGTTGAACGCCTGGGCGATGCCGTCGTACGGCCCCTTCGCGTAGGGCCAGTAGGCGGCGAAGATCTCGTAGGTGCGGCGCCCCAGCAGCAGGTCGAAGGGCTCGTCGAACATCCTGCCAATCTCCTCGCCGAAGACTTCGTCCGCCAGCGGGGCGACCCAGCCACCGAACCTGAACCCGCCACTCGGATCCTCCTCGGGCCCGCCGGGCGCCTGCATCACGCCGTCCATGGAGACCTGCGCGCCGACGATGACTCTTCTCATGGGTCCCGCCTGTCCGCCTGGGCGAGCCCGCGACGCGAGGATAGGCCTTGTGCCTGCCCGGAGACGCGTCACCTGATGCGCTGCCGGGGTTCGCTGCTCCTCGACGGCGAGCACGGGATCGCGGGTTGGCCCCTATTGCTCCACAAAACGTGGGACGTGCCTACCCAGCCGTCGTTTCGTTCAAAAAAAAGGACAGTGCGGCGTTCAAGTTGCGTCCGCCTGAAGCCGCACTGCCTGATGCGAGGCGTTTCGATCCGATCGCCCGTTTCCTAGCTGCACTCGACGGTTCCGTTCTGGATGTTCTGGATGTCCCAGTGGCACTTGATCATGGAAAAGGCGCCGTTGGTCGAGACCTGCACCAGGGGGGTCGCGCTCGCTTCGGGCAGGGCGGTCAGGGCGATCGGCACCATGAGGAGCATGAGGCCAAGGAGCAGAGCCGTCTTCGTCTTGGGGGTGTCATTCATCTTGATTCCTCCTGTGTTGGTTTTCGCGTTTGTCGAAACGTTCTTGGCTCACCCCAACTCCTGTTGAGTTGAGCCAGGTTGTTCATTCGTTGGCCCTGTCCGGGGCCGCCGGGCTCATCGAATCCGCTTGCGCGCATTCGAAGGGCACTCCCGGGAGTCTGCCGTGGTAGGTGGGACTCCCGGGGGGCGCTTTGCCTGGCTCACGCTGCTTTTGGGACAAGGAAGAGACCGTCCTCGCCGCAACTCGCGCGTGCCAAGCAGGCGCAAGACCCCTGGTGTCTTCTGTATGTATATAACTTACGTGGCCAAATGATGTGCAGCACATGCACCTCGTAACCACAACCAGCAAGTACGCGTTGCATGCTCTTGAGAATGTGAACGGTCAAACTGAAGAGGATCCCGCGTGGCGACCGATTGCCGCCATCGACCGGCTCGAGATACCCGAGCTTGGCGTCCTAGCGCGCTTGGGAGTCGAAGGGTCGATGAACATGCGACGTTTCGCCACCGCCGCCAACCTCGGCCCACCCGCCGCCCGCAAGCTCCACCAGAAGCTCACACGCCTGGGCCTGCTCCAAACGGACTACGTCAAGCAGGGCGCCATCGAGATCACCGAGATTCGCCTCACCAACCAAGGTTTCGAGGTCGCCAAGCTGCTGCTCCCGCTCGACCGCTATCTGGACAAGCACCCTTTGCCCGTCCAGACGGACTAGGCACGCGCATTGCCGCTGCGCCGCATGGCCCGAGCCACCGCGGACTCGAAGAGGGGACGACCGTAGAGGTCCGCGAAGCGGGACTCGTCCATGTGGATCTCCCACACCAAGGCGGGGGAGGCCTCCAGAGCGTCGACGATTCGGGCCTCGGCCTCCGCAATTCCCTGCTGCAGACGAAGGTACAGCACGCCGAGTTCGAAGTCCGCCCGGCCGTCCCCCTGCCCGCTCCGGGCTCGGGCTTGCGCCAATTCTTTGAGCGCTTCCTCGTACCGACCCGAACGGGCAAGACAAGCGGCCAAATCCAAGCGGAGCTGCACGTCCTCGGGGCAAAGGTAAGTGGCTTGTCGCAAGCAGCGGATGGTCTCGGAGGCATCGCCATCCAAATCCGCTCGAACTGACGCCTCCATCCAGGCCTCAGCGCTTTGCTGGGGCCGGGTAAGTCTTCTCGCTTGAATCATCAAACGGACGATCCACAATGCAGCCAAGAGGGCCACGCCAAAGATGGCAATGGGCATCCAGGTAATTCCCACAGGCAATGCCGAGAGAAGACGTCCTTGGATGGTGGGATTCTCCTTGATGCTGGAGTCATCAAGCGCCAGCTGAATCTCCCCGGCACGCATGGAGGGCTGCATATCCCCTGCAAAGAGGCCTAAAATCTGGGGGGACGTACCCTCCGAATCATTTGAGGCCCTCGCCGAGTCCACACTTGAGACGTTTCTGTCACCCAGGGTCCAGTTGAGGCTCGTGAATGTGCCATGGGCACGCGGTGTCGCGAGCTCCATCTTGTCGATCCCAGTGTGGATCTCGAGGGTCCCAGCCCGCACTGTGAGATGAAGGACTCGCTCGACCACGTATCCAGGGTGACGCTCTTCGCCGGTGCGGATGTCTTCAGGGCCACTTCCGGATTGGACGTGCACGCTGGCCCCGAAGATCTTGAGGGAGAAGTTCCCTGAAAGGCTCACCGTTCCGCTGGCAAGGACGACAAGGGAATTCGGAGGGACTTGCTGCCGGTAATAATAGAGGGTAGGGTCCTCGGGCTGGGCGCAACCGTCGAGAGTGGTTTGGAAGCAGGAGCCGTCGCCGCGGGCTACGCGGGCCGAGTCTGAGAGCATCGCAAAGGAAGCGCCAGAAGCAGGATAGATGGCAACAAACCCATGCGCGTCCACCATCGTTTGTGCGGCGAGTTCCCCGCGGGACCAGGATTCCTGGGTGACGTTCGGGCGCCCCTGGGCAATCCATCCGGTCTGGATGATCGGACTCTCCGCATGGAAGTAGATCCGCTCCGCGATTTCGGCATCGGCAGCCGAGAATTCGATGCGAATGTCTTGAAGATCGTCGCGGGACTGGAGGAGCGCGGGTCCGAGCCCTTCTCCTTGGAGGGTGACATTTCCCCCCAGCGTGATCCCAGCCGAGAATGCCCACTCGTGATGGACAGGGGCTTCAGCGACCGTCGTGGGCAGGATGACGGGTGCTACGAAAACCACCAGCCACCGACGCCAGCCCACGTGTTACCAACGAATCCTAGCGACATGGTCGTTTCGGTGGAAGATTGTGAAACGTCACCCATCAGGTTATGCACTCTTACGCCCCTGCCGTTTCTTGGTGGTAGGCTGAGGCTTGGCATTGGCTGCATGGTCTTGGTTGCGCTTCTTTCGCTGCCCACGTCCTGGGCAGCAAGCCCCGCGAGAAGCGAGACCGAGTCCGGCACTCGTGCTTGTGTCACGGTGCGGGAGGCGACCACCGTCTGCGTCTCAGTCTCGGGCATCGTTGCGCTCGTCATCGGCGTGGTTGACGAAGCTCAGCACGCCTGTCCTGTCATCGATCCCTACACACCATCAGTCGCCATTGTGGAATGCTAGTCACGAGAGGCCCTCCCGCAGCGCCGCATGCATCTTGTCTGCTCGACAAGACGACTCTGATTCATGTGGGCGTCGGCGTAAACTCCGTTGTTGTGACTAGATTGTTTGGCTCCGCACGTTGATGCGCACCCATCTAATGGGCGTAGGTGAGTGAGGCCTGGGACGCTGTTGCATCCAGGGAGGATGACCCACTTTCTCGCGGAGAAAATTGGACCGTCCCGCCGGCGGATGCATCAGTGCCAAGCTTGACAGACACGCTTAAGAGCGCGCGCAGCCGAGGTCTTGCAAACGCAATGCGTCAAGAAGTCCACACCCTGCGGCGGTTGGTCAGTGGCGCCGTGCAATCTCAGGCCGGCCAATGACAACTCACAGCGTCACCGCGACGCTTGCGTTTCCTTTTGAAGGGTTTCGTAGAGCAGGGAACAACTACCGGGATGGTCCCGGGATTCTGCTTATGAATCCCGCTCGTCGGCCGTTCCGCGTCGGGGGGCATTCCACGCACCATGGCTGGATGATTTTCTCGGGCAATGAATCCGCCGTCCTTGGGGAACGCCTGCGTACTTGGAGTTGTTCCCCAAAGCCGGGAAAGCTTCAGAACGACCCGTCGACCCCGGGATGGTCCCGGGGCTGCTCGGGACAGTGAGAGCTACTGTCGGGGTGGCGTTCCGGGTCCCCGATTAGGGACGCGGAGATGCGCGTTTGGGTGCTGTCCCGGATAGGGGGTATCAGACATTTTCGCCCGGCGAGAATTTCGCGCAATACCCCAAACGGGACAGCACCCCCACGTAGGCGGCAAGCAACGCTTCGCGCAGTTCCTTCCGAAGCCCGTTGGCGCTCGGCGTGGCCTCGTCGGGGACGTAGATGGTTAGCGTCGTTGGGATTCCCATGGTCCACCTCGAAAAAGCTCCAAGTGTCCGGTGGATCAGCGGGAATCCGCCTCGAAGACCTCAGGCAGCGTTTGTTGAACCCGTACGATGCCGCTGGCCCCTCCACGGCAACGGCGAGGACGAGGCCCGCGAGGCGGGCCGTCGCGGCGCGTCGAGGGCCCGGCAGCGTCGATCATTCCCATCGGAAGAAGACGAATGCAAGCGCTGCGGAGCCCGCCAAGAACGCGGCAAGGATGAGCCACTCGATGGGCTGCCCGGCCAGGCCCAGCCATGCGCTTTGGATGATGGGCACGACGTGCGTCGTGGGAAGGACGTCGCTGGCGCTGCGCAGGAAGGCGGGCAGGATGGATCGTGGCGGGCCGGCTCCCCCGAGGAGCAGCGTCACGAAGTAGATGCCCAGCCCAAGCGTCTGCGCGCTTCTCGCGCCCGGCATGATCGCCCCGAGCAGGCAGCCGAAGGCCCAGGCGACAAGCGTGCCGAAGACGAGACCCGCCGCGACGAGGAGGGGGCTGTCGGGTGCCGCGGGACGGAACAGGATCCATGCAATCGCGACCATGAGCACGGCGGAGAGCGTCGCGAGGACGGCCGTCGAGAGGAGCTGGGACGCCAGGATCGCGCCGCGAGAGACGTTGGCGGCGCGGAAGCGTCGGAGGACGCCCGCTTCCCGGTAGCCCGCGAGGCGGGCAGGAACGGCGACGAGCCCGATGCTCGTGACCATGAGCGCGAGGTAGGCGCCCATGTGCGCGTCGATCTGGCCGGCGCCGGGCGTGTCCGCATTGGGAGCGTTGCCAAAGATTTCGCTGAAGACGACGAAAAGCAGGATGGGGAGCGCGACCGTGAAGAAGGCCACGGTGGGCTCGCGGAGGAGCAGCCTGAATTCAATGAGGGAGAAGGTCCCGAATCCGCGCGCGCTCATGGGATCGCACCTTGCTTGACGATGGACAGGTACGCGTCTTCGAGTTCGCCCTTCTCGCTGCTGAAGTCGGGGACTTCGATGCCGCGGGAGAGAAGA
Organism: Pseudomonadota bacterium; assembly: GCA_021325135.1. Taxonomy (GTDB): domain Archaea; phylum Thermoplasmatota; class SW-10-69-26; order JACQPN01; family JAJPHT01; genus JAJPHT01. Next base: position 11,534 of record JAJPHT010000016.1, on the reverse strand, counting down.
GCGCTGGCGACGTGCTGGGCGACCGGGCCCGTCCCTTCGACGCGGACCGAGTCGCCGTCGCGGACGATCCCGGCGACATGGGGGACTTGCGTGAGCCACGAAAGGTCCGTCGAATACGGGCAGGTGAAGGAAACGACGGCCCGACGCCGAGATCCCGCGATGATCCCACTGGGCGTATCGATCGCCACCACCTGCCCGTCGTTGACGATGGCGACCCGGTCGCAGAGCCGCCTCGCCTCCTCCATGTAATGCGTGACGAGCACGACGGTCGTGCCACGGTCCCGCACGCGCTCGATGATGCTCCACGCGCTTCGCCGCGCGGCGGGATCCAGTCCCGTCGTGACCTCGTCGAGGAACACGATTTCCGGCCTGTTGACAAGGGCGAGCGCGATGAGGAGCCGCTGACGCTCTCCCCCGGAAAGCGAGTGGTAGGCTTGCCTTCGGACTCCGTTGAGGTCCCACTCCTGGAGAAGGACGTCGGGAGATTCCGCGGAGGGCGCGAGGTCGGCGAAGAGCCGCATGGCCTCCTCGACACGGATGCGCGCCGGAAGCGCGCTGGACTGCAGCTGGGAGCCGATCCGCGCGCGCAGCTGGCTCCCATGCGTGTCGGGATCGAGCCCAAGAACCCGGACGTTGCCGCCCGTGCGGCGGCGGAGACCCTGCAAGCATTCGACGGTGGAGGTCTTCCCCGCGCCGTTCGGTCCAAGGATCCCGAAAATTTCGCCGCGGTCGACGGCGAAGCTCACGTCCCGCACCGCGACCCTTTCACCGTACGACTTGCGCAGGTGGTCGACTTCGATGACCGCAGTCAAAGGTCTCTCCCCGACATGCCCAACGTGAGGAATCAAAGTTTGGGCACCGGGACATCGCCCGACGCGCGGCTGCCCGGGAGGAGAACAAACACCTCGTCGAGGAACCCCGAAACCTGCGATGATGGCGCCGCAGCGCGCAGCACCGCTGACCGAGGCTAGCCGAAAAAAAATGCCGCAGCCTCCACTCAAGCTAGCGTGGAGGCCGCGGCTTACGCGGCGGGTGGTTAAGCAGCAGCCCTTACACCGCGTTGTGGCACCAGCCCCAGCACCAGCCGTGGCAGCAGCTCTTCTCGCCATCAAGGGCTCCGGCCTCGCTCGTCGTCGTCAGGTCTTCGATCTGCATCTTTGAATCACCATTGCGGCGCTTGCCGCAGTCTCAAACCATCCTGGGTAGGGTATGTGTGTTGTCTGAATCGCGTTTTCCCCGCCGCTATCGGTCGCGTTCCTGCGCAAGGGAGAGAGATCGCCTCGGGTGGGCCCTCAGGCTTCCTGGGTCCATTGGAAGAACTTCGAGCCGACGGCGACGCCGACGGCGACCGTGGCAGCGAGCACCCCCAGATCCAACGGGATCGACGCTGGGTTGGCGGCGGAGAGGGCGATGCGAGAAGCGTCCGTGAAATACGTCAGCGGAAGCCCCCGGGCGATGGTCCGGAGCCACACAGGAAGCGACGTCGTCGGAACGAAGGTCCCGCTGAGGAGCATCATCGGAGCATATACCGATCCCGCGACGAGGTTCATCGTGTCCGGGTCGCGGACGAGACTCGCCACGAGAAGCCCAAGGGCGGAGAAGGCCAGGGTCCCCAGGGTGAGCACGATGCCGAGGTCGAGCATGCTCAGGGGTTCGAGCCCCGATGGGAAGAGTTCGGGGAAGGCGAAGTAGGCGGTCACCAGGAGGGCGACGGTCCCCGCGGCGACGAGGAGGAATTGCACGATGAGCTTCGCGACGAGCCACTCGGCCTTGGACATGGGCGTCGTCGCAAGCTTCTTCAGCACGCCTGCGCGGCGGGCCGCGCCGATCGAGTTCACGGTTCCCATGAACGAAAGGCCGAGCACGTTCAGCCCCAGCATCCCCGCGAAGACGAAGGCGCGGTAGCTCTCGATGGTCTGATCTTCAGCCCCAAGGCGAATGGCGTCCACGCGCACGGGGATCTGCTGGTGGAGAGAGTTGGCGGCCTCCTCGTCGGCGACGACCTGCACGAAGAAGTTCTCCGCGAGGACGATCGCGATCGCATTCTCCTTGACGTGGATCAGCGTCACGTTGGTGGGCTGGCCGGCGGTGACGTTCGCCTCCGTGCCGTTCGGTATGAGGAGGATCGCGCCGGCGTAGCCCCCTTCCATCGCCACCGTGAGGTTCTCGGCCGAGGGGGCCTCAAGCTTGCTCCGGATGCTGCTCGTGAGGTTTGCGGCGAACGTGGAGTGGTCCTCGTCGACGATCTTGATGGTCGGCGCGGGCGGGGGGCTCGCAAGCGTCCCCAGCAGGAGCATGAGGGCCACGGGGAGGACCAGGCTGAACACGAGCCGCCCGCGGAAGCGCGATTGGAGGATGATGTTCATCTTCACGTCGGCGAAGATGCGCGCCGGCCTCACGCGGTCACACCTCCCTCGACGAGGGCGATGAAGACGTCGTCCAGGCTCGGTTGCCGGACGCTGATGTCGCGGGAGGGAAACCCAAGCGCCTGGACGTCCCTCATGGCTTCCGCGAGGTGTGCATCCTCGACGGCGCGGGTGGCTTCGCCCGGCTCGACGCCTCGCTGGAAGCCTTTCGCCATCGCGATCGCCATGGCGTCGGGCGTGAGGTTGCGGAGGACGAGCCGCTTGCTCGCGCCGAGGGTCTGGACAAGTTCCGCGGGTTTTCCTCCGGCGACGATGCGGCCGTCGTTGATCACGCACACCACGTCGGCGAGACGCTCCGCCTCGTCCATGTAATGGGTCGTGAAGAAGATCGTGGTGCCCTTGGCCTGGAGCCCACGCAGGAGCGTCCAGAGCTCGCGCCGGGCGAGCGGGTCTGCTCCCGAGGTCGGCTCGTCGAGGAACACGAGATCGGGGTCGTTGACGAGGGCGGCGGCGATGCCGACGCGCCGCTTCTGGCCGCCGGAAAGCTTGCCGAAGCGCTGGTTCGCGCACGAGGCGAGGCCTAACCTGTCGATGAGGTCGTCGACGTCGGCACGGCGGTCGTAGAGGCTGGCATAGTACGCGAGGTTCTCGCGGGCGGTGAGACGGGTCTCGAGCTCAAGCTCCTGGGGCAGCACGCCGATGCGCGACTTGAGCGCGTTGCGGTTCGCGATCGCGTCGATGCCGAAGATATCGATGGCCCCCGAGGTCGGGGTTCGCAGCCCCTCCAGGATTTCAATGGTCGTCGTCTTGCCGGCGCCGTTGGGCCCGACCAAGCAGAAGATTCCGCCGGCGGGCACGGTGAAGCTGACGTCGCGCACGACCTGGCGCGACCCGTAGCTCCGCGTGAGCTCCCGGACTTGAACGGCCGGCTCCCGGTCGGAGACCCTTGCGCGCGCCCCGCCGGGCGAGACGTCATCGAGGATCGCCGCTTCTTGCGCGGCGCCTGCGCCGCGCATTCAGAAGACCCCTCCTGCTGCCTGCTCGTCCGCGCCAGCGGGCCGCCGCCCGACCGAAAACGATAGGAGAACGGCTTCTTCAGGGCCGCGGATGCCCACGACCTGCTCGAGCAGCTCGTCCACGCCTTCCATGGCGACGCCTCCCAGCCCGAGGGCTTCGGTCGCGAGGTACAGGTGCGCCATGACGGCGCCCGTTTCCATGAGGATGCCCCGGTACCCGCGATCGCCGTACTTTTCCATGCTCCGGTGCCAGACGGCGGCGATGACGATGGTGACGGCGGCGTGGACGGCGGAGCCCTGGTTGTACGTGGCGCGCTCGATGTCTTCCGTGAAGTCGCCGGACGAGAGACGCTCCACCAGGTGTGTCTCGGGGCGGTAGTGGTACACGCCCGACGTCAGGCCGTTGACCTTCCGGGCGACGAAGTAGATCTCGAGCGGGAACCGGGCCCCCCCGGAGGGCACGGCGCGCAGGCACATCGCGCCGTTTGGCGTTTGCACGACTTTCGTCACGCCGTACCCGTGGGCCAGGAGCGTCGAGAGTTCCGCGAGCGTGATGGGCTCGTCAGCGAGGCTCCGCCGGCTCCGGCGTGTAGAGATCAGCGTCCCGAGGCTCGCGCTGGGTCGCGTGAAGTCCGCCGCAGGAAGGGCGATGGCCCGATCGGATGTCGGCGGGACGAAGAGGTGGCTGCGAACGATCTCCTTGCCCGGCGGCACGCGAGGCGCCTTCGGCCCCGTGACGCTGGGCTGGACGTCCATGGCGTACCGGCGCGAATTCTCGTGGTACAGGAGCGCCAGGTTCACGCTCTCGATGTCGATGGAGGCCTCCTCGATGCTCGAGGCCTTGGCAAGATAATATTCCTCAGCAGGTGGAAGTTGCTTCGTTGGAGCGGGGAGAGGCATGGCTTCACCCTCAAGTGTGCGGCTGGACTTGCGTGTTCAGTTGGGTGGGTGTGAGAGGCTTCTTGAGATACCCCATGCGGACGGGAGACTCGAAGAGGCGCCGGCAGTGCTTGCCGACGAGACCCCCTCCGAATTCAAGCTGGACGATGTCGGGGCTGAGGACCTTGGCAGTCTTGAAGCCGGCCGCGTCCACATCGCAGGGGGTAGTGTCGAGAGCGAAGAGGCGGATGCCTGCCTCGGCAAGGACGCCCACCGCCCGCGCGACGTCTTCGCGGGGGTCGTTCCCCAGGTGACGCTTCGGCAGGTCCCCGAGGGAGATACGGTGCGGGCTTGACCACATCCACTCAATCTCCCTCGTGCGTAAGGGGTCCATGTAGTAGCTGGCGTGATCCATCATGCTGACGACGTTCTCCTGCGTGGCGGTCGCTTCGCCGCGTCGGCGCATGTGGGTCCCGTAGATGTAGCACTGAAGAAGCTCGTCGAGGCAGCGCAGAACGCCGATCTCCGGGTCGAGGGAGGCTCCCAGCGACACGACGACCGGCGGGAATGCGGGATCGCGGCTCAGGCCGATGCCGACGAACGTCGGATAGTTCGCTTCCGTCATCGTGCTGATGACGTGGACCACGCCGCCGGTGCGCTGGATGATGTCGAGGATGCGCCGCGACTCGGGGTGCGTAATCGTGTCAAGATCAACGAGCGGCATCTGGAGCTTATTGAAGAACATGATGATGTACGAGTCGCGCTCCATGTTTTCGGCAATGCACTTGACGAGGGCCTCCTCGATCGTCCCGTGCGCTGCCCATCCATTCGACGTGCCTTGCTTCAGGTAGGGCTCGCCGGGCAGGCAATTGTAGGCGAGCCAGCAGAACTGGGTCGGGACGAGGACGCTGCGACCCGTGTGCAGGTCGGTCGCCCAGGACCAGCGCATGGGCGATTCCGGCCGAAAGGGCTGGTAGCCGGGGTGGCGCGCGTACTCGTCGGCTGAGTACAGCTGGTATTCACGCGGGTCGATCGCGACGCCTTCCAGCTCCTTCCAGGGCGCCGTGATGCACTCCGCGGGATCGTAGAAGAGGATCTGGGAGTAGCGCTCGACGGCTTCGCCGATGGATCCGGCCAAGGCCCGGTAGCGGTCGAGCGAGGCGGAATGCCCGGCCCTGCCCTGGAAGGCCCGCGACAGCCAGCGGCGCGGGTCGGCGCGGCGGAGCTCGTCGAAACGCCTCACAGCATAGGGGGTCGCCTGCTCAAGGTAGCACCCATAGAGGTGGACATCCCGAAACAGCGGCTCGAACCGCGCGTACGTGATGTTCCGGATGATGCCGCAGTGGGGCGACACGACGTCGTTTATCTTGTGGAGGATCGTGCGCGCGGACGAGTAGGACCGCGACCGGAGTTGGAGCGGCTTCGCGGCGGGCCGGGGGCTGTCGGGGCGGACGAGCATCCACTCACCTCGTCACGAGGGGATCGATGCGGTAGCGGTCGATGTCGGGAATTTCGCGGTTCCCGCAGGCGGGGCATCGTGGGATCTTGAGGACGCGGTGCAGCCTCGTCTCGCCGGAGAGCAGGTTGGTCACCGCCGCGAAGCCCCGGAGCGACGGGGTGATGAACCCGGAGAGGGACGCGATGGCCTCTTGTGCCAGCGCCGCCCCCGCAACGAGGGGGAACGTGGGGAGCATGGGCCGTTCGGTCCCTCCCGCGTCGGGCCGCGCCTCGCGGTGGGATTCCCAGACCAGCTGCGCCTCCAGGGCCGCCTCCATGCCCTTCGCGCGCAGATCGTAGCAGCGCCAGCACGGTCCGGAGTTGGGAATGACGGTGGGTCCGACGATGGCTTCGTGTCCGCGGAGGACGGCGGGCGTGAAGAGGACGCCGCTCGCCGTTGCGGCTTCATTGACGCGCGCGAGGAGCGTGGAGTTGGGCTCCTCCAGCGCGACGAGGACGTGCCTATACTGCGGGATGAGGCTGGAGAGATAGGGGCGAGTCAGGCCGCGCAGGTCGGAGGTGGGCGCAGGGAGCGCGCGAAGCTCGGTCTCGGTCGCGCGGCCTTCAAGCGCCCAGACGAGCGCTTCGGAGCGCGGGGAGGCCTTCACCGTGAGCCATGGGCTTGGCCCGTCGGACGGGCGATAGGAGCGTCCATCCAGCACGTCGATCCGCCCGACGCCCGCGAGGACGAGGGCGGCGGCCGCGGCGGCGCCTACCGCGCCCGCCCCGATCAGGAGGAGGCGGGCGGCCGCAAGCTGGTTCTGGGCCGCGGTCGGCCGCGGCGTGAACGCGGAGAACAGGGCTCGTTGTGAAGCGGTCCTCTCGGCTGCTTCCGGCGGGGCGGCGAGGTCTTCGTCGGCGGCCGCGTCGTCCACGACGTTGTGGAAGCGCAGGACGCGAAGGATCTCATCCATGGCCGCGGGCGTGGCTTTCGTGGCCTCGCAGAGCTGCGCAAGGGTCCGCGTGCCGTCCATCAAAGGCAGGAGCTTCGAGACGGGTTGGCCGGGCTCGTCGACAATGCGAAGGAAGAGGTTTGGGCCATGCAGGAGGACCGTTCCTTCGCGCTCATCGACGAAGGAGACGTACGGACGGACGCGCGGTCTGGAGGTCTCTGAGGAGAGGCGGCTTGGCGTCATGGCGATACCTCGACTGGTAACGTGGGGGCGAACGCACGCGTGAGGGCGAGCGCAAGAGGGCTCTGACCGCGGCCGGCCACGCGCGCCTCCCCGGCGGGGTGGCTGTGCGTGCAGGTCCAGGCCCGGACGGGACCGCGGAAGTACGGCACGGGGAGGGCCGCGAGAAGCCCCGTGGCGAGCGCAAGGGCCGCGTCGGCGCTGTGGTCGGCGGAATGGTAGCGGTGCGCGAGATCCGTCAGGGTTTGGGTGCAGGGGAATGAGTTCGAGATGACGACGTACGCCCCGGGAGCTTCCTGGACGCGTGCGGACTCCGCGTCGCGGGTCACCGTCTTCAGGGTGGGTGTCCGGCCCCGGGTGATGCCCCCGACGAGGATGCGGGCCGCGTGCGCGCGTCCCGCCGAGGAGGTCCGGTGGAGCCGCTGGTAGCGAGCGTCTGCTTCGCGCGCATACCGGTCCATCTCACGGGCGGCGAGAGCGCTCACCATCTCCACTTCGGCGTCTTCTTCGCGCGTCGCGCCCTCCACGGCGTCGTGGACGGCTTGGATGAGCGGGACGGACCCGGCAGCCGCGAGCAGCACGTCACGCCCGACGACCATCGCCTTGTCCATGGGCCGGTGTATCGTGAACCGGTTCCCGTCAGGGCTCCATAGGGGCCGATTCGCCACGCCATCCGCCGCGATGACGATGCCGTCGGCGGCTTTCAGCGCGAGGAGGGTCGTCATGGGCTCGCCCCGGATGCGGGCCACTTGGCCAGGATTTGGGCGACCCGGCTGCGGACGCGGGCGCTCTCGGCCGCGAGCTCCACGACACGTTCCTGTGGCAGGCGCACGAGCTCACCATGCGGGTTTGTCCGCCAAAGCACGGGGGGGCCCCGCAGCGCGAAGCGTGGCGGACCTTGCGGAGGAGTGAAAGGCGAGTCGCACACGTCCTCCAAGACCATGAACGCGATGAGCTCCCGCGCTTCGGCTCCTGCGTCGCGGTATGGAAAGTGCTGGAGGTGGAGATGAGCGAAGAACTCGAGAGCGCCGAGCGCTTCGTACTCGTACCGCGAGCGGTCTTCGACGTCGCCCGTTTCGCTGACGTAGACAAGCCGGGTCTTGCCACCCTCGGAGCCTACGATCACCGCTTGGATGTCGGGGAACGGGATGCGGGATGGTTGCCTGTCGCCAAAGCCTTCGCGGCGCTTGAGGGCGCGCGCCCGCGACTCGACCACGGTCTCCTGGACGCGCTTGACCATGGAGGCGAAGGCGACAGGCTCGGGAGCGGGGTTGTCGACGATCCCGAGCTGGAACTCCTCCTGCAGCGCAGGGGGGGCAAGCACGAACGCTGAGACCGTCGGCGCCAGCGCATGGTGGCGCACCTGGTGGCGGGGAACGTCGGGGGCGCGCAGGTCGGGCAGGTCCTCTTGGCTCGCGTCCCGGTCCGCGCAGACGATGAGCCCCTCGCCGCTTCGGAGAAAGAGGACGAGGGTCAATCGCGCGCCCCCCTCGGCACATGGGCCGTCGCCGGCTCCCCAGGGTCGAACGGGCCCGCAAGCAGGCGCTCGGCTTCGCGCGTGAGGACGAGGCCGCGGGTGCCGCCAAGCTGGCCGACGCGGCGCAGCTGGCCCTCGCGCTGGAGCTTTCGGATCTGGCGGTTCACGGCCTGGGGCGTGATCCCTATCGCGCGTGCGCGGTCGGCGGTCGACATGAAAGGATGCTGGAGGATCTGGCGGGCGACGGCCACGGTGGCTGGCTCGGTCAGCGCGCGGATCGCCGCCTTGACCTGGGGCGGGAATCCTCCGGGGAAGCACGCGGTGGTCCGCCCGGACCTCTCGCGGGTCACGAGCCGCTCGTTCTCGAGCTTGCCCAGATGGTACACGATGGTGGGAACGCACAACCCCAACGTCGTGGCCAGCGCGCTGGTCGAGATGCCCGGCTTTCCGACGATCGCGCGATAGACGCGCTCGCGGTTCGATTGATCGCCGACGTCGCGCTCGATCGCGGAAGCGCGATTGCCCAGTTCCATCCCATCCATGCACTCCCACGGGTTTGCCCGGAGGTCTGCCTGGCGGGATCCCTCATCGCCATCCAAAGCGGACGCGCTTGCGGGTGCGTCCTCGGGTCCCTTCAGCCGACGAACGAACATGACTAACCCGGCGCTCGCGTTTTCAAACGGGCGTTGGCCGCACAGCCACGCCCCGGAAAGTGGATGCCGAATCGTCCCGCGATCGGTCGCGACCCATCCAGAATCCTAAAAGGGCTTCGCACGCCACCCCATATAAACTGGAACATGACCTGTTGAGGCCTCCTCAATCATGTCATGGGTTTTTGGTGCTTCAACTTTCGTCTGAACGATGGATTCTACGCTGCGCGGACCGGTTCCCCCGCGCACCCGCACGCCACAAGGAGAGGCCGCCCGCGCGGATGCGGGGCGCGCGCGGACCCACCCGATCGGACCGTTGATTTCGCGTTTCCGGAGCGCACGAGCAAGGGGGTTGGCACGGGCCGAATGAGACCGGCGGTCCGCCGCAAGCCCCAGCGCGCGCCGTCCAACGTCAGGCCCTCTCGCCGCCGACGGGAGATCCCGTGCGCGTCGCAGCTACGTGGCAAGCACCGTGGCGGGATCCGCGTCCGCCTTGAGCGCGATGATCGTGAGGTGCGCTTCCACATCCCAGTCGAAGCAATCCCCGAAGTCGCAATCTACCTCGTTGCCCTGCACGTTGTCCTTGAGGAACGGGTCGAACCTCCACGCGCTCGTCTTCGCGTAGTACCCGTCCCCCTTCTGGGGTGTGCTCTCAATCTTGAACACGTAGGTCTTCCCCTGCTGCATGGAAAGATTGGCGGCCTCGTAATGGACGGCGCTCTCCGCCGTGCGATACTGCAGGCGCAGCCGCGAGGTGTCCTCGGCGGGCATGTTGGACGTCGCGCTCTTGACGTCGATGCGGACCAGGAGTGTCGTCGCCTCGGGGGGCACGGGCTTCTCCGGCGCGAAACCGGGCGGCGTCTGGCTGTGTGTGAAGAAACCCTTCGCGTTGTCCACGCTGCTTTCGCTCTTGATTTCGACGTCCTTGTCAAAGACCCTCACTGAGGCCGCGCCCGCGAAGAGATCCGGATGCGCGGGGAAGGTCTCGATGTCGCGCATCTTCACGATGTCAGCCCGCACGCTGACCTTGCCATCCGCGAGCCCGGCGCCGCCGGTGCCATCCGCTTCGAGGAAGAAGCCCCAACGGCTGCTCTTTGCGTGCGGCTCGTCCGTCATGCTGGGCGCGACGTCGATCGCGAGCGCCCTGCCGCTCGCGAGCGGCTCGGGCTGCGAATAATCCGGGTTGCCCGTGCTCTTGTAGCGCAGGACAAGGCCCGTGATGGTGGGATCGCTCCACGTCGCGGTGAACTCGAGCCTGCCTGTGCCCTCGTACACGATCTGGCCGTCAGGCAGCGCGAGGAACGCGGCGCCCAGCGCGGGCCGCTGGTCGAAGAGGGGCAGGAAGCTGGTGGCATTGGTGGGCGAGAGCGTGATATCGTCCTGGAGGACGGTGACGCGCTCCTTGCCCTTCCAGTAGTCGTGCTTGTGCGGCACAGCGCCCGCGCTTGCGTTGCCGGCGCTGGCCGGCGTCCCGCCGTCGATGGGCCTTGCGTCGGTGGCATTCGCGCGGCTGGAGTCGACCTGGGAAGCGAGATTCGCCTTGTCCACGCCGAGGCACCCCACGAGAGAAAGAGCGCAGGCGAGGAGGAGGGCGAGGCGCACGCGCTGAAAGTCGGCCATTGTGGCTTGAGCGTTGTGGCAGGCGTAGCTCCGTTAGGATACCAGTGAACGGGCGTAAGCACGCCACGGGCGTCAAGGCCCCTGCGACGCTGCCCCGTGCACGGGCCGCGAGCGATGCCCCCTGCCCGCGCGACCCCCGCGGGGGTGCTGTCCCGTTTGGGGGTATTGCGCGAAATTCTCGCCGGGCGAAAATGCCTGATACCCCCTATCCGGGACAGTACCGTCATAGGGGAGGATTGGTTCAAAGTGGAGACCTATGGGCGTGCTCGCGCATGGGGCTGGTCCTCGAAGAAGGAATATGTGCGCTGGGGCTCGTGCCTTGGCGTGGGACTAGTCGGCCAGGGAGGGGTTGCCGCCCATTCTTCCGCGTGCCAATCTTTGATATTCGACGACGGCTCGCCATGGCGATTCACCCTCAAGGTTCCTGGCGGGAGCCGCGAACCCGCATAGACAAACACGACGTGCGTCCGAACCGTTATAGTAGACCCGCTCACCTCCCGCCGTAGCGGGGCTGTCGCCTTGTCCAAACGTGGACCATCCGTCGCCATCCTTGTCCTCATGCTCGTGGTGCCCATCTTTCCACCCGCGGCTGCGCAAGGGGCGGTGGTGGTCAGCCTCGTCACGCCCATGGGCTTCCAGGCCAACCCGCTCCTCCTCGTGACGGGCGGCGGCTTCGGCGCGAGCTATCCTGGGCCGGGGACCCAGCCCTTGGTCAGCCTCGGCACGGGCGGCGATGCCAACGTGGCACCCTGGATCGCGTCCGATGCGAACAGCGCCTGCAACCTCCGGGTGCTCCAGTGGAGCGACGCGCAGGTCATCGTCCGCGGCGTCGGCCTTGGGACGAGAGCGTGCCCCGTGGAGCGCGGGATGCGCTTCAGCCTCACGATCCGCAGCGC
>JAJPHT010000019.1 GCA_021325135.1 Pseudomonadota bacterium | reverse complement strand
GCCTTCCCCACCTGCACCGCGCCGAAGGGGAGCTTCTCGCGGAAGAAGCGGTAGAGCCAGTTGAAGTCCATGAACATGCCCTGCGCGGTCTCGGGGCGCAGGTACGCGACGCGGCCGCTGCCCGGGCCCACCGTCGTCTTGAACATGAGGTTGAACGCGTCGATGCGCGCCTTCTGCGCGTCCAGGGGCTGGCCGCAGGTGGGGCACGAGACGTGGAGCGCGAGGATCTCCTTGCCCGCCTTGGCAACGCGCAGGCCCTGGTGGTTCAAGGAGACGTGGTATTCGCCGCTGGTCCACGACCGATCCATGGCATAGTCCCCCGTCCCCCGCAGAATCCCGCTGAGGTTCTGGGGGCTCGGGTTGCGGTCCGCAGAGTCGCGCACCGCCGACACGACGAGGGCGAGGGGCTGCCCGTCGATGCCCAGCTTCCTGAACTGCTGCATCGCGGCCTCTTCGATCCGCTTCCACTCGTTGCGCACGAGGTGGTCGCCGCGGTTGCCGGCGCCGCACGCGGGGCAGTCCACCACGGTGTCGGCGAACTTCTCCAGGTGGCCGCTGGCGCGGAACACCTGCTCGGGGCTGATGGTGGGGCACTGGATCTCCGCCATGCCCTCGCCCAGCACGTAGTGGCGCCGCCAGAGGTTCTCCAGGTTCGTCTTCAGCGCCGCGCCCAGGGGGCCGTAGTCGAAGAAGCCCGCGACGCCGCCGTAGATCTCGTAGCTGGGCTGGAGATAGCCGCGGCGCTTCAGCGTGGCCATCAGTTCTTCGTGGACGTCAGCGCGCGCGGTCGCGTGCTGAGAGGCCGAACCCGCAGGTTCGGCCGAATCGGGGCGGGCCGCGCTGGATTGCGCGGGGGCGGAAGGGGCGGGCATGCGTGCCCGCCAGGGGGGACCGGCCCTAAAAGGGTGCGGGGCTGCGCAGCCCCGCGCCTCAGAAGCAGGCCATCTCGGAGCAGGGGTCGTAGACGCAGGCCGACCTGCCGCCGTAGGTGATGGCGCAGGCGAGGTCGTGGCCGCAGGCGTCGTCGCCCTCGCTGCACGTCGTGACCTCGCGGTAGCAGGGGTCCGTGGAGGCGCAGGCCAGGACGTTGTGGACGTCGGGGTCGCACGTGAGGCACGGCGGGGCGGCATCGCAGGTCACGTTGCTGCACATCGAGGCGGGGACGCAGACGGTCGTGCCCAGCGCGTGGACGATGACGCACGCCAGCTGGCCCTCGCACGCGGGGTTGGGCTGGAGCGCGGTGCAGACCTGGCCCAGGGCGTAGCAGGGCTGGGCGCCGACGCCGCACGGGGGCGGGCACCCGGTGCCGGGCGACTCGGGGCAGGGCTGGGCGGCGGCGGAGGGCACCAGCGCGACGAAGCTGGTGGCGAGAAGCAGGACGGAAGCCAGGACAAGGGAGCGCATGGGGGGTCTCTCCAGGTTTGCCGCGAGTCTCGCTATCCCGCGCGGCCGACGCACGTCGGGTTCTCGATGAAGGCGAGGGTCGGGTGGTTGACGCACACGAGGCCGGCGCACGGGCGGTCCATGACGCCGGTGCAGGCGCTCACGGGGGGAAGCGCCGTCGCGGCGGGGAGGAAGACGACGGTGGCGGCGACCAGGCTGAGGGCAAGCAGAAGGGTTCGCAAGCGGGTGTGCCTCGTGGCCCCCAGCGTGGCAAGGGCGCTTGGTCGTTGCGCGCGGCCAGCCTACGGGTTGCGGAAGAGGACGAGCATCTCGGCGTCGTCCACGCGGAAGGGGCGCCGCCGGTACTCCCCGGTGACGCCGCCCCAGAGGGCTTCGAGGCGGAAGCCGGCCGCGCGCCCCATGGCCAGGACCTCCCGCGGCGCGAAGGCGCGCGTGGCCAGGGTGAAGCGGCGCACGCGCCCCTGGGGGTCGTCCACGTCGTAGGCGTCCACCATGACGTTGGTCGCGGGATCGAACGCGTCGTCGTGGCACATGGCGAAGACGCTCATGGCCGACAGGAGGAAGGGCGCGCCCGGCGCGAGGCAGGCGCGCACGCTGCGGAGCATCGCGACGTGCGCCTCGTCGTCGGGCAGCAGGCCGAAGGCGCCCTCGCACACGCTGAACGCGCCCTGGAACCGGCCGCGGAAGGGGAGGCTGCGCGCCTCGGCCTGCACCCACGCCTCGCCGCGGCTCCTCGCCTGCGCCGTCTCCAGGAGCCCCCGCGAGAGGTCCGCCCCCACGACGCGCCACGGCAGGTGCGGCTCGTGGCGGCCCAGCCCGCACGCGACGTCGAGGACGAGCGCGCCCTTGGGCAGGCCCAGCGCCTCCACCAGGAAGCGCGCCTCCTGCCGCGTGCCCTCGGTGTACGGGAAGTTCAGGTAGTTCTCCCTGGCGTGGTCGCCCAGCGCGCGGAACGCGGTGCCGCCCTGGAACGGGTCCTCCATGGGATCACGTCAGGCCGATGAACTCCGCGGGCTCGACCCGCGCGTCGGCGATGATCTTCCGCAGCAGGCCGACGCCGATGTCCTCGCCGGCGTGGTGGGGGACCACGGTGGTCCGCCCGTCGGGGTGCTTCCAGACGACGTGGCTCCCCCGCTGGCGCGCTTCGACGAAGCCGAGGCGGGAGAGGGCGCGAGCCACCTTCCGGTAGGGAAGGGGCCCGAGCGACGTCAAGCGGGGACCTCGACCTTCTGGACGCCCAGGAAGCGCGAGGGGGGCGTCGGCTCGTCGCTCTCGTCGAGATAGAGTTGGATCGCCTCGCGGATGCGACGCATCAGCTCGTCCTGCGAGCGGGCCTGGGTGTGGCAGCCGGGCAGGTCGGGGACGGTCGCGACGAGCATCCCGTCCTCGTCGCGCTCGATGATCACGTCGAAGGCGCGGGTGCTCTCGTTGGCGTGGGGGGCCTTCTCCATGGATGGGCCTCTGGAACCGCTCCCGCGCGAGATGAATGTTGGTTCAGCCCGCGAAGGACACCGCTCCGAGGCCAGGCGGCGGCTTAAACGCAGCGAACACGCCCGGTCGGGCCCCGCCCCACGAACCCTTTAATAGGAGGAGGCGAGTGGCAGGAATCCCGCCCGGCAGTTCGGACCCCCCGAGGGGACGAGCCGTTGCAGCGCTCCAGGGCGCTCCGGCCTCACCGGTCCGAGAGGACCAGGCGGGACGATGGAGAATCATCCATGCTTCGCCCCCGACAGATCCAGCGCTACTGCCCGAAGTGCAAGAAGCACACGGCGCAGGAAGTGGAGCGCGTCAAGAAGCGCAAGGCGTCCGAGCTCAAGAAGGGTCAGAGGCGCTTCCGCCGCGTGACCGCGGGTTACCGCGGCTTCCCGCGTCCGAAGCCCGAGGGCCGCGAGAAGGCCACGAAGCGCGTCGCGCTCCGCTACCGCTGCAAGACCTGCAAGAAGGCCACGCAGCCCGCGGCGCAGCGCGCGAAGAAGTTCGAGCTCAAGGAGGCGGCTTGATGGCGCGCCACGGCCAGGTCACGAAGTTCGTCAAGGTCAAGTGCAAGGACTGCGGCAACGAGCAGATCGTCTTCGCCAAGGCGGCCACCAAGGTCGCCTGCAGCGTCTGCGGCGCCACGGTCGCCGAGCCCCGCGGCGGCACGGCCAACTTCCTCGGCGAGATCACGGCCGAACTCGCGTAAGCGAGCCCTTTTGCGGGCCTTGCGGCCCGCGCATTCTTTCTTCCTCAGCGACGGCGCCGCCGCTTCCACGACAGGGAGAACTCGCGGAAGCGGAGGCGGATCTCCTCGGCGTCGTGCAGGACCACCCACACGGCGACGAGGCCCACCAGCGCGAGCCCCCACGTGGACCACTCCTGCGGGATCAACCGTGGCGGCATGGGCGCGGGGGGCTTAGCCTGCGCCGATCCGCGCTCACAGGAATCCTCCACGATCGGACGCGGCCCGCTCGATGAGCCGCGCCGCCTCGCGGGGCCGCCGGATGCCGCGCAGCACCAGGGGCTTTCCGTCCCGCGGGCGCACGACGACGCGCCCCAGGAGCGGGGCGGCCGAGACGGAGGCCACCTCCGAGAGGAGCACGCTCTCCTCCCGGCCCCCTTGCCGCACGACGACCCGGCGCGTGGTGAGCGCGCGCCGCGGCCGCGCCAGGAGCCACGCCACGACGAGGCCCAGCAGCGCGGCGCCTCCTGCCACCTCGAGGGAGAAGCCTCCGAGCGCCGCGAACGCCAGCGCATACGCCGCCGCGGCCGCGAGGGCGTACCCCTGCTGCGGCCCGAAGCGCGCGATCTCCCGCTCGCGGATCGCATCCATGGCTCGCCTGCAAGGGCCGCGAACGCGGGTCAACTTTGCGATGCGCGATCCGCGTAACGCGAACCGCGCACCGTCCTATTTCCCTGCCCTTTCGATCCCAAGCCGATGCGGGCTGGCGACCGCCGGACCTCGAAGCGGCTGGACCTCCTTCTGGAGCGCGCCCACGTCTCCAGCATGCTCTTCGCCCTCGACGGGAAGCCCGACCACTCGTGGGGCGTCAAGGAGCTGGCGAAGGAGATGAAGGTCCACATCGGCTGGCTGGGCGGCCTGGCCCGCCACGTCGAGCGCTTCGGCCTCGTGGAGGTCGAGACGAAGGAGGGCGTCGCGGGCCAGCCGGCCTACTCCATCCGCATCACGCAGGAGGGCCGGCAGTGGGTCGCCCGCATGCGCGCGCCGGGCTCCATGCTCCCGGAGCCCAGGCCCGCCAAGGAGCCCATCCGGCGGCGCGGGCCCCGGACGCGGGCTTGAGTGACCGGGATTCCAGCCCCCGACACATTATATACCCGGGCCCGGTCATGGGCAGCCGTTCCTCATGGTCAAGAGAAATCCGTTCCCGGAGGAGGGAGAGCTCGTCGTCGCCACCGTCAAGGACGTGAAGGGCTTCGGCGCGTTCTGCACGCTCGACGAGTACCCGGGCAAGGAGGGCTTCATCCACATCGCGGAGGTCGCCGCCGGCTGGGTCAAGTACGTGCGCGACCACGTGCGCGAGAACCAGAAGATCGTGGCGAAGGTCATCAGCGTCGACCAGAACCGCGGCCACGTCGACCTCTCGCTGAAGCGCGTGAACGACCACCAGCGCCGCGAGACCATCTCCTCGTGGAAGAACGAGCAGAAGGCCGAGAAGCTCCTGGGCATCCTGGGCGAGCGCCTCAAGAAGCAGCCCGACGCGCTGCTCAAGGAGTTCGGCATGAAGCTCGTCGACACCTACGGCTCGCTCTACGCGGCCTTCGAGAACGCGTCGGTCAACGAGGACGCGCTCGCCGACGACGGCTTCAACGGCCCCTGGGTCGCGCCCCTCGTCGAGCTGGCCAAGGAGAACATCGCCGCGCCCTTCGTCCACGTGAAGGGGTACGTCGAGCTGCAGAGCTTCGCCCGGGACGGCGTCAGCGAGATCCGCGACGCGCTGGCCGCGGCGGAGGAGTCCGAGTACGAGGACGTGGAGATCGCGGTGCAGTACGTCGGCGCTCCGCGCTACCGCATCACCGTGAAGGCGCCCGAGTACAAGGTCGCCGAGGAGGAGCTTCGCAAGGCGGCGGAGCGCTCCGTGAAGATCATCGCGAAGAAGGGCGGCGTGGGCCAGTTCATCCGGGGCGAGGAAGCCTGACGCTGCTCAAGTGCGCCGAGCACGGCTACACGCTCCAGGCGGCCTGCCCCCGCTGCGGCAAGCCCACGGCGCAGTCGGGCCCCGCGAAATACTCCCCCGAGGACCGCTACGGCGCGTACCGCCGCAAGCTGAAGGCCATGGATCGCGCGAAGGGCGCGGAGCGAAGCGGAGCGGACGCGAGGACCGCGGGCGGCCCGCGGGACCGGAGCGTGTCGTGATGACGATGCGCGACGTGCAGATCGACCTCACCGAGCGCCCCTCCCTGGAGAACGCCGTCTTCATCGAGGGCCTCCCGGGCGTGGGCAACGTCGGCAAGCTCGCGGCGGACCACCTCATCGAGGTGCTGGGCGCCACGAAGTTCGCCACCATCACGTCGAAATACTTCCCTCCCCAGGTCCTCGTCCTGGGCGACGGCACCATCCGGCTCGTCAACAACGAGCTCTACTTCTGGAAGGCCAAGGAGCCGGGCCAGAAGGACCTCATCATCCTCATCGGCGACTACCAGGGGCTCACGGCGGACGGCCAGTACGTCCTCGTGGAGAGCATCCTGGACCTCCTCGTGGAGCTTGGCGTGACGATGATCTACACGCTGGGCGGCTACGGCACGGGCAAGATGCTGGAGAAGCCCCGCGTCCTCGGGGCCGCGACGAATCGCGACCTCGTGAAGGACCTCAAGAAGAAGGGCGTCGTCTTCCGCAAGAACGAGCCCGGCGGCGGCATCGTGGGCGCCAGCGGCCTCTTCCTGGGCCTGGGCCTGCGCCGCGGCGTGGAGGGCGTCTGCCTCATGGGCGAGACGTCGGGCTACCTCGTGGACCCCAAGAGCGCGCAGAGCGTCCTTGAGATCCTGAGCGACATCCTGTCCGTGAAGGTGGACTTCACCGACCTGGAATCGAGGGCGGAGCAGATGGACAAGCTCGCGCAGCAGCTTCGCGACCTGGAGCGCGCCGCCGAGGGCCCCTCCGACGAGGACCTGCGCTACATCGGCTGAGCGAGGGTCCGGGGGCAGCCCTGATGCTTGCTCGTCTGCTGGACGTTTCCTTCACGTCAGGGGGGCGAGCCCCCCTGAAACCCCCCATTTTGGCGGCGCTGCGGCGCCGCCGAACGACAACCAAACCCTACCCCTATCGCCGCACGTGGGTCGACGCGATCCCCCGCTCCGGCCGCGGCGCGCGGCTGGGATGCTGCGCGAAGTAGCCGTTGTGGAGGCGGAAGACCTCCTCCACGAGCGCGGGCGCCTTGGGGTTCGCCCACGTGTCCATCCATTCGACGACGGTCTGGAGCCACGTGCACGGGACGACGCCGGCCTGGACCATGCGCTGGATGGCCGTCTCGTGGGCGACCGCGCTCTCGCTCCCCGCCGCGTCCATCACGCCGAAGACCTCGAAGCCGTCGCGCAGCGCGTGGAGCGCGCTGAAGGAGAAGCACATGCTCGTCCAGAGGCCCGACGTCACGACCTGCCTGCGGCCCGTCGCCTTCAGCGCGCGCATCACGTCCTCGTCGGCCAGCGCGTCGAAGCCAGGCACGGAGCGCTCGATGACCTGCGCGTCCGGGAAGGCCTCCACGATCTCCGGCGTGAAGGGGCCGTTCCCCTCGTCGTTGATGCTCGTGAGCACAGTGGGGATCTCCAGGATGCTCGCCGCCTTCGCGAGGCCCATCACGTTGCTCGCGAGGATCGTGCGGTCGGCGCCTTCGACGCCGTAGTACATGCGCGGCTGGTAGTCGATGAGGAGGAGCGCGCTCGTCTCGGCAAGCAGCGGCGACGCGGGGGTTCGGGCCATGGGGCGACCTCGGAGGCGGGAAGCGCGCGGGACGGGAAGGAGGCATCGGCGCGGGCGTCCGCCGCGAGGCGGGCGGGGAGCCACCACGATGAAGCTCGCGCAGCGCGCTCCGGGCCGCGGGTCCCTCCGATGACAGCAGAGCCCGGCGATCCCCTCCCCGCGAAGCCTGCGCGCGCCGTCGACCCGGCCTCCACCGCGTTCGTGCCGCCCGAGGCGGTCTTCGCGAAGCCCGGCGCGGGGAGCCGCATCGTCGTCACGAAGGACGGGCCCTTCGTCGTCACGGGGGACGTCCCCCTGCGGATCCAGGTCATCACGCCCGACGCGGAGGGCTTCTCGTGGGACTGGGTCCCCGGAAAGGCGTTCCAGGTGGGCGACACCTACGCGCTCTGCCGCTGCGGCCAGTCCCAGGCGAAGCCGTTCTGCGACGGGAGCCACACGCGCGCGAGGTTCGACGGGACGGAGACGGCGACGCGGAGGCCCTACGCGCGGCAGGCCGAGCGCACGCCCGGGCCCTCGCTCTCCCTCGACGACGCGGAGATCCTCTGCGCGTTCGCGCGCTTCTGCGATCCCGGCGGCAAGATCTGGGGGATCATCGGCCAGACGGACGACCCCGACGCGCGCAAGCTCGCCATCCGCGAGGCCAACCAGTGCCCCTCGGGGAGGCTCGTCGTCCACGACAACGCCACGCGCAAGCCCATCGAGCACAAGCTCGCGCCCGCCATCGGCGTCGTCGAGGACCCCGCCCTCGGGTGCAGCGGCCCCCTGTGGGTCCAGGGCGGGATCCCCGTCGAGTCCGCCGACGGCCGGCGCTACGAGGTCCGCAACCGCGTGACGCTCTGCCGCTGCGGCGTCTCGGCCAACAAGCCCTTCTGCAACGGCAGCCACGCCAGCGTCGGCTTCGACGACGGCATGGTCCCGCCTTCGCCGAGCCGGTGAGCGCCTCAGGGCCGCGCGACCGTGGGCAGCGCCACGGTGGGCGACGGCGGGGAGACGGCGACGCCCGCGGGCGGATGCGCCTTGGCGACCAGCTCGTCGTAGGCCTTGTCCGCCGCGCTGCGCTCCTCGGGGGAGGTCTGGTCGGTCCAGCGGTACTTGGCCAGCTGCGAGGGGTCGCCCACGGTCTCCACGAGGATCTCGTTGAGCACGTCGCGGGGCATGCCGTGGATGGTCAGGTTGCGCACGAGCTTCTCGTCGATGAGCTGCGCGATGCCGTTGACGTTCCAGTCGCGGCGGTCGAAGTCCACCAGCACGGTGCGGTCGCCGTCCTGGACGTGCACCTTGAGGTACGACGCCGTGGGGTCGTAGCCGTCCACGACGCCGGAGAGGTCCTGCGGCTTGGGCTCGGGCACGAGGGTGCACCCGGCGAGCGCGGGGGCGAGCAGGAGCATCGTCAACGCAGGGACGCGCACGCCTCCCCCGTCTCCGGGTCGACCTACTTCCCCTTTCGGGCGGGGGCCCCAGGGGACGTGGCCCGAAAATGTTTCATGCCGGCAGCGCGAAGCGGGGGCCGTGCCCCGGGGATGGCTCGTCGCGGCGCTCCTCGTCCTGGCGCTGGCGCCGGGCGCCCGCGCGGAGCCGTGGGTCGGCGCCGTCTACCTGGACGACGTGGTCGTGGTCGCGGCCAACGACACCCTGGAGTGGGGCCCCGGCGTCGCCATCACGGGGCCCGGCCACGTCGAGGTGTGGGGCTCCCTGGTGGTGGAGGGCGATCCGGCCCACCGCGCGGAGGTGGCCGTCCCGGTGCTCCTCCTGGGGAACGGCACGAGCCGGGTGGAGCACGCGCGCTTCTGGGGCTCGCACGGCGCGGCCATCGCCGTCTCGCACGGCGCGCTGGAGGCGCACGACGTGGCGTTCGAGGCCAACCGCGAAGGGCTCGTGGTGGCGAACGACAGCCGCGTCGACCTGCGCGACGCGTCGTTCCGCGGCAACGCGGGCCCCGCGCTGGTCGTGCAGGGCTCGCCGCGCGTGTCGCTCTCCCGCGGGCTCGTGGAGGCCAACGGGCGCGGCATCGAGGTCTCCTCCGCCGCCTCGCTCCTCGTGGAGGACTCCACGCTGCGCGGCGACGCGCCCCTGGTGGACGTGGCATGGGACGGCGGGCCGCTCAACGCATCCTTCGCGCGCAACGACCTCTCGGCGCTCCAGGCCGGGGGCGGGCCCCTCGTCGCCATCCACGCGGCCTCGGGCGAGGAGCCTGCGCCCGCGCTCTCCTTCTCGGGGAACCGCCTCCACGCGGCCACGGTGGGCGTCCTCGTCGAGGGCCCCGGGCCCGCCTTCGAGAGCCGCAACGACACGCTGGACGCCAATGCGGTGGGCCTCTCCCTGCGCGGCGGCACGGCGCGCCTCGTGGGGACCACGCTGGGCAACGTGCGCGACGTGGAGGGGAGCGAGTCGGGCGCGCTGACGCTGGACAACGTGACCTACCTGCGCGCCGCGGCCGCGACCGTCCCGCAGGGCGCGCCCGCCGCGTTCCCGTGGGCCACCCTGGGGCTCGGGGCCGTGGCGCTGGCGCTCGCGGGCCTGATCGTCGCGCAGCCCCTGGCGAAGCGGCGCCGCGCCCGCGCCGCGCCCCCCGCGCCGGAGGCGCCCGCGCCGCGCTCGCTGCCCGCCCTCACGCCCCAGGAGCTTCGCATCCTGCGGGACCTCGCGGCCCACCCAGGCAGCGCCCAGGCGAGCGCAGCCGCGCGGCTGGGCATGACGCGCCAGGCGCTCCACTACCACGTCAAGAAGCTGGAGGCGCGCGGCCTCGTGGTGAAGGAGGCCCAGGGGCGCGAGACGCGATGCCGCGTGCCCGACGACGTCGCAGCGGGGCTGCCGCCGCCCGACGCGGCAGACACACGGTCCGAAGAGAAAGGGTAAGGCCGAGGCACCCCTCGCGAGGCCGTATGCGCGGGGGAGCGGCCGCGATCGTCCTGGCGGTGCTGATGGCGAGCCTTCCGGCCGCCGCGCTCCCGGGCCCCTCGCCCGGCCCGTTCCTCCCCCACGCGCCCATCCTGGTCGAGGGGGACGCCAACTTCACCGCCGCGCACGGCGTCGTCTCCGGCAGCGGCGCCCCCTCCGACCCCTACGTCATCGCGGGCTGGAGCATCCGCGCCGGCAGCGGCGTGGGCATCCGCATCCACAACGTCACCGCCGCGTTCGTCGTGCGCGACAATGATATCAGCGCGCGCTACGGCGTGCAGGTCGAGCAGGCCGCAGGCGCGGGGCTCGTGGCCAACAACAAGCTCCTCACCATGGGCGTGGGCGTCAGCGTGGCCAACGCCGACACGGCCGTCGTGGACAACAGCTTCGTGGGCGACACGTCCATGGGGCCCAGCAACCAGGGCGTCGTCCTCCTCTCCAGCAACGCGCGCGTCGAGGGGAACGCCTTCATCTACACGCCCACCGGCATCTCGGCGCAGCAGGGCAGCCCGTCCATCCTCTGCAACGACGTGCACGACGACTCGGTGGTGAACGCGATCCTCGTCAAGTTCACCACCAACGCCACCATCGCGTGCAACACCATCTCCTCGTGCCAGGGCGCCATCGTGAGCGTCAACGCCATCGGCACCCTCATCGCCAACAACTCCATCGACGAGTGCGCGACGGGCATCGACGTGACGCTCACCAAGGACGCGGTGGTCGTCAACAACACCGTGCGCTTCTCCACGGGCGTCCAGCTCAACCTCTGGCACGCCTCGGGCGTCGTCCAAGGGAACGTCCTCCTTGATGGGCGCGCCGACGCCGCGGTCGTCGACCACTCGCCGCTCCTCTTCGCCAACAACACCATCGGCGACAACGCGCAGGCCGGGCTGCGGCTGAGGGACACGTCCACCGACGTCGAGGGCAACCTCGTCACGCGCAACGCCGTGGGGATCGCCCTCGAAGGGGGGAGCGTCCCGCACCTGCGCGCCAACGTGCTGGCCAACAACACGGTGGGCCTCGACGTGCCCTACGCCTCGCGCCAGGCCGTGCCGTGGATGGAGGGCAACCTCGTCAACGGCGTCAACGTGGACGGCGCGCTGGACCCCTCCCAGCAGGTCTACTTCTACAAGGCCGCCAACGTGAGCGTCAGCGGCGGCGTGCGCGACTCGGGCTTCTCCGCGGGCTACTTCGGCTCCCTCACCGCGCAGGGCAACGTCGTGCTCTACGAGGTGGACACCGCCACCGTGCAGGGCGCGCTCCTCGCCCACGCGCGCGCGGGCGTGCTCGCGGTCAACTCGTTCAACGTCGTCGTGCAGGGCGCCACGATCCTTCAGACGCAGGTGGGCGTCGAGGCCATGGCCGTGCCCGCCCCCTCCGAGGTGCCGCCCTGCGTCGTCTCGGTGAAGGACAGCAACGTCACGATCCCCGTGGACCCCGCGGGGACCGTGGGCATCGACGCGCAGGGCTGCCGCGTGCAGGTGCTCCGCACCAACGTCTCCTTGGTGGACACCGGCATCCGCGCGGACGCCTCCTCGCCGCTCCTCGTCGTGAACGCCAGCGTCACGGACGCGCGCGTGGGGCTCGACGTCGCGGCGCGCGACCTCAACGTCACGGGCAGCCTCGTCGCGCGCAACGGCGTGGGCCTTCTCGCGCGGGGCTCCGTGGGCTCCCTCGTGGAGGACCGCATCGAGGACAACGCGGGCCCGGGCCTCGTGCTGGCCAGCGGCGCGGACCTGCGCCTCCTGGGCAACGCGCTCACGGGCAACGGCGCGGGCGTCGTCGACGTGCAGCCCTGCGGCGGCCCCGCCACCTGCGGCAAGGTGGAGGCGGAGGGCAACCTCGTCGCGGACAACCGCGGCGACGGCGCGTCCATCAACGGCACGACCACCTGGCGCGGGGACCGCTTCCTCGCGAACCGCGGCACGGGCGCGCGCCTGGGCAGCGCGACCCTCGTGGACGTCGTCGCGTCGGGCAACGACCGGGACGGCGTCGAGGCGCGCGGCGCGTTCACCCTCCGCGGCTCCTCGTTCGACCACAACGGCCGCCACGGCGCGTACCTCGTGGGCTCGGGCGACCTTGCGGACTCCAGCTTCACGTCCAACGCCGGCGCGGGCATCCGCGCGAGCCCCACCTCCATCACCGCGCTGGGCCTCAACGTCTCGGACAACCTCGACGGCATCCTCTTCGACGACGCCTCGGCGAGCCCCGTCGCGCCCTCCGTCCCCGCGACGCCGCCCCCCGTCAGCGTGCAGGGCGTGTGGGGGCTCCTGGGCGGCGCGGGCCTCGCGGGCGCCTCCGTCATGGACGTGCACCGCTCCCTCTTCGTGGGCAACGAGCGCGACGCCATCCGCGCGGGAAGCGCGTTCGTCAACGCCACGAGCAACTACTGGGGCTCGCCCATGGGGCCCCCGGTGGACGTGGCCGACCAGGCGGGCGCGTACCAGAACGGCGTGAGCCCCGGCGTGCGCTTCCTGCCGTACTACACCGACCCGGGCATGACGACGACGGGGCCCGTGGGCCTCCTCTGAGGAGCCGCCATGGTGGTCGCCACCGCGCTGGCGGGCGGCTGATCCTGCGCCTGTCACGCCTCAACGCGACGACGCGACGGCGCCACGACGCGACGACCGGGAACCTTTGGCTCCTCGTCCGTCGCGTCGTGGCGCCGTCGCGATGCGAGGGGACGAGGGAAGCAGGTCCTGGCGCGCCGAAGGACGCCCTCTCACTCCTCGCTTCGCTCGGATTCGAGCTTCCGGCTCTGCGCCACGCGGGCCTCGCCGCCCTTGCGGCCGATCTCGGAGTAGAAGTCGGGCCCGCGCTCGCGCGCCACCCGCTGGCCGCCCTTGCGGCCGATGCGGCTGTAGAAGTCCGGCCCGTAGCGCTCCTTCGTCGTGTTGCCGCCCTTCCGCGCCGCCTCCTCGATGGTCATCGGCCGGCTGGAGGAGGCCTGCTCCTCCTCGTCCGGCTGCGATTCGTTCCTCCTCGTCTCCTCATCCTGGGGAAGGTTCTCAACCACTCGGGGTCACCGTGAGGAACCTCGCCTTCACGAGTCTTAGAAAGGTTCTAGCCACTTCCTCGGTTGGCTCGAAGGGTGATATCGACGAAGGGGCGAGCCCTTGGCCCGTCCGGGAAATGCGAGGCCTGGATGCCGGTCGTAAGCCCGGTTCTGTTCATCCCCGTGGTCTTGCGACGCCGGGGACTGACGGCATTCTCCTGACGCGCCGGACTGTGACCTCCGGGCGTCCCCCTCCATGCGGAGGGGCGCGTCCGACTCGCCCCTGGGTGAGCGCCGTGACGGGGCCGTTTGGACTTGCTCCGGGGACCGATGGCCGTTTCATCCTCTCCCTCCGGAACGTCCGGGGCTTGGGTCCCCATCACGCTGCCCG
The DNA here is from genome assembly GCA_021325135.1 of Pseudomonadota bacterium. Classification (GTDB taxonomy): domain Archaea; phylum Thermoplasmatota; class SW-10-69-26; order JACQPN01; family JAJPHT01; genus JAJPHT01. Next base: position 57,684 of record JAJPHT010000019.1, on the reverse strand, counting down.
GGGGCGGTGTCGTGTCTGCTCCTCGGTCGGGGCTCTCGCCCCGGCCGCTGCGCGTCCTTGGGATCGCGCCGCGACGCCCCTGCTCACGGGAGCCGGGACTTTCCTCACCCCCTTGCGGGAGCGTCGGCCGTCCGCCGGCTTCCAGGCATCCGCCCCCAGGGGCTCCTGCGCCATGAACGTTGGGTGATCGCGGGACAAGGGTCTTGGCAACCTCGACGTTCGTAGGGGGCGTGCCCACGGGGTCGCTGCGCGCCCACCCGCCGCCGCTGAGGTTCGAGGTCCAACCGCTGGCCCGGCTCAGCGCGGAGGGCCGCCTCGACCTCCTGGGCGCCGAGTTCCCGCCGGAGGGCGATCTCGTTCTCGTCCTCTGGCGGCCCGGGGAGCGGCCCGCCTTCGCGCTTCACCAAGCCAAACTCCAGCGCGGAGGCCGGGCCACCCCTGGGGCGGACGCCTGGGTGGTGCTGTGGGCTCCGGCAGGCGCCATTGGCACCGGGGCACGGGTTCAAGAGCCGGGACGCTACGAGGGGCACGCATGATGCCGCGACGCGCCCTGCTGGTCCTTGCGGCCCTCGCGCTCTCGGGCTGCGCGGGCGCCGGCTCCGGCCTGGGGCCCCTGCGCGGCGGCGACGGGGCGCGCGCGGACTACGTGCGCGGCTTCCACGACGCGCTGACCCCGCAGTACAACCGCACCTTCTCCTTCCCCGTGGAGGCAGGGGCCCGCGCCCTCAACGTCTCCGCGGGGCTCCTCACCAAGTCGGGCGGCGTGCTCCCCTCCCAAGGCACGCCCGCCGCCATCACCGTGACCCTGCTGGACGCCGCCGGCGCGCCGCGGGCCAAGGCGGACCTCGACGTCGCGCACCCCAACGGCACCCTCCTCGCCGCCGCGCCGCTGGCCCCCGGGACGTGGCACGTCCAGGTGGTGGGCACCGGCGGCGCCTTCTCCGCGCAGGGCGTCGACGTGAGCACGTCCTACGCGCTGCGCGTGACCGTGGCGTATTCCTGATCGGCCGGGGCGTCCCAAGGTTCAAGCCGTGAGACCCGTCATGGGCGCGACATGCGGGACCCGGCGGACCTGGCGGCGCAGCTTGCGTCGATGTTCCGCGCCAAGGGGCGCGTCCTCGTCGCGTTCAGCGGCGGCGTCGACAGCGCCGTGCTGGCCAAGGTGGGCGCCGACGCGCTGGGCGGGGACGGCCTCGCCGTCATCGTGGACTCGGAGTCCTACGCCCGCGAGGAGCGCGAGGCGGCCGAGGGGTTCGCCCGCGCCATGGGCGTGCCCCACGAGGTGGTCTGGCACAGCGAGCTGGCCGACGCCGAGTACGCGGCGAACCCGGTGAACCGCTGCTACTTCTGCCGCAAGGGGCTGGGCGAGGTCATGCTGGAGATCGCGCAGGCGCGCGGCTTCTCCGCCGTCGCCGTGGGCACGAACCAGGACGACCTCTCCGACTGGCGGCCCGGCACGCAGGCCATCCGCGAGAAGGGGCTCTGGCAGCCCTTCGTCGAGCTGGCCATGACCAAGGAGGAGGTGCGCGCCGTGGCGAAGCACCTCGCGCTGCCCGTCTGGGACAAGCCCAGCATGGCGTGCCTGAGCAGCCGCATCCCCTACGGCGAGCCGGTCACCCTGCAGAAGCTCACGCGCATCGGGCAGGCGGAGTCGCTGCTGCGCGCGCGGGGCTTCCGCCAGGTGCGCGTCCGCACGCTCTCCGAGGGCCGGCTCGCCCGCGTCGAGGTGCTGCCCGACGAGATCGCCCGCCTGCGCGCCCTCCTGGGTGATATCACGCCCGCCTTCCGGCTCCTCGGCTACTCCGAGGTCGAGGTGGACCCGCGCGGCTACCGCACCGGGGCCCTCAACGAGATGATCGTGCGCACGTCAGCACCATAGCCGTGCCCTTGCGCGCTCCCCGAACCGGCATTTGAGCCTCATCGGCGCGCCTTAAGGGCCCCCTCCGGGTGGTTCCGCGATGAGCAGGACCGCCCTGGTGGTCGAAGGAGGGGGCATGCGAGGCGCCTACGCGGCCGGAGCCCTGGTGGGCCTGGACGCGGCCGGCGAGCGCTTCGACGCCGTGTACGCCAGCAGCAGCGGCGCGTGCTCGGCCGCCTACCTGCACGCCAGGCAGCCGGAGGGGCTCCGCATCTGGCAGGAGCACCTGGACGGCGCCAAGCTCCTCCGGGCACGGAACCTCCTCGTGGGGCGCCCCTACCTGGACCTGGAGTACCTGGTGGACGAGGTGTTCGCCCGCCGCGTGCCGCTGGACCTCGCCCGCCTGCGCGCCGCGGAGGCGCCCCTCTGGATCACGCTCACCGACGCGCGCACCGGCCGCGCCGAGTACCGCGACCTGCGCCGCGAGGCCGACCCGCTGCGCGTCCTCAAGGCCACCGCCGCGCTGCCCATCGCCTACGCGCGGCCCGTCCGCGTCGAGGGGCGCCCCTACCTCGACGGCGGCATGGCGGACCCCATCCCCGTCCGCCGCGCGGTGCTGGAGGGCGCGGACGACGTCACCGTCGTGCTCACGAAGCCGCTGGGCTACCGGCGCCCGCCCGCGTCGCGCGGCACCGTCCTCGTGGGCTCGCTCCCCTATCCCGGCGCGGCGGGCGCGTTCGCCTCCCTCCACGAGCGCTACAACGCCGCGCTGGACTTCGTCGCGAAACCCCCCGAGGGCGTGCGCGTCCGCGTCGTCGCTCCCCCTCCGGAGCTGCGCCTCAGCCGGCTCATGCGCCGCGCGGAGGACCTCCGGCGCGCGGTCGCGCAGGGCGTGGACGACGCGATGCATGCGGCCTAGATGCGTGGCTCCCTGGTCAAGGGTCCAAAGAACGCCATGAGCGCGAAGAGCGCCAAGGTCGCCAAGTTTTCTTTCGTCGCGTCCTTTGCGCTCGTGGCGCTCGTCGCGTTCTTTGGACCCTTGACCGAAGAGAAAACCTACGCAGCGCGGGCCTCCAACGTGCCAAGCCCCTCGATCTCCGCCCGCATGGAGGAGCCCGCCTTCAGCGGCAGCGCGCCAGGGGTCCCCGTGAGCAGCAGGTCGCCGGGCTCCCAGGGGAAGACGTGGCTGAAGAAGCGCACCAGCTCGTAGGGGTCGTGCCGCATCTGCGCGACGCGGCCCTCGCGCGTGGCTCCGTCCACGGTGGTCGCGATGCGCGTGTCGCGCGCGGGCTCCCACTCGTCCTTGGTCGCGACGAAGGGGCCCACGACGCAGAAGCCCTCGTAGCTCTTGGCGCGCGCGAGGTTGCGCACGTTCTTCAGGAGCAGCTCCTCCGCGGTGAGGTCGAGGACGGGCACGAAGCCCAGCACGGCGTCGCGCGCGGCCTCGCGGCTGGAGAGCGAGCGCGCGTACTTGCCCAGCACGACGCCGATCTCGCCCTCCGCGGTGACGCGCCCGACGCCTGGGGGCAGGCGCACGGTGGTGCCGTGGTGCGCGAGGCTCGTCGCGGGGCGCATCCAGGCGCCGGGTTCCTCGGGCGCCGCCGCGCCGAGGTCCGCCGCGTGCTCCGCGAAGTTGAGGCCGATGCCCCAGATCTTGGGCGGGTGCGCCAGGGGCGGCGCGAAGCGGAGGTTGCCCACGCGCCAGCCGCTGCGCGGGACGCGCGCGGTGGTCAGCGCCTTGGCCAGCGCGTCGGCCTGCCCGCGGCGCAGCACGCCGTCCAGGTCGGGGCCGAAGTCCGTGCCCAGGGCGTCGTTGAGGTCGTCCAGGGACACCACGCGGTCGCCCGAGAGGAACCCGGTCGCGACGGCGTCGTACTCGTGGTAGGCGCAGAGCCGCATGGCCATCAGAGCGGGACGCGCACGATCCCGCCGTCCACCTGGAGCGCGACCCCCGTGATATAACGCGCGCGGTCGCTGGCGAGGAACGCCACGGCGTCGGCCAGCTCCTCCGGCTGCCCCAGGCGCCCCAGGGGGATGGGCCTCGCGCGGTCCGCCAGCGCCTCCTCCACGGTGGCGCCGGTTTCGGCCGCGCGGGCGCGGGCCAATTGCATCGAGCGCTCAGTGGCCATGGTGCCCGGGAGCACGAGGTTGAACCGGATGCCCTCCGGCGCGTGCTGCGTGGCGAGGGACTTGAAGAGGCCGGCGACGGCGAGGCGCAGGCTGTTGGAGAGCAGCAGGTTGTCGATGGGCTGGCGGATGCTCGTGGACTGGATCGCGACGACGCTGCCCCCGCGTTCGGCGCGGAAGTGGGGCAGCGCGGCGCGGACCGCGCGCACGGCGCTCATGAGCGTGAGGTCGAACGCGGCCTGCCACGCCTTGTCGTCCAGGCTCTCGAACCGGCCCGGGGGCGGTCCGCCCGCGTTCACGACCAGCACGTCGAGCCCGCGCAGGTCGGCCGCGGCGGCGTTCACGAAGCGCTCCACGTCGTGCGCCTTGGACACGTCCGCGACGATGGGCACCGCGCGCCGTCCCGTGGCGTCCGCGATGGACTTCGCCGCGGAGCGCAGCGCGTCCTCGCGCCGCCCGCAGATGGCCACGTCCGCGCCCTCGCGCGCCAGCGTCAGAGCGCAGGCGAAGCCCAGGCCGTCGCTGGCCGCCATGACCGCCGCCGCCTTGCCGTGCAGGCCCAGGTCCATGGGTCCCGCCAGCGCCGCGGCCGGGGAAAAGGTTGGCTCCCCCGCGGGGGACGAACGACCCTTGAAGCCCCTGCCGGCGGGCTCAGGGCCGTGCGCGCGCTCCTGGCCCTCCTGGCCGCCGCCCTGGTCCTCCTGCCGCCCGCGGCCGCCGACGCGCAGGACGACTGCGGCACCGGCGCGGACGCCCCCTACTCGCCCCAGGAGGGCGCGGTCCTCCAGCTTCCCGCGGACTGCTCTGGCGCGATCACCACGGGCGACGAGCGCGACGCGTACCGCTTCGAGGCGCCGCCGGGCGTCCACGTCACCATCGCCATCACGACCGCGCCGGGCGACACCGTGAACGTCTACGCCTGGTCCCCCGACCACGGCGAGGGCGAGGGGCCCTCCTTCGCGGGCTTCGGCGTGGGCTCCTTCTCCTTCGACTCCACCGAGCCGGGCCTCTGGTCGTTCTACCTGGAGGTCTGCAACGGGGCCGACTGCGGCGCGGGCGTGGGAAGCTATCACCTCAGCGTCCGCGCCGAGGGCGACCCCTGGCCCACGCTCCGCGCCGAGGGCAACCTCACGCTGGGGCTGCCCGCGGGCCTCTCCGTCAACGGCGCGCTGGGCCCCTCCCGGCACGATGGGCTCGACGGCGCGTGGATCGACCTGGGCCGCGAGACGCGCGGCGACGAGTTCGCCGCCCTCCGCTTCGCCGGCTGCTCCGATTGCCTCTCGGTGGCGTTCGCCGACGCGGATCACCAGGGCGTCTCGGGCAGCGGCGCGTGCGGCCACCGCGACGGCCTCCTGGAGTGCTTCGTGCCCGCCGGCGCGCGGTGGGCCTTCGTCTCCGCGCACGAGGGGGCGCGCCTCTCCTACGCGCTCACCTTGTGGCGGGCGCCTTAGCGCGCGCGCAGCCGCGAGAGCACGACCGCCATGAGGTCGTCGACGCCGGCGCCCGTCTCGCTGCTGAAGGCGATCTCGCCCACGCCCGCCGTCGCGAGGTCGCTCTTGCTCTCGGCCACGACGAAGGGCGTCTCGGGGAACATGGCCTTGGTGTCCTGGAGGAGCTTCGTCTGCGCCTCCAGCGAGTAGCCGCAGTGGCCGCTGGGGTCCACGAGGAAGACGATGACGTCCGCCAGGTGGCGCAGCGCCGCGATGGCCTGCATCTCGATGGCGTTGCGGTCGTCCATGGAGCGGTCCAGCAGGCCCGGCGTGTCGACGATCTGGTGCTTCTGGAACTTGTGCTCGAAGTGGCCCACCACGATGCCCTTGGTGGTGAACGGGTAGTTGGCGACCTCGGGCGTGCCGGTGCTCACCTTCCGCACGAGGCTGCTCTTGCCCACGTTGGGGTAGCCCGCGATCACGATGGTGGGCATGGACACCTCCAGCATGGGGAGCCGGCGCAGGTTGTTGCGCGCCTCGTCGAGCGTGTGCAGGTGCTTGTCCACCTGCTTGACCAGGCTCGCGATGCGGCCGTAGGCGTGGGTCTTGGCGACGCGCACCTCGTCGCCGTGGCGCGCCTTCTTGATCTGCGGCACGGCCTCGTCGCCCACCTCGTCCACGCGCTTGGAGGCCCAGTCGATGGCGCCCAGCGCCTTGCGGACCGCGTCCATGTCGCAGAGGACCGCGGCGAGCTCCTGGTAGAAGGGGGGCAGGCCGTCGAAGCTGGGGAAGCGCTTGACGTAGGTCTGGAGCGCGGCGGCGACGGTGTTCTGCACGCTGCGGACGCGGGCCATCTCCGTCTGCTTGGTCCGGATGAAGGCGTCCGCGTTGGGGATGGTGATCTTGGCCGCGCGGTGGAAGGCCGACTCGATGATCTCGTCGGCGAAGCGCACCGTGGGGATGCGGTCCAGCGAGCGGGGGGAGACGCGCGCCTCCTGGCGGACCTTGGGCGTGGCGTCTCCCGGCATGGGCGCCCCCACTCGATCCTCCCTGATGAACCTTCCGTGGTCCCGGGCGGGGGGCCCGCGGCCTTAAGAACGGGGAGCCGCGTTGCGCGTCCCGACATGCCCGCTGGCGCGGCCCCGGAAGACAAGGAGCTCCTCAAGCAGCTGGCCAAGATCGGAGGCCTGCACGACTACGTCTACACCTCCAGCGGCGAGCTGGCGGAGAAGCTCCAGGTCTCACAGCAGACGGCCTCGCGCAAGATCCTGGAGCTCCTGGACGCGGGGCTCATCGTGCGCCGCATGGGCACGCGCAAGCAGCTCATCCGCCTGAGCCCCAGCGGCGTCGAGGTGCTGCGCCGCGAGTACGCCGACTACCGCGCCCTCTTCCAGAGCGGCGAGGGGATCAGCGTGCGCGGCCGCATCGTGGCGGGCCTCGGCGAAGGCCGCTACTACATCGGGCGCGAAGGCTATCGCAAGGCGTTCGGCAAGCTCTTGGGCTTCGACCCCTACCCCGGCACGCTCAACGTGGAGGTCGAGCCGCTGGATCGCGAGAAGGTCGCCGAGGTCAAGGACATGGACGGCCTCATGATCCAGGAGTTCCAGGCCGAAGGGCGCACCTTCGGCGCCGTGAAGTGCTTCCGCGCCGAGATCCAGGGCGTGGAGGCCGCGGCCATCTTCCCCCTGCGCAGCCACCACACCAACGTCATCGAGCTGATCTCGCCCCACTTCCTGCGCGAGAAGCTGGAGCTGGCCGACGGCGCCGAGGTCACGGTGCGCATCGAGATCGGGCAGCGGGCGTGAGCGGGGCTCCGCGGTGGTCACCGCTCTCGCGTTCTCCTCTTCTCGCTTCTCTTGGGGGACTCCGTCCCCCAAACCCCCACAACACCCGAATCTCGGAATCTCCGAATCAGCGCCGCGAAGACGCTCCTGAGTTGTTTCCCGGCCGGTGATTCCGGGATTCGGAGATTCGGGTCTCGCGGGGGTCTGGGGGCGGCAGCCCCCAGGAGGCACAGGAGCCGGATTGAGATCGGTCAGCGCTGACACGCTCTCGCACGGCTCCGTGGGCTTGGTCGCTTCGCGGTTTCCCCGAGAGATTTTGTCCTCCCGGCGGTGAGCACAACCTCAGAAGCTTTAAGCCGATCAACCGACATTGTTTCACGATGCGCCGAATCAAAGTGGTCTCCGAGTCCACCGATCTGGTGCCCATCCTCCGGGCCTTTGATTCGGACGTGAAGCGCGACGTGTTTCAACGCCTCATCGACGGCTGGCTCACCGCCGCGGCCATCGAGAAGGAGTTCGGCAAGCCCGGCCTGGAGGCGCTGGCGCTCTTCGAGAAGACGAAGCTCGTCGAGACCCGCTGGGAGGCCGTGGACGGCAAGACCGAGAAGGCCTACCACTCCTACTACACCGCGTTCCACATCAACACCAGCGCCTCGGTGCAGGAGATCGCCGAGATCCTCAGCGTCGCCGCCATGGCGGAGGAGAAGTTCGACGGCATCGACGGCGAGCTGGCCAACATGGTGCCCCCCGAGGGCTTCTCCGCCCGCGCCATCGCCGAGAAGTTCAACATGCCCCTCATTCGGCTGAAGTCGCTGCTCAAGCGCTCCTCGCGCCTGGAGTTCAAGGGGCACCTGGTCAAGAAGCTGGAATGAGCGGGCCCATGAGGATCACCGTCCTGAGGCTCGGCCACCGGCCTGAGCGCGACAAGCGCATCACGACCCACGTCTGCCTCACCGCGCGGGCCTTGGGGTGCGAGCGCGTCGTCGTCACCGAGCGCGACGACCGCGTGGTGGAGGGCGTCAACGACGTGGTCAAGCGCTTCGGCGGCCCCTTCGCCATCGAGAGCGGCGCGCCCTACCGCCCGCTGCTCAAGAACTTCCCCGGGACGAAGGTGCACCTCACCATGTACGGCCTCCCCATGCAGGAGGTCGTGCCGCAGATCCCCAAGGACCGGGACCTCCTCGTCGTCGTGGGCGCCGAGAAGGTGCCGCGGGACGTGTACGACCTGGTGGACTGGAACGTGGCCGTGGGGAACCAGCCCCACAGCGAGGTCGCCGCGCTGGCGCTGTTCCTCTACGCCGTCCAGGGCGACGCGGCCTTCGCCAAGACCTTCCAGGGGCAGATCGAGGTCGAGCCCAGCGCCCGCGGGAAGGTGGTCCGCCCCCGGGGCGAGGCCGCGCCATCCGACGAGTCTTGATCCTGCCCAGCCCGCTTGCCCATCCCTGACGCATCGCGGAGGGGTCCGGATGGCTCAATGTCCCATGTCCGAATCTTTAAGGGGCTCCGCCGACGAGATGATGGACAGGTGAGTCGCGTGCAGCCCTCCGAACGCGTCCGGCAGTACATCGCCCAGACCATGGGACCCGAAGGAGTCCGGATCGCGGAGGCCCTCCTCACGCGCAAGGAGGCCACCGACTCGGAGCTTGCGGAGGAATTGGGCGAGAAGCCCTCCCACATCCGCAAGGTCCTCTACGACCTGTACGAGGCGCGCATCGCCGAGTACCACAAGGAGAAGGACAAGGAGACGGGCTGGCTCACCTTCTACTGGCAGATCAACCCCCAGCACGCCAGCGCCCACATCCTGGACCGCGCCCGCAAGGACCTCGACAAGCTCACCAAGGCCCTGGAGTACGAGGAGAACCACGAGTTCTTCGTCTGCCCCGAAGGGGCCGAGCGCTTCGATTTTGCCCGCGCGACCGAGTCCGACTTCCACTGCCCCGCCCACGGCAAGATCCTGGAGCAGCACGACAACCGCAACGAGCTGGAGCAGCTGCGCCAGCGCGTCGCCGCGTTGAAGCGCGAGGCCGAGACGGCCTCCTGATCGCCCTCCCCTCTTCTACTCCCGCTCGACCTCTTGACGCTCCGACCGGGCCTTCGAGAGGGCCCGGCCCGCGTTCCGAAGCTCCTCCTCCGCCTCGCGCAGGGCCGCGAACGCCGCGACGCGCGAAGGGCCGTCGGGGGGCGCGCTGCGGGTCACCGCCTTGGCGCGGTCGTACGCCGCCTGCGCCCTCTTGAGGCGCTGGAGGGCCTCTTCCTCGTGGGGCTGGGGCATGCTTTCCGCGGGGCCATGCCACGGTGCGACCTTGACTGCGATGGCTGGCCCTCAATGGGGGGAATCGGGGGGCGCGGAAGGAAAGGGACCTCTCCAGGGGCGGAACAGGACAGGATGCCATCGGAGCGCCGATCGCCCCGGTGGGTTCGGTGGGTGGGATTGCCCTGGAGAGGGGGGAAGCGTCGATTCGCACCGCGGGCAGACCCACGAGGTCGGCACCGGCCAGGGAGCCCCGAAGGGCCCGTCCGCGGACCAGTCTCCAACGCGTCTCGTTCTTCCTTGAGGCGAAAGACGTTGGGTGCAGTATTTGGACCTTCGGAACCGGAGACGGGCAAGCGCGATTGCGAAGGCTTATGCCTGTTTTCTCGGGGGCGCAACGAGGGGCCTCCTGCGCTGCGGGTCCACCCGCCATGGTCTTCCTCCTCAGCCTCCACGCCCCTTGAGCCACCGAGGAGCACAGAGACCGTCTCCTCTTGTCCCGCCGTGGCTTGAGGGATCGAAAGACCCCGCCAAGGCGGGGTTGACGGAGCTGCGCGACGGCCCCTTGGCGCTCCAGAAGCGGAAGCTGGCGCCCAAGACGCTCAGCAACACGTCAGCGCCTTGCCCGCGAGAACGAGTTGCAGGAGTCCAAGGCGCGTCAGGGGCTTCGACGTTTGCGATCCGCCTGATGCCGCCCTCCGCGCCTTGGACCCGGTGAGCGCCACGCCCGCAGCATCGCGGCTTCGTCCCGGCTCATTCGGGGACGAACGCTTGGGCGTGGGCGCGCCGCTGCGGGCCGTTCACTTGCGCCGCCGGTGGACGATCACCGCGATGGCGGCGCCGCTGCCCACGACGGCCGCCGCGAGCGCGCCCGCGCCGGGGAAGAACGGCACGGCTGCGCTCGTGCAGGGCTCGGAGGGGTCGGATTCGCCGTCCACCGAGACGGCGGTGATCTTGTAGCTGTACGTCAAGCCTGCCGCGGCGGTGTGGTCCTCGTAGGGGCTCGCCACGGTGTTCGCGAGGAACGCGAAGCTCCCGTTGCCCGTCGCGCGGTAGACGTTGTAGCTCGTCGCGCCCGAGACCGCATCCCACTGGACGTGGACGCCGCTGGGCGTGGGGGAGCAGGAGACGTTCTGCGGCGGAGCAGGCGGGCCGCAGGGAACGTTCTGGATCGTGTTGTTGTCCATCGTCACGGCGCCGTTGCTGGCCAGCGCGCGGCCGGTGATGGAGGCGTCGTGGTTGATGGTGATGCTCGCCGAGGCCATGATGGTGCCCTCCAGGTGGGAGGCGGTCCCCAGGGTCGCGCTGCTGCCGACCTGCCAGAAGACGTGGCATGCCAGGGCGCCGTTGGTCAGGACGACGTTGCTGCCGGAGGCCGTGACGAGCGTCGAGCCGGACTGGAAGATCCAGACGCTGTTGGTGTTGCCCTGGCCATCCAGGGTCAGGGTGCCCGTCAGCGCGAGCGAGTCGGGCGCGTTGTCGTCCGCATAGACGCCAGGCACCAGGGTGAGGCCGCCCAGCTCGCCGCCCACGATGGGGGTCGCGTTGGGCCGGCCTGCGGCGTCGTTGTAGGCGGTCACCAGGTCGTTTTTCGCGCTCTGGGTCACGGCATCGCCCCCGTGGTTGGTGCCCGTGATCGCCACGGAATTCGCTCCGGGGCCGAAGCCGGTCTCTGAGGTCGTCGGGAAGGTCCCGACATCGCCGGTGACAGTCGTCGTGCCGGTGTTCGTGATGCCGGAGCCGGCCAGGATCGCGAAGCTCGTCGCCGTCCCCAAGTCCACGGTAGCGGTGGGAGCCGCCGAGGCGTTGGGGACGAAGAGGACGGACATCAAGAGGACGGCCAACAGGACACAGGGAATGGTTGCGCGCATGCGGTAACCCGGCCGTTACAGCAAAGACTAGCAGTTAATTCCCGTGGTGCACGCGCCGGAATCCATGGCGTCGTGCCTGACGACCTGTCGAGGCGCGACAGACGCGCAGGAACGCATGGTAAATTCTCTTGGGGAAACGCTCTCGGACATTGACAAGATGTCTCCAAAAAATGTCGAGGGCTGGAACGTGGAGCAGGAGGGGCTCGCCCCGGACCGGGCGAGTTTCTTTGAGGCGTCCTTGCAAAATGACCCGAGGCGTTGGGTGAGGCTTGGCCTCGGAGCGCCGTCCTGCTCGCCTGCGGCGCTCGGCGCAGCCGGCCCGCGGGGGCGTCAAGACGCCTGGAGAAGGGGGGTGGCCTCGCCCGCCCCCGTTCTCAATTTCAAGAGCCCCACGACGCGTCCTCCCGCGCTCCGGCCTCCCTCGCCTGGATCGCTCGCTTCGCTCACGACTCCGGCTCGGCCATCCCGAAGCGCTTCTTGAAGAAGAACTTCAGGTTGCGCCAGCCGTCCTTCCAGGACGCGAGCTTGACCTCGCCCACGCGGACGCGGTACTCGATGGGGATCTCGCGGCTCTTGAGGTCGCCCTTGGTGAACGCCTCCAGCTTGATCTCCTCGCTGAAGGGCATGCCGTCGCTGGTGAGCTTGAGGCGCGGGAGGATGCTCCGCTTGAGGAGCCACATGCCGCTCTGGCTGTCCTTGATGTTGGCGAGGAAGAGGACGCGGCCCGTGGTGGAGAGGACGAAGTTGCCCACCTTGTGCTTCGCGCTCATGGCGCCCGGCTGGAGCTTGCCGAAGCGGTTGCCCGTGAGGAAGTCCAGCCCCTCGCGCTCGAAGTAGCGCAGGTACTCGGGGAGCTTGTCGAAGGGGTACGTAGTGTCGGCGTCGCCCGTCGCGATGACGTCGCCCTGCGCGACCTCGAAGCCGGTCTTGTACGCGCGGCCATACCCCTTGCGGGGCTCGATGACGACGCGGGCTCCCTTCTCGCGAGCGATCTCGCGCGTGCGGTCGACGCTCTCGCCGTCGACGACGATGACCTCGACGGGGTAGCCCATCTCCTCCAATTCCTTGACGGGGATGACGTCCAGCGTCTCGCCGATCCCCTCCTCCTCGTTCATGGCGGGGATGACGATCGAGAGTCGAGGCTTGGCGGCGGGGGAGTCGTTCATGCGCGTCGCGGCTCCTTGATCTTGGCGGAGACGTAGCCCAGGCTCGCGGTGCCCAGGCGGAGGAGGCCCCAGAAGTTGAGCTGGGACTTGATCATCTTGCGGAAGGAGTACTGGCCCCAGAGGTTGCCGTGCTTCAGCGTGAGCTGCTTGCGGCCGTAGCCGTTCCAGTACGCCTGCTTGAGGAACTTGCCGATGGTGTCGCGGGCGCGGTGGTAGACGATCGCGTGCTCGTTGGCCGCGATCTTGGCGCCCGCGTCCACGGCGCGGAAGTTGAGGTCGATGTCCTCGGCGGTGTGGAAGTGGTCGTCGAAGCCGCCCGCGGCCTCGAACACGTCCTTCCAGTAGCCCAGGTTGCACGAGGGGAACGTCACGTCGTAGCCGCGGTGGTCAAGCTCGACGCGGCCCAGCGCCTCGAAGGCCCAGTAGCCGATCTGGATGGTCTTCCCGGCGGCCACGTCCGCGCCCTGGAGCGCCTGGCGCAGCTGCTGGAGCCAGAAGGGGTTGGCGATGCAGTCGCCGTCGATGAAGGCGAGGATCTGCCCCTGGGCCTCCCGCGCGCCGCGGTTGCGCGCCTCGCCGCGCCGCCCGCCGCGCTCCAGCAGGCGGATGAAAGGGTACGAGGCCGCGTAGCGGCGCACGATCTCTCGCGTCCCGTCGGTGCTCTCCGCGTCGATGACCAGCACCTCGAAGGGCTGCTCCTGGACGACGAGGCTGTCCAGCAGGTCCGCGATGTGGCGGGCCTCGTTGCGCACGGTGACGATGACCGAGGCGAAGGGGCGCGGGGGGCGCCCCGAGCGGGAGAATCCCGGGGCTGCGGGAGGCTCGCTCTCGGGGGGCACGCCGCGGGCACCCCCCCGGCGCGTTTTAAAAGTTGGCCTCTGCGCAGTCCACCCGTTTTTTCCCTGGCTCTCCCACCGGGGGCTGCGCCCCCTTTCCCCCGCCACAACCCGAACCACCGAACCACAGCAGGAACCGTGGTTCGTGGGTTCGGGTTTGCGTCGTGGAGCTTGATCAGGGGATGCTCCAGAAGGTCACGACCGCTCGACGAGCCGCCGGTACACCGCCTCCACGCGCTCCGCGATGGAGGGCCACGAGTAGCCCTCGACGGCGCGCTGCCTCGCGCGGCGCCCCATGCGGTCGCGCATCTCGGCGTCGCCCAGAAGCTCGGCCAGCCTGGCGCGCAGGGCCGCAACGCGCGTCTCGTCGTCGCCCTTCGTGGGGACGAGCCACCCCTCCTTGCCGTGCTCGACGAGGAAGGAGAGCATGTCGCTGCACACCACGGGCAGGCCGCACGACATCCCTTCGACGACGGCCATGCCGAAGCTCTCGGTGACGCTGGGGTGCACCAGCACGTCGCCCCGCGCCAGCTCGCGCACGAGGTCCGCCTCGTCCATGGGCCCCAGCATCCTCACGCGCCCGCCCCCGTCGGCCTCCACGCGGTCCGCATACGCGGGGTCGCGGATGGGGCCCACGAGGCGAAGCTCGCAGTCGAGCCCGCGCGCCGCCCGCGCCGCCAGGTGCCAGCGCTTGTGCTCGGCGATCTCGCCCAGCCCGATGACGCGCTTACCGTTGCGCGCCGGGAGGTCCGGCGCGTAGCGCTCCACGTCCACGCCGTTGGGGACGACGTGGGTGGGCCGGTCGATCTGCTGCGCGACGAAGCGCGAGACGGCGATGACCTCGGCGGCGTGCGCGACGGCCTGCCGCTCCAGCGCGAAGCCCACCCGCTCGCCCACCCCCTTCGTGCCGGCCCAGTGGCGGCTGTGCGTCGTGTAGACCCACCGGCGCGGCCCCAGCGCGCGGAAGACCGCCGCGACGCCCGGCGTGTGGAGGTGCAGCACGTCGTGGGGCTCGCGCGCGACTTCCTTCCGGGCCCACAGGGCGAAGCGGTACTCGTCCTTGGAGGAGGCGCCGAACACCTTGTTCACGATGCGGACCTCGTGCCCGCGCGCGCGAAGCGCCTCGCTGAGGTTCCAGACGTGCTTCTCCACCGCGCCGTAGCCCGGGGGCGGGATGGGGATCATGCCGGCGCCCACGAGGGTGATCCTCACCGGAGCACCTTCCGCCTCAGCGTCAGCGCCCTCAGGAGCGCCAAGGGCTGGATGACCAGGTTCCACCGCTCGTAGGGGTGCTTGAACGCGACCGTGTTGCGCGCGGCGCTGCGCATCTTCTCGCGCAGCACGCCGTTCTTCATGTACGCCAGCGTGGCGCCGACGTTGTAGCGGTACTTCCTCCGCAGGAGCCTGCGCAGGTCGTTGCGGCCCCCCTGGTCGTGGTGCACCCACGCGTCGGGGACGTACTCGCCGCGGTGGCCCGCCTTCGCGACGCGGAGGTTGACGTCGTAGTCCTCGCCGCCCCAGGAGAGGCGCGGGTCGAAGCCGCCCACCTCACGCAGCACGGAGAGCCGCCACGCGCTGTTGCCCATGGGGAGCTTGGTGAGGTCGTGGGCGACGACGTGGGGGTAGAACCACGCCTCGAAGTCGTTGAGGTACGCCTCGCCGGGCCCCGAAGGGGGACCCAGCGGGCGCGTGGGGCCGCCGGAGAAGTCCGCGCGCCCGGCCTCGATGGGCGCCACCAGCGCGGCGAGCCAGCCGGGGGGCGCCACCTGGTCGCTGTCGAGGAAGACCACCACGTCGGTCCCGCGCAGGCCGGCGAGCGCGGAGTTGCGCGTGCCCGCGACGCTGCCTGGGTGAGGCTCGACGCGGACCCACGGATGCGCCGCCGCGAACGCGCGCGCGGGGGCCAGGTTCTCCTCCGTCGAGCCGCCGTCGGCCACCAGCACGGCGTCGGGGCGGCGCGTCTGCAGCAGGAGCGAATCCAGCGTGCGCCCGACGCGCTTGTCGTTGAGGAGCGTGATCAGCACGGTGACGTGGGTCATCTCCGCGCCACCGCCTCGTAGAGGTCGAGATATCGTTTCGCGATGGGGGGCCAGGCGTAGGAGGCCGCCGCGGCGCGCCCCTTCCGCCCCATGGCCTTGCGGCGCTCGGGGTCGTCGAGAAGCTCCTTCGCCCGGAGGGCCAGGGCGCCCGGCGCCGCCACGGCGCCCGCGCCCAGGGCGGCCAGGTCGGGCGCCGCGCCGCAGGGCGTCGAGAGGAACGGCAGGCCCGCGGCCATGGCCTCCAGGAGGACGAGGCCGAACCCCTCGAAGTCGCTGGCCAGGACGAAGAGGTCGGCCTCCGCGTAGCCGGCCAGCACGTCCTGGCGGGGCAGCACGCCCAGGAAGCGCGCGTCGGCGCCCGTCCGCGCCGCGAGGGCCTTGCACTCGGCGAGCCCGTGCTCGGGGTGCGCCTCCTTGCCCACCAGGGCGAGGGTGGTGCCGGTGTCGGCGGCCAGCTCCACGAGGCGATCGCAGCGCTTGTTGCGGTAGAAGCCCCCGACGTAGAGCAGCAGCGGCGCGCCGGGAGCGATGCCGTGGCGCGCGCGGAAGCCTCGGGGCAGCGCGGCGAACTCGGCCTCGACGAAGCCGTTGGGGATGACGTGGAGCTTGCGCGGGTCGACGCCGAAGGAGACGAGCTCGTCGCGCTCGGGGCCGGTGAGCGCGGTGACGGCCGCGACGTGGCGCAACGCCCGGGGCATCACCACCCGGTAGTAGAGGTCGCTCAGCAGCGGCGTGCCCTGAGAGCGCTGGAAGAAGCCGTGGGCCGTGAAGACGACGGGCGCGGGGCTGCGCTTGAGGTGACGGTAGAGGTAGTCCGTGCTCCAGACGCGCTGCCCGTGGAGGTGGACCACGTCCCAGCCCGGCGCGAGGACGGCCTCGCGATAGCTTTTGGGCGGGAAGCGGAACTTGCCGCGGCGCTGGAGCGGGAAGCGGCGGATGAGGTAGCCGTCGCGCTCCTCGCGCTCGGGGGCGCCAGGCTCGTCGCTGCTGAAGACGGTCACGTCGTGGCCGAGCGCCACGTAATGCCTCGCAAGCTGCTCGACGACCTCCTCGGTGCCCCCGACGCTGGGCCAGAAGCGGTGGCAGGTGAGGAGGATCCTCACCGGCGCCCCTCCGCCAGGGCCTTCTCGTAGACGCCGACGACCTTGCGCGCGTTGGCCTCCCACGAGTAGCGCAGGGCCCACTCGCGCTGGCGCTCGCGGCTCCAGGGGGTGTCGCGGAGCTTGGCGTAGCACGCGGCAGCGTCCACGGGGTCGTTGGAGTGGTAGAGCGCGCGGTCGCCGCACACCTCGCGCGTGACGTCGATGTCCAGCGCGGCGACCTTGGCTCCGCACGCCATGGCCTCGATGGGCGGGAGGCCGAACCCCTCCGCGAGGCTGGGCCAGACGAACGCGTCGCACCCCGAGAGGACCGCGCGCAGCGTCACGTCGTCCACGAAGCCCGGCTCCACGAGGTCGAGGCCGTGCTCGCGGGCGTAGGCGTGCGCTCGCTCGCGCATCGCGGGGAAGCGCGTGGGCCCGAAGCGCACGAAGCGCGACTCGACGCCGTGCCGCTCGCGAAGCTCCCTCATGGCCTGGAGCGTGAGCAGGAGGTTCTTGCGCGGGTGGTCGTCCCCCACGTAGGCGAGGTTGAGCTTGCCAGGCGCAAGAAGCGGCGTGGGCGAGGGCTCGGGGCGGAAGAAGTCCGGGTCGATGCCGGAGTACGCGACGACGCAGCGCTCGGGGGAGACGCCCCAATGCTTGACCACCGCGTCCCGCGTGAACGCGCTCATGCACAGGAACCAGCGCGCCCGCTTCGCCAGCGAGCGCGTGACGGCCCAGTCCAGGCGCTCGGCGCGCGTCGCCGCGATGAGGCCCGGGTGCGTCTCGATGAGGATGTCGTGGACCGTGACGACGTCGGTCCTGCGCGTCGCGACGGCGGGGTCCAAAGCGTGCAGCAGGTCCCAGTCGCCGCGGGGGAACGTCGCGCGGTCCCACCAGAGGGTGAGCATGCCGCCCACGGGCCGTCCGAAGAGCTTGACCTCGCGGCGGGCGAGCTTCACCTCGACCGCGTCGATGCCCTGCCGCTGCACGGCGGGGATGATGCGCCGCGCGTAGCGCTCGACGCCGGTCTGGAATGCCCCGGCCCCGAAGGCCATGCCGACGCGCATCGCGAGGGCGAGACGAGGGGCGCCGGAGATAAGGCTTTCAGACTGGTCTCGGCATGCCGCGGGCATGCACGTCCTCTACACCGTCCACCGCTTCTGGCCCGCGGTGGGCGGCACGGAGCTTGCCCTCATGGACCTCAGCCAGGAGATGCTGAAGCTCGGCCACCAGGTGACGGTGGCGACCTCGGACGAGCCCGGCTCCCCGGAGCGCGAGGTCGTGAAGGGCGTCGAGGTGCGCCGCTTCGCCATGCGCCGCATGGGCAAGTTCCGCTACCCGCCCAGGGAGTACGTCCGCTTCGTCCTCGACGGGCCGTGGGACGTGGTGCACGTCAAGGGGCAGCGCGTCTGGAGCAGCGACTACCTCTTCCGCCGCGTGCCGGAGATCAAGCAGCCCAAGGTGTTCACCGCGCACGGCTTCCACCAGTGGCACATGCACCGGCGCGACCCCGTGGAGCTGTGGTACTACCGTTGGCACCTGCCGCGCATGCTGAGGCCCTTCGACAAGGTGATCGCCCTCACGGGGAACGAGGTCGAGGAGCTGGCCCTCTTCGGCGTGCCGCGGGAGAAGGTCACCATCCTCCCCGACGGCGTGAACCTCCACGAGTACGCGACGCCCCCGCCCAAGGGCTTCCGCGAGAAGTACGGCGTCAAGGCGAAGCACGTCCTCCTCTACGCGGGCGGCTTCTACGACAACAAGGGCGTGCCGCTCCTGGTGGAGGCCGTCTCGAAGATGCGCGGCGACGTGGAGCTTCTCCTCGTGGGCAAGGACCCCGCGGCGGGCTCGACGAAGGCGGAGACCGAGGCGCTCATCGCGAAGCTCAAGGCGCCCGTCCGCATCCTGGGCGTCATCCCGCGGGAGGACCTCGTGAAGGCGTTCTTCGAGTCGGACCTCTTCCTCCTGGGGAGCCGCTTCGAGGGGTACGGCATCGTGCTGCTGGAGACCATGGCGGCGGGCGTGCCCTTCGTGTCCACGCCCGCGGGCGCGGCGCCCGACCTCGCGGCCAAGGGCGCGGGCCGCGTCGTGCGCTCCGCGGACGAGATGGCGCGCGTCGCGGACGACCTCCTAGCCCATCCCGAGGAGCGCGCCCGCATGGGCGAGATCGGAAAGCGGCTCGCGCAGGCGCAGACCTTGGAGGACGCGGCGCGCAGGCACGAGGCGCTCTACCGGTCGCTCCTGGGGGAGTGACAACGTGCCCCGGAGCCTCCGCGCGCTTCTCCTCCTCGTCTTGGTCCTCCTGGCCGGGTGCGCGCGACCCGCGGGCGACGGTCCCGCCTATGGCCGCCTGGTCACCATCGACGCGAAGCAGGTGCAGCTCGACCTCCAGGCCACCGGCAGGACGACGCTCCCCTTCGGCTTCCACGACTACGCCATCGACGCGGCGCCGTACTCCGTGAAGTCGCCCGACTACTCGTGCCAGGCGGTGGGGCCCAACGGGACGCAGGAGCCCTGCCCGCCCGAGCCGCCCTCCTCCATGTGGAAGGGGCACCTCGTCGACGCTCCCTCGAACACGACGGTGGTGCTCACGGTCCAGCCCGACCCGCCGCTCGTGAGCGCGCTGCTGATCGCGCCCTGGGGAACGTACACCATCCAGCAGTGGCCGCCCACCGGGGAGCCTTCGGGGCGGGAGTGGACCTACGGATGCGACAGCGCCCCGGCGGACGCCTGCTCCGTCCACGAGTAGCGCTCAGTCCAGCTCGACGTGCTCGCCGCGCACCTGCGCCAGCATGTCGGACACGGTGCGCTCCAGGGGCACCTTCGCCTGGTAGCCCGTGGCCTTGACGAGCTTCGCGTTGTCGCCCCAGATGACGGGCTCGTCGGTGGGCCGCAGCAGCGCGGGGTCCTGCTCGGGCGCCAGGGGAATGCGCGCGTGCTTGAGGAACGCGTCGACAAGCTGCTGGATCGTGATGGTGCGCCCGGTGCAAAGGTTGTAGACGTCGCCGGGCGCGCCGTGGCGCGTGATGGCCACGATGGCGCGCGCCTGGTCGCGCACGTCGGAGAGGTCGCGCCGCGGCGTCAGGTTCCCCACGCGGATGGTCTTGGCTCCCGCCTTCTCGGCCGCGACCACGCGCTCCGCGAAGTCCCCCGGGGCGTCGGCGGACTTGCCCGGCCCGGTGGTGTTGAAGATGCGCCCGCGGATGGCGGGGATGCCGTCGTTCTTCCAGTATTGATAGCTCAGGAGGTCCTGGGCCACCTTGCTCACGCCGTAGGGGTGCACGGGCTGGAGGACGCGGTCCTCGCGCACGGGCGTCTGCTCCGGGGGCACGATGCCGTACTCCGCGCTGCTGCACGCGACGAACGTGCGCGGCCTGATGCCGGCGACTTTCATGGCCTCGAAGAGGTGGAGGGTCCCCTGCGCGTTCACGAGCATGGTGCGCTCCGGCTCGCGCCACGAGAGGGCGGGGAGCGACTGCGCCGCCAGGTGGTAGACCTCGTCGGGGCGGGCCTTGGCGACGAGCCTCGTCACGGCCTCCTTGTCGCACACGTCCAGGGGCACGAAGGCGCGCTGCTGCGCCTCGCTCCAGGGCCAGGGCGTCTTGCGCTGCGCGGGGTCGCCTGCGATGACCACGTCGGCGCCCTCGCGCAGGAGCATCCGCGAGAGGTGCGAGCCGATGAAGCCCGTGCCTCCGGTGATGAGGACCTTCATGCGCCCCGAACCCGGCGGCCTCCCTTCAAGGTTGCCCGAGGGTCCAGCGCGCCGCGTCCGCGAGGTCCCGCGCCACGTGGTCGGGCGCCTTCGCGCACGCCGCCAGGGCGTCCGCCTTGGAGGGCACCAGCACCGTGCGCGCGCCGATGGCCTGGCCCGCGCCCACGTCCATCCACGAGTCGCCCACGACGAAGCTCGCCCGGAGGTCGATGCCCCGCTCCTTCGCCGCCCGCTCGAAGAGGGCTGTCCCCGGCTTGCGGCACGCGCAGCCCGCGTCCGGCAGGTGCGGACACCAGTAGAACGCCTCGACGCCTCCGCCCAGGCGCTCCACGAGGGCGCGGTGGAAGGCGTGCATGTCCGCCTCGGTGTAGAGCCCGCGCCCGAGGCCGCTCTGGTTGGTCACGACGACGACGCGCCAACCCGCAGAGTTCCAGAGGCGGATCGCCTCCGCGGCGCCGGGCATGAGGACGAGCTTCGCCACGTCCACTTGGCGGACCTGGTCGACGTTCAAGGTCCCGTCGCGATCAACAAAAACAGTCGGTTTTTGTTGAGAAGCCGAACGCGCACGTTCGGCCGAATCGACGAAGACGGTCTTCATTTCGACCCGAAGAGCGCGCGCTCCACCTCGTAGCACACGAGGTGGAAGAACATCTCGTGGATCTCCTGGATGCGCGCGGTGTCGTCGCTCTCGACGGTGAGGGCGACGTCGCACATCTGGGCGAGGGGCTTCCCCTTGCGGCCGCAGAAGGCGACGGTCTTGGCGCCGGCCTTCTTGGCGACCTCCATGGCCTTGACCACGTTCTTGCTCGTGCCGCTGGTGCTGATGCCCAGGACCACGTCGCCGGGCTTCACGCAGCCGCGAAGTTGGCGCGAGAAGACCTCCTCGTAGCCGTAGTCGTTGCCGATGGCCGTGACGGCGCTGCTGTTCACGGTCAGGGCGAAGGCGGGCAGGGGGTCGCGGTCCAGGTAGAAGCGGCCCGACAGTTCGGCGGCCATGTGCTGCGCGTCGGCCGCGCTGCCGCCGTTGCCGAAGACGTAGAAGAAGCGCCCCGCGCGGAACGCCTCCACGATGGCGTTCGCCGCGGCGCGCACGTCGTCCGCCTGGGCGAGCGCGGCCTCGCGGAGGCGCACGCCCTCCCTGATCTGGTCCTCGATGGTCGCCGCATCCTTGGATTGATATCCCATTCAAGCACGCTCCTCGCGGACGCGCCAGGCGCGCGCCCCGTCCATGTCCAGCGCGAAGCCCACGGGCTCGCCGCCGTGGCGGCGAAGCTCGCGCGTGACCTCGTGCTTGCGCTCGTAGTCGCAGAAGAGGTAGAGGAACCCGCCGCCGCCCGCGCCCAGGAGCTTGCCCCCCTGCGCGCCCGCCTTGCGGGCGGCCTCGTAGAGCGCGTCGATCTGCGGGTCGGTGATCTTGCTGCTGAAGTTCTTCTTGTGGGTCCACCCTTCGTGGAGAAGCTCGCCCCAGCGCTGCCAGTCCGCCTTGAGGATGGCGCGCTTCATGTCGTGGGCGATGCGCTTCGTGGCGTCCAGGGCGTCCTTCACCGTGCCCTTGGGCTTCGCGCTCTCGGCGATCTGCTCGTTGAGGATGTTGGCCGAGAGGCGCGTGCGCCCCACGTAGACGAGGATGCTGCGGTACTCCAGCTCCTCCCTCACGCTGCGGTGGAGGCGCATGGGCTCCACCAGCGTGCCCTCCTTGGAGAACTCAATCCAGTTGAAGCCGCCGAAGGCCGCCGCGTACTGGTCCTGCCAGCCGCCGGGGATCTTCAGCTCGTCGCGCTCCATCTTGATGGCAAGCTCCGCGACCTCGTAGCCGCTCATGTGGACGCCCTTCAATTCCGCAAGGGCGGTGATCATCGCCACGAGGAGCGCGCTGGAGGAGCCCAGGCCGCTGCCGGGCGGCGCGTCGCTGTGGATCATGATATCAGCGCCGTCGCCCAGGTCGAAGTGGTTGAGCGCGACCTTGGCGAGGTCCATGTTGCCGTCGTAGCGGAACTTCTCGCCCGCGCTGAAGTCGGCCAGGATGTCCAGGTCCAGCGACTTCACGCGGATGGTGCGGTCCTCGCGGGGCTTCACCGTGCAGTAGGTGGCGCGGTCGATGGTGGTGCTCAGCACGCAGCCGCCGTGCTCCGTCGCGTAGGGGGGCACGTCGGTGCCGCCGCCTCCGAAGCTGACGCGCAGGGGCGCGCGGGCGCGCACGGTGGCCTTCTGGGGCATGCGGGCTTTCCACCCTGTTCGCGGGCTTCAAGCTTTGGACCTTGGCGCTGCGGCCGGCTAGCCGTAGACCCCGACGCGCCCGCGCGTGGCCTTTCGGATGCGCTCCGCGCTCCACGTCTGCTCGAACGTGGCGAGGCTGCGCTTCTGGCGCTCGGACATCTGGCCGCTGGACTTGCCCTCCAGGTGGACGCCCGTGGCGCGTGTGGCGAGGGCCAGCTCGAAGCCCGCCTCCCGGGCGCGCAGGCTGAAGTCGGAGTCCTCGCAGCCGAACTCGTAGCGCTCGTCGTACCCGCCCAGGGCCTCCCACGCGCGGCGCGTCACGAGCGCGCACGCGGCGGTGATGAAGTCCAGCCGGTGGCGCGGGCTCACCGAGCGCCAGTGCGTGTACATGTAGGGGAAGGGCCGGAAGCGGTGCTTCGCCAGCATGCGCAGCGCCCAGAGCGGCGCCCGGTGGTACGACGCCTCCGCGAGGAAGGGGCCCGGCGTCATGAGGACGCGGCCGCCCGCGTGCTGGAGCCCGCCGTCGGGGTAGCGCAGCACCGCGCCCACGACGGCCACCTCGGGGTGCGCCTGCGCGACGGCGATCATGGCGTCGAGCCAGCCGGCGTCCATGAACGCGTCGTCGTTGAGGAGGACCCACGCGTCCGCGTCGGGCGCCTGCGCGACGCCCCGGTTGATGGAGCGCGAGAAGCGGAAGCCGGGCCCCGAGTCCTGCACGGGGATGACGGCGGCGTCGAGGTGCGCGGTGGTCTTGCGCGCGAGGGCGATGCTCGTCTGCGCGGGCTCCGCGGTGGCGTCCTTGGTGGGGATCACGATGCCGATCTTCATGCCTTCCGCCTCCGGCCCACGAGGTCCTTCACCGCGCTGGCGGCGCCCCCCGAGTGGCGCGCGTAGCGCCCCTCGCGCCACTCCCGCGAGACGGCCGCGACGCGGGCGAGCCGGCGCGGGGGCAGCGCGGCGCGCGCCTCCAGGTGGGCGACGCGCTCCTCCAGGCGCGCGAGGTCGCGCAGGCGGTCGGGGCGCCCGCCCAGGCGGCGCATGGCGCGGGCGGCCTCGCCCCAGTAGCGCGCGTCGCGGCGGAACGTCTCGGTGGGGTCGGCCAGCGCGTCGCGCGCCTTCTTGCGCACGCGCGCCCACGAGGATTGCTTGTTCGCGCCGGTCGCGTTGGCCGCGTGCTGGCGGTAGAGGACGGTGACGTCGGGCACGGGCGCCAGGTCGTGGTTCATGGCGGCCAGGAGCGCGATCCACGCGTCGTGGATCCAGCCGGCGGGCACCGGCAGCGTCTCCTTGCGCAGCGAGGCGCGCATCGCCATGGCGCAGCCCGTGACGACGTTCTCGTGGACGAGGTGCGCGACGGGCGCCGCGCGGAACGCCTCCTGCTGGGCGGCGCCGAAGCCGCGCGCGCCCCACATGGTGTACCCCAGCGGACGCAACGCCTCGTCCACCACCGAGAGGTCGCTGAAGGAGACGGCCACCGCGGGCTCGCGCTCCAGGGGCTCCATGAGCCGCTCGACCTTCTGGGGGAGCCACACGTCGTCCTGGTCGCAGAAGAGGATCGCGTCGCCCTCGCAGAGCGTGGCCGCCCGGGTGAAGTTGCCCGCGACGCCGAGGTTCGTCTCGTTGCGGTGCAGCCTGACCGGGAAGGGCGCGTCGCGGCGGAACCCCTCCAGGACGCTCCACGTGCCGTCAGGGCTGCGGTCGTCGCACACCACCAGCTCGTCGGGCAGCCGCGTCTGGCGCGCGAGGCTCTCCAGCTGCTCGCGGAGGAAGCGCTCCCCCCGGTAGGTGGCCATCGCGACGCTGACGCGCAACGCCTCGGCCACGTGGCATGGGATTTAAATAGGCTGCTTTCGCTGGCGGCGCGAAATGAAGGGCATCATCCTCGCCGGAGGCTCGGGGACGCGCCTGCACCCCGTGACGCGCGCGGTGAGCAAGCAGCTTCTCCCGGTCTACGACAAGCCGATGGTGCACTACCCCCTTTCGACGCTCATGCTGGCGGGCATCCGCGACGTGCTCGTCATCAGCACGCCCCGCGACCTCCCCCAGTACCGCGACCTCCTGGGCGACGGCTCGCACCTGGGCATGCGCTTCACCTACGCCGAGCAGCCCCACCCCGGCGGCCTCGCGCAGGCGTTCCTCATCGGCGAGCGCTTCATCGGCTCCGACGCCGTGACGCTCGTGCTCGGGGACAACATCTTCTACTCCCAGGGGATGACGGGCCTCCTCCAGCAGGCGGTCCGCGAGAACCAGGGCGCCACCGTCTTCGGCTACTGGGTGAAGGACCCGCAGCGCTACGGCGTCGCCGAGTTCGACGCGCAGGGCCGCGTCGTCGGCCTGGAGGAGAAGCCCAAGCAGCCGCGCAGCAACTACGCGGTCACGGGCCTCTACGTCTACTCCAACGAGGTCGTGGAGATCGCCAAGTCCGTGAAGCCCAGCGCCAGGGGCGAGCTGGAGATCACCAGCGTCAACCAGGAGTACCTCAAGCGCGGGAAGCTCAAGCTCATCAAGTTCGGCCGCGGCACCGCGTGGCTGGACACCGGCACGCACCAGAGCCTCATGGAGGCCTCCAACTTCATCGCCACCATCGAGCACCGCCAGGGGCTCAAGGTCGCCTGCCTGGAGGAGGTGGCCTGGCGCATGGGGTTCATCGACGCCAAGAAGGTCGAGGCCCTCGCGCAGGGCTACAACAACGAGTGGCGCGACTACCTCCTCGGCATCCTCACGCAACCCTTCTGAGCTGATATCATGCCTTTCGAGTTCAAGCCGTTCCCGGGAATGCCTGACGTCGTCATCGTCGAGCCGAAGGCCTTCGGCGACGAGCGCGGCTGGTTCATGGAGACGTTCAAGGAGTCCGAGATGTCCAAGCACGGCATCGTGGGCCCCTTCCGCCAGGACAACCACAGCCGCAGCGTCGGCAAGGGCATCCTGCGCGGGCTGCACTACCAGAAGAGCGGCGCGGCGCAGGGCAAGCTCGTGCGCTGCCTCCGGGGCGAGATCCTCGACGTGGCCGTGGACATCCGCAAGGGCAGCCCCACCTACGGCAAGCACGTGAGCGCCACGCTCTCCGCGGAGAACCGCAAGATGATCTGGGTCCCCGCGGGCTTCGCGCACGGCGTCCTCACCTTGACCGACGAGGCCGAGATCGTCTACAAGGTCACCAGCGAGTACAGCCCGCCCCACGACCGCGGCATCCGCTGGGACGACCCCGCCCTCGCGATCCCCTGGCCCGTGAAGCACCCCATCCTCAGCAAGAAGGACGCCGAGGCGCCGCTCCTCAAGGACGCGGACAACGACTTCGCCTGGAAGGGGGGCCACCCGTGAGCGCGAAGCCCAAGCACGTCCTCGTCACCGGGGGCGGCGGCTACATCGGGACGACGCTGACCGAGATGCTCCTCGCGCGGGGATACGAGGTCACGGTCCTCGACCGCTTCTTCTTCGGCGACACGCTCGCTGATCTCAAGGCGAACCCCAAGCTCCACCTCGTGCGCGAGGACAACCGCTGGGCGCCCCCGGCCGTGCTCAAGGGCGTAGACGCCGTGTGCGACCTCGCCGCGCTCTCCAACGACCCCTCCGGCGAATTGGACCCGCAGAAGACGCTGGACATCAACCACGCGGCCCGAGCCCGCATGTGCAAGATGGCCAAGGAGCACGGCGTTGCGCGCTACGTCCTGGCCTCCTCGTGCAGCATCTACGGCTTCCAGGACGGCTTCGTGGACGAGACGAGCAGCATCAACCCGCTCACCACCTACGCCGAGGCCAACGGGCTCGCCGAGAGGAGCAACCTCCCCCTGGCCAGCGAGAGGTTCACCGTCACCGCGCTCCGGCAGGCCACCGTCTACGGCCTCTCGCGCCGCATGCGCTTCGATCTCGCCATCAACGGCATGACGCTCTCGCTCTTCAAGCAGGGCGGCGTGAAGATCATGCGCGACGGCACGCAGTGGCGCCCCTTCGTCCACGTGCGCGACACCTGCCGCGCGTTCATCACCGTGCTGGAGAGCGATCCCGCCAAGGTCAACGGCGAGACGTTCAACGTCGGCAGCGAGGACCAGAACGTGCAGATCGGGCCCCTGGCCGAGCGCGTGAGCAACGCCGTGGGCATTCCGTACAAGCCCGACTGGTACGGCGACGTGGACCACCGCAGCTACCGCGTCTCGTTCAAGAAGATCGGCCAGCGCCTCGGCTACCGCGCCGAGAAGCAGCCCGAGGACGGCGCGCGGGAGATCTTCGAGGCGCTCCAGAAGGGAACGCTCACCGACGGCCCCACCACGAACACGCTCAACTGGTACAAGACGCTCCTCCAGTGGAACCGCGAGATGAAGGAAGTCGCTCCCCATGGGATCGTCCTCTGAGGGAAGCCGCCGCATCGCCATCGTGGGCTTCGGCTACATCGGCACGTGCATCGGCGCCGTGCTGGCCGACCGCGGCTTCGTGGTGACCGGGATCGATCCTCGCCCCGAGGTCGAGCAGGAGATCGCCAAGGGCGCCACCAGCATCCACGAGCCCGGCCTCAAGGACCTCGTGGCCAAGGGCGTCGCCGCGGGCCGCCTCAAGGCCACCACGAGCTACGACGCCGTGCGCGAGGCGGACGTGGTGCTCGTCACCGTGGGCACGCCCCTGGGCGCCGACCACGCGCCCGACATGGCGCAGATCCTCAGCGCGTCCGAGCAGGTGGCCAAGCGCCTGCGCCGCGGGCAGCTCGTGATGTACAAGAGCACCGTGCCCCCCGGGACCACCGAGGACGTGGTGCGTCCTCTCCTGGAGAAGCAGGGCCTTCGCTCCGGCGTGGACTTTTTCCTGGCCTTCTGCCCCGAGCGCCTCGCCGAGGGGCGCGCCATCGTCGAGTTCCTCTCGCTGCCCATCGTCGTGGGCGGCGCGGAGCCCGAGAGCACGCGCGCCGCCGCCGAGTTCTGGCGCGAGGCGCTGGACGTGCGCGTGCTGGAGCTCTCCACCGCGCGCGCCGCCGAGATGTCCAAGCTCGCGGACAACCTCTTCATCGACCTCAACGTGGCGCTCGCCAACGAGATCGCCATGCTCTGCGACCGCATGGGCATGGACGCCATGGAGGTCATCGAGGCCGCCAACACGCTCCCCAAGGGCACGCACCACGTCAACATCCTCGTCCCCGGCGCGGGTGTCGGCGGCTACTGCCTCACCAAGGACCCGTGGTTCGTCCACTGGCTGGGCCAGCGCCACGGCCTCGACCTGCGCACGCCCGTTGCGTCGCGCTCCGTGAACGACGGCATGCCCGCCTACACCGCGGCCGCCGTGCGCGACGAGCTTGCGCAGCACGGCAGGGCGCTCAAGGGCGCGCGCGTGGCCATCCTCGGCATCGCGTTCAAGAGCAACACCGGCGACGTGCGCTTCACGCCCGCGGGCGGCACGATCCACGCGCTGCGCCAGGCGGGCGCCGACGTCGTCGTCTGCGACCCGTGGGTGAGCGCCCGCGACGCCAAGGCCGTCACCGACGCGCCCCTCGTCGCCTCGCTGGACGACGCCCTCAGGGGCGCCGACGCCGTGGTGGTCCTCGCGGGCCACACCGAGTTCCGCACCTTCCCCACGCCGCGCCTGGCGGAGCTTGCGAAGCCCGGCGCCCTCGTCCTGGACGGCCGCGCCATGTACACCAAGCTCCAGATCGCCGAGATGCGCAAGCTGGGCCTCCGCTTCCGGGGGATCGGCCGATGAGCAAGGTCGTCGTCACCGGGGGCGCGGGCTTCATCGGCTCCCACCTCGTGGACCGCCTCCTGGCCGAGGGGCACGACGTCACCGTCTTCGACGTGGGCATGCACCGCAACCTCGACGGCGCCAAGTCGCGCCGCGGGTTCCACTTCGTGCAGGGCGACGTGCGCGACGCCAGGCAGGTCGCGGACGCCATCCCGCCGGGCACCAAGGTGGTCTTCCACCTGAGCGCCATCGTGGGCATCAAGCACTACGTGCAGGACCCGCTGCGCGTGCTCGACGTGAACGTCCTGGGCACGCGCAACGTGCTGGACGCCGCCCACAAGGCGGGCGCCAAGATCCTCTTCACCAGCACGAGCGAGGTCTACGGCAAGAACCCCAAGATCCCGTGGGCCGAGGAGGACGACCGCGTCCTGGGGCCCACCACCACCGAGCGCTGGAGCTACAGCACCAGCAAGGCCGTGGGCGAGCATCTCGTCCTCGCCATGCACAAGGGCAAGGGGCTCGACGCGAGCATCGTGCGCTTCTTCAACATCTACGGGCCGCGCCAGACGCCCGACCTCGTCGTCTCGCAGAGCGTCCGCAAGGCGCTGCGCGGCGAGAGGCCGCTCCTCTACGACGGGGGCCACGCCACGCGCTGCTTCACCTTCGTGGAGGACGCCGTGGAGGGCACCATGCGCGTCGCCTTCGACGCCACCACCAACGGGCAGGTCTTCAACATCGGCCGCGACAAGGAGAGCACGGTGCGCGAGCTGCTCACCATCATCCTGCGCGAGGCCCAGGCCTCCCAGGGCTGGGAGGAGGTCGACACCCAGGCCAAGTTCGGCAAGGGGTTCGAGGACATCCAGCGCCGCGTGCCGGACGTCAACAAGGCGCGCCGCGTGCTGGGCTGGGAGGCCAAGACCACCCTGGAGGAGGGCGTCCGCCGCACGGTGCAGTGGGCGCGCGAGAACAAGTGGTACCTGGAGTGATCAGGCCTTCTCGCGCTTCGCGTAGTCCGCGAGGCACGCATCCAGCGTCATGGGGTGGAACCAGGCGGGCATGTCCCAGGGCATGCGCGTGTCCTGCGCGCGGGGCGCCTTCCACTTGAAGTCCTTGAACTTCGAGCGGTGGACGACGCCGGGCAGGCCGAACGCCTTCTGCGCCGCGACCGCCAGGTCCCAGCGGCTGACGCTCTGCGCGTTGGCGACGTGGACGATCCCTTCGAGCTTGCGCTCGCCGGCCTCGGCGATGAAGCGCGCGCCCTCGCGGGCGTAGGTGGGCGACGACCACATGTCGTCCAGCACCGTGACCTCGCCCTTCTCCTTGAGCGTGCCCGTGACGAACTTCACGAAGTCCTTGCGGCGCGGGTGGGGCCCGAACGTCGTGGAGACGCGCAGGATCGCCGCGTGGGGGTCGTGCTTGAGCACGGCCTTCTCGCCCTCGGCCTTGGTGCGCGCGTAGACGCTCACGGGGTCCAGCACGTAGTCGGTGCTGATGTGGACGAGGCGAGCGCCGCCCGCGCGCGTCGCGGCCGCGATCTCGCCCGCCGCGTCGACGTTCACGCGCTGCGCGTCCGCCGCGCGCTCCTCGCACACGTCGGGGTTCGTGAGCGCCATGCAGTTCACGACCACGTCCGCGCCCGCCAGCGCCTCGCGGGGCACGGGCTTCAGGAGGTCAAGCTCGGCGTGGGTGAGCGTGCGGACCTGGTGGCCGCGCTCGGCGAGTACCTGCGCGGCGTTGAGGCCCAGCAGGCCGTCGCCCAGGACGAGGAAGCGCATGCGGCACGGACGCGGGGCCGCATTTAAAACGCTTATGGGGTGGGAGGGGCCGCGCGCGTGGGGCACGCGCCCGTGGCTCTCAAGGAGAAGGGGCATATCGGGGGACCTGCATCGCGAGGCCGTGAAGGAGACGGACGAACGGCAGCTCGACGCCCTCGTGGCCGAGGCCCGGGAGGACCCGGACGTCCTTGCCGTCGTCCGGTTCGGCAGCACCGCCCGGGGCCTTTCCGGGCGCGACGTGGACGTGTGCGTCGTCCTCCACGAGAAGCCGCGAGGGGAGCCGTTTGACGTCCACCTGCGCTACTCGGCCCACGCGAGCGGCAAGCGCCACGAGGGGCTCGACGTCTCCGTCTTCCAGTCCCTTCCGCTCTACGTGCGCGAGCGCGTGATCGCGGAGGGCGTTCCCCTCCTCGTCAAGGACCGCGAAGCCTTCTTCGCCCTCGTCCGCCGGACCTATCAGGAATGGGAGACGTTCCGGCCGCATCTTGATCTCTATCTCGACGAGGTTGTCCATGGGTAGCGACCGGCGCGCCGCGATCCTTCTCGACACGATCCGGCAGCACGCCGATTTCATCAGCCAGACCCTCCCCTCCAGCGTCGAGGCCTACATGGAAGACCAGACGAGGCGCCTTGCGATCGAGCGCGGGCTGCAGGTCGCCATCGAGGCGCTCGTCGACCTCGCCGCGCTGGTCTGGTCCAAACGGCAGGAAGGCGCGCCTCAGGACGACGAGGGGATCATCCGGGGGCTCGCGCGGATCGGCGTCCTCTCCGGGACCGATGCCGAAAGCCTGTCCGATCTGCGCCGATTCCGGAACGTCCTCGTCCACCAATACGCTGCGCTCGACCACGCCCGCGTCTTCTCGCACGCCCACCGCGCGCCCGAGGCGGCCCGCCGCCTGGGGGCGCATCTCCTCAAGGGGCTGCCATCGTGAGCGCCGACGCGGACGTCCTCGTGGTGGGCGCGGGCGCGGTGGGCGCAAGCTGCGCGCTCCACCTGGCCCGCCAAGGCCTCCGCGTCGTCGTCGTGGAGAAGGAGGGCGGCCCCGCGCTCCACCAGAGCGGCCGCAACAGCGGCGTCATCCACGCGGGGTACAACGTGAAGCCCGGCTCGCAGAAGGCGCGCTACTGCGTCGAGGGCAACCGGCGCCTGCGCGCGTACTGCGAGGAGCGCGGCATCGCCACGCACCCGGGGGGCATCCTCGTGGTCGCCCGCACCGAGGCCGAGCGCGCGGTGCTCGCGGAGCTCCACAAGCGCGGCCAGGGCAACGGCGTCGACGTCCGCCTTCTGGACGCCGAGGGGCTGCGCGCGCAGGAGCCGCACGCCGTGGGCATCGAGGCGCTGCACGCTCGCGATGCCGCGAGCTTCGACGCGCGGGCCTACGTCCACGCGCTCAGCGACGACGCGCTGCGCGCCGGAGCGACCATCCTCTACGACACGCGCGTCCTGGGCCTCGACGAGGCCGACGGGGGTGTCACGGCGCGGACGAGCAAGGGGCCCATCACGGCGAAGGCGCTGGTGAACGCCGCGGGGCTCTACGCGGACCGCCTGGCGGGATCGCTGGCGCCCGACATGCGCGTCATCCCCTTCCGCGGCTACTACGCGGAGCTCGTCCCCCGGCGGCGCGACCTCGTGAGGAGCCACGTCTACGCGGCGCCCGACCTCGCGTTCCCCTTCCTGGGCGTGCATCTCTCGCGGCGCGCTGACGGGCGCGTCATCGTGGGGCCGGGCGCCATGCTGGCCTTCGGCCGCGAGGCGTACCGCTTCTCCTCCTTCAAGGGCGGCGGCCTGGGCCTCACGCTGGGCTGGGGCGGCTTCTGGCGCATGATGGTGAAGCCGCAGTTCCGCCGCCTCGTGCGCGACGAGGTCGCCAAGAGCCTGAGCCTCAAGGCCATCTGGAAGGAGGCGCGCCTCCTCGTGCCCGACCTGCGCCCCGAGGACCTCTGCAAGAGCTACGCGGGCAACCGCGCCCAGATGGTGGACCGCAAGGGCAACCTCGTGGAGGACATCGTCGTGCGCCAGACGCCGCGCACCGTCCACGTGCTCAACGCCGTGAGCCCGGGCCTCACCTGCTCGCTCCCCTTCGGCGAGCACCTGGCGGAGACCGCCGCGAAGCTGGCCGGCTGAAGCGGAGCGTTGGGGAAGTCGTCCGGCGGCGCCGCAGCGCCGCTACCCGAGGGGGGTTCGGGGGGCGAAGCCCCCTGACGTTTTCGTTTTCTGATCCGACGACTTCACCTCAGGGGGCTGTGCCCCCCGAACCCCCCGCTTTAGCGCAGCAGCACGTCCTTGATCGCGCTCCCCACGCCCGCGGAGTGGCGCGCGTAGCGGCCCGCGCGCGCCTCGCGCATCACGGGGCCCACGCGGCGCAGGGGGTTGCGCGGGAGCGCCATGCGCGCCTGGTAGTGCCCGATGCGCTCGCGGAGGTCCGCCAGGCGCTCGCGCGCGGCGGGGCGCGTCGCCATCGCCTCCAGCCGCGGGAGGACCGGGCCCCAGAGCGCGACGTCGCGGGCGAGGAGGGCGCGGTTGCTGGCGAGGCGCATGCGCAGCACGGAGCGCGCGCGCTCCCAGGCGCCCGGCGGGCGCACGCCGATGGCGTTCCCCCCGTGCTGGCGGTAGTCGAGGCCCGTCTCGCGCAGCGCCACGAAGGGCCAGTCCAGCGCGGCGACCAGCGAGAGCCACGCGTCGTGGGCCCACCCCTCCTGCACCGGGAAGGCCTTCTCGCGGATGGGGGCGCGGAAGCCCATGGCGGCGCCCTGCACGACGAACTGGCGCAGCAGCACGTCCAAGGGCTCGCGCTCGATGGCCTGGAGCACGTCCTCGCCGAACCCCATGCCCTGCCAGAAGGTGTACCCCTTGGGCTCCAGGTCGGGGCCCGTCACGTCGGCGTCCATGAAGACGACGCCCGCGTCGGGGCGCGCGAGGAAGGCGCGCTCGATGCGCTCGACCTTGTCCGCGTGCCAGCGGTCGTCGTGGTCGCAGAAGAGGATGACGTCGCCTTCGCACAGGCTTGCGGCGCGCTGGAAGTTGCGCCCCATGCGCAGCGGCGCCTCGTTGACCTCGACGCGCACCGGGAAGGGCGCGCGCTTGGCGAACGCGCGGGCGATCTCCACCGTGTCGTCCTTGGAGCAGTCGTCCGTGATGACGAGCTCGTCGGGGAGGCGCGTCTGGGCGGCGAGGCTGTCCAGCTGCGTCGCCAGGTAGCGGCCGCCGTTGTAGGTCGCCATCGCCACGCTGACGCGCATGCGGGCGGATCGCGCACATCTCTCTTGAATCTGCCCGGCTCGCGCTCCTCGATGCAACCCGAACCCACGAACCACCGGACCACGGTCTTACCTTTGGTCCGGTGGTTCGTGGGTTCGGGTTGCTTCCGGGGGCGCCGGCAGAGGGGCGCCCCATCGCGAAGGGAGCGCTACTCCTCATCCCGCAGCTCGGCGCGCAGGTAGCGCAGCATCTCGCCCGGATGCACCGCGTCGCGGATCCAGCGGTAGTCGTCCGCCGTGAACTCGCGCATGGCGAAGAGCGCGGCGAAGTAGACCGCGGCGCCCAGGACTGCGTAGAGGGGGAACGACCACCAGCGCGCGAGGTGCAGCGGCGTGAAGGCGTCCAGGGCCAGGAGCGCGCCCGACATGACGGCGGCTGCCGCCAGGTGCCACCACGTGTGCGCGGGCGGGTGATAGCCCAGGGCCTGCCGCGTCTCGCGCTGGATCATGACGAGGTAGACGACGCCCGAGATCAGCGTCCCGATGGCGGCGCCCATGGCGCGCAGGCCGAAGAGGCGGATGCCCAGCGACTTCACGTCGGTGGGGACCAGGACGAGGATGAGCGCGATGTTGAGCAGCGAGGTGACGATGCCGATCCGCGCGACGGCGCCGGGCCGGTCCGCGCCCATGACGAAGTAGATGTACGGCCGCGCCAGCGTCGTGACCAGAACCCAGAAGGCGAGCACGCTGAGGACGTAGGCGCTGTCAGTCCAGGCGTTCGCGAGCACGAGCGTGATGATGGGGACGGGGAAGACCGCCAGGAACGCCGTCATGGGGACGATGAGCATGGAAAGATAGCGCAGGCTGCGGTCCATGGTCTGGTGCGCCTCGCCGTGGGCCTGCTCCGCCGTGAGGCTGGAGAGGCGCGGCAGCAGAAGGAGGCCGACCGCCGCGCCGATGCCGTCGATGACCATGACGACGCGCCGCAGCGCGCCGAAGTCGGCGGTGTCCACGTTGCTGCCGAAGAAGCCCAGCGCGATGCGGTCGATGTTCACCGAGACGATGCTGAACGCGGCGACGCTGAAGAGGGGGATCGCGAAGCGGAAGTAGCTCTGGAGGAGGTCCCAGCGGAAGCGCCCCTTCTCCAGCGCGCGGCGCAGCAGCCACAGGCTCACGACCGCGTTGGCGACGGCGCTCAGGGTGAACGTCAGCGCGAGCGCGCCGCTGGGGTGCGCGGCGACCCAGCGCCAGAGCGCGTTGTCCGGCGAGACGCGGCCCACGAGGGGGCCCGCGTGGGAGGCCAGCGCCGCCAGCACGAGGGCGAAGAGGGCCGTCAGCAGGAAGCGCACGAACGTCTCCACCAGGGAGCCGGCCTGCGTCTTGGCGATCTGCTGCTTGGCCTCGAAGGTGGACTGCGGGACGATGCAGACGCTCCGCGCGACGTAGTAGACGATGGTGACCACCATGACGTCGAGGCTCGTCGACACCAGGGGCTTGCCCAGGACGCCCACGTAGAGCCACAGGATGCCCGCGGAGAGCAGCACGAAGAGGGCGGTGGAGACGATCTTGAAGGCGGCGAAGGTCGCGAAGCAGTCGCCCTCGTGCTCGCCCTGCGAGACGCGCTTCACGTGCGCGTCCGACATGTTGAGGTCGGTGAGCAGGTAGAGCATGCCCAGGATGCTCGTGGCGAACTCGACGTCGCCCAGGTCCTCGGGCCCGAAGTAGACGGCCGTGATCTTGAGGATCACGAGGCCCAGGAGGGCGCCCAGGCCCAGGTTCGCGATGGCGACCAAGGCCTTCCGTCCGCTCACGCCCGGCACCTTGCCGCGTGGCGAGGCCGGGCGCGTCCCATAAGGGCTGCGCTACGGGACCGCCGCGGCCCGGGAGGCCACGTCGCGCAGCAGGCCCAGGGGCTGCCTCGCGGCGCGCCCGACCTGGGGAAGCTGCGTCGGTGCCGAGCCCTTCTGCGCAGGCGCCGCATGGTGGAGGAGGCCGCGCACCGCGTCGAGGGCCGCGTGCGTCGCGTGGGCCAGCGCGCCCTTCACGGCGCCGGCCGCGCCGCCCGCCGCGTGGGCCGCGCCGGCGGCCGCCGAGGAGACGGCCGCCTTGGCGTGGCCCAGCCCGGCCAGGCTCGCGTCGAGGCCCTGCACGGGGAGGTGGAGCAGGTCCTTCACGAACTGGACGAGCGTGGCGACGAAGGCCGCGACGCGGTCGGGCGCGCTTCCGGGGTCCTGCGCGGCGCCCTGGGCGGCGTCCACGGCGTCCTGCGCGAGCGCCGGCGCGTCCTGCGGCGTCGCGGGGGGCGCGGCGGGGTGGTCGTGCTGGTGCTCCGGGTCCGCGGGCTGCGCGGGCGCGGGGTCCGCCCGGGGGCAGACCGGCAGCTTGTCGCGCGCGTCGGGGGAGACGCCGCCCACCGCCGCGCACGCCGTGTCGACGACGCCCGAGGGGTCGGGGAGGGGGACCTGGGCGGCGGCGAGGGGGGCGGCGACGAGGAGGGCCAGGAGCGCGAGGACCAGCGCGGAGCGCATGCGTCCCGGGTGCGGCCGGGGGGTATTCCCCTCATTGGATGGAGGCTTTGAGCCTACGGGATGCCCGCGGCTTCCAGCGTGTTGAGCATGAGCATCGCGATGGTCATGGGCCCCACGCCGCCGGGCACGGGCGTGATCCAGCCGGCGACCTCCTTGACGGCCTCGAAGTCCACGTCGCCCACGAGCTTGCCCTCGACGCGCGAGGTGCCCACGTCGACGACGACCGCGCCGGGCTTCACCCAGTCGGCCTTCACGAGGCGCGGCTGCCCCATGGCGGCCACCAGCACGTCGGCCTCCCGGCAGAGCCGCGCGAGGTCGGGCGTGCGCGAGTGCGCGACGGTGACGGTGGCGTCGCCGCGCGGGCCCTTGTTCATGAGCGCAGCCGCCAGGGGCTTGCCCACGGTGTTGCTGCGGCCGAGGACGACGACGCGCTTGCCGGCGGCGCCGCCCGCGCGGGCGATCAGCTCGACGACGCCGCGAGGCGTGGCGCTGAGGAAGCGCGGCTGCCCCTGGAGGAGGAGCCCCTGGTTCAGGGGGTGGAAGCCGTCCACGTCCTTGTCGGGCGAGACGGCGCGCATCACCTTCTCGCCGTCGATCTGGCGGGGGACCGGGAACTGCACGAAGAAGCCGTGGATGCGCGGGTCCGCGTTGAGCGCCGCGACCCGTGATAGCAAAGCGGCCTCGGCCATGTCGGCGGGGTAGCGCTCGACGACGCTGTGGAAGCCGCACTCCCTGGCGGCCTTCTCCTTGCTGGCGACGTAGGTGTGGCTCGCGGGGTCGTCCCCCACGAGGATGACGGCGAGGCCCGGCTGGCGGCCGGAGGCCTTGACGCGGCGCGCGATGTCGGCGCGGATCTCGGCCGCGATGGCCTTGCCGTCCAGGAGGCGCGCGCTCACTCGCCCGGCCTCCGGCCGCGGGGCGAGCCCCCCGCTGCCCGCTCCTTGTCGCGCCGGGATTGGTCGCGCTGGGCCTTGGGGGGGCGGTACTTCTCGCCGCCCAGGGGGGTGGGCTGCGCGAAGACGCGCTTGATCTCGCCGGCCTCCGCGCTGCCGCGCTTGAGGAGGCGCTCCTCGGTCTTGATGGCGTGGACGGTCACGCGCAGGCGGCCGAAGACGAACTCCTCGCCCACGCTGAACTCCTGCCCGGGGGGCGCGGCGACGACCTTGGTGATGGTCTTCTTGCCCAGGTTGATGGCGAAGCCGACGGGGATCTCCTCGAACTCCTTGGCCCAGAGGGTGAGCACGTCGGAGACGGCGGCGGCGTCGACGCGGCGCATGTCCCTGGACTCGATGCCGGTGAGCTTGCACGTCTTCCCGTCGACCACCAGCGCCTCGCCCACGGAGAGCTCGTCGTCCCCGGGAAGCTCGACCTTGGCGCGGTGCGACTGCTCGCCGCGGCTCACGACGATGGGCACCTCCACGGGCTTGGGCTCGCGCACCAGCGCGTGGTGGACGCGGCCGCACTCGGAGCACTCCACGGTGCCGTCGAAGGTGAGGAACTGCCCCTTGGTGCCCATGGTGGCGCGCAGCACCGCGTGGATGGTCTCCTGGCCGCAGCCGGGGCACGACGTCGTGATCGCGCTGGGGGGCTCCGCGGCGGGCATCGGCGCGGCGAGGAGGGTTCGCCTAGATAAATCCAAGGGGGCCCTCGGGGGATGGCCGCCCATGCACGGCATGCGCCCCTTTGGCGCGCTGGTCTCCAAGGAGGAGGCCCTCTCGCGGCTCCTGGCCGCGGCCTCGCCCGTGGAGCGGGCGGAGGAGCTCCCCCTGCTGGAGGCCGCGGGCCGCGCGTGCGCCGAGGACGTCGCGGCCCCCGTCGCGGTGCCCCCCTTCGACCGCTCCACCATGGACGGCTACGCGGTGCGCGCAGCCGACGGCACCGCCCCGCGCCGCGTCGTGGGCGAGATCGCCGCGGGTGCCAGCGCCCTTCCGAGCGTGGGCCCCAGGGAGGCCGCGCGCATCGCCACGGGCGCGCCCCTGCCGCCCGGCGCGGACGCGGTGGCGCGCGTCGAGGACGCCAGCGAGTCGGGCGGGCTCGTGGAGCTTCGCGTCGCGCCGCGGCCCCGCCAGTTCGTGGACCCCGCGGGCGTGGACCTGGCCCGGGGCGCGCCCGTCGTCTCGCGCGGCGAGGCGCTCACGCCCGCGCGCCTGGGCCTGCTGGCGTCCGTGGGCCGCGCGCGCGTGAAGGCCCTCTCGCGGCCGCGCGTCGCGCTCTTCGCCAGCGGCGACGAGCTTCTGAGGCCCGGCGAGCCGCCGCAGCCGTGGCGCGTCTACGACAGCAACTCCACGAGCCTCGCCGCGCTCCTGGTCTCCGCGGGCGCCGAGGTCGAGGCGATGCCCCCGCTCCCCGACGAGATCGAGGCGCAGCGCGCGGCGCTGCGGACCGCCGCCACGAGCCACGACCTCGTCGTGCTCGCGGGAGGCGCCTCGGTGGGGAAGCGCGACCTGGCGGCCGACGCGCTGCGGGCCGAGGGCGAGGTGATGCTCCACGGCGTGCGCGTGAAGCCGGGCAAGCCCCTGCTGGCGGGCCGCATCGGCGCATGCCTCGTCGTCGGCCTCCCGGGGAACCCCACGAGCGCGCTCTCCAACGCGCACCTCTTCGTCGTGCCCGTGGTGCGGCGCCTCGCGGGGCTGCCCCCGCCCGAGGCGCGCTCGATCCCCGCGACGCTCGCGCACGAGGTCCGCGGCGAGCCGGACCGATATCAATTCCTGCCCGTGAGGCTGGAGGGGGGCCGCGCCTCGACGACGTTCAAGGGGAGCGGCTCGCTCACCAGCATGGCCGGGAGCGACGGCTGGATCGGCGTGCCCGAGGGCGCGACGCTCCCCGCGGGAAGCGCCGTCGAGGTCCACCTCTGGTAAGCTCAGAGCGGCGA
This sequence comes from Pseudomonadota bacterium, assembly GCA_021325135.1. Taxonomy (GTDB): domain Archaea; phylum Thermoplasmatota; class SW-10-69-26; order JACQPN01; family JAJPHT01; genus JAJPHT01. The sequence continues at coordinate 19,280 of JAJPHT010000019.1, read as the reverse complement.
GTCCGTGTCCTTCAGCCAGCCGCGCTGCCACGTGGTGAGGCCGCTGAACGACCAGGCGAGCGTGACGCCGCTGGCGTCGCTCCACGTCGCCTCCGCGCTCTGGCATTGGCATTCGGGCTCGAACGCGCCGCGCCAGCCCGAGGCGGCGACCGGCTGCCCGCTCTGGTTGGTGGCGCGCGTCGCGGGGCCCTGCACGGTGAGGTTGCCCCAGGGCCAGCCGTCGTCGCACCCCGTGAGCGCCTGCACGGTGACGTTGGCGCCCGCGCTCGTGCGCGGCGGGCCGGTGGGTGGCGCGCCCGGGACCGTCGAGAGGATGCGCGTGCGGTTGGTGGGTGTGCCTTCGCCGTGCGACTCGTAGTGCCAGCCCTCGCACGAGGCGCTCCACTGGCCCCGAGAGAAGGCGAAGCTCACGTTGACCTCGTCCCATGCGGCAAAGTCGCCGCTGGGCGAGCGCTCGCCCGCCTCGCTGTGGAACGTCGCGAAGCTCCCCTCGCGCGGCCACGGGCCCGCGGGCGTCGCGCCGGGCCAGCGGTAGAGCCCGCTCTCGTTGGTCGCGCCGTCGCCCGCGATGGCGCGGAAGCGCACGAGGCTGCCCTCGGGCACGTGGAAGCTCGCGGCCCACGAGCCCCAGGATGTCTTCGCCAGGTCGTGCCAGCCGAGCCCTTCGATGCGCGCCTGCACCTTGGCCAGCGGGCGGTCGGCGTCGACGTAGGTCTCGACCCACCACTCGTTGCCCGCCACGGGGCGGAAGCCCGCGCGGAAGCCGGGGGCGCCGCCCTGCGCGGGCGTGGCGTCGGGCCAGCGGTACGCGCCCGACACGTCCTCCTGGCCGTCCTGGCTGCGGGCGCGAAGCTCGACGAGGCTGCCGTTGGGGACGTGGAGGCTCGCGGCCCAGTCGCCCCAGCTTCGCAGCGTGAGCGGCTGCCACGCGCCGCCGTCCACGCGCGCGTCGACGCCCGCAAGCGGCAGGCTCGCCGTGACGTGGGCCTGCACCCACCACTCGTTGCCGCCCACGCCGGTGAACGTCGCGGCGAACGCGCCGCACTGCTCGACGCCCGCGGGGTGCGTGAAGGCGCAGCTGAGGACCTGCGTCCCGTCGGGCATCGTCGCGCGGAATCGCACCGTGTGGCCCGGCTCGACGTGGAAGCTCGCGGCCCACGAGCCCCAGGCGCGCTTCGTCAATTCGACCCACGGGCCGCCCGTGTCCATGGCCTCGACGCGCGTCACCTGCGACGCCGACGCGCCGCCCACCACCGCCTCGACCCACCACTCGTTGCCGTTGCGGCTCTGGAACGTCAGCGTCCAGCCGTTCACCGTCTGCGCGTGCGAAGCGAGCACGGGGCCTGCGCCGGAGGCAAGCAGGAGGACGACGGCGAGCGTGCCCAGGAGGCGCGTCATGCAGCGGGCGTGCTCAGGAGCGCCGAAGACGGCTCTGGAACACGGCTCGGACGTCTGCTCCATGGCAACGTCTATGCCGCGCCCCGGCTAGGCGGACGCGCCCATGTGGCCCGCCCTGCTGAACCTGGGGCCCTCCGAGGTCGCGCTGATCCTGGTGCTCCTCGTGGTGCTCTTCGGCGCCGACAGGCTCCCCGAGCTTGCGCGCCGCGTGGGGCAGGCCAAGGCGCAGCTGGACGCCGCGAAGAGCCAGGTCGTGGACGCCTTCCAGGACGAGGACGAGCGCGCCCTCGCGAAGCAGCAGGAGTTCGAGCGCAAGCGCGAGGACTACATCCGCGCCATGGGCGACCCGCCGCGAGAGGACCTGGTGAAGCGCGCCGAGGCGCTGGGCCTCCAGACGCAGGGGCTGGGCGCCGAGGACCTCAAGGCCGCCATCGCCGCGAAGCTCGCGGGCGAGGAGGGCGCCGACGCGGAGCCCGCGCTGGGCCAAGAAGGGTCAGAAAACGCTGCGGGCGCGCAGCAATGAGCCTATCCGAGACAAGATGGGGTCCCGGGTCCACCTATTTGAACCCGAGCCTCACATGAAGGACTTGCCGCAGCCGCAGTGGCTGGTCGCGTTGGGGTTGTCGAGCACGAAGCCCGCGCCCTGCAGCGACTCCACGAAGTCCAGCTTCGCGCCGGAGATGAGGGGCTCGATGTCTTCGTTGATGAAGACCTTCACGCCGTGCTGCTCGACGACGATGTCCTCCGCCTCGCTGGCGTCGGCGAAGTCCAGGCCGTAGGTGTAGCCGGAGCAGCCGCCGGGCATGACGGAGACGCGCAGGCCCGCGCTCTCCTTGCCCTCGTTCTTCATGATGGTCTTGACCATCTCGGCCGCCTTGGGCGTGAGGGTGAAGACGGGGTTCTCGGTGACGGTGGTCGTCATGCTCGTCGAACCCAAGTAGGGAGTCTTCTTCAAAAAGCTGACGGTGGCCGGCGGGATACTCCCGGGGTCGGAAGCATGCTCCTGGACATCTCCCAGCCCGTGACGCCGGCCACGGCCGCCTGGCCGGGCGACGAGCCCTTCTCCTGCGGCTGGACCGCGATCCTCGCGCAGGGGGCCAGCGTGAACGTGGGCTGGACCCGCGCGAGCGCCCACGTGGGGACGCACGTCGACGCGCCCTACCACTTCGACGCCCGCGGCGCCCGCGTTGGCGGGCTCGCGCTGGATGCCTTCGTGGGCCCGGCCCTCGTGGTGGATGCCGTGGGCCGCTCCTCGCTGGGCGCATCCCTCTTCGCGGGGCTCGACCTCGCCGCCGCGCCGCGCGTGCTCGTGAAGACGCGCGCCCACAGCGACCCCACGGCCTTCGAGAAGCGCTTCCCCGTGCTGACGCCCGACGCCATCGCGCTCCTGCGCCGCGCGGGCGTGCGCCTCGTGGGCGTCGACCAGGCCAGCGTCGACCCGTGGGACTCCAAGGACCTCGCCATCCACCACGCGCTGGCCGCCGCGGGCATCGTCAACGTCGAGAACCTGCGCCTTGACGACGTCAACGCCGGCCGCTACGAGCTGCTGGCCGCGCCCGTGAACTGGGTCGACATGGACGCCGCGCCGCTGCGGGCCTTGTTGCGCATCTAACATGGTCCAACGGCAAACGACAAACCCGCATAGGGCCTTGCGAGACGGGGAACCACTATGGACGCGCGCCAGGACTGGGTGTCGTTCCAGTGCTCGTGCGGCTTCCGCCTGGAGCGCGTCCCGCGCAGCGTCGTCGCCGACCTGCCCCGCTGCCTCGGCTGCGGCCGCCCCCTGAGGGCCGTGCAGCGCCTCCGCACGCGCGGCCTGCTGGACGTGCGCGACCTGCGCTGACTCACTCCTCTTTCCGCGCGGCGCGCCAGCGCTGCCACGCGATCGCGATGCCCCACGACGCGGCCAGGCCCGCGATCGTCAGGACGGCGGCCCAGACGTACATCCCCGTGTCGTCCATGTTGTCGATGTCGAGCGAGCCCAGCAGGTCGCCCAAGACCACGGGAAGCACGCCCGCCCACCGGAAGGGGCCCCCATGACGTTTGCGGCCGCCCCTGGGGCCCCACGCCCCAGACGCCCCTCGCCCGCCTCGGAATCCGCGACACGTTGAAATAGGAACGCGGCAGAGGGGCGGGCCGAGCAGGGAAGAGAAAAGTTTTCATGACTCAAGCCTCCCCCCTCCCCTTTTTCTCCCACCTGCTCGCGCTGCGGTGACCCTGCGGCGTTCGCCCGTTCCCTCCGCGCCAGGGTCATGCCCGCGCGGAGGGGCGGGGGAGAACTTTTTACTAACACTCCGTCGCACGCGCTTTCGCGCGTGCCGACTTCGTGGCAGAGGGGGTGGCCTCCCCCTCTGCACTCCCCCCGCCGGGGGGCTCCGCCCCCACGGACCCCCCGCCAGGGGGCTTGCGCCCCCTTGGAACCTCCACCACGACACGGGGGCACTTGCTGGCGCTCGTGGGCAGGGGGCTATCTTTGCTGGGGGTTCGCTGACGAGAGGGAGAGGGCCTTTCTGGTGGGTCGCGATGGGGGAGCGCGGGGGGCGCGGGGGGCGTCCACCACGAGAAAGGGCCTTTCCTCGGCGTGGGCCGTGGGGGGTAAATGCATAAGTAGGGCCAGCGGCTTCCGCGGCGTGCTTCCTTCTCTGTGGGGGTAGCCTAGCCTGGTAAGGCGCAGGATTGCTAATCCTGTGCTGTTTCAGCTCGGGGGTTCAAATCCCCCCTCCCACGCTTCCCTCTTAGCCTTGCCTCGGTGGCTTATCGCCCCCGGAGCGCCGCCTGCGGCGCGGAGCGGGGCGCGTAGGGCGCATTGCCGGCTGGTGCGCCAGCCGTGGCCTGATCCTGTGCTGTTTCAGCTCGGGGGTTCAAATCCCCCCTCCCACGCTTCTTTCGCAGCGCAGCCGCCGTTTCACCGTTCGTTCGAGTCAGGTTCAAGCGCCTGAATCAGCGGGCTCCCGCTGGCTCAAATAGCCGAGGAGCGAGAGCAAGGGCCGGGGCTTGTCCGTTTGTTCCGAAGACGGATGCTCGGGGTCGCGTTCCTGGTCGTGCTGGCCCTGCCCTCTGTCGGGGGCCAGGTGGCCCCGCCCTCCGTCTCGCCGACGGTCCCGACGGTGACCTCGCCGGTCCTGCCGCCCCTCCTCTCCTCGACCCCTCCGGCGGACACGTCCCCGCCCCCGACCACCACGACGGACACGACCCCGACGCCCACCTCCACCACGCCGGTCTCGACGACGCCGTCCCCGACGCCCAACGCCACCGAGGAGCCGACGCCCGCGTCCACGCCTGAGCCGCCCACCGCGCCCGGCACCGCCACGGCCTCGACCCCCTCGGAGGACACGGCCTCCACGCCCGAGGCCAGCAGCACGGTGGCGCTCCCCTCCACCCCGTCGGTCCCGTCGCTCACGTTCCCCACGGCGACGCCCACGCCCACCTCGCCGACGTCGGCCGCTCCCTCTGTTGCGCCGTCGCCGCCGCCACCGTCGCGCCCGACGCCCTGGCCCGACGCGGCCATCCTCCTGGCCATCGCTGCCGCGCTCGTGGTGCTCGTGGCGCTGAGGCAGCGTTAGCGGCGAGCCGGGGCCTTGCCCGCGGGGGTCAGCACCGCGCGGGCCGCCGCGAGGGCCAGCACGGAGCGGGCCTCCTCCAGGGTGGCGGCGTCCACGGGTGTCGTGCGCATCAGGCGCTCCACGACCTCCGCGGGGATCCACAGCGCGCCGCAGCGGGAGCAGGCCTCGCCGCGCGCGCCGCCGCCCGCGCTGGAGACGCTCGCCAGGGCGGCGTTGTCCTGGGGGCAGCGGCGCGAGACGGGCTGGCCGGTGGTGGCGAGGTGCTGCGCGTGGGCCGCGCTGCCCAGGCCGAAGGTGGCGTCCAGCATCGCGCTGCCCAGGAGGTGGCCGTGGGCCGTGCAGGCCAAATCGCCGTGCGCTCCCGCGGCGAGCGGCCCGTGGCACGAGGGGCAACGCGCGTCCATGGGGGCCCGAGGTGGCGGGGGCCCCACTTGAGGCTGCCGAACTGCTCCTCACGCCCTCGTGAGCTTGTACGCGAGGGAGGTCTTCAGCGCCTCCTCCACGTGCTTCCCCGCCAGGAGGCCCACCTTCTCGGGAAGCTCCATGCGGTTGACGCGCCGCGGCGAGTCCTGGGGCTCCTCGGTGAGCATCGCGCGGTAGACGAGCGTCAGGGCGTCGGGCGCGCTGAGGAGGTCCACCAGCTCCAGCTTGGGCGCGCGCGTGCCGGTCCACTCCTCGACGACGCGGCGCATGGCGTCCGGCACGACCTCGCCCGCGCGAAGCTCGCCCTGCGGGAAGGCCCACGCGCCGTCGCGCTCGTAGAGCACGTACTGGTTGCCCGACATGGCGATGCACGCGAGGAGCACGCGCGTCATGGGCGCCGCAGCGCGCGCGGGGCGCCTAATCCTTCCGAGCGGGCGCGCCGAAGCGGTAGCCCACCTCGACGACGTAGCTCGCGACGTGGGCGAACGCGCGCATGCCCGCGACGCTGGAGGGCTGGCCCACGTCGCGCCGCATCGCGCGCATCACCGCCTCGGCCGGCGCCTCGCCCTCCTCGCGGAAGCGCAGCAGGCCGTGCACCGCCGCGAGGCCCAGGAGCGCGGAGGCCAGGAAGAGCGCGTCGTGGGGCGCGAACCAGAGCACGAGGCGCCCCGCCAGCGCGGCGACGAGGAGCCCGCCCAGGAGCGGCGCGACGCCCGCGGCGAGCGCCTTCACGAGGCTCGCGCTGCTGAGGTACGCGGGCGCCTCGTCCAGGGGCGCCATCTTCATCACGAGCCCGGTGGACGCGACGTCGAGCCCCGCGTTGGCGAAGCCCAGGAGCGCGTGCACCGCGACGGCCGCCACGAGCGTCGCCACCACCGGGAGCTTCGGCGTCAGCGCCCACGCGAGCATCGTGGCGACGAAGAGGCCCGCGCAGAGGGCGATCACGGGCTTGTTGCCGAAGCGGTCTGTGAGCGGCGCCCACAGGCGGAGGCCCAGCACGTTGGTCGCCTGGCTGAGCGCGGCGAGGAGCGTCGCGAGCGCGACGGGGTACTGGAGCGTGCGCAGCAGCACGACGCTCACGAAGGGCAGCGCGAGGTTCGCGGCGAACCCCCACGCGGCGAGGAACGCGAGCACGCGCCGATAATTGCTATCACAGAAGGTGCGTCGCAGCGCGAGGGAGACGCCCTCGGCGTGGGGCGAGGCGACGACGACGCTGGGCGTGCGCGCGAGGACGAGCGCGCTGGCCAGGCCGCACGCGCCGCCCAGGGCGAAGAGGAGCGCGTAGGCGACGAGGGGCCCGCCGCGCCAGAGCGAGACGAATTCTCCTGCGACGAGCACGGTCACGAGCCCGACCGCGGCGAGGATGGCCATGCGGCGGCCGAACCACGCGCCCAGCCGATCGCGCGGCACCATCTCGCGGATCCACACCTGCCAGCCCGCGCCCGAGAGCGTCGCCAGCGTCGCGTAGGCGGCCATGAGGGCCAGCAGCGCGTCGACGCGCGACACCCTGGTGTCCAGGAACGGCAGCGCCGCGAGCACGAGGAGGAGCAGCCGCGCGGCGCCCGCGACCCACGCGACCAGGGGCCGCCGGTCCAGGAAGCGGCGCAGAAGAGCCAGCGCGGGCAGGTGCGCCAGCTGCGCGAGGAGCGGGATGGCGCCCAGGACGCCGATCTGCACGTCGGTCGCGCCCAGGGCGAGGGCGAACCCCGCGAGGATGACGCCGCCCGTGAGGCTGTCCATGGTGCGCGAGAAGAGGCCCTCCTGGATCATGCGCCGCTCGCCCAGGTCCGACTGCGCGGGGGCGTAGGAGGCCACGCGCCATGGCGGGGCGCCTGGAGCCTTGAAAGGGGGCGCTCGCGTCGTTGCGCGCCTCCGCAGCGAGACGAGGGGGACGAGCCGAGGCATCCCAGGCTTTTTCAGGGACCCGCGCATGCGCGCCCGATGCCCGGCTTCGACGCGCTTGGCCTGCCCCCCGCCATCCGCCAGGCCCTCGACGCCATGGGCTACGCGGAGCCGACGCCCGTCCAGGCCGCCGCGATCCCGGTGCTCCTCGCGGGCCGCGACGCGCTCGTCGAGGCGCAGACCGGCAGCGGCAAGACCGCCGCGTTCGGCGTGGCCGCGGTGAAGGCCGGGAGCGAAGGGCCCGGCCTGCGCGTCGTCGTGCTCGTGCCCACGCGGGAGCTGGCGCGCCAGGTGGCGGAGGAGATCCGCGCCTTGGGCGCCGGCTCGCCCTTCCGCGCCGTGGCCGTGACGGGCGGCGTGCACGCCGAGCAGGAGGAGCGCACCCTTGGCGGCGACGTGCGCTGCGTCGTCGCCACGCCCGGGCGTCTCCTCGCGCTCCTGGAGGAGTCGAAGCTGCGCGTGGACCGCGTCGCCTTCGTCGTCCTCGACGAGGCGGACCGCATGCTGGACATGGGCTTCGCGCCCGACGTCGAGAAGGCGCTCGCGGCGCTGGCGCACCGCGCGCAGACGGCGTTCGTGAGCGCAACGCTGCCGCCCGAGGTGCGCGCGCTGGCGCGCAAGCACCTGCGCGAGCCCAAGGAGGTGCGCGTCGGCGAGACGCACATCCCCACGAGCCTCACGCACTTCCGCCTCAACGTCTTCCCCGACCAGAAGGAGCGCGCCCTGGTCGCGCTGCTGCGGGCGGAGAGCCCCGAGCGCTCCATCGTGTTCGTGCGCACGCGCGACCGCGCCGCCGCGTTCGCGAAGCTCCTCAAGGCCGAAGGGTTCGCCGCGGACCCGCTCCAGGGAGAGATGTCCCACGAGCAGCGCCGCCACGTGTTCGACCTGTTTCAGCGAGGCACGACGCGCATCCTCGTGGCCACGGACCTGGCGAGCCGCGGCCTCGACGTGCCCGAGATGCAGCTCGTCGTCAACGTGGACCTGCCCGACGAGGACGAGCAGTACCTCCACCGCGCGGGCCGCGCCGCGCGCCTGGGCCGCCCCGGCAAGGTGGTGAGCTTCGTGCTCCCCGACGAGAAGGAGCGCCGCGTGGAGCTGGAGGACGTGGCGGGCGCCGCCTTCGCCCCCTACCGGTTGGACATCCCCGAGCCCAAGCCCCCGGAGCCGGAGCGCCGCGGGCCTGCAGGCAAAGGGGTGCGCGGGCCCCCGCGCCGGAGATAATCCTTCCGGCCCGCCGAAGATGGGCGCCACGCAACGACGCCCCTGGCCTCGTTCTCACGAGGACGGGCCCCGCGGCTTGACCCTTGTCAATCGGGACCATTTCCCAAAGCCCGAATCCATGCGACGCTTCGTCACGGTGCCGGACTCCGGCGATGCCCCTGGGAGGGGGCGAGGCAAGGCGAGACACCATGATGATCGACGAGTACCAGGAGCGGCGGAAGCCCGTCGTCATGACCGAGGACAAGGAGATCAAGGTGAAGATCCCCCTGGACTACCACATCAAGCTCCACACCGTGAAGGTCGTGAGCGGCGTCCCCATCTCGGACACCGTGAAGCTGGCCCTGGAGAGCTACTTCGAGGAGATCAACCAGGGCGGAGCCTGAGGCCGGCGCGTTCCGGCACCCTTATCGCCCCTCTCCGCAGAGCCGCAGCGGACAGGGATGACGATGAAGGACCTCCTCGCACTGGACATGCCGCGCGACCAGCTGGAATACTGGGCGCGCCGCAAGCTGGAGTCGCGCGACCGCGACCTGACGTGACCTCCGCGCCGAAGCCATCATGAGCGGCCGCAGCCCTGCGGCCCCCGATGGCGGGCGACAGGCAGGAGGCGGCGCGGCGCCGCAAGCTCGCCGCCAAGCGGGCAGAATCCGACGCCCCCTCGCCCGCCCACGAGAAGACGCTCGTCCGGCTGGGCATCGCCGCCATCGTGCTTGGCGTCCTCTTCCGCATCGCCAGCCTCCTCCTCATGGACCTCCACCAGGACGGCGCCGCGTACCTCGCCATGGGGCGCGCCTGGATGGAGACGCACACCCTCCTCATGCCCACGGGCGACGTCTACACTCGGGACCCGACGCCCGTCTTCAGCCACCACTTTCCGCCCGCGTTCCCCGTGGTGCTGGGCGCCGCCTTCACCCTCTTCGGCTACGGCCTCCTCCAGGCGCGCCTCGTCTACCTCGCCCTCTCCCTCGCGGCGCTGGCGGCCATCTACCTCACCACGCGCGACCTCTACGGCAAGCTTCCCGCGCTCCTCGTCACGGGCCTCCTCGCCCTGGAGCCGCACCTCGTCTGGGCCACCGGGACCGGCTTCTCGGAGAACCTCAGCGTCCTCCTCTTCGTGCTCACCATGTGGGCCATCGTGCGCTCGCTGAAGGACGAGCGCTTCATCCTCCTCGCGGGCCTCTTCGCGGGCCTGGCCTACCTCTCCCGCGCAAGCATGGGCTCCTTCTTCTTCGTCGCGGGCTTCGGCGGCCTCGCCTGGCGCCTGTGGTTCAAGGGGTGGCGCCTCTTCACCGACCCGTGGTACCTGGGCGCCATCGCCATCTTCGGCTCCATCGTCGGCGGCTGGGCCCTGCGCAACGTCACCCTCTTCGGCTGGCCCCACTGGGAGACCTCCGAGTACGTCTCCATCCTCACCGACAAGGCCCTCGCCAACCCCGGAGCCCTGGCCAAGGCCCTCGCCGCCAAGCTCCCCCTCTTCCTCCTCTTCCTGGTCCCCTACGTCGTCCCCTTCTTCGCCGAGACCAAGGCCGGCCTCGCCCGCTGGCGCGAGGAGGAGACCAGCGCCCTTCTCCTCTCCGTCGCCCTGGCGTGGGTCCTCGCGTGGCTCATCGCCTCCACCTTCTGGGTCTACGAGCAGACGCCCCTCTGGTGGCTGGACAACCACCGCTACGTCCTCATCGGCATCATCCCGCTGGCATGGCTCCTCCTGCGCGACGCGCGCCCCAGCTCCGCCACCGTGATGAAGTACGGCACCCTCTTCGTCGCCCTCCTCCTCGTCTGTGGCGTCGTCCTCGCCTACCCCAACAAGTACCCCGAGAACGCCGCCGGTCAGTGGATGGCGCCCTACGTCCACGCGGGGGACGAGATCGCCGTCACGGGCAACATCGCCCGCTACGCCATCCACCCCTACCTCGCGCAGCCCGACGCGGTGCAGGTCTACCACATTCCCGTCCCGGCGAACCACACGCCCACGTGGCTCGTGAGCATCAACAGCCCCGCGGGCTCCACCGCCAACTACACCCTCGTCGCCACGTTCCGGCAGACGTACCTCAACGACCCGCCCGACGTGATCCGGGTGTACGTGGAGCACGCGCTCGTGGCGGAGCGGGGGATCCCGACTGGCGTGAAGCAGGGGTAGCTTGGTCTCCCATAGATGGTCGTGAACTGGAGACGCCAAACTTAGGCTTGGCCAAAGATTAGTCAGCATCCTCCGGATCCTTCTTCTACCTCCGATCCAATTCTAGGAGGCGAATTCCTAGCTCGGCCGTGGGTGAATCTGTAGCGCGGATGCCCCTCGCGACGTTCCGAGGGAAATTTGAGAAAATATCATATATATGAAATGTTGAGGTTGGCTTAAATGAGGCGAACAATCAGGTTGCCTAATGCTGCAACGATGCATACTATGGACAATTATCTCCGCCTCAACAACTTCTGCTTCGATAATCTCAACCAAGAGTTCGTGCTCAAAGCTCAGAGCAACCTCGTCCATGCCCAGCCTTTCGTATTGGCTCAACTCGCCGCATGGGGTCAAGAGGTCCGACAGGCAGGTGGGAGGATCACTTACGATGGGCCAATCCTCCCCGGTATCCAGTATGCAATCCGCTTAGGTCTCTTTGACTACCTAGGGATTAAAACCGACCATGTGATGATTGAGCATGAGCCAGCAGGGCGATTCATCGAACTCACTAGCATCAGAACAAGTAAGGAAATGGATGCCTTTCTGACCAACGTTGTGCCGCTCCTTCATCTCCCTAGTCGGGAACCCCGTGAGGCCTTGAACTACTGCTTGAGCGAACTCGTTCGCAACGTTCTGGAGCACAGCGGTGCTACGAACGGGGCCGTGGCGTGTGCACAATATTATAAGAAACCACAATACGTAGCCATCGGTGTGGCTGACTGCGGACGTGGAGTTCGCAATACGCTGACGCGTAACTACCCATCACTTGCGGAAGCAGACGATGCGGATGCGCTAGCAGTAGCTCTTCTTCCTGGCACAACCGGCGCAGTCCGCGGCCGCTTAGGAGCCACAGAGAACGCCGGCGCTGGCCTCTTTTTCACGAAGAGTATCGCGCGGACTGGGCGGCAGCATTTCGGGATCATCAGCGGAGGGGCTTATTACAGGCTCAATCCGAGCAACAAGGGACCTCTCCAACCGAATCCCCTCAAGGATAATCATAGGTTGGAAAAGGGGACTCCGTTTTGGCGTGGTACGATTGTTGGCCTTAATGTAAACGTATCGAGAACGACGCCGTTCAATGAAGTGTTGGGGCAGATTCGTCGGATCTTCCCAAGCGGAAAGGCCCAGAAGCGTGACTACTCTAAGAAGGTGCGCTTCGAATGAGTTCTCTTCGTACTGTCCAAATCGCAGACTACATTGAGGGTGCGTTCGCTGAGAATAAAGACATCGCGCGCATGCTACGCGAGCAGTACATTCTGCCGTTGGCTGAATCTAAGCGTGCTTTCACCGTAGACTTTCGAAGTGTTGACCTTTCCACGCAATCATTCATTCACGCTCTACTGAGTGAAGCGCTAATGATTCATGGCGAAAGTCTTCTCGATCGTATGAAGCTGGAAAACTGCAATAAAGTCGTCCGAGAGTTGATACTGACTGTCGTCGACTATACACTCAACCCCGCCGACGCGCTCACTGACGACTGCGGCGAAGCGCACATTGTGGACACCTGAGTCTCATTTTAACTTGCCCTTGCTAAGCCAGGAACCAAAGGCGCTACTCTGGAAAGTTGCGCCTTTGCGCAGGAGCCTGGTCACAGTCGCTTACTTCGATCCCTTGGCCCCAGCCACCAAACCTTCATATACTACCGCCCTCTTGGCCGGCCTACACCCTGAGTAGTCCAGACCAGACGCGAGGGGCAATCCGCAACCAGGAACGGACTCCGAACTCCGGTTCGAGGCATGCACTCCGGTGCTGTCCGCTCTCGCGGAACCCCGCGCTCGACGGTCTCTCCCGGGCTCGCCCGGCGGGATGATCGTCGAAGGAGACGTCACGGTTGGATGAAGAACGGGCTTCGGCCCGTTCGCTGATATCAGGAGTCCAAGGGGCTCCGGATTCGCCAACAGAACGCTTCGAGCGCGCAACTCGGAACGGCCTGGAGACGGACCGCTCAAGGAGGAAGATACCATGGGCCAGCCCCACAGACCAAAGAAGGGTTCGAAAGGCTATTCGCCGCGCGTCCGCGCGAACAGCCAGGTTCCCCGCATGACGTCCTGGCCGGTCGGCGGAGACGCGCCGAAGATCCAGGGCTTCGCGGGCTACAAGGCGGGCATGACTCACGCGGTCGTCACCGACTACCGCCCCGAGTCGCTCACCTCCGGCCAGGAGGTCACCGTCCCCGTCACCGTCGTCGAGGTCCCCCCGATGAAGGTCGCCGCGGTGCGCTACTACCGCGAGACGCCCTACGGCCTCCGCACGCTGGGCGAGCAGTGGGCCGCGGAGACGGACAAGCGCCTCGGCGCCCGCCTCCCCGTCCCCAAGGCTCCCAAGGCCTTCGCGGCGGATGCGGCCAAGGTCGACGACGTGCGCCTCCTCGCGTACACGCAGCCCAAGCTCGTGACCGGCGTCCCGCGCAAGACGCCCGAGATCATGGAGCTGCGCGTGGGCGGCGGCGACGTCGCCGCGCGCATCGCGTTCGCCACCGAGAAGCTCGGCAAGGAGCTCACCATCGCGGACTTCACCAACGTCGGCCAGATGATCGACGTGGCGGCCGTGACCAAGGGCCACGGCTTCAAGGGCGCCGTCCCGCGCTGGGGCGTCAAGCTCCAGGGCCACAAGGACAGCAAGAACCGCCGCGACGCCAGCCCCCTGGGCCCCTTCCAGCCGCGCTTCATCCGCGCCATGAAGGTCCCCATGCCCGGCCAGATGGGCTACCACAACCGCACGGAGTACAACAAGCGCATCCTGAAGGTCGGCACCGACGGCGCGGAGATCACGCCCGCCGGCGGCTTCCTCCACTACGGCGTCGTGCGGAACAACTACATCCTGCTCCACGGCAGCATCCCGGGCCCCACCAAGCGCCTCATCCGCCTCCGAGAGGCGGCCCGCTACACGCGCGGCATCGAGATCGCGGAGCCCCAGATCGCCTACGTCAGCACCGCCAGCAAGCAGGGTCGGTGATATCGATGGTCAAGGTCAACATCTACAGCAAGACGGGCGCCGCCAACGGCGAGGTCGAGCTTCCCGGCATCTTCGAGACGGAGTTCCGTCCCGACGTCATCCGCAAGGCCGTCAACTCCGCGCAGGCCAACCGCCGCCAGGCCTACGGCCCCACGCCGCTGGCGGGCCACAAGCCCGAGCACTCCGTGCGCTCGGGCCAGGGCATCTCGCGCGTGCCCCGCGCGACCCAGGGCGGGAACGCCGTGTTCTCCCCCGCGGTCGTCGGCGGCCGCCGCGCCCACCCGCCCCGCGTCGAGAAGAACTGGTCCGAGAAGTGCAACAAGAAGGAGCGCGCCCTCGCGCGCGCCTCCGCCCTTGGCGCCACCGCCAACGAGGACGCCGTGCGCACCCGCGGCCACCAGTTCAAGGAGGGCCTCACGCTCCCCGTCGTCCTGGACGACGAGGTCGAGGCCATCGAGAAGACGAAGGACCTCGTGGCGGCGCTGGACGCCGTCGGCGTGGGCGACGACCTCGTCCGCGCGGACGAGGGCAAGCACCAGCGCGCGGGCCGCGGCAAGATGCGCGGCCGCCGCTACCGCACGCCCAAGTCGATCCTCTTCGTCGTGTCCGGCCTCGAGGCCCCGGTCCTCACCGCGGCCAAGAACCTGACCGGCGTCGACGTCGCGACCCCCGAGATGCTCTCCACCGAGCTCGTCGCCCCCGGCGGCGACGCGGGCCGCCTCGTCGTCTTCACCAAGAGCGCGCTCAACGCCCTGGAGGCGATGTAAGTGGTCCACTCCACCCCCTACGACGTCATTCTCCACCCCTTCGTCACTGAGAAGACGATGGGCAGCATGGAGCGCGACAACAAGCTCGAGTTCGTCGTGCGCCGCACGGCGACCAAGCCCGCGATCAAGAAGGCCGTCGAGGAGCTCTTCTCGACCCAGGTCGCGAGCGTCAACACCAAGATCGGCACCGATGGCCAGAAGCACGCCGTCGTCCGCTTCGCGGAAGGCGTCAAGGCCGAGGACATCGGCACCAGGATCGGAATCTTCTGAGGTGAACGAATGGGCAAGCGTCTCATCACGCAGCGCCGGGGCAAGGCGTCCCCGGTCCACATGTCGCCGGGTCACCGGCACCTGGGGCCCGCAAAGCACCCCAAGGTCCCGAGCAACACGACCGCGGAGGTCGTGGACATCGTCCACGCTCCCGGCCGCAGCGCTCCGGTGGCCGAGGTCCGTGCTGGCGACGGCTCCACCTACCACGTCATCGCGGCGGAGGGCATCTCCGTCGGGCAGCAGATCGCGTTCACGACGAGCGACATCAAGCCCGGCAACCTGGCCTACCTGCACGCGATCCCCGAGGGTACTCCCGTCTACAACGTCGAGGGCCAGCCGGGCGATGGCGGCAAGTTCGTCCGCGCCGCCGGCACCGCCGCGTTCGTCGTGTCCCGCGAGCAGGGGCGCGTCACGCTGCGCATGCCTTCGGGCCAGTTCAAGCAGTTCCACCCCTCCTGCCGCGCCACCATCGGCGTCACGGCGGGCGGCGGCCGCGG
Source organism: Pseudomonadota bacterium (assembly GCA_021325135.1). GTDB lineage: Archaea > Thermoplasmatota > SW-10-69-26 > JACQPN01 > JAJPHT01 > JAJPHT01. The sequence continues at coordinate 4,108 of JAJPHT010000019.1, read as the reverse complement.
CGACAAGCCGCTGGCCAAGGCCGGCAAGGTGGCCCACAAGTACCGCTCCAAGGGCAACCTCTTCCCGCGCGTGCGCGGCGTCGCCAAGAACCCCGTGGACCACCCCCACGGCGGAGGCAACGCGCACCGCAAGGAAGGCAAGCCCACGACGCTCAAGCGCGGCACGCCCCCCGGCCGCAACGTCGGTCACATCGCGGCCCGCCGCACGGGTCTCAAGAAGGGGTGATGAAACATGGCAGACAAGCCCCAACCCAAGTCCAACGCGACGACCCGTCGCCAGCGCAAGAAGAAGATGGCCGTCGACACGCGCCGCCAGGTGGAGTTCCTCTACCGCGGCCAGTCCATCAAGGACATCCTGGCCCTGCCCTTCGAGCAGCAGCTCCAGCTCATGCCGAGCCGGAGCCGCCGCTTCTTCGGGCGCCAGCTCGACCACGACACGCAGGTCTTCTTCGAGAAGGTCAAGGCCGCCGGCGACGGCGAGGAGCTGCGCACGCACCTGCGCGACTTCCCCGTCATCCCGCAGATGGTGGGCAAGCTCGTCCACATCCACAACGGCAAGGAGTTCCAGAAGATCGGCATCACGACCGAAATGATCGGGCACAAGCTGGGCGAGTTCGCCCAGACGCGCAAGTCCGTGAAGCACACGGGCCCTGGCGTCGGCGCCACCCGGTCGTCCAAGTTCATGCCGCTGAAGTGAGGTGAAACCACATGGCTTACGGATATGCGGCACAGAACGTGGACCCCGAGACGACCTCGAAGGCCGCCGGTCGGGAGATCCCTGTCAAGCCCAAGTTCGCCGTCAACGTGTGCAAGGCGATCAAGGGGAAGTCGGTCAAGCAGGCCCGCGCGTTCCTTGAGGACGTCGTGGAGCTGAAGGCCGCGGTCCCCTTCCGCGTGCACAAGCGGCAGGTCAAGCACCGGGCCGGCGGCATCGGCCCCGGCCAGTACCCCGTGAACGTCGCGCGCGCGACGCTGCGCATCCTCAACGATGCCGCGTCCAACGCCGAGTACAAGGGCCTGGACCCGGAGAAGATGTACGTCTGGCACGCGGCGGCCCACCGCGGCGCGCCGATCCCCGGCACGATGCCTCGCGCCCAGGGCCGCGCCACGGCCTGGGACAAGAGCACGAGCCACATCGAGATCGTGCTCAAGAACGAGAGCGAGGAGAAGGAAGGCAAGGCGGAGGAGTGACTTTGGCGGTCGAACGCAAGCTGATCAAGGAGCACAAGAAGCGCGTGGCCGTCCGCGAGTACCTCCACCGCGAGACCGAGCGGGCCGGCTTCGGCGGCGCGGAGATCACGCGCACGCCCATGGGCACCCGCATCGCCCTCGTCACGGAGCGCCCCGGCTTCGTCATCGGACGCCGCGGCGAGACGATCAAGAAGCTGACCAAGAACCTCAACGAGCGCTTCGGCCTGGACAACCCCCAGATCGAGGTCAACGAGGCCAGCGACCCCTCGCTCAACCCGCAGATCATGGCGCAGAAGCTCGCCGAGGCCCTGGAGCGCGGCTGGCACTTCCGCCGCGCGGGCCACAGCACGCTTCGCCGCATCATGGACTCGGGCGCCAAGGGCGTCCTCATCACCATCGCGGGCAAGCTGACCGGCGGCCGCAAGAGGACCGAGAAGTTCCTCGAGGGCCACATCAAGTGGTGCGGCGACACCGCGCTCACGCAGATGACCTACGGCTACGCGACGGCGAAGAAGAAGCTCGGCATCATCGGCTGCAGCGTCGCCATCATGCCCCCTGGCAGCGTCCTCCCCGACGAGGTCGACATCCACGGCGGCACGAAGGGCGCGGGCTCCGCTCCCGCGGCGCCCGTCCAGGAGGCTCCCCGCGAGCAGGCCCCCGGCATCACCGCCCAGGGCCGCGGCCACGAGAAGAAGGGCCAGGTCGCCGGCCTCACCACCGGCATGTACGGCCAGGCCCCCGTGAACAAGCCCATGGCGCCCCCGCGCCCGACGCCCGCCCCCGAGGCCGCCCCCGAGGCGGCCCCCGCGGGCAAGCTCGAGGGCTCGGTCACCGACGTGCCCGGCATCGGCCCCAAGAAGGCCGAGGCGCTCAAGGCCGCCGGCTTCGAGACCATCGCGGACCTCGACGAGGCCAGCGTGGACGACATCGGCGCGGTCGAGGGCATCGGCCCCAAGCTCGCGCTCAAGATCAAGGACGAGCTGAAGAAGCTCCGGAAGTGATAGCGAATGAAGACCAGCGAACTGCGTGCCCTCTCCCCGACGGATCGGGCGGCGAAGCTCAAGGAGACCCGCGACGCGCTCATGAACGCGCGTGGCGTGGCCGCCATGGGTGGCGCTCCCGCGAACCCCGGCGAGATCCGCAAGCTGCGGACGACCATCGCGCGCATCCTGACCATCGAGAACGAGGAGGCGCGCCGCGAGGCGTGACCTCAGGAGGACAACCGAATCCATGAGCCAAATGTGTGACGTCTGCGGACTCCCCAAGGAGATCTGCGTCTGCGAGGAGATCGCCCGCGAGCAGCAGGAGATCCAGATCTACACCGTCGCCCGCCGATACGGGAAGATGGTGACCATCGTGGACGGGATCAACGTCGGCGACATCGACGTGAACAGCCTTTGCTCGGAGCTCAAGGGCGCCTGCGCCTGCGGCGGTACGGCCAAGAACGGCACGATCGAGCTGCAGGGCGACCACAAGACGAAGGTCAAGCAGGTCCTCGAGCGGATGGGCTTCAATGCGGAGTTCAAGTAAGAAGGAAGCAGCAGACGTCGCGCGTCGCGAGCTCATCGGGCTCGAGGTCGCCGTCGATTCCCGCCACGCGGGATGGGACGGCCTCTCGGGAACGGTCAGGGACGAGACGATGAACACATTCCTCGTGGAGACGGCCTCGGGTCGCGAGGTCCTGGTCCCGAAAGCGGGCCAGGGCTTCACCTTCCGCGTGGGGGATGTGCGCATGGCCGTCCGCGGCAACGACATCCAATTCCGACCGGAAGACAGGACCAAGAAGATATTGAGGTGATATCACCATGGCGAAGGCGAGAGACATCGGCGTGGACGTGCAGGCGCCCCAGGCGGACTGCGCGGATCCCCACTGCCCCTTCCACGGAGGCTTCTCCGTGCGCGGCCAGCTCATCGAGGGCCAGGTCGTCAGCACGCGCATGGAGCGCTCCGCGCGCGTCCAGCGCGAATACCTGCGCTACGTGCCCAAGTACGAGCGGTACGAGAAGCGCACGAGCAGCTACAACGTCCACGCGCCCCCCTGCATCAACGTGCAGGTCGGGGACCACGTGAAGATCATGGAATGCCGCCCGCTGAGCAAGACCGTCAGCTTCGTCGTCATCGAGGCGAAGCGCGGCCAGCTGAGGCTCGCGGGCGACGATGCGAGCCTCGCCGGCAAGGGTGCCGGCGCGGAGAAGAACAAGGAGGTTTCAGAATGAAGGGACTTGCGGGACGTCAGACCCGCGGCCTGCCCCTCGGGGCCCGCCTCGACTGCATCGACAACTCCGGCGCGAAGGAGGTCAGCATCATCGCTGTCCCCCGCGCGGGCGCGCACCACAAGCGCGTCAACGCCGGCGGCGTCGGCGACTACCTCGTGGTGAGCGTCAAGAAGGGCACGCCCGAGATGCGGCGACAGGTGCTCAACGCCGTGATCGTCCGCCAGAAGCGCCCGTTCCGACGCCCCGATGGCACGTGGGTCCAGTTCGAGGACAACGCGGCCGTCATCGTGGCGCCCAACGGTGAGACCAAGGGCAGCGACATCAAGGGCCCCGTGGCCCGCGAGGCTGCCGAGCGGTGGCCGCGCATCGCGGCGACCGCCAGCCAGATCGTCTGAGGTGACCAAGTTGTCCACGCAACCGAGGAAGGAGCGCAAGGCGCTCCACAACGCGCCGGTGCACGAGCGCCGCGCCCGCATCGCCAGCCACCTCGACGAGCCTCTGCTCCTGAAGTACAACACGCGCAGCGCGACGCTGCGCGTGGGCGACACCGTCCGCGTCATGCGCGGCGAGTACGCCGGCACTTCGGGCAAGGTTCTCGAGGTCAACACGCGCTCTGGCAAGGTCACGGTGGATGGCGTCACGGTCACCAAGGCCGACGCGACCCAGAAGCCCCGCGCCGTCGATCCGAGCAACCTCGTGAT
>JAJPHT010000029.1 GCA_021325135.1 Pseudomonadota bacterium | reverse complement strand
TTGATCGCGCCGTCGCCCACCGCGAACGCGGTGACCTGGCGGCCGTTCTTGATGAGCTGGATCTTGACGCACTTGCGGATGGCCGAGTTGGGCTGCTTGGCCTCGATGCCCACCTTCTCGATCACGATGCCGCGCGCCTGGGGCACGCCCTCAAGGGGGTCGGCCTTCTCCTTCAGCCGCAGGGTGCGCCGCTTGTAGTAGCGGTCGCTCCAGCGGAACGCCTGGCGGTCGGAAGTGAGCTTCCGGGCCGCGAACAGTCCCTTCGCCATGTTGACCGGCCGCGCCAAGCCCGCTGCACTATAAAGACGTTGGGGTGGCTGGACCCAAGAAAAAGGACCCACGAGGCCTTTTCTTTATAAGGTGGGCTGACCTCAAGGTCAGCCATGCAGGGGCGCGAGGCGCTGCTGGACGCGGCCTTCGAGACGCTGGTGGAGGAGGGGCCCGACCTGCCCGCCTCGGCCCTCGCGCGGCGCGCGGGGGTCAGCAAGGCGCTGGTGTTCCACCACTTCGGCGACCGCGAGGGGCTGCGCGACGCCATGGCCGCGCGCGTCCTCGACGAGACGCAGGAGGGGCTCGCGCGGCTCGCGGCGGACTACCCCAACCCCCGCGAGCGGCTGGGCGCGCTTGCGCGGACGCTGCTATCAGCCCCCGCGCAGCCCGAGCCGGTGGAGGCGCGTCGCGTCATGCTCTTCTGGCTCTCGGAGGACGCGCAGGGGCGCCCCCGCGCGGCGCTGCGCGACGCGCTCGTGGCGGACTTCGTGGAGCAGACGGCGCGCGAGGGCGCGGCGACGGGCGCCACGCGCGGCGGCCTCGATTCCGCGGCGCTCGCGACGGCGATCCTCGCGCGCTGGCACGGCCTCACGGCGCTCCACGCGGCGGGCCGCGCCGTGGACTTCGACGCCGAGGCGGACCGGCTCGCCGAGGAGGTCGTCGCCCTGGTCGCCCGTCAGCCTGCGCCGTGATGCCCCTGCGGGGCGTTGCGAGCGGGATGGCCCCGAAGCCGCCCGCCAAGCCGCCGCTCACGCCCAGCGAGACGGTCTACTTCCACGCGCCCGACTTCGCCCGCGACGCGGTGACGCCCGACGCGGTGGAGGTGGCGGCCTCCGACGAGAAGGTGCGCGCGACCGACCTCGCCGTGACGCTCTTGGCGGCCGCGATCCTGGCCGACGAGCGCGCGGGCGCGCTGCGGCTGGAGCCGGGCGAGCGGAAGGACGCGCTCTTCCTGCGCCCCGCGCAGGGCAGCGTCTTCCCCGCGGGGAGCCCCGAGGCGAAGGTGCGCGAGGCGGCGGCGAAGGTGGCCACGCCCGACGTGGAGAGCGTCGTGCGCGCGTACCTCGCCAAGGACGCGGACAAGCCCTTCGAGGCCGTCGTGGGCAAGGTGGAGGAGGGGCTCGCGCGGCGCGGCCTCCTGGCGGCGGACGAGGGGAGCCCGTTCGCGCTGCGACGGCCGCGCCCCTACTCGGCGCCCGAGGACACGCTGCGCCTCGCCCGCGCGGCCCCGCCCGACGACGCGCTGGACCTGCTGGACGCGACGCGCCGCTCGCGCCCCGAGGTGTGGGCCCTCCTGGACGAGGGCATCCGCGCGGGCATCCAGAGCCGACGCGACCGCCGCCCCGGCAAGGGCAACGGCTGAAGCCCGCCGCCGGCCATCACCCCGCGTGGACGCGGCCGTGCGCGCGCTGCAGGAGAGCCGCCGCCTGCTGGTGCTCAGCGGCGCGGGCGCCTCCACGGCCAGCGGCATCCCCGACTTCCGCGGCGCTTCCGGCGTCTGGTCGCGCTTCGACCCCCGCGAGTTCCACGTGGAGCGGTGGCGCGCCGACCCCGAGGGGTTCTGGCGCCTGCGCATGCGGCTCATGGAGGAGCTGGACCTCGCCCACGCGAAGCCCAACGCCGCGCACGAGGCCCTGGCCTCCGCGTCGGCGTCGCCGCGCTTCCTGGGCCACGTCACGCAGAACATCGACGGCCTCTTCCTGCGCGCGGGGCACCAGGAGGAGCGCCTCGTGGAGATCCACGGCACCGCCGCCAAGGTGCGCTGCCTCGCGTGCGACCGCTTCTTCCCCTACGAGGTGGTGGGCGCGACGCTGCCGCCTCCGTGCCCCCAGTGCGGCGGCCCGCTGAAGCCCGGCAGCGTCCTCTTCGGCGAGCCGCTCCCCGCGGGCGCGTGGGCGCAGGCCCAGCGGTGGGCGCGCGACGCCGACCTCCTCCTGGTGGTGGGCTCCAGCCTGGAGGTGACACCCGTCGCGCTGCTGCCCGGCCTCGCCCTGGAGCGCGGCGCGCGGCTGGTCATCGCCAACGCGACGCCCACCCGCTACGACGCGCACGCGGACGCCCTCGTGCGCGGCGCCGTCGAGGCCGAGGTCCCCGCCCTGCTGCGCGCCGCAGGCTTCTGAGCCGAGACGGGCCCCAGGCTGAGGCAATCAAGGCGATATCAAAAAGAAGAGGGCGCGCGTCCTCAGACGGTCCACTGCGTGACCATGCCGTGCACGAAGTGGGGCACGCCGTTGGCGTCGAGGAAGAAGCACGCCGCGCCGTAGGAGTGGCCCGCCTCGAAGTCGACGTCCACGTACTCCACCTGGCCGGGCGAGATGCCGCCGGCGCCAAGGGCCTGGTCCACGGGGGGCGGGCCCTGGGGGTTCTGCGCCCACGCCAGGAAGTCCTGCATGGTCTTGTTGCCCACCAGGCGCTCCATGGGGGCCTCGTGGTCCATGGTGCCGTTGTTCACGATCTTGATCACGTGGTGGCCCGCCGTGGGGGGCGTGCTCCACGCGAAGCCGTAGTTGAACAGCGACAGCGTGAGGTCGCCGGTGGGCTCGGCCGCGCCGTTGTCCGTGCCGGTGACGTTGAGCTGGCGGAGCATGCCGTGCATGAAGTGGGGGCCCGCGGGGCCGGGGATCTCGCACTCGATGACGTACGTGCCGGCCGCGAGGTGGACCGTCGCGTTGGCCGTCGAGCCGGGGAGCACGTTGCCGATGCCGCCGACGTAGGTGTCCTTGTACTCGGTGGCGTTCATCATGGTGCCGTTGTCCATGGTGGCGTTGGAGCCGTTCATCATCATGGCCATGTGCTCGTCGAACGTCTCGCCGTCGGCGAGGCGGACGACCACCAGCTGATGGGGCTCCTGGCCGATGTTGGTGAGGTGGAACGTGACCCAGCCGGGGTTGACGTCGCTGGGGCCCGTGAAGGCGTAGGTGCTGTTGGCGCCCTGGCCGGACTGCGTGGCGTTGTAGTAGACGTCCTTGACGGGCGTCGCGCCGGGCGTCGGCGTCGTGGGCGTCGTGCCCGACGGGGTCGACGTGGCGGGCGTCGACGAGGCCGGCGTGCTCGTCGTGGGCGTGGTGGTCGTGTTGTTGCTCGCGCAGCCGGCAAGCGCGCTCGCGAGGAGCGCAAGACCGAGGACGATGGCGATTCTCTGCATGTTCGTGGCCTCCCCGCTTGGGGGTTCCTGCCGCGGGCACTCTCCGGAGATGCATGAAGGTTGCGCGCCGTCTCCGCTATCATCCGGGCTTGCCGGACGCCGCCTCCTCACGTCCGCGGCGCGGGCTCCGGAAGCGCCTCGCCCAGCGCGACCTTGAGGGCGAGCCGGGCGATGTTGCGGCTCTCGCGGCGCTGCTGAAGGAGGCCCGCGCTCTGCTCGTCCGCGTCCAGGAGCGCCGCCGTGGTGGTGGACTTCTCCTGGAGCATCTTCACGATCTCCTCGTCGATGGTGCTCCCCGCCACGAGGTAGTGGAGGAAGACCTCCCGCGTCTGGCCGATGCGGTGGATGCGGTCGCCGGCCTGCTCGTGGTTGGCCGGGTTCCAGTCCAGGTCGATGAAGATGGCGTGCCGCGCCGAGGTGAGCGTCAGCGCCGTGCCTGCGGCCGTGATCTGGCCCAGGAAGACGCGGCAGTTGGGGTCGTGCATGAACGACTGCACGGCCTGGTCGCGCGCCTTGTCGTTGACGCCGCCGTGCACCGTGACGGGGTTGAACTCGGCCAGCGACTTCTCCAGCGTCTCCAGGTGCTGGAGGTAGTAGGCGAAGACGACGATCTTCTCGCCGGGCACCTTGAGGATGTTGCGGACGTACTTCTCCGCTTCCTCGCCCTTGCCGTTGCTCGCAAGCTGCCGCAGCGTCATGACGTGGCCGCGCGTCGTGCCGTAGTCGTCGCCGAAGGCCGTCTCGCGGTGGCTCTGGATGTGATCGCGCAGCTTCTGGGCCTCTTCGTTGTACTCCTGGCGCCAGAGGGGCGGGAGCTTCACCTGGTTGACGATGACGTGCTTGGGGGGGAGGTCCTTGAGCACGTCCATCTTCACGCGGCGCAGCATGATGCCCTGGAAGTACTCGCGCAGGCGCGAGAGCACCTGCATCTTGACCTCGGGCGTGCCCTGCTCCAGGGGAGCGACGAAGCGGCGGCGGAACCAGTGCTCGTTGCCCCACTCGCCGGGGTGGATGAACTCCAGCTGCTTGCGCACCTCGTCCACGCGGTTCATGGCCGGCGTGCCCGAGAGGAGGAGGCGCCGCGGGATGCTGATGAGGCAGTCGTGCACGGCCTTGGTGCGCTCGGCCTCCTTGTTCTTCACGTAGTGCGCCTCGTCGAGGATGACGAGGTCGGGCTTCACCGCGAGAAGCTGGTCCTGCCTGGAGAGCAGGGCGTCGTAGCTGGCGACGACGAACTTCTCGTTGCTGGGGACCTTCTTGCTGGTGGGGCGGAAGACGAAGACCGACTCCGTGGTCATGGACTCGATCTCGCGCTTCCACACGTCGCGCGCGCCCGCGGGGGCGATGACGAGGATGCGGCCGGGGAGGTAGAGCGCGGCGGTGATGGCCTGGATCGTCTTGCCCAGCCCGGGGGGGTCGCCCAGGTAGGTGAGGTAGTCGGTGGCGCGGATGAACGCGACGCCCGCGCGCTGGTAGGGCCTCAGCTGCACGTGGGCCTTCAGCGAGGCGGGGAGCGGCTCGTTCATGAACGGGCCCATCTCGGGGTAGGGGCGCAGGCGCGGCGTGCCCTCGGCGAAGTCCTCGGGCTCCTCCTCCTTCCACTCCGCGATCTCGCGGACGGGGCGGAGGCGCTTGCGGATGAGGAGGGCGCCCAGGTCGGAGAGCTCCGACTTGAGCATGGGGAACGCCTTGGGGAGGACGAGGTGCTGGCCGCTGGCCTCGTCGTAGCTGTAGCCCTCGGCGCCCTTGAGCATCTCCAGCGCGCGGGGGAAGCCTTCCTCCAGGGCCTCGCTGGCGAACTGGAAGCGCGCGCGGCGGCCCGCGGCGTCGAAGAAGAGCGTGAGGCCGTCCAGCGGGAGGTCGACGAGCTTCACGTGCTCGCGGCGCGCGCCCATGGCCTCCAGCCGGCCGATGACGCGGGGGAACCGCTCCTGGTCGGTGGTCCAGATGTGGTGCTTCAGCGAGGTGCGGTACGCGCCGGGGTCCGTGTGGCGGATGTGCCGCAGCGCGCGGCGCATGAGGGGATCCTTGGGGTTCTCGGGGCGGAAGAAGACGCTGCCCGTGCGCGTGCCCTGGACGAGGATGAGGGAGCCGGTGAGGCGGTTGCGGATGTCGCCGCTGGTGTCCACCTCGTGGACGCGCGGTCCCTCGGTGATCCACTCGGTGTCGGGGGCGACGTGGACGCGCGGCTCGTCTTCCTCGGCGCCCACGGGCTTCTTGGGCGCGCCGGAGAGGCCGATCTGCTGGTGGCTTTGCAGGTGCTCGTGGAGCACGGTGGCGGCCCACACGCCGATCTCGGGGAGGTTGCGAAGCTGCCGCGGCGTGGCCTGCAGGAGGTCGGGCACGGTGCGGAAGACGCGGGCGACCTCCTTGGCGCGCTTGGGGCCGATCCCCGGGAAGAGGTCCAGCAGGAACTGGAAGACCTCGGGGGCGGGCTCCTTGGTCTTGTCCGCCGCGAGGACGGTCATGGCGCGGCCCGTGGCCGCCGCTTCGCCCAGCTGCGCGATGACGTGGAGGAGCAGCGCGCCCACGTGCTCGCAGGGCTGCTTGCGCGCGCGGGGGCACTTGCACGTGTAGGTGCCCGAGTAGTGGATGCGGACGTTGAAGCCCGTGTCGCGGCGGCGCCCGCGCACGCGCCCCTGCGCGGCGGAGGCGCCTACGACGACCTTCTCGACGAAGCCGGAGTTGCGCGAGTAGCGCGCCAGCTCGTCGATCTCGCCGCCCGCGGGGAAGAGCGCGGCGTAGAGGCGCTCAAGGTCGGCCCTGGAGACGTTGGGCGGAAGGGTCACAGCGGAACCCCGTATGCGCTCCTCCTCATCAAGCGTTTCGTTCCTGGCGGGGCGGGATGGGGGGCGTCAGGGGGGTCTATTCCCGAAGGGGGACCTCGACGCCGGCCTCCGGCGGGACCCTCGCGGGGGGCGCCTCGATGGGCACCTCGCTGGCCTGGCGCCAGGGGGCCTCCACGAGGTTCGCCAGGAGGGCGACGACGCCGTCCTGGTCGACGTAGACGGCGGACGCGTTCCCGTCGGTGGCGTGCCCGTCGTCGGGGAGGAAGTGGAGGAGGAGCACGCGGCGCTGGTCGACGACGAGGATGGCCGCCGTCTCCGCGCGCCCGCCCGCCTCGCGCAGCCGCACCTCGGCCCGGCCGCGGAGGTCCTCCAGGCTCGCGCGCGCCGCGCCTTCGGGGACCAGGACGCGCAGGCCCACGCCGCGCGCGGCGGCCTCCTCCAGCGGGGCGATCCAGCCGCGGCGGTTGGCCAGCATGCCCTTCGTCGCGACGAGGGCGATCTCCTCCGCCGCGCCGCGGACCAGCTCGTCGTAGCGCTCGAAGGCGTTGCGCCGGCCCCTGAGGAAGGTGAGGCTGCCGCGGTCGCTGCCCGAGGCGCCGCCCACCAGGGCGAACGTCTCCAGAAGCTCTTCGCGCTCAAGGCGCAGGCGGCGCGACGTCTCCTCGTGCTCCTCCTGGATCTTGTCCAGGAACTCGGAGAAGGGGACGGGCGCGTACTTGCGCGGGAACTCGGGAAGGATCTCGACGAGCCCCTTCTCGTGGAGCTGGTCGAGGATGTGGTAGATCTTGGACGCGGGCACCTTGCTGAGGCTGCTCACGTCGCGCGCCTCGGTGGTCCCCAGGTCGAGCAGCGCGATGTAGGCGCGGGCGGCGTACTCCGAGAGGCCGAACTCGCGCAGGCGCGTGACGCGATCCCGGGTGACGGGCACCTGCCTCGCCACGCCGCGAGCCGCCATATAGGCTTCCGCACGGATACCGAAGGGTTGCACGCATCGCAGCCTGGCGGGTGCGCCGCAGAACCGCCCAAGTGGAGGACCCCCCTTGACCAAGCGTCCTGCGCCGACGAGCGAGGTTGGCGAAGCCTTCAGGACCCCAGGTGAACCTCGGATGCCCGAACCGACCATGAGCGCTCCCGGCCCGACGCCCGCCTCCGACTCGCTGGATTCGCTCGCCGAGGACCTTGACGCCCTCTCCAACCTCCAGCGCCTCCGGCTCCTCCACCTGCTCACGCGCCCCCGCTACGCGGAGGAGATCGCGGACGCCCTGGGCATGAGCCGCCAGAGCGCGCTGAAGCACATCGAGAAGCTCCAGGAGCGCGGCTTCGTGCGCTCGCTCCACGGCCGCCGCACCACGGGCCCGGTCATCGAGTTCCTCGTGGTCCCGCAGCGCCTCTTCGCGGCGGGCGTCGCCATCGGCAACCTGGGCAACCTGGAGCCCGAGGGCGGCCCCGCGGTGAAGTCCGCCGACCGCACCGTCGTCATGGAGGGCCCCGGCGCGTCCCGCGGCTCGGACCCCAAGACGGGCCCCCACGCGCACATGCTCATCATCAACGGCCCCGCCGCCGGCAGCCGCTACGAGCTGACCTCCGACGCGAACCGCTGGACCGTGGGCCGCGACGAGGACCGCCAGCTTCGCCTCGCCCACGACCCGTTCATCTCCGGCCGCCACGCCGAGATCCAGGCCGACGCCCACGGGCACGTGCTGGTGGACGTCTTCAGCGCCAACGGCACGTTCCTCAACTTCTCCCGCATCCCCCGCGGCGGCCGCGTGCCGCTGAAGGTCGGGGACGTCGTGGGCCTGGGCCACACCTTCCTGGTGTATCAGCGCGAGTGAGCTTGCTCCTTCGTCACTACTAGACGCGACGACGCCACGACGCGACGATTCCCTAAGCGTCGCGTCGTGGCGCCGTGGCGTTGAGGGGTGACGGAAGAGCCAGGAAAGGCCCTCACCGGTGGCGCCGGCGCTTCTCAGGCAGGGGCTGGTGCGGGAACTCCTCCGCGAGGCGCGCCGCCAGGTGGGAGAGGTCCTCCGCCAGCGAGGCGCGATGCTCCTCCAGCGCCTTGCCGTGCCAGCGGGCGAGGCCCCGCGCGACGAACGAAGGGAGCGACTCCACGTCCTTGAACGCCGCGCGGGCGTAGGCGGGGATCTTGTCGCGGAAGGATCGGTCGCAGCGCACGCCGCGGTGCGCGAGGGCGCTGGAGAACTCGTCGAAGAAGCGGTCCCCCTTGCGGTCCCAGTCAGTGAGCAGGATCACGGCGCGGCACCGCTCCGCCACGCGCTCCACCACGTCGGGCAGGGGATCGCCCGAGTGGATCGTCATGACCGCGCCCCGGCAGCCCAGCTCGCGCAGCGCCGCGACGTCGCGCTGCCCCTCGACGAGGATGGGCGTCTCCGCGTTGGCCTCGACCAGGTCCTCCAGGAGGACCAGGAGGGCGTCGAAGCGGGCGCGCTCGTCCATGGGACGCCTCTCTCTTCGGCGGCCTCGGGGATAAGGGTTCGGGCTTTCGTCCGCGCCTCGCGCCCCAGCGGAAGGTCCAAATCAAGCCATCGATCATGGCAACGCATGGACGTCGCGGCGATCCGCCGGGAGTTCCCCATCCTGCGCGAGCGCATCCCGGGCCGCGACGGGAAGGACCACGCGCTGCGCTTCTTCGACCACGCCGCGAGCACGCACGCCCCCGAGCCCGTCGTGCGCGCCCTGGTGGACTTCCTCACCACGTCCTACGCCAACGTGCACCGCGGCGCGCACCACCTCAGCGAGCGCGCGACGGACCGCTTCGAGCACGCCCGCGAGCGCGTGAAGTCCTTCGTCGGCGCGCCCTCGGACCGCGAGGCCGTCTTCGTCATGAACACGACGCAGGCGCTCTCGCTGGCGAGCCACGTCGCCTGCTCGCTCCACGACGGGCCCGTGCTCTCGACGCGCCTGGAGCACCACAGCAACCTCCTGCCCCACGCGAGCCACGGCAGCCGCGGCGAGGTGCAGTTCAGCGAGGCGTCCCCCTGGTACGGCCGCGTGGAGATGATCCGCGTCACCGAGGAGGGGCGCATCGACCTGGAGCGGCTGGAGGAGCGCCTCCGCCAGCGCCCCAAGCCGCGCCTCCTGGCGCTCTCCTGCGCCAGCAACGTCACGGGCGTCAAGACGCCCATCAAGGAGGTGCTGGAGCATGCGCAGGACGCCCGCGTCCCCGTGCTCCTGGACGGCGCGCAGATCCTCGCCCACGAGAAGCTGGACTTCTCGCGCCTGCCCGGCGGCGGCCCCGACTACTTCGCCGCGGCGGGCCACAAGGCCTACGCGCCCCTGGGCAGCGCGGCGCTGGTGGCCAAGCGCTCGCTCCTGGACCAGGCGCCCCCGTGGATGCCCGGCGGCGGGACCGTGAAGCTCGTCCTCGACGAGGAGATCCTCTGGGCCGACAGCCCCGACCGGCACGAGGGCGGCACGCCCAACGTGCCCGGCGCCGTCGCGTTCGCCGCCGCGCTGGACTTCCTGGAGCGCGTCGGCATGGAGGAGGCGGAGCGCCGGGAAATGCGCCTCTTCGCCAAGCTCCTGCGCGGCCTCTCGGAGATCCCCGAGGTCCGCATGCTGGGCCCGCACACGGCCAAGGAGCGCGTGGGCGTCGTCTCCTTCAGCCTGGGGAGGTGGAGCCCCGCCGCCATGGCGACCGCCCTCAACGCGGAGCACGGCGTCGCGGTGCGCCACGGCTGCTTCTGCGCGCACCCCTACCTCATGGAATTGCTGGGCGTCCACGCGGGCCCCTTCATCGAGGAGATCCGCCGCGGCGGCTCGACCTCCGCGCCCGGGGTGCCCGGCGCCGTGCGCGCGAGCCTGGGCGTCTACAACGACGACGCCGACGTGGAGGCGCTCCTCGACGCCGTGCGCGCGCTGGCGGCCCGCAAGCCCGACTCCGGCTACGCGTGGAAGGGCGACCAGGAGACGTGGGTGCCCATTCCCGCGCAAGCCTGATCCGCCGCGACCCGGCTGCGCCCGCCATGCGCGTCCTCGCCTTCGCGGCGATCCTCCTCCTGGCCGGCTGCGCGCAGCCCGCCGCGCCCGGCCCCTCCTCCTCCACCCCGGGATCGGGCCTCGCCTTCGAGCCCGCGCTGCGCCTCCCGGGGGACCAGCTTGCTGCGGAGCCCAACGTCGCGACCGCGGCCGGCGGCAAGGTGTGGGTCATCGCGGTGGGCAGCGTCGTGAGCCAGCCCAACTACGCCCACGGCGAATTGAGCCTCTGGCGCAGCGACGACTCCGGCGCCTCCTACAAGACGCTGCGCGCGCCCCAGGGGCAGGACAAGAACGCGAGCTTCTGCTCCTGCGACACCGACGTGGACGTGGGGCCCGACGGCACGGTCTACATCACCGACTTCTGGGTCACCAGCGCGCCCGACCCCACGGGCACGGGCGTCGTGCCCGGCCACAACGGCTTCGTCACCGAGGCGAGCCACGATGGCGGCGCCTCGTGGGACCCGGGCAACTTCGTCACCGTCGCGCGCCCCGCCGCCAACGACCGGCAGTACATCGTCGCGGGCCGCGACCCTGGGGAGGCGTACCTGGCCTTCGCGCGCGGCGGGCTGCCCCTCCCGGTGGGGCTTCCCGTCTCCGCGCCCGACGATGGGCTGCTCCTTTCGCGCACCACCGACTCGGGACGCACCTGGGTCCCCCTGGGCACCGTCCACCCCAACAGCGCGCAGAGCGGCTCCTTCATCGCGCGCCCCCGCGTCGCGCCGGACGGCACGTTCTATTACCCCTGGGTCGAGTCGCCCAACGCCGACCCGTGGAACGGCACCGCCACGGTCGTCGTCGCCGCGAGCCGCGACCACGGGCAGACCTTCACGCCGCACACCGTCGCGACGATCCCCACGGGCGTTGGCGGCCTCTGGCCCATGCAGATGGACGTCGGCCCCGACGGCACGCTCCACGCCGCGTGGATGCAGCGCACGCCCGGCGGGGGCAGCACGCTCTGGTACAGCGCGAGCCGCGACGGCGCCGCCACGTGGAGCGCGCCGCGCCAGGTGGGCTGGACCAACGGCACCGCGCTCCTCCCCTGGATCGCCGCCGCGGGCCCCGGCCGCGCCGTGATCGCATTCTACGGCACGCCCGCCGCCGTGAGCCCCGAGCAGGCGCCCGCCGACACGCGCTGGGACGCCTGGGCCCTCGTCGTCACGACCAACGGCACCACCCCCGGCGAGCCCGTGCGCGCGAGCCCCTTCCCCGTGAAGGTGGGCACCTTCTGCCCCCGCGGCGCGGACTGCCCCCAGGACCGCGAGCTTCTGGACTATCCTGGCATCGCATGGCGCGACGGGTGGGTCCACGTCGCGTTCGCCGTGAGCGCGATCAAGGCGCCGCAGCCCTCCACGGAGCCCGGGGACGAGGTGCGCGGCGGCCACTCCACCAACGCGCACCTGTGGATGGCGCGGGCGAAGCTGGATTGATATCGCCGATCGCGCCGCCTCCGGCGGAAAAACCCGCGAATCTCCGAATCTCAGGATGTGATTCTGAGATTCGGAGATTCGGGTTTCCCCGGGGGGAAAGGGGGCGGAGCCCCCAGAGAAAAAAAAGTGATCACGCCTTGGGCTGCGACGCGGCGGCCTTCTCCATCTGCTCGATCATCGCGATCTGGTCCTGGATGGCCTTGGCGGCGCTGTTCATCCAGTCCTGGTCGGGGCCGCTGAGCTTCATCTCGACGACCTTCTCCAGGCCGCGCTGGCCGAGGATCGCGGGCACGCCGAGGGCCACGTCCTTGAGGCCGTACTCGCCCTGGAGGACGCTGACGACGGGGATGCACTGCTTGGGACCCTGGCCCAGGGCGGCGAGCACCATCTGGCTGATGGCGATGCCGGGCGCGTAGTAGGTGGCGCCCTTCTTCTCGATGATGGTGGCCGCGCGGCCGCGGACGGCCTCCTTCGCGGCGTTCCAGTCCACGTGCGCGCCGCCGGTGTTGGCCAGCGAGGAGGCGGGGAACATCTGCTCGCCGTGGTTGCCCAGGATCCACGAGTCGTGCCAGACGGGCGCGTGGTACGTGTCGCGCAGCACGTCCCAGAGGCGCATGCTGTCGTGCAGCGCGCCCATGCCGTAGACCTTGGAGCGGTCCTTGCCGCTGACCTTCCACGCCTTGTAGACGAGGGGGTCCACGGGGTTCGAGACGATCTGCATCTGCGTGTCGGGCGCCGCGGCGAAGACCTTGCGCGTGATGTCGCTGATGATGCCCGCGTTCTTGGAGAGGAGGTCCTCGCGCGTCATGCCCGGCTTGCGCGCCAGGCCCGCGGAGACGACGACCACGTCGGCGCCCTTCAGCAGGCCGTAGTCGCTGCCGCCCACGACCTTGGTGGAGAGGCCCAGGCCCGCCGCCGCCGTGTTGAGGTCCATGGCCTCGCCCACCGCGAGGTTCTCGACGATGTCGACGATGGCGACCTCGCTGACGCCCTTGACGCGGTGGAGGGTGGAGTAGACAGCGTTCGCGCCGATCTTGCCGGCGCCCACGAAGCCGATCTTGGTCATGGGGAATCCTCGGGCGCGCCATCCGGGATGGGGTTCATCATGCTTGCGCCGGGGGAAGGCGGCCCGAACCCTCAAGCGCCCCTCCCGGCCTGGCGCCCCCGATGACCAGCCCCGCCTCGGAGCTCGCCGCCGCGACGCGCCTCTTCCTGGACCGGCACGCCGAGGCGCTCTCCAGTGGCGAGGGCGCGCGCACGCTGGAGGCCGTGGACGGCCTGCTCGCCGCGCTGGGCGAGACGCTGCCCGCCGAGATCGCCGCCGCGCGCCAAGGCGCAGGCGAAGCGCCCGACCTCGCGGCCCTGGCCCACCCGTCGGCCGTGCAACGCGAAGCGTGGGCGCACGCGTCGCTCGCGAAGCGCATGGCGGAGAGCGAAGGCATCCTCCTCCAGCTTCAACTGGCGCTGCGCAACCTGGAGTCGGGCCACGGGGACGCGTTCCGCCTGGTCGCGCTCATCACCGCGGCGCGAACCGTGCTGCGCGGCCTGGAGCAGGCGCTCGCCCAGTGGGCCGACGCCATAGAGGGCGCTCCTGCGGCCTCGCCGCCGGCCCCCGCCTGGGCAGGCCTCCGCGCCGCGCGCGAAGCCCTCCTCGCCGGCGCCCCCGAAGCCGTGGCGCCCGCCCTGCGCCGCCCCTTCCGCAGCGTGGCCTGGGCCGCGAGCCCCGAAGAACGCGCCACGCTGGAGAGCGCGCTGGCCCAGGAGACCCACGACCCCGTGGTGGGCTGGGCGCTCGTGGACATGGTGGAATCGCTCCTCCACCGCGCCAGGACAAAGGGCTCTGGGGGAGCCACCCCCTGAGGGCTCATCATCGAATGGAACGGGACTTCACGTCAGGGGGGCGAGCCCCCCTGAAACCCCCCATTTTGCGCGCGCTGCGGCGCGCGCGACGGTGAGGTTTTTTTTTTTACGCCGCCTTCTTGACCGTGATCGTCGCCTGCATGCCGTTGCCGCGGTGCGTGCCGAGGTTCTGCCCCGAGGGGTCGGGAACGCCCGCGCCCTTGTCGCAGTAGGCCGTGTACGTGCCGTCCTTGGTGGGCGTCCACGTCTTGGTCACCGACTTGCCAGCCGCGATGTCGCCGCTCTTGAAGTCGGTGCCGTCGATGACGACGTCGTGCGTCTCGCTCCCCTTGTTGGTGATGTTGATGGTGATGGTCATGCCCGCGGTGAGGCCGTCGAACCCCTTGGGGGTGAGGTACATGCTGCCGGGGCCCACGGCGGGGCCGCCGGGCGCGGTGGGGCTCTCGCCAAGCTCGATGGTGGCGACCATCGCCATGGGCGCGGGCGTCATGTCGGTGCTGTTGTTGGCCGCGGTGGGCGGCGTGGCGCTGTTGCTGGCGCAGCCCGCGAGGACGGCCGCGGAGACGAGGAGGATGGGCAGAAGGACGCGCATCGCGACCGCAACGCCCCCTCCCCCTAAAAGGTGGCGACGCGCTTATCCGCGCCTCGCCGGTTCCGCGCCCATGCGCATCCCCGAGCCCCCGCCCCGCCACGTGCGCGACGACGCGCCCGACGCCGAGGCGTTCCGCTTCTCCGACGGCCAGACGGCCTCCAGCCTCGCGGGCCTCGTGGAGGCCCTCTCCCGCGCGACGCCCACTGTCGTCGGCTACCACCGCGAGCACTTCGTCCCGTGGCTGCGCGACGTGGTGGGGGACGAGCCCCTGGCGCGGCGCTTCGCGTACTACGCCCAGGCCGGCGGCGAGCCCGACGTGCTGCGCGAAACGCTTGTGGCGCTGGGGCGCGCCCGGCTGCGCGAGCTTGGCTAGGCTTCCTGGTCAAGGGTCCAAAGAACGCAAAGAGCGCCATGAGCGCGAAGGACGCGACGACGAAAGGAACCTTTGCGACCTTGGCGCTCTTTGCGCTCGTCGCGTTCTTTGGACCCGCCAGCAAGGGACGCATCACGGACGGCGCCGGGCCAGGGCGAGCGCCACGAGCGCGACGCCGCCCAGGAGCAGCGCCGCCTCGGGGCCGGGCGACTTCTTGGCGGGCGCGGGGGGCTGCACGGGGCTCGCGTCGGCGAGGACCGTGTAGGCGTAGCCCGCATGGTCGAGGCCGCTCCAGGCGTTGAGCACGACGCCCAGGGAGGCGGTGCCGTTGTCGACGACGTCCTGCGCGTAGGCGGCACGGTCGTAGGCGTCGGCGACGAAGACGCCCGCGAGGCCGTGCGCGCGCGAGGCCTCCAGCGTGGTGTTGTTGAGCTGGCGCAGGAAGCCGCGGTCGGCGTCGGCCACGACGGACTTGCCGCGGGTGGCGGCGTCGCCGAAGATGGTCTGCATGCCCACGAGGCGGCTCTGGCGCTGCTCGGCCAGTGTGATGGCCACGCCGAGGATGCCTTCGCCGCCCTCGCGCGCGGGGGCGGCCAGGTCCTCGAAGCGCTGCATGGTGGCGGGCGCGCCCTTGGGGGCGGAGAGGGCGACGCGCGTGTCGTTGGCCCAGCGGTCCGCCAGGAACTGCGGCGGGACGCCGTCCTGCGCGAAGGCCGCCTCCAGCGCGTCGCCCGCCATCTCGATGTCAAGCTGCGGCGTCTTCGTGGAGCGCGCGAGCACCAGGAGGTAGTCGAAGGGGAGGTCGGGCTCGCGGGAGAGCTGCGAGACGTAGCCGGGGAAGTCCGCGTCGACGGCCTTGCCCTCCACGGCGAGGTCCGCGGCGAAGAGCGCGGTCTCCAAGGCACCCAGGCTGCGGATGGCGCCGTCCGCCTGGTGGAGGCGCGCGCGGAAGGCGAGCCACGTCGCGTTCTCGTCCGCGCGCCACGCGGTCGCGGCCTGGATGGCGAGGTTGCGCCGGTCCGCCGCGGTGGCGGCGGTGGCGTTGACGCTGTCTTGGAGCGTATGCGCGGAGACGATCTCCTGGAACGTCTCGGCGTCGTAGAGCGTCGCATGGAAGCGGCCGGCCGCGGCGTCGGCGCGGGCGCGCTCCAGCCAGGGCTTCGCGTCGGGCCACCAGGGCGCCTGGCTGGCGTTGGCCTCCAGGGGCGCCACCTTCTCGACGACCTTGGGCGCGAGGGCCGCGATGGGGTCGGGGTAGGGGAGCGGCGCGCGGGCCGCGGCGGCGGGTGCCAGGAGCAGCGCCACGAGGGCGACGGCGAGGAGGGCCCTCATGGGCGTCGCCTCCGCGCGAGGAGGGCCACCGCGACCGCGGCCAGCGCCAGGGGGAGCGCGGGGCCCGGCGTGGGCTTCGCGTCGGAGCCGGAGCCTGCGGGCTTCACGTCGGAGGGGACGATCTGCACGGGGAGCGTGGCGCTGGCGGGCGTCGCGACGCCGTTGACGTCGCGCGCCTCCAGCACGAGGGTCGTGTTGTCGGCGAACGCGGCGGCGGGGACCTCCAGCGTGGCGTTCACCTGGCGCGTCTCGCCCCCCGCGAGGGTGATGGCGTCGGCGGGGACGCGGGCCCACGAGGAGCGCAGCCCCGTGGCGGCGAGGCGCACGGTGACGGCGTCGGTGCCGACGTTGCTCAGCGTGAGCGCGAGGGGCGTCGAGGCGCCGGCGTTGGCGCGCAGGCTCGCGGGCGCGGAGAGCGCGACGCCCAGGCGCGGCGCGGGACCGATGGGCAGCAGCGCGGGCTGCGTGGGGTCGTCGGGGCTCGTGGCGGTGAGGAGGCCGCTCCTCGCCTCGGCGTACCACGTGAGGTTGCCCACGAGCACGTCGCGGCCCGGGATCGTGCCCGAGAAGTACGAGCCGGAGCGCGCAAGGGCGAGGGGCGTGTAGGTGTCCGCGCCTTCGGGCTTGTAGTAGAGCGTGGCGCCCAGGGGCTCGTCCCCGGTGGCGTACACGGTGACGGGCAGGTCGCGCCCGGCGGTCCACGCGTCGGGCATGGTCGGCTTCGCCGTGAGCGGGATCGTGGGCGGCGCGACGGGGGTGAGGAGGATCTCGGCGGGGGCGCTGGTGTCGTTGCCGGAGACGGCGCGCGCGTAGACGGGGATGGGCGAGTCCAGCGGGCCCTGGGTCGTGTCCCACGAGTAGGTCCACGATCCGGTGCCGCGCGCGGGCTGCCACGGGCCGTTTTCTCCGATGCGCACCTCGACGCGGTCGACGCTGCCGCCGAAGTCGACGGCCGTGCCGCGAAGCTGCACGAGGCCCGTCACGGCGCTGCCGTCGCGGGGCGCGTCGAAGCGCGCCGAGAGCCCGCCCGCGGAGGGGCCGCCGCCGGAGGCCGTGCCGGTGGCGCCCGCGCCCACGCGCACGACGCCCGCGCCGTCCTGCATGGGGAGGAACGTCATGGTGGCGAGGTCCAGGCGCGCGATGCCGCTGTACGTGGAGAGGTAGAGGATGCCGTCGGCCTCGGAGATGCCGCTCACGAACTCCTGCACGAGGCCGTTGGTCGCGTCGAAGAGCTTCACCTCGGAGGTGAGCACGTCGATGCGCGCGAGCCCCTGGTGCGTGCCGACCCACAGGTAGCGCCCGTCGCGCAGCATCGCGTCCACCTCGCTGTCGGGGAAGCCGGGCGTCGTGGTCGCGTTCCAGACCTTGGTGACCTTGCCGCTGGCCACGTCGAGACGCGCGACGCCGCCCGAGCGCAGGCCCGCGTAGACGGACGCGCCGTCGGGGAGCGTGCGGTAGACGAACCCGTCGCCGGGCAGCCCGTCGGCCTTGCCGTAGGAGTGCAGCACGGTGCCGGTCACGCGGTTGAGCCGGATGAGGCCCGTGGACGCGCCCAGCCAGACCTCGCTGGGCGTCAGGCGCACGTCGGTCGTGTAGAGGTCGGGGAAGGTGGGCGCCGTCGTGTGGTTCCACGCGACGAAGGCATGCGTCGTCTCGTTGACCTTGTAGACGCCGTCGCCGAAGGCCGCGATCCACAATTCGCCGCCCTGCGCGTCGACGCCGTAGGAGATGCCCGTGGTCCACGGCGTCCCGATCCACGCGTTGCGCGTCTGGTCGTAGCCGTAGGCGCCGTTCATGGTGGCGAACCAGGTGATCGTCCCGTCGGTGGAGATCCAGGTGACGGGCCCGCCGGGCACGCGGTCGAACGCGCCGAAGTTCCAGAAGCGCCCGGGAGAGCCCGGCTTGGGCAGCTTGTAGGCGGTGAGGCCGTCGGGGCGCCCGAACCAGAGGAAGCTCCCCGAGTCGCCCGTGCCGCCAGAGGTGAAACGATAGCTGTCGGGGCCGTTGGAGGCGCCCGTGCCGGGGCCCGTGGTGAAGTAGGTCCAGGCGTCGCCGCGCAGCAGCGAGACGCCCCGCGAGGTCGCGAACGCCCAGCCCCAGTCGGGGCTCCAGGCGTCGTTGGCCACGTAGGAGCCGAAGAGCCCCTCGGGCTGCGCGAGGGTGGAGTTGGAGCCGCTCTGGGGCTCGTAGCGCCACACGCCGTCCCTCGTGTCCGCCACGAGGAAGGGGATGCCGTCGGCGTTGGGCACGACGTGGAGCATGTCCACCTGGTTGTTGGGCAGGCCGTTGGTCGCGTTGAGCTTCGACCATTCCTCCGTGGTGCCGTTCGCCGAGGGGCGCCAGCGCGCGATGCCGAAGCGCGTCGCGAAGTACGTGTCGCCGCCCAGGTCCTGCACGGAGAGGACGTGGTCGTTGAAGATGCGGCTGTTGAGCGTCGTGACGTTCATCCACGCGTTGCGGTCGTCCAGGACGCCGTTGGCGCGGTCGAAGCGCCAGCCGCCGTCGCCGTCCGTCGCGGCCCACAGGTAGCGCGGCTCGACGTTGAAGTGCATGACCGGCTCGGGGCGGTAGAGCGACGTGCTGGTGTTCTTCACGAACCACTGGTCGGTGGTGGTGTTCCACACGGCGATGCCGTGCGCGCCCGTGCCGACCCACACCTGGTCGCCCAGCGTGGCCACCGCGCCCGCGTAGGGGTCGGGGAGCGGGCTGTTGTCCGGCGTCTTCGCCGTCACCGCGCCCGAGGCCTCGTCGATGATGGCGAGCCCCAGGTCCGTCCCCACGTAGACCTTGCCGTGGGCGACGCTGAGGTCCAGGGCGACGCTCTCCGGGAGGCCGTCGTCGCGGGTGAAGAGCTGGCGCGTGCCGGTGCCCAGCCGCTCGTGGACGACGCCGCCGAAGGCCGCGTACCACACGTCGCCGTTCTCCGCGAAGGCCACCGCGTTGACGGGGGCGAGGCCCACGAACACGGTGTCGTTGTAGCGCTCGACGGTGTCGTTGGTGCCGGGGCGCGGGAAGGTCACGGTGTAGCCCGCGGACGCCACCTGCACGCTGGGCGCCAGCGACACGAGGACGAGGGCCACGGCCACGACGCGGGCACTGCGCTGGGAGATGCGCATGGGAGAGCCTCAGCCCCCGGGGGCGGGGAGCGGCCGTGACTGGAGAGGGGCCCATATAAGCGTTCTTCAGCAGGCCTGGCCCAGCGCGCGGACCCTTGGCGGGCCCCCGAGAGATGGGCCGGACGTGTCGAAGCGGCTCACGCCTGGTTGAGCGACACGATGAGCCGCTGCGTGCTGCCGGTCTGGCAGAGCGCGTCCAGGGGGCAGGCGTCGCACATGGCGCGCGAGGCGCGGTAGGGCACGCCGTTGAGGAAGAGGTCGAAGTGGTTCACCGCGTCCAGCACAGGCGCGGGAAGCTGGTAGGAGTCCCCCTGCTGCGCGACGAGGCCGTGCTTCACCAGGAGGTCGAGGCGGTCCTTGACGAACTCGCCGTAGGCGAAGGAGGACGCGATCTTCTCCCACTTGCGCGCGCCCCAGCGCGTGCTGGTGTACTCCGCGCCGTGCGCGCGCCCGTAGAGCTCCACGAACTCGCGCGCCGTGAAGGGCGCCGTGCCGCGGGCGTGGAAGACGCGGAAGAGCTCCAGGTTCAGCGAGAGGTCCTCCGCCGTGAGCCTGCGGAAGCGCATGAAGCTGCACACCTCCCAGTGCTTCACCGGCACCTTCCAGCGGTACGTGTACGCATCGCGCAGCCCCTTGCCCAGAAGCTCGACGACGCCCAGGTCGTGCAGTTGCGCCAGCTTCTCGCGCACCTTGTGGGACGTGAAGCCGTAGAACTCCGCGCTGCACCCGCCGCGGCTGCCGTTCTCGGAGACGAAGAGGTGGTTCGCCTTGCGGCTCGTGAAGCGCCCCACCTCCAGCTTCAAGGCCTGGTCGAGCACGAGGCTGCGGCCCTTCACCAGCGTCGCCAGGAAGGAGTCGTGGACGGTGCCGTAGACGTGGAGCTTCAGCGCCGCGAAGAACGCCTTGTCCGTGGTGAACTCGTCGACGGGGAGTTCCTTCAGTGCGAAGCCCTCCGAAACCACGGGGGAGCTACGACTCCCACGCCGAGCCCATGCCAGCGGCGCGGACTTGAAGGTTGTCCTTTCTCGGTCGCGGGCAAGCCCCGAGCCGATCCTCGGCACGATTTATATGCTTTGGCGGGGCCCCTGGCACGTCAGGCCAGGTCGAATTGAGGCGTCCTCTCCTTGTTGAGGAGGCCCGTGATGAGCGCGGCATCCAGTCCCACGTCCGTCACGAGGAAGCTCTTCCTGTTCCCCTTGCTCCCGAGGTGCTGGTCGCGCTCGACGTACTTCTTCTCCTCGAGGTCCTGAAGGACCCAGCGCTCCAGGACCTTCACGGCCGCGTCCCTGTCCTTCCCCAGCTTGAGACGGAACGAAGTGGACCCGTGCTTGCGAAGGAGATTGAGCAGATCGTCCAGGGTCTGCTGCTTGGTCGTGCAGGCGGCCAGCACGATCTCCTGCTCCAGGGGAAGCGCCGTGAGATGGTAGTGCGTCAGATCGGGCACGTCCTTGACCCCGATGGTGAGGCCGTGGTTCTCGTAGAGCTTCGCGGCCGCCTCGGCCCCCTGCTCCAGCTTCGAGGCCGTGTAGCTCTCCGGGATCGCCTGGAAGAGCGTGCACCGCCCCTGGTGGTACATGGCGGCGAGGCTCGCGGCGACGGCCGCGGTCTTGCCCCCCGCGCTGATGTTCACCTCCACGCGGTGCTTCTTGTGGTGCTCCCGGCGGACGCAGTGTGCCACCGCCCGCAGCGTGTCCTGGAACTCGTTGTCGAGCCCCACGACCTCGTCCTCCCACTCGATCCGGCTGGCTTCCAGGCCTTTGGCGATCTTCTGGAAGAAGCGCGCGCTCTCGGTTCCCGTGTCGCGCCGCAGCAGGATGACGCGGTCTGCCTTCCGCATCTTGGCGGCCTCGATCACCCTGTCCACCTCCCAGCCCACGGGCACGATGTTCACGGTCTCCTTCATTGGGAAGCCTCCTGGACTTGCCTGACTTGACAGACTTGACGCACTTCCCACATGCCGTGTAACAGACTTAAGCCTTGGTCAGGCGCCGAGGCGACGGGGACAACCTTGAGTCTCATCGGCCCTCGCGGCATGCTCCGCCTCGCCCTCTCCGGACGCCTCGTCGTGGACCCGTGGCCCGTCCACCCCGTCCGCAGCACGTCCCTCGTGCTCCACCTGGGGAACCGCGGCCGGCGCCTCCTGGAGTCCGAGGATCCGCTGGACCTGACGGACCCGCGCGAGGCCGAGAGGAACGCCGGCCCCGAGTTCGAGTTCTCCCGCCTGGAGGTCAGGCCGGGGGACTTCCTGCTCCTGCGCACCCACGAGCGGCTCCGCCTGCCCGCAGACCTGGCGGGCGTCCTCTCCAATCTCTCCCACCTGGCGCGCCTGGGCCTCGACGTCCACCTCGGGTCCACGTTTGTCCAGGCGGGGTTCGGAAGCACGCGGCCCACGCCCCTCACGCTGGAGGTCAGCAGCCGCAATCCCACGCCCCTCACGCTGCGTCCCATGATGCCCATCTGCCACCTGGCGCTGGCCGAGATCCGGGGATCGCACCCCATCCTGGGAACGTACGACGGGACGGAAGGGCTCGCCCCCTCCCTGATCTCGACCGAACTGGCTTCCCCGGAGGGCCGCCCATGACCGAGACGGCCTGCGAGCTCTGCGCCGAGCTCGACCCCCTGGCGCCCACCATGCCCTCCATCTTGCGCGAGCTCGCGCCCGGGCTCTCCTCGCGCGTCGTCCGGACGGCTCCCGGCCTCGTCGCGTTCCCCTCCGTCGGACCCCTCGTCGAAGGGCACCTGCTGGTCTCGCCGATCCGGCATGCCCTGTCCGTGGGGCACCTGGAGCATGCCGAGGCGGCCGCGTTCAGCCCATTCGTCGCTGGCCTGGTCCGCACGCTTCGGGCCACGTACGGAGGCTGCGTCCTGGCGTTCGAGCATGGCATGGCCACGGAATCGTGCCGGGGAGGCGGGTGCGTGGATCACGCGCATCTCCACCTCGTGCCCCTCCCTGCGCGCGTCGCGCAGGAGGCTGTCCAGGGCTTGACCTGGGCCCCTCGGGGCGGGTACGTCCCCGAGGCTCGGCGCCTGCTGGCCGCCGGGAAGCCCTATCTGTACGTCCGCGCGTATGGCCTCAAGCGGGGCTTGCTGGTCGTGGACGCGGAGGGCTTCCAGAGCCAGTTCATGAGGCGCCGCATCGCCCACGCGCTGGGCCGCGGGGACGAATACGACTGGAACGTGGCTCCGAAGACGGGGGACCTCGTCGCGACGGTGCGCCGCCTGGCGCCGGGCATCCCGGGCTCAGGGAGGAAGGCGCTTGCCTAAGATCGTGCACGGCAATTGGTACGTCCACCGCGACAACCTCCGGGCCTTGCCCTCCGAGGCCCTGGCGACCCTTGAGGAGGCTCGTCGCCTCGTCCCGCCCGATGCCCCCTGGAACCTCGTCAAGGTCGACCGCGGTCTCCGGCGCGTCACGTTCTCCTGGTACCCCGGGTTCGAGGAGGAGGCCCACCCCGAGCTGAGGGAGTACGTGACGGTGGACCTCGACGCCCGCCAGGCGCGCACCCGGAAGGAGTCGCGCTCGAACCCCTCGATCCTTCACCGGAAGGAGGCGTTCGTGGCCGACGCCCACCCTCGGCGCGCGGAGTACGCGGCCCTCACGCGTCAGGAGGAGGCCGCAGGCCTCTACGCCCCGGAGAAGCTGCGTGTCATCGGCCGCAAGCTCGCGTGGGAAGGATTCCTCCGGCAGGCCGGGGTCCGCATCGAGGGCCATCGGCTTCTCCAAGGGTCAGCCCCCCGCGCCACGCCGCGCCAGGCGACGCTGGGCGATCCCGAGGCCCCCGACGCGCGCGCGACCCTGCGCCTGTCGGGCCGCACCACCATGTCGCGCCGCGGCCCCTCCTCGCTGGCCCAGCTGGTGGTGGGCCAGGGCCTCATCGACGGGCCCGTGTTCGACTGGGGGTGCGGAAAGGGCAAGGACATCGAGCACTTCCGAGCCTCCGGCCTCGAAGCCGAAGGCTGGGACCCGGCCCACCGGCCTCACCCGCCCCCCTCGGCCTACCCTGGCGGGAGGTTCACCTGGGTCCACTGCGCATTCGTCCTCAACACCCTCGCCGATCCGCGCGAGCGGGCGCGCGTGCTTGACGACATCTTCGCCTTCCTCCCCCCCGGCGGGCACTTGGCCATCGCAGTCCGTTCGGCGACAGAGATCGACCGGCTCCGGACCCCCGCGTGGCAGGCGTGCGCCGACGGTTGGTTGACCACGTCTCGGACGTTCCAGAAGGGATTCAGCCCGGAGGAGCTCCTGGAGCTGGTCCGGTCCCGCGGATTCCAGGCCCACCCCCTGGCCAGAGATCCCGTCGCCGTCCTTGGGAGGAAGCCATCGTGATCCCGGAGGGCGCGTTCGTGCTTGGAGCCGAGGCGACCCCCGCGCCCCTAAGGGCCTACGCCAAGACAGCGTCCACGTACGAGACGTGGCGGCTGGGCCTGCCTGCAAGAGAGGGTTTCGTCGTGACCCGCTGGAGCGAAGGGATCGCCTCGTGGCTTGGAGAGGCCATCCGGCAGAAGGGGTGGAAGAAGGTCCTCGTGCGCACGGACTCCAGCGAGGAGCGGGGCTCGTACATGCGGGGGGGTTTCCAGATCGAGGCGCGCGAAGTCGATGCCAGGGTCCCGGAGATTCTCGCCATGGGCCGCATCGTCTCCCTCCTGGAGCCTTCGGACCGCCATGAAAACCTGTACGGCATCAACCTCCTTCTCCCCAACGGCAAGGCGGAGGCGATCCTGGAGATCGTGGGCCCCGGCTTCGACGTGAGCGACATCAACCGTGGAGACGTGACGCCTCACGAGCGCATCCGCCTGCTCTGCTACGCCGACCGAGTCCTTCCCGCCGTGCTGAGCCGCCACTTGGTCACGCCTGAGGACTACGCCATCTCGAAGCGGCTGCGGCTGGAGAAGATCGGCCGGAGCCTCACCACGGGGGCTCCTCTGTCTCCAGGCGATTTGGCGGGCGCGGGAGAGGAGCACCTGCGGAAGATCGACCGGACCCTCCTTCTTGACCAGGAGGCCTACGCGCCCCTTCCGGAGTCTCTCCTGCGCCGCTACGTCGACCTGGTGCGCGATCTTCCGTGGCGGCTCGGGTGGGGCTCCCAGGAGCGGGAGTTCGTCGTGTCGGCGTCGGTGCTTCCCGGCGGCTCGGAGCCCCGCATGGTCTTCTGGGACATCGTGCGCCCCTCGACGAAGTACGTCCTGCCCATCTAGCCGGACCTATCGCCAGAACGAGTACTGCTCGACGAGGCGTCCAAGCCCCTGGCGCTGCTCCGGCGTGATGGTCTGGGCCTGGAGCTTCTCGTCGAGGAACTGCTGCGCGTCGGCCGTGCTGTGGCGCGCGCCGCGGGCGAAGAGGCCCTCCAGGAACGCGCGCACGTGCTGGTCGTCCATGCCGCCCTGCGTGCGCGCGAGCAGCGCCTTGGCGTCGTGCATGAAGTGGCCCTTGCGCCCCTGGGCCATCATGCGCTTGCGGGGCGTGCCGCCGCCGCGCCGCTCGTCCCCTTCGAAGCCGCGGCGCTGGGGCGGGGGCCCACGGGGCGCGCTGCCATAGGCGGGGGGACGGGAGGGGCCGGAGGGTGCACTCACGAAGGGGCCGTCAGGTCTGACCCAGAATAAAGCCTATGCTTGCCATCGCAGCGGTGGGCCCAAGGGCGCTACCTCGGCGTCTCCACGACCTCGTAGGTCGCGTCGCGCACGAGGCGCGGCTTGGCGGCGCGGCGCAGGAGCGCGTAGAGCGGGAGGCCCGCGAGGACGATGAGCACGCCGACGCTGGCCTCCAGGGGCGTGCGCAGGAAGGCGTTGAGGACGAACGCGGCGCTGCCCACGACGAAAAGGAGCGGGACCCAGGGGTAGAGGGGCACGCGGAAGGGGCGCGGGAGGTCGGGATGCTTGCGGCGCAGGACGAAGACCGCGCTGGTGGCGAGGGCGTAGAAGATGAACGAGTCGACGATGATGTAGGTGAGCAGCGTGTCGAAGAGGGGCGCGCCGCCCACGGGCGGGATCAGGACAAGGGCGAGGCTGATGGCGCACTGGAGGGCGATGGCGCGCGCGGGCGTGCCCCAGCGTGTGAGCTTCGCGATGCCGGCGGGGAAGAGGCCGTCGCGGCTCATGGCGAACGCGATGCGCGGGCCGGTGAGGACGATGTTGTTCACGGTGCCCAGGATGGAGAGGACGATGGCGACGCCCACGAGCGCGGCCGCGATGGCGCCCGCGGCGCTGGCGGAGGCGTCCGCGTTGCCCGAGACGATGACGCTGGCGGTCTGGCCCGCGGCGGCGGTGCTG
This sequence comes from Pseudomonadota bacterium, assembly GCA_021325135.1. Classification (GTDB taxonomy): domain Archaea; phylum Thermoplasmatota; class SW-10-69-26; order JACQPN01; family JAJPHT01; genus JAJPHT01. Next base: position 206,973 of record JAJPHT010000029.1, on the reverse strand, counting down.
GCGCCCACCGAGGCGGGGCCCAGGGCGAGGAGGTAGACGAGGTTCGCGGCGACGTAGACGGCCAGCACGGCCAGCGTGCCCAGGACGAGGCTGCGCGGCACGTTGCGCGCGGGGTCGCGCACCTCCTCGGCGACCTGCGTGCTGTTCTCCCAGCCGTCGTAGGCAAAGAAGATCGGGATGAGGGCGAGGCCGAAGGCGGAGAGCGCGCCGCCCAGGCTCGCGCCGGGGATGGCGGCGGGTTGCGCGGCGAGGGCGGGGAGGCGCGGCGCGAGGACGAGGAGGCCCGCGACCACGAGGAGGAGGAGGGCGCCCATCTTGACCAGGGCGGCCGCGAGGCTGAGGCGCCCCGCGTGGCGCACGCCCAGCACGTTGACGAGCGCCAGGGCGAGGATGAGCGCGACGGCCAAGGCGCCCTTGGCGAGGGGCGTGAGGGCGAGGTGCTGCGGGGTCAGCGCGGAGAGGAGGAACGATAGCGTCTCGCCGAAGCCCACCGCGAGCGCGCTGACGTTGGCGGCCTTGCCGATGGCGACGCCGCTCCAGCCGTTGAGGAAGGCGGGGAGCGGGCCGTAGGCCTCGCGGATGAAGTTGTACGAGCCGCCCGAGCGCGGGAACGCGGCGCCCATCTCGGCGTAGGTCATGGCGCCGCAGAGGACGAAGAGGCCGCCCAGCGCCCAGGCGAGGAGCATGAGGGCGGGCGTGGGGAGCTGCTGCGCGACGACGCGCGGGCCCAGGAAGATGCCCACGCCGATCATGCTGCCCACGACGACGCTGGCGGCGGACCAGAGGCCCAGGTCGCGTCGCAGGCCGGCGGCCATCGCGTCGCCACCCGCGCGGCCCGCCTTAACGTTGCCTGCCGCGGCACCCTGGCGCCGACGCTCAGCCCGGAGGCTGAAGCCGCGCGTGGATCGCCTCGCAGCGCGCGAGGGCCTCGTCGGCGCTCTCCGCCGTGACGGTGACGTGGCCCATCTTGCGGCCGGGGCGCGCGTCGGCCTTGCCGTAGAGATGCAGCGCGGCGCCGGGCGTCGCGAAGACGGCCGACCAGTCGGGCTCACCGCGGGCCCACGAGTCGCCCAGGAGGTTGAGCATGGCGGCGGGGCGCATCTGCGCGGGGTCGCCCAGGGGGAGCCCGCAGACGGCGCGGAGGTGCTGCTCGAACTGGGAGGTGGCGCACGCGCCGAAGGTGTAGTGGCCCGAGTTGTGGACGCGCGGCGCGATCTCGTTGACGAGGAGCGAGTCGTCCTCCAGGAGGAACATCTCGACGGCCATGACGCCCACGTGGCCCAGCGCGGTCGCGATGCCGGAGGCGATCTCCTGCGCCTCGCGCGCCACCGCCAGGTCCACGCGGGCGGGCGCGCGCGTCGTGTGCAGCACGCCGTGGCGGTGCACGTTCTCGGCGAGGGGATAGTAAGCGATGGCGCCCTCCGCTCCGCGGGCCAGCACGACGCTCACCTCGGCGCGGAAGGGGACGAACGCCTCGTAGATGCACGGCTGGCGGCCGATGCGCGACCAGGCCTCGTCCGCGCCCTCCGCGCTGAGCGCGCGGCTCTGGCCCTTTCCGTCGTAGCCTCCGGTGAGGCTCTTGAGGACGGCGGGCGCGCCGATGACGGAGACGGCGTCCGCGAGGCTCGCCGCGTCGTGCACGTGCGCGAAGGCGGGCTGGGGGAAGCCGTTCTCGTGGAGGAACTGCTTCTGGCGAAGGCGGTTCTGCACGACGCGCAGCACCTCCGCCGCGGGGCGCAGCGCGACGCCTGCCTTCTCCAGCTCGGCGAGCACCTCGAAGGGGATGTGCTCCGTCTCCAGCGTCACGACGTCGGCTCGCTTGGCCAATTCCAGCGCCGCCTTGGCGTCGGTCCACTTCCCGACGACGATATCATCCGCGACGAGGCCCGCGGGGCCGTCCTCGGCGGGGTCGAGCACGACGACGCGATAGCCCATCCGGTGGGCCTCGAAGGCGAGCATGCGGCCAAGCTGGCCGCCGCCCAGGACGCCCACGGTGGAGCCGGGGAGGAGGGGCCTCAATCGAGCCTCTCCCCCAGCACGCGGTCGCGCTCCGCGGCGCGCAGGGCCTTGAGCGACTCGCGGAGCTTCGCGTCCTGGAGGGCGAGCACCTGCGCCGCGAGGAGCGCCGCGTTGGCCGCGCCCGCCGTGCCGATGGCCAGCGTGCCCACCGGGACGCCCTTGGGCATCTGCACGATGGAGAGGAGCGAGTCCATGCCGTTGAGCGCCTTGCTCTGCACGGGGACGCCGAAGACGGGCAGCGTCGTCTTGCTCGCCGCCATGCCGGGCAGGTGCGCCGCGCCGCCGGCGCCGGCGATGATCACCTGGATGCCGCGCGCCTCGCAGCCCGCCACGAACTCGAAGAGGAGGTCGGGCGTGCGGTGCGCGCTCACGACGCGCCGCTCGTAGGGCACGCCAAGCTGCTCCAGCGTCTCGGCCGCGGCGCGCATCGTCTCCCAGTCCGACTTGCTGCCCATGATGATGGCGACCTTCGGAGGCTGGGCCATGCTGCGCGCAGCGGGGCGGGGGTTCTTAGGGTTTCCCCAGCGGTCCTACTTGCCCGAGGGCGCCGGGACCTCGACCACGGTCCAGACCTCCGCGGCCGCGCGGCTCTCCAGCGCGTAGGGCGTGCCCGCGGGGGCCGGGGCGAGGCCGGGCGAGAAGGCGAGGCTCAGGTTCCACGAGCCCGCGGGGACCGAGACGTCGAGCGCGGGCGTCGCCACCGCGATATCAAGGGCGAGCGCGAGGCCCGGGTCCCCCTGCTGCGCGGTGGCCTCCGTCTCGTACCGCGTGCCGTTGGGCGCGAGGGCCTCCAGGCGCGCCGACGCGCCGGGCGCCATCGCGGGCGTGGCGTTGATCCAGACGCGCAGGTGCAGCGCGCTGGCGTTGGCGGGGACCGACATCGAGGGCGAAGCGCTGTACCCGGTGGGCACGGCCTGGGGCGGCCCGGGGAAGGGCGGGGGCAGGGTCACGCTCGCCGGGACGATCGCCCGCGTCGTCGCGGGCGCCGGCGCTCCGCCCACCGCCGCGTAGGCCGTGGCGCCCGCGACCAGCAGGGCGCCGATGAGCACGATGACGACGTCGCGCCGCTCCACGGCGCGGCCAGCGCGCGGGGGCCACAAAGGGTTTGCGCGCCCGCGGGAGTGCGCCCCCATGCCTCCCGTGCGCCTGGGCGACCTGACGAGCCCCGCGTTCGCCGCCCTCGCCCCCAAGCCCCCGCTCCTCGTGCCCGTGGGCATCGTGGAGGAACACGGCCCGCACCTGCCCCTGGACGCGGACAGCATCCAGGCGCAGCACACGTGCGACCTCGTGGCCGAGCGCGTGGGCGCGCTCGTGGCGCCGCTCCTCGCCTACGGGAACTGCTCCTCCACCCGGAACTTCCCCGGCAGCTTCAGCCTCCGCTTCGACACGCTGCGCGCCATCGCGCGGGACATCCTCGCGGACTGCCAACGCCACGGCATCAAGCGGGTCGCATTCGTGAGCGGGCACGCGGGGGGCGCGCACATGCGCGCGCTCAAGCTCGCCGCCGAGGAGCACCTGGAGACGGACCCCGCGATGCGCGTCTGGGTCCTCTCGGACTACGAGCTGCTGGACGACTTCGACGCGCGCGCCGCGGCCGGCGTCGACGTCCCGCGCTGGGACGGCCACGCCGGGGCGCTGGAGACCTCGCGCCTGCTGGCCATCCGGCCCGACCTCGTGCACGGCCGCGGCCGCACGCACCGCGTCGAGTTCCCGGACTTCCTCGTGGAGGCCCACGCGGAGCGCCACTTTCCCGAGGGCGTCATGGGCGACCCCACGCTCGCGTCCGAAGCGCTGGGCAAGGCCGCGAACGCGTGGATCGTCGAGCGGCTGGCGAAGGCGCTGCGGGAGGGGTAGGGCGGGCGGAGACGGGCGGGGCCGGGCGTGCACGCCCGGGCGCACCCGTGCACGCCCGTGCACGGGCGTGCGCTCAGCGCGTCGGCCTCAGCACGAGAAGCTCGCCCTCGTGGCGCAGCACCTTCACCGTCTCGCCCACGGAGTCCGTCCCCTCGGGGCGGATCACGTTGACGGTGGCGTAGGTGACGGGGTCGAGGAGCTGAAGCTCGGCGCCCAGGTCCGCGACGACGACGGCGTCCAGGGCGTCCTCGCGGCGCAGCACGAGGGCCTTGTCCACCGCGTCGCGGTCGATGTGCTTCAGGCGGCCGGTGCGCAGGTCGAGGGCCTGCACGGTCTTGGCGCCGACGCTGGTGATCTGCGCGGGCTCCTCCTTGACCACGACGACGTCGCCGGCCTGGTACTCGGGGAGGCGGACGGCGAAGGTCATGCGCACGAGGTCGAGGCCGTCCTTCTGGCCCACGGTCTTGGCGTGCTCGGTGGTCTTGCCGCCGAACTCCTGCGCGATCTGCTTGGCGAGCATGCGGCCCGAGTTGGTCGTGCCCATGTAGACGTCCAGGCCGCGGTCCACCTCCTCGTCGCGCAGCACGAACGCGTTGCGGTCGCCCTCGCTCACGACGCGCTCGATGAAGCGGCTGGCCAGCGACTTGAGCGCGCGCATCTCCTCCTTGCCGATGGCGCGCTTCGTGCGGCGGATCTGCACGATGGCCTCGTAGTAGCCCCCCTGGACGCGGCTGCATCGCAGGCAGGTGCCGTTCTTGACGCGGGCGCGCGTCCTGAGCGCGGAGTCGAAGGGGACGCCCTCCGCGACGCCGGTGGCGCGCACGTGGACGGTGAAGTTGCGCTCGTCCTCGGGCACGATCTCGATCTGCGCGCGGGGGCGCTCGACGACCTTGGCCCACTGGACGGCCTCGCGCACGGCGTCCTCCACGATGGGCTCCATGCCGCCGTGCCCCTCCACCCAGACCTCGCCGCGCTTGCGGGCGTGGCAGTGGACGCACACCTCCAGGTCGACGTTCTCGCGCACGGAGGCGAGGACGTTCTTCTCGAGGTAGCACGCCGCGCAGACGCCTCCGCGCAGCTCCTCCATGGGCTTCTCCTTCCCGCAGACGACGCAGAACATAACGACCGTTTGATATCTGATATCGAGTTTGATTTGCTATCTTTTCATTTTGCTATCGTTTCTTTTTGATAGCTGCTATCACGCTGTGCACATCTGGGCGTGGGGCACGCCGTCGATGTCCAGCACGTTCTCCGGGTCCACGTAGCCGTGCTGGATCGCCAGCGTCACGGCGCCGACGCCCACGAGGTTGGCGATGGTGCAGCCGGCCAGCTGGCGGAGCACCTCCATGGCGTCGGCGTGCTCCGTGCCGTAGAAGTGCTCGCTCACGAGGAGGCGCATGTTGCCCTCGCGGAACTCCTTCCCCACGAGTGTCGCGTCGCTCACCGCCACGAGCACCTCGCGCCCCTGGCGGTGGACCCGCATCCGGAAGGGGTGGCCTTCGGCCTGCACGAAATCGGGTACGGCCTCCGCCCCTTAAAGGTCCCGACGCGTCGCGCTTGCCTGCGAGGCCTCCCGCCGCGAAGGTTTATCCTCAGGAGGACGTAGGGTCGATCGAGGTCGCGCCCTCCGGGCGCGAGGCGTCCTGCGGTCCATTTTCCACAGCCTCCCCAAACCGCCGCGGGACGCCCTTGCCTCCTTCTCTCGGAAACGCGCGCGCCGTCTCCTCCGCGTCGCGGATGCGCGCGTGCCCTTCGGGGTCGGTCATCTGCGCGAGCACGCGGATGGCGCGCGGGCTCGCGGGGCCTTCGGGCACCCAGGAGAGCCGCGCCGCGAGCCCTTCGCGCGCCCGCTCGGCGCCGTCAAGGTCCAGCGCGTGGCGCAGCGTCTCGCGCCACGCCTCCACCGGGGCCGGGTGGTCGGGCTCCTCCTCCTGGAGGCGCGCCAGCAGGCCGTTGGCCTCGCGCTGCCGCTGGCCCAGGGGGACGCCCTCGCGGCGCAGGACGAGGAGCATGCGCGTCGCGACGTGGCGGAAGCGGCGCCGCAGAAGCTCGGAGCCCGCCAGCGCGGCGCGCAGCGAGGGCTCCAGGGGGTCGCGCAGCAGGTCGGCCAGCGCGCGCGGTGTCGGCTTCCAGCGGCGCGGCGCGAGGAGCGCGAAGCCCAGGTCGCTGGCCTGCGCGTCGACGCGCTCCACAAGGCGCAGCTCCAGGCGGGCGGCCAGCGCGCGGGCCAGCGCCTCGTTCACGCGCCGGCCCGCCACCAGGTGGACCACCAGCGCGCGGCGCCCGTCGTCGTCCAGGAAGGCCTCCACGTCGCCCTCCTGGGCGTCGAATCCCGGCTGGGCGCTCCAACGCTGGAAGCCATTCTGAGTCACGGAAGAATCGTTCTTTAGATGATTTTGAATGGCTTCTGGCGTCTGGAGGAGGTCGCGCGTGGCGCGGGCCAGGAGGGGCGTCATGCCAAGCCCCTCGCCGCGCCAGTCGGGCACGGTGGCGTCCTTCCCGCGGGCGGCCTCGACGTGGAGCGCCATGCCCGCGGCGCGCAGCGCGCGCCAGGTGGAGCCGCCCAGGCGGAAGACGTCGCCGGGCTCCAGCGTCTCGACGAACGCCTCCTCGACCTCGCCCACGAAGCGCCCCTCCTCCAGCACGCGCACGCGGCCCGCGTCCGGGATCGTCCCCGTGTGCGTGAGCACGACCTGGCGCGCGCCGCGGCGGGCGTGGAAGGCGTCGCCCTCAAGGCGGACCCACGGCTGCCGGGCGACGAGGCGCGCGAACTCGTCCCGGGAGACGTTTCGATAGCACCACGAGCGGCGCGCGAGGGCCCACGCGTCGTCCACGCGCTGCGGGCCCTCCAGCGCGACGGCCGCGACGTGCTGGGAGAGCACGTCCAGGGGCGCATCGGGGAGGGAGAGCGGCTCGGGGGCGCGGGCCAGCGCGAGGGCGCGCAGCGCGACGGCCTCGGGCACGTCGGCGGGGTCGCGCAGCAGGAGCGTGGCGCGCGGCACGCCCCCCACGAAGTGGCCGCTGCGGCCCACCCGCTGGAGCGTGCGCGCGACGCCCTTGGGGCTGCCCAGCAGCACGACGTGGTCGACGCCCGCGACGTCGATGCCCAGCTCCAGGCTGCTGCTGGCGACGACGCAGCGAACCTGCTGGCGCTTCAGGCGCTCCTCCACCACGAGGCGCGCCTCGCGGCTCATGCTGCCGTGGTGCGTCGCGACGGAGGGCGCCGGCTCCTCGTCGGGGAACTCGGGGTCCGCGCTCGCCTCGCTGGGCGCCTCGGCGTCTCCCATGGCGGCGTGGAGCTTGAGCGCCAGCGACTCGGCGCGCTGGCGCGTGTTGACGAAGACCAGCGTCGTGCGGTGCGCCTCGACGATGCCGCGGATGCGCTCCACCAGCGCGGCCTCCACCTGGTCGAAGCGCGCCCGCACCGGGTCCTCCATCGCAAGCTCGAGGGCGATCTCCATGGGGCCCTGTGGCGGGACCTCCACGACGCGCGCGGGGCGGCCGCCCGCCAGGAAGCGCGCCACCTCGTCCAGGGGCGACGCCGTGGCGGAAAGGCCTACGCGGACGGGCGGCGACGAGGCCAGCGCGTCGAGGCGCTCCAGCAGGAGCGAGAGGTGCGCGCCGCGCTTGGAGGCCGCCAGGTCGTGGATCTCGTCCACGACGACCCAGCGCACGCTCCGCAGGTGGCGCCTCCAGCCTTCGGACGATAGCAGAAGGGCCAGCGACTCGGGGGTCGTGACGACGACGTGCGGCGGCGCGCGAAGCTGCCGGGCGCGCTCGGAGGGGGGCGTGTCGCCGGTGCGGATCGCGACGCGGATGCCCGGGTCGGGAAGCCCCAGGCGCGCGTGCTCCGCGGCCATGCCTTCCAGGGGGCGCTGGAGGTTGCGCGCCACGTCGTGCGCGAGGGCCTTCAGCGGCGAGACGTACACGGCGTGGGGGCGCGGCTCCAGCGCGCCCTCCTGCGCGAGGCGCGCGAGGTCGCTGAGAAGGACGAGGAAGCCCGCCAGCGTCTTGCCGCTGCCGGTGGGGCTGGAGACGAGGACGTGCTCGCCGCGCGCGAGGGCGGGGATGGCCTGCGCCTGGGCGGGGGTGGGGGCGCCCAGCGTCTCGCGGAACCACCGCGCGAGGGGCGGGTGGAGGAGCGCGAGGGGATCGCCGTCCACGCGTGCACGACGCGCGGCCTCGGCTAAAGCCTTCTCCGGGCGGCGCCGAACGCGGCCGCCAGCGCCAGCGCCGCGAGGGGTGCCATGAGGTCCAGGGGCGCGCGGCGCTCGGGCGCAGGAGCCGGACCGTCGATCTCCTCGGCGCCCCAGCCGGCGAAGCGCGAGTCGCCCACGGCGCGCACGACCTTGACGCTCCACGTCCTCGCGTCGCCCGCGGCGCCCTCGGGCCCCACGGCGCGCAGCGAGAGGGCGTGCCGGCCGGCGGGCAGGTCGCCCGTGGGCGCGTCGAGGCGCCACTCGGGGCCCGTCGCGTCGACCCTCCGCCAGACGCCGCTGTCCAGGCGCCACTCCACCGAGCCGTTGCCCACCGTGCGCCCCGCGGCGTGCAGGAGGCCATACGCCAGGGGGCCCGGCGGCTCGTCCACCGCCAGCGCGGGGGGCGGCGAGGCGACGCGCACCTCCACCGTGGCCTCGCGCTTCTCGGAGACGCCGTGGTAGGCGTCCACGACCACGACGTGGAGGCCCGGAAGGAGGCCGCGCAGCGGGAGCGTGAACGCCTGGGGCGGCCCGTCGGGGTCGCTCCAGGGGCCCTCGTCCATGCGCCAGCGCACCGCGCTCACGCCCTGCGGGTGGTACGCGCTCCCTTCGAGGTCGTAGTCGGGGCCCACCGGGTCCAGGGGCGCGTTGGCGATGCGCAGCGCGAGGGGCGTCTCCTGCGGGCCGTTGCGGATCTCTACCGGCACGAAGGCGAAGCCCTGCACGCCCGCGGAGTCGGTCGCGCGCACGACCAGCGTGTAGGGCCCGTCGGGGAATGCCGCGGTGTCCAGCGCGAGCCGCCAGGGCGCGATCCCCTGCGCGGGCATCCAGGGCGCGACGCCCAGCGCGAGGGCCCGCGAGCCGGTTCGAAGCTGCGCGTCGACGGACACGACGCTGCGGTTGCCCGTGGCGACGCCCGAGAGGACCGTCGGCCCCGAGAGCGCGGAGCCGGGAAGGGGCTTCTGGACGACGACCTGGGGCGGCGCCTTCTCGGGGGGCGCGGCGAGGATCGCCACCGCGAGCGTGTCGCTGGCGGTGGCGCCCTCGTCGTCCTGCACGGTGAGGTTCGCCAGGTAGAGCCCCGCGGCGGGGTAGGCGAAGGAGCAGCGCGGCGAGGGGCCGTCGCAGTCGGGGAGGCCGTCGCCATCGGCATCGAACACGTAGCGCGCGACGCGGCCGTCCGGGTCCGCGCTTCCCGAGCCGTCCAGGACCAGCGGATCGCCGGCCTCGCCGCCGGGCGCGTCGAGCCGCGCGACGGGCGGAGCGTCCTCCACCGCGATCGTCACGTTGGCGAGCGCGGTGACGTTGGCGGGGCTCGTGGCGAGGACCGCGACCCGGTAGGACCCGCTGCGGGCGTAGGCGTGCGTGGGCGCCATCGCGTCGGACGCGTTGCCGTCGCCGAAGTCCCAGCGGAGCGACGCGATGGCGCCCAGGGCGTCGTTGGCCAGCGCGCGGAACGCGACGGGCTGCCGCGCAAGGGGGCGCGCGGGGTCGGCCAGGATGGCGCGCACCTCGGGCGCGGCGTCGCCGACGCGGATCGTCCTCGTGGCCGACGCGCGCTGGCCGAAGTCATCGGTGACGTTCAGCGTGATATCATAAGCGCCAGGGGCGGGGAACGCGTGCGTCGCCAGGGGGCCGCGGCCGCCGAAGCTCCAGCTCCAGTCGACGATGGCGCCGTCGGGCTTGCGCGAGGCGTCGGCGAAGGCCACCTCCTCGCCGGCGCGGGGCGCCAGGGGCGACCACGTGAAGGCGGGCTGCGGCGCGACGTCCTGCACGTGGACGACCTGCGTGGCGATGGCCGCGGCGCCCGCGGCGTCCTCCACGCGCAGCGTGACGGTGTGATCGCCCCGCGTCGCGAAGCGGTGCGTCGCGAACGCGCCCTCGGCGGTGGCGCCGTCGCCGAAGTCCCAGTGGCGGGCCACCAGCGCGCCCTCGGGGTCCTGCGACGCGTCGGTGAACTGCGCGTCGTCGAAGACGGTGGGCGCGTCGGGCTCGTGCCAGAAGGACGCGACGGGGGGCGCGTTGGCGATGGCGACGAGGAGCGTGGCGACGGGGCTCGCGGCGCCAAGGTCGTCGAAGATGGTGAGGTTCGCCCGGTAAAGCCCCTCGGAGGCGTAGCGGTGCATCGTCTCAGGGCCCGAGGTGGTGGTGGTGGCCGATCCGTCGCCGAACTCCCACGCGTAGCGCGCCACGGAGCCGTCCGGGTCGGAGGCCTCGGCGCGGAACGGCGTGTCCGCCACCGCGAGGCCCGCCTGGGCGTGGAGCGCCGCGATGGGAGGGCGGTTGAGGGCGAGAAGCGGGACCTCCGCGGTGGCGGGGCGCCCCCGACCGTCCTCCGTCGCGGCGCTCAGCGCGTGCGGGCCGGGCGACGCGAGGGTGATATCAACCGAGGGGCCCTCGCCCGCGGGCGCGCCGTCCAGCGTCCAGCGCGCGGTGGCGTTGCCCGCGAGGGAGAAGGAGAGGGGCGTGCCCGTGAGGCGCGGGGCTTCGTCGCCCGTCACGGCCACGACGCGAGGCGTGCGCGCCAGGAAGCGGACCTCGCGCGGGGCCCCCGGCGCGCCCGCGGCGGAGACGGGCATCAGCGCGACGCGGTGGGGCCCCGAGACGAGGGAATCCATGGGGATGCGCCACGAGAAGGAGGCGCCCTCCAGGGTGGCGTTGGCGGCGGGCTCGCCGTCCAGCGAGGCCTCGACGCGCGCCGCGTCGGGGGAGACGGCGCCCGCCACGAGCACGCACGAACAGGTGGGATCGCCCGCCGAGCCGAACGCGTCCCCCTCCTGGGGCGCGACCACCGCGAGGGTGGGGCCGCCCACGGAGACCGTAGCGCGGGCGGGGAGGCTCTCCTGGGACGCGATGGCGCGCGCGACGATGGAGGAGACGCCGGGGGGCAGGGCGACCTTCGCGCGCCACACGGAGCCCTCGACGGTGGCGTCCGTGGTGGCGCCCGCCGCCTCGACGACGACGCGGGCGGGGCCGTTGCGCAGCGTGCCCGTCACCGTGGCGTCGCCCGAGGCGAGGCCCGAGCCGTCCGCGGGCGTCACGATGGCGACGGTGGGGGCGGGCGTCGCGCCCGCGCGGACGAGAGATCGGGCGGGCAGGGAGAAGGAGGCGCCGTCCCAGGCGCGCACTTCGAGAAGATGGTCGCCCGGGTCGAGGTCCAGGTCCGCGCGGAAGGGCACCGCGGGCGCGCCGCGCGGCGCGTCGGGCAGGCTGGCCCAGCGGCCGCCGTCCACGCGCAGTTCGATATCCTGCACCGCGCCGCCGGGCGTCGCGCGCGCCTCGCCGGCCAGCGTCACCGCGGGGCCGACGCCCTCGCCCGGCGCGGGCGCGTCGAGGCGGATGGTCGGCGGGGCGGGCAGCGCGCCGGGCGCCGCGGGGTCCACGAGGAACGCCGCGAGGCGCGACCCCGCGCCGCCCAGGACCAGGGGCAGCGACGCGGCGAGGAGCAGCCCCGCGAAGGCGAGGGCCATCCAGCCGCGGCGCGTCAAGGAAGGCACGCTCCGGCGCCGTCCACGCACGGGGGCGCGCGGGACACGTCCCACAGGGAGAACGAGGCGGGGGCGCTGGCGGCGCAGTCCACGTAGCGCCCGTCGAACGAGAGCATCACGTCCACGGGCCCGCCGGCCACGGGGTCCAGCGTCACGGTCCACGACCCGGGCGCGCTCACGGGCGCCGGGAGGACCAGCGACTGGTCGAACCCGGGGTTGGGGGTGTCCACCGCGTCATCCCCGTTCGCCGCGCGCAGCACGAAGGGGGCCAAGCCCGCCTCGTGCGCGACCACCATGACGCACACGCCCACGGGCAGGTCGACGCGCCACGCATGGGCGTCGTCCAGGAGCGTCACGCCCGCGACGGGCGTCGGACTGGCCACCAGCTGCGTGACCCGCCGCGTCAGGTGCGAGCCGGACTCGCCCCCCGCCAGCGGGAAGAGAAGGAGCAAGGCCAGCGCAACGGCGATCCACCTGGCTCGCACTCGCATCACGGCCTCCGGACCGCCAAGCCCACCCCCGCGGGCATACGGTTTCGCGTGTCACCGGGGGGTTCACCTGCCTTGTACGGAAGAAGCGTGATTCTTTTTTTGTGTTCGCGTTTTCCGTGATTCTATCTCACAAGCTGGCGATCTTGAGGCATTAATTCTGGAAGCAACCGAGAAATGCGAATCGGGCTTGTTGGGTGCCTGAGTGGCCTGTCGCCCATGGCTGAAGCGATGGCCCTCGGGCGCCTGGAGGGGTGAAACGAGGCCCCGTCCACCGCGAAATCAAAACCGCGGGAATTTAACTAGACCTTTCACTAGATGTCAAACTAGGTGAGTCACTAGATGGGGCTGGAAACGCGCGTCTGGCGCACCGGATACGAATCCAACCTGCTCACGACCGTGCCCAAGGCGGTCCGCGACCAGCTGGGGCTGGTCCCGTCGGACCGGCTGCGCTGGAACGTGGAGGGGGGGTATGCCCGGGTCACCAAGGCCGGGAGCGAGGAGGGCGAGGCGGCGACGTACCGGCTCTACAAGCAGACCCGCGGCAACAGCCTCTACACCGCGCTGCCCGCCGCCGTGGTGGAGCAGCTTCGCATGAACGACCGCTCCCGCGTCGACTGGGAGCTCCAAGGGACCGCCGCCCATGTCCGCAAGGCTTGAGGACCTCCTCCCGCGCCCCGACACCAAGCCCGCCGTCGTCACGCTGGAGGCGCCGGACGGGGCCAAGCGCTACCGGGTGCTGACGCGCGTGAGCGACGACAAGCTCCGCAGCATCCCGCAGCAGGTCCACGACTGCGCCGCCTACGTGGCCGCCTTGGGCGCCCCGGCGTTCCTCGACGGCATCTACAACGTCGGCGAGCACAGCGGCTTCAGCATGACGGCGAGCCCCGTCTACCAGCAGCTCCTCGACGACGCGCGCCAAGGGCGGTTCCATGCCCTGGTGGTGCGCGACTCCAGCCGCCTGGGGCGCGACTACTGGGAGAAGATGGGCACGCTGCGCGACCTGCGCGCCGCCAAGATCGAGTTCCACGTCGTCGAGGACGGCGGCGCCTTCGACTTCGAGGACCGCCTCCACAAGGTCAAGTCGTGGGCCAGCACGTGGGCCGACGAGGAGAAGAAGCGCGAGGAGATCCGCAAGGCCACCCGCGCCACCGCCGCGCTGCGCGACATGGGCCTGCCCACGACGCGGCCCCCCTACGGCTACCGCAGCGTGAAGGACCCCAGGCTGGGGCGCCGCGTGTGGCGCGTCCACGAGGCGGAGGGCGCCAACGTCCGGAGCCTCTTCGACGCGCTGCTGCGCGAGCCCGACGCGAACCTCAGCGCCTTGGGGCGCGACCGGGGGCTCACGCCCTCGCAGGTCGACCGCATCCTGTCGAACCGGGCGTACACGGGTGGCTACACCTGGGAGGGGGCCTTCCGGGCCTGCTCCGCCGAGGTGGTCCCGCCCCTGGTGACCGCCGAGGCGTTTGGGGCGGTCCAGGAGATCCGGGGGCAGCGCCGAGGGGCTTCCAAGGGTGATGACCGGAGAAGCCCCAAGTAGGACCTGGAAAAATCGTTGACTTGTTCAGGGTGATTCCTAAATTACTAACCGTAGGACTCGTACGAACGGTACGAGAAACCCGGTCCTTACGGCGCCGGCTTCTGGGGGCTCCCCTGGAAGCCCAGCAGCACGTCCATGAGGTCCGGGCTGCGGATGCGGGCCGTCATCTCGCGGCGCTCCAGGATCTTCTGGACCGCCTCGAAGAGCGCCTCGTCGATCACGGGCGGGATGACGTGCGGCTCGGCGTGGACGAACTCGCCCTTCCAGTTGAACCCGCCCGTGTAGGCGCGGTTGCGCAGGATCTTGCGGAGGAGTTGCCGGCTCACGCCGAAGCGGCGCGAGAGGCTGCTGAACTCCTCGTAGGGCTCCTCGGTGAGGCTCTGGAAGATCGCGCGCACCTTGGCCGCGTCGGGCGTCTGGCGCCACACCTTCCGCCGGCTCACGGGGTCCAGCGCGGGCTCGTAGCCGTAGGGGAGGCTCGTGGTGGGGAAGCGCGCCTCGCGGATGGCCTCCGTGGCGCGCATGGACTTGCGGATCTCCTCCAGCTTCTTGCCCTCGTCGCCCCATGTGTTGGCGAAGCTGCGGACCTTGCTCATGCTGTCCTCGTAGTCGAAGAAGCCGCCGTCCTCCAGGATGTGCAGCTCGACGTCGGCGCGGCGCAGGTCGCGGATGGTGCCCATCTTCTCCCAGTAGTCGCGCCCCAGGCGCGAGCCGTCGCGGCACACCAGCGCGTCGAACCCGCCCTCTTCGGCCTCGCGGAGGACCCGCGCCATCACGGGGCTCTGGTCGATCTTGAAGCCGCTGTGCTCGCCCAGGCTGTAGACGCGGTCGACGACCCCGCCGACCTCGTCGGCGTCGGCGCGGCGCGCGCCCGCGACGGCGTCGCCCCACGCGTAGCGGACGCACTCCTTGACCTGCTGGGGGATGGAGAGGAGCTTGTCGTCGCTGATGCGCACGAGGACGCGGAACACCTTGGAGCCGCGGGCGCGCAGGGCGGCGGTCTCTTCGGGGCGAAGCAGGTCGATCACGCGCGGCTCCCGGTCGTCGGCGTCCTTGAGGCGCCGGTCGACCTCCGCAAGAAACGCGTCCAAGGTGTGCATCCGATGGCTTAGACTCGGCGCGCGATTAAGAAGGCACCGATCCTGAAACGCGCGTTCACGCCTCGGCGTCCGCGCGCCCGGCGAAAAGGGCGGCGAGCCCCCAGCCCAGGGGCGCCATGACGTTGCCGAACATGAAGCTGAACTCGCCCGCGCTGGCGTCGCCGACGATCCAGAGGATGCCGCTCACGCAGGCGATGGCGAGGCCCGCGCGGGCGAGGGTCAGCGTGGCGGCGCCGCGGCGCGCGCCGAAGGCGGCCAGCACGAGGCCCAGCGCGCTGCCCAGCGTGGCGAGCGTGATGGGGCCCACGGGGGTGAGCGCCGCGTGCCCGGCGTAGGCGGCGACGTAGCCCACCTGCGCGGCGGCCGCGACGGCGAGGCCCACGGGGGCGGCGACGTGGCGCCCTTCGGCGTCGGCGTAGAACCCGAAGGCCGCGATTCCCAGGCCGATGCCGGCGATGAGCGTCATCAGCGCGTCGAAGAGCTGGTTCCCATGGGTGAAGAACGCGATGGCCCACTGGACCTCGCCGACGCCGGCAAGGGCGAGGGCGATGGCCGTGAGGAGCCCCGAGCGCATGGGGGGTATCCTCCTCCCGCCACGCTTAAGCCAACCGGAATCTGCCGGGGTGCGGCCCGGCCGAGGCTCAGCCGAAGGCTGCGGCGGGGCTCTTGAGGACCTCCCGGAGGAGGCAGGTGGCGTAGCTCCCCTTGAGGAGGAAGAAGCGCAGCGCGATGCGCTCGCCGGCGTCGTCCTCGCCCGCGTCCCACGTCACGGGGCCCAAGGGGGCGAGAAGCTCGCGGCGCGTGCCGAAGCTCGCGACCTCGGGGAGGTGCGGGATGCGGAAGTCCTCCTGGCGATAGCCTGCCTCGGCGAGGACGGCGCGCTCGATCTCGCCCATGGGGCCCTCCGCGAAGGGCGCGTCGCTGCCCAGGATGCCGCCCGTGACCAGCGCGCCGCCCTTGCGGCACAGCCTCCGGACGCGCTCCAGGTTCGTGGGGGTGACGCGGTGGAGGCGCTCCTTCTCGGGGCGGCCCTCGGCGTCCACGGCCGCGACGAGGTCGCCCACGGTGGGGTCGTTGAGGCCCAGGCCCGCGGCCATGCGGCGGCTCACGATGCGGTTGAAGAGGAGGCTCTGCGCCGCGTAGACGAACATGGTGCGCAGGTTCGCGGGGAGGGAGAGCAGGGCGCCTTCGAAGTCGCCCGGGTGGCGCGCGAGGTGGTCGAGCATCTGGCGCTCGAAGCCCGCGTAGCGCGGGAAGAGGGGGAGGGACGAGGCGGGGTCGCGCGTCGCGTCGTAGCGGGCCCGCGCCTCGCGCGTCTCGGCGGGCTCGTCGGGCTGCGGGTTGCCCACGTAGAGGCGCACGGCCTCCTCCAGGTCGCCGCGGACGATCTGCTCGCCCACGAGGTGCGTCACGGGGCGCACGACGCCGAAGCGCTGCACGCCGAAGTAGTTGGGGAAGCCCCCTTCGCGCTCGACGCGGGCGAGGATCGCGGAGGCGCGCGCGGCGGCCTCGCGCAGCGGCGCGTCCATGGAGCGCACGATGATGGCGAAGCGGTTGCCCACCAGCTCGCCGATCTTGGGCGCGCGGTCCACGCGGCGCGTCTCCAGCACCTCCACGTCCTTGAGGTCCAGGGCGCGCACGCGCTCCTCGGGCGCGCGGAGGCTCACGTACTGCGTCGTTACGGCGCGCTTGTCCTTGGTGCCGGCGAAGAAGACGCTCTCCCGCGGCAGGTCCAGGCGGCGGGCCAATTCGCCCACGAGGCGGTTGGTCTCCCAGTTGCGCACGCGCAGCGCGGCGACGGTGTACTTGCCCTCCGCGACGGGGGGTGGGAAGGCGAGGGGCACCTCCTCGACGACAAAGTCCTCGGGGCGCGCCTTGAGGCGGCCGCCCGTGCCGGGGAGGTCCGCGGTGAGATATCGTTCGAGCCCCAGCGCCTTCTCGAACGCCTGGGGCTCGATCATGCTCACTGGCCCGTGGCGCTCGACGATCCTTCGGTTCGTCGGCGCACGGTGGCTTACGCCCCCGTTGCGCGGACGAGCAGCGTCTCGAACTCGTCGAACTGCTGGCGCAGCTCCTTGGCCGCGTTCTTCAGCGACTGCTCGGGCTTGCCGCTCTTGGTCTCCACGACGAAGAGGGGGTTGTCGAGGTACGGGTGGCCCATGACGTAGGTGGCCGTCTCGACGCCGGGGTCCTCGAGGAGCTTCTGCTTGAGGAGGTTGAGGAGCGTGTCGTTCTCCCCGATGACCTCGAGCTCCAGCTTGTTGTTCGTCTTGTTTCGAAGGCGCAGTTCCATGGGGAGACCTCAGAGGATGTAGCCCTCGCCGTAGTCCGCGGCGAGCTTCTTGGTGTCCTTCCAGTCGCACTCGGGGCACACGACGCCGCGGCCCTTGCGGGCCATGGGGCTGCCGCAGCGCGGGCAGTAGGACTTGAGGACCCCGAGGTCGGGGCCCTTGGTGGTGAGCTGGATGGCGGGGTCGGACTCGAGCACCTTGGCGCGCACGATGTCGCGCACGCGGAAGGCGCTCTCCATGCTGTCGACGTACTGGTCGCTGCTCTTGGAGACGTGCAGCGTGCCGTTGGTGTCGCCGCCGATGCCGCGGTTGGGCCTGCTCGCGATGGCCTTGACCTCGACGATGGCCATGCTGGGGCGCGTGGCCTGCACGACGCCCAGCACGATGTCGCCGGGCTTGACGACGGCCGGCTGGCTGGGGAAGGGCTCGACGCGCGCCACGAAGTCCGTGGTGTCCAGCGTGAGCATGCCCACGGTCGCGGCGAAGACCTCGCCATTCTCCTCGTAGGTGCCCGGCCCTGCGACGAACTCCTCGGCCACGCCGACGGAGTCCCCGGGATACACGAGACGCCGGTCCGCCATGAAAACCCGGAGCGGGCAAAGGGGCGCTCATATAAAGCCGCATCGGGCGACCGTCGCGGCTGCTGTTTGGCTGATCGAGTTCTTGAAGTACGGTTCTTCAGTGACAGATTGTCGAATCTCGGCGGCACCTGTGGTGGCGCCGTGACAAAGTCCTACTCATCCCGGGCTTCGGTGACGGAATCACGGCAAAGCCGGAGCGCGACGACGTCGATCTCCTGGACGGCCTTCTCGTGGTGGCGGTAGGTGTGCCGAAGGGCGAAGCGCATGGCCCACGCGTGCGTGGCGCGGAAGCCGGCCGCCGCGGCGTATTCCTCCACGAACGCGCGCGTCCCCGCGTTGTGCAGCGAGTAGACGACCGGCGCCGCGCGGAACGCGGCGTCCAGGAAGGCGCGGTCCGCGCCGCGCGCCTGCGCGCCGAAGGGCGGGTTCATGAGCACGGTGTCGGCCGCGCCGCGCCACGCGCGCACGTCGGCCTCGACCCACTCGACGCGCGCGCCCAGGCGATCGGCCTCGCGCCGCGCGACGGCCAGCGCGCTGGCGTCCACGTCGACGCCCGCGACCTCGGCCGCGCCCAAGATCGAGGCGCCCAGGGCGAAGACGCCCGTGCCGCACCCCAGGTCGACGACGCGCTTCCCCTCGACGTCGCCCAGCGCGAGCGCCTCGTGCAGGAGCGGCCCCGCCAGGTCGGCGGGCGTCGCGTACTGCTCCAGCTCCAGCTTGGGGGAAGGGTGCGGCGGGACGCGTGATAGCATCCGTTCGAGGTCGCGCAAGCGCATGCTATCAATCCATTTTGATAGCTTGATGGCTTCTCATTCTGCTATCGCGAGCCGTGATATCACATCACTTCGGGCCCGTGCACCGCGCCGGCCTTCTGCGCCTGCTGCTGGGGGCCGAAGTTCACCTGCGGGAGCGGGATGGGGGGAGGGAGCTGGAGGTCCTTCGCGATGCCCACGGCCTGGGGCACGCACGCGCGCATGACGGTGCTGTGGATCTCGGTCGCGGCCTCGTGGGGCATCTGGCTCGTGGTGCGCCATTGCGTCTCGAAGGCCTTCGCGTCGCAGGTGAAGTTCATGTTCCCCTCGATGCGGATGACGCCCACGGCGCCGTAGGCGGCCGTGTAGCGGAACTCCACGTTGACCTCCTGGGGCGTCAGCTCCTTCACCAGCGTCACGGTGGAGGAGTGGTCGATCCGGATCTGCGGGAGCCGCTCGTTGGTCTTCGAGTACCGCTTGGCCTCGATGCCGGTGAGCTCCAGGCGCGTGACGGGCACAGGGTCCCAGACGGGGCGCGCTCCTTAAGGGTGACGCCGGAGGAACGCCCGCCCGCCTCCACTTTCGGCGCCCCCTCCCCCATGGGCACCCCCATGACCCCTCGTGTCCACTGGACGCATGGCGCGTGGCCCATGGAGTCGATGTCGTGCAAGTCCCCCGCGAGATGCCGCTCGTGCGAGCACTTCGAGGCGGGCGTCGGCTGCGCGCTGGAGATGGACGTGGACCTCGCGCTGGAGGCCATCGCGCTGGCGGCTCGACCTCGTATCCTGGCGCGCCCGGCGCTCCTCATCCCAGCTTCTTCTTGAGGTCGGAGAAGAACCCCTTCCTCGGCTCGCGCCCTTCGAGCCGCGCAAGCTCCTCGAAGAGCTTCCGCTCCTCCGCGCTCAGCTTCACGGGCGTGTAGACGCGGGCGTGGGCCAGGAGGTCGCCGCGGCGGCTGCCGTTGAGGCTGGGGAGCCCCTTGCCGCGCAGGCGGAAGACCTCGCCCCCCTGCGTGCCCGCCGGGATGATGATGCGGTCCTGCTTGCCCTCCAGCAGCGGCACGTCCACCTCGTCGCCCAGCGCCGCCTGGCTGAAGGTGAGCGGCACGGGGACGTGCAGGTCGTCGCCGTCGCGCTGGAAGACCGCGTGCGGCTTCACGCGGACGTGCACGTAGAGGTCGCCGTCGGGGAATCCGTCAGGGCCGGCCTCGCCCTCGCCGCGCAGGCGCAGCGTGCCCCCGTCGGGAACGCCTTCTGGGATGCGGATGTTGAGCGTGCGCGTGCGCTGGATGCGCCCTTCGCCCTTGCACGCGGGGTCGGGCGTCGCGACGACCTCGCCGCGGCCGCCGCACTGGGGGCAGGGGCCCGCGGTCTGCACCAGGCCGAAGGGCGTGCGCATCTGGCGCGCCACCTGGCCGTGGCCGCGGCACGTCGGGCAGCGCGTGGGCCGCGTGCCGGGCTTGGCGCCCGAGCCGCCGCACGACTCGCACCGCTCCAGCCGCGTCACGCGCACCTCCTTCTCGCCCCCGTTGGCCACGTCCTCCAGGGTGATCTCCAGGGAGGTCTCGAGGTTGCGCCCGCCCTGCGGCCCGCCGCCGAAGCCGGCCCCGAAGATGGTGCGGAATATGCTCCCCATGTCGAAGCCCATGTCGCCGAAGTCCGCCCCGCGGAAGATGTCCTCCTGGGTGTAGCGCTCGTCGAACCCGGCGTGCCCGAACTGGTCGTAGGTCTTCCGCTTCTCGGCGTCGCTGAGGACCGCGTAGGCCTCGCTGATCTCCTTGAAGCGCTCCTCGGCCCCCGGCTCCCGGTTGCGGTCGGGGTGGTACTGGAGCGCCAGCCTGCGGTACGCCTTCTTCACGTCCTCGGCGCTGGCGTCGCGGGGGACGCCCAGCAGCTCGTAGTAGTCGGCCTTGGTCGCCATCGCCGCGCACCTGAAGCGGAAGGAGCCCGTTCCCGGGCCGTTGACGCCTCCGAACGTGGGCATTCCCTTGAACCTAGCCCCTCGTCGCCGCCGCCCCTGGGCCCTCCCGGCCTACCTGGCGTCCGCGGTCCTGCTGGTGGTCCTCCTCGTGGTGGCGCTGGACCGCGGCCTCGCGGCCTTCGCGACCCGCGCCCCGTGGTCCTACGTCGGCGCGCTGGCGCTCCTCGTGGCCCTCACCCTCACGGTGGGCCTCGCGCTACGCCTCTCGCCCCTGTCGCTGGCGGCCGCCGCCCCCGCCGTGGGCGTCGCGCTGGTGCTCGTGGTCAACGCGCCGCTCCCGTTCATGCTCCGCGACATGGCGGCGCACCTCCCCCGCGCGCCGGGCGAATCCTCCGCCTCCGCCTCCTCGGGCCCCGTCGCCGCGGCGGGCCACCCCCTCGCGTTCCTCTCCGTGGCCTACCCCGCGGACGCCAACGCCTCAGCCGTGGTGAACGACACCGCCAGCAGATTCCAGGACGCAGGCTGGACCCTCGAGCAGGTGGTCCACCCCGAGGCGCAAGGATACGGCCTCGTCGTCGCCACGCGCGCCCCCTTCCTCGCCACCTGCGCCATCGCACCCCTCCCCTCAGGCCCCTCCATGCGATGCAGCCTGACGCTCTGAGCATGCGCCGTCAAGGCTCGCCTTTTTCCGAACCCCCCGCCATGCGCGCCCCATGGGCCTCCTCAAGGGCGTCTTCACCGTCTTGGGCGTCCTCGTCCTCGCGCTGGTGGGCATCGCCGCCTACCTCTACTTCACCGACTACGCCGCGCAGGCCACCATCACCGGCAAGGGCACCGACTCCTCGGGCAACCCCTACGTCGTCGTGACGCCCAAGCTCCTCCCCGGCGTCCACGTCCAGAAGACGATCCCCTCCAACGTCGCGGACTTCGTCTGCGTGGGCTATCAGGTCCAGTTCCACGTGAACACGCAGGCCTACCGCGTCTTCGACAAGTCGGGCGCGCTGGTCTACGACTCCGCCACCGGCCAGAGCAACCTCGGCGCCGCCGCGCGCTGCGCCGCCTCCAACGGCGGCGGTGGAGTTCTCGGATAGAGGAGTCCTCCACCCCGGCGAATCCGGGCACGGAAAAGGCTTTCAAGGCGAGCACCTACGGCCGCGCGGGAGGCGGCCGCTTGGCGACCCGCATTCATTCATCCCGCTCCACGACCACGACCCGCGCCGCGTGCCTCGCGCTGGCCCTTCTCGTCCTCGCCCCCTCCTTCGGCGCCACCGCCCGCGCCGCCGAGACGCGCTACGTCCTCCACCTGCGGGGCGAGCCCTCCGCGGACGTGGGCAGCTCCTTTGACGGCGCGCGCGTCGTCGCCGTGAACGCGCCCATCCAGCGCGTCTCGGTCGTCTCCACCGACCCCTCCTTCCCGCAGCGCGCCGCCGCGGACCCGCGCGTCGAGTCCGTCGAGGCCGCCCCCACCCTCACGCTCCTTCTGGACGAGGCCGCCACACCCGTCGCGCCCAACGACCCCTCCTTCGCAGACCAGGAGGGCCTCGCGCAGATCCACGCGGGCCTCGCGTGGGCCACCGCCGGCTTCGGCGACGCGGCCAACGCCTCCCTCTGCGTCGTGGACACTGGCGTCCGTTACACCCACGAGGACCTCAACGGCACGCGCTGGATGGGCGGGCACGACTTCGTCAACGGCGACGACGACCCGATGGACGACAACGGCCACGGCACGCACGTCTCGGGCATCGCCGCGGCCACCGTGGACAACGGCCTGGGCATCGCGGGCGTCGCCAACGTCAGCCTCTACGGCGTCAAGGTCCTGGACTTCGCCGGCATGGGCAGCATGGACGTCATCGCGCAGGGCGTCACCTGGTGCGTCGGCCACACGCCGCCGCGCACGGTGATCTCCATGTCGCTGGGCGGCGAGGCCGACTCCTCCGCCCTGGACGACGCCGTCGCCTACGCGGCTGCGCACGGCAAGCTCGTGGTCGCCGCCAGCGGCAACGAGGGCTGCAACGACTGCGTCCTCTTCCCCGCCCGCCTCCCCGACGTCATCGCCGTCTCGTGCGTCGACGGCTCGGACCTCCCCTGCTCCTTCTCCTCCAAGGGCCCGCAGGTCGCCATCGCGGCGCCCGGCGAGGGCGTGCTCTCGACGTGGGACGGCGACGACTCGTCGTACGCCTCCCTCTCGGGCACCAGCATGAGCACCGCCTTCGTGAGCGGCTCCCTGGCCCTCGCGTGGAGCGCCAACCCCGACCTCACCGCCGCGCAGCTTCGCGCGCGCCTCCTCGCCACCGCCCGCGACGTGGGCGCGCGGGGCCACGACGACGCCACCGGAGCCGGCGTCCTGGACGCCGACTGCCTCGTGCGCGACGCCGCGCCCTGCGGCGACGCCCCCTTCCAGCCCGCCTGCGGCATGGTCAACGACACCTTCGGCTACGCGTGCGAGGAGACGCCCTTCGCGCCGCGCGCGCTGCCCTCCAACGCCACCCTCGTCCACCTGGGCGACGAGGGGCTCTCGGAGCCCATCCCCCTGGGCTTCTCGTTCTCCTTCTACGGCGAGGCCCACGACCACGCCTACCTCTCGCCCAACGGCTACCTCACGTTCCAGGACGACGAGACGGCCGGCTGCTGCGCGGGCCAGGAGGTCCCCGACGCCAACGCGCCCAACGACCTCGTCGCGGGCCACTGGGGCGACCTCGACCCCGGCCTCGCCGGCGCCGTGCGCTACGCCACGCTGGGCTCGGCCCCCGAGCGCGAGTTCGTCGCCGAGTGGAGCGGAGTCCCCAACCCCGACGGCGCCGCCCCCTCCACCTTCCAGGTCATCCTCCACGAGTCGTCTGATATCATCGAGACGCAGGTCGTGGACGCCCCCTCCGACGGCCGCGTCCACGTCACGGGCATCGAGAGCCCCGAGGGCTCCTCGGGCCTGCGCGCGCTCTACGGCGCGGACGCGCTGCACCACGCCGCCACGCTCTTCCTCCCCGGCGACCACCTCAGCGAGGCGCAGAACCTCACCGCCGTTCCTGGGAGCGAGCCCGGCAGCGTGCAGCTCAACTGGACCGCGCCGCGCACGCTGGGCGAAGGCCTCGCGGGCTACCGCCTCTACCGCGGCACCGCGGAGGGCTACGAGAACCGGTACGTCGCGAGCCTCGGCGCCGACGCCACGGGCTACCAGGACGAGGGCCTCGACGCCCACGCGCGCTATCATTATCGCCTCGTGGCCTACGGCGAGCCGGGCGACGCCCCCGGCGCGCTCGCGGCCTCGCTGAGCGCCGGCGACCTCGCCCCCTGCGAGACGGCCACCGACGCCGCGGGCTACTCGTGCGCCACCACGGACTTCCGCTGGGTCGACGCCACCGGCGGCGTGCCCCTCCCCTTGGAGGACGACGTGCTGAGCACCCTCGTCCCCATCGGGTTCAACTTCACCTTCTACGGCCAGACCCACGACTCCCTCTACGTGGGCAGCAACGGCTTCCTCGCCTTCGACCCCGGCACGAGCCAGGGGTGCTGCAACGGCCAGGCGATCCCCGGCTCCTACCTCCACGACGTCATCGCGGGCGACTGGGAGGACCTCTACGCCCCCGGCGAAGGCACGATCCACGTCGCCACCCTGGGCCAGGCCCCCGAGCGCTCCTTCGTCGTCTCGTGGGAGGGCGTCTCGCAGTTCTACCACCGCGAGCCCGTCACGTTCGAGATCATCCTCCACGAGGGCACCAACCAGGTCGAGGTGCAGAGCGCCGACGTGCCCAGCGACGGCAGCCACCTCCGGACGGTGGGCATCGAGGACCCCAGCGGCGCCATCGGGCTGAGCTACCGCCACGGCCTCTTCGGCCTCGCCGACGCGGGCATCCTCTTCACGCCCCCCAACGCCACGCCCCCCGACGCCCCCACGGGCCTCTCGCTCACGCCCTCCGAGCAGGGCGGCGCCTCCCTCTCGTGGAGCGCGCCTGAGGGCGACGGCGGCGCGGCCATCCTCGGCTACGACCTCTTCCGCTCGACGCCCTGCGAAGGCGACGTCCTCGTCGCGCAGGTGGGCAAGCCGGGCGCGTCCGACCCCGCCTTCGACGCGTCGCTCCCCGCCACGTACTCCGTGGCCGCGCGCAACGCCGCGGGCGAAGGCCCGCGTGCCTCCCTCGCCTACGAGCCCTCCCCCGACGCGACGGTCCCGCCATGCGTCCGCCTCGACCTCGACCCCGCGACGCCCGACGGCCACGAAGGCGTCTACACGAGCCCCGTCCACGTGACGCTCGCCCCCGTCGCCGGCACGGGCGCCCTCAACCTCTCCACGCTGGCCTACCGCGTGGACGACGGCGACTGGGTCCAGGGCGACAACCTCACCCTCCCCGAGGGCTGGCACGACGTGGAGGCCGTGGTCTTGGACGAGAACGGCACCCAGAGCCCTGTCGCCGAGCGCAGCGTGCGCATCGACCTCACGCGCCCCACGGTCCGTCTCGACCGCTTCGACCAGGGCGGCTTCGAGGACGCGGCCCTCGCGCACGCGCGCGCCAAGGACGCCTCCGTCCGCGCCGAGGCCGTCTCCTACGAGGTCGACCTTGAGTTCTCCGAGGGCATGAGCGAGTACGCCGTGGGCTCCGCGCTGCGCGGGCTCGACGGCTGGCACCTCGTCTGGTACGACGAGGGCTACCTCGCGCTGGAGCGCCGCGACGGCTGGACGACCCCCCCGCCCGTCGTCGTGGGCACCGGGGCCTCGGACCTCGCGGGCAACCGCCTCGCCGCGCCCTTCGCGTTCACGCCGCTGGGCCCCGCGGTGCAGACGACGCTCTCGCTCCCCGCGCCCGACGGCGCCGCCGGTTGGTACGTCCACGCGCCCAACGCGACGCTCACGGCGACGCCCGACAACGCGCGCATCACCTACCGCCTCGACGGCAGCGATGATATCATCTACGACGGGCCTTTTGCCATCCCCGCGGGCGTCCACGAGCTGACGTACAACGCCACCGCCGACGGCCTCCCCGACGAGACGCCCCACGCGGTGGAGATCCGCGTCGACGACCAGGCGCCCATCCTGGGCAACCTCTCGGTGAGCCCCGCGCTCCCGCGCCCTGGCGATGACATCGCCTTCAGCCTGCCCGTGAGCGATCCGCTCTCGGGCGTCGCGGGCGTCTCGCTGCGCGTCGGCGACGCGGCGCTGCCCACGACGTTCGACGGCCGCTTCGCCAACGCCACGCTCCACGCCGCTCCGGCCGGCGCGCTCACGCTGCGCGCCCACGCCGTGGACGCCGCGGGCAACGCGCGCGACGCGGACGCCGGCACGGTGGACGTGCAGAGCCCGCCCGCCCCGCCCCCGCCGCGGCCTCCCCCGCCGACGCCCGCGCGCCACGCGCCCGGCGCCCCCGGCGCGCCCTCGGTCACCGTCGCGGATGGCCACGTCCTCGTCGCGTGGGCCCCGCCCGGCGACGCGGGCTCACCGCCCCTCACGAGCTATCACCTCTACCGCCGCGCCAGCGAAGGGCGCGCGCTCCTCGCCACCGTGTCGGGCACGTCCTTCGACGACGCCACGGCGCGCCCCGGCGGCACCTACGCGTACTCCGTCGCGGCAGTCAACGACGTGGGCGAAGGCTCGTCGAGCCCCGAGTCCACCGCCACGCTCCCGGCGCTCCCCTCGCCCACGAGCCACGCCACAATCTCCCCCGCGTCGCCCGACGGCGGCGAAGGGTGGTACGTCTCCTCGCCCAGCGTGGCGCTGAACGCCTCCTCCGGCGCCTCGCTGCTCTGGCGCCTCGACGGCGGCTCGGACCAGGCCTACTCGGGTCCCATCGCGATCCCCGCGGGACGCCATACGCTCCACTGGCACGCCACGCAGACGGGCGCGCCCGACGAGGCCGAGCACGCGCAGGACTTCCAGGTGGACCTCGCGCCTCCCTCGCTGGACGGCGCCTCGCTCTCCGCGCCCAACGCCACGGTGGGCCACGGCGTCACGCTCACGGTGCGCGCCCACGACGACGCCTCGGGCGTCGCCTCCGTCCGCGCGCTGCTCTCCGACGGCACGAGCGTCGACCTCTCGCCCGCCGGCGGCTCCTTCGTGGGCACGCTCTCCCCCCGCGCGGCCGGCTCCTACTCGGTGAGCCTCGTCGCGCGCGACCACGCGGGCCACGAGACCTCGGGCTCCGGCGGCAGCTTCCGCATGGACGCGCCCCTCGCCACCGCGCAGAACGACAACGCCACGGCGCCCACCTCGCCCACCGCGCGCCCTCCCTCGACGCCCGCGCCCTCAGGCAACAGCGGCTCGCCCTCCTCCGGCGGCGGCCAGCCCCTGGAGCAGGCCAGCGTCACGCCCACGCCCGCGTCTGCATCCCCCTCCTCGCCCCCTCCGGCTCCGCAGCTGGTGGTCACGCAGGACGCCAACGCCACGGCGAGCCTGGACGCGGGCGCCCGCGGGCAGGTCCATGTGAGCCTCCGCAACGCGCCGCACCCGGACCGCGTGCGCTTCGTCGTCATCGACGAGCAGGGGCACGAGACCACCCTGGGCGGCGGCAGCGACGCCACCTGGGACACCACGCAGCAGGACGACGGCCACTACACCGTGGAGGCCCGCGAGCGCCAGCCCGACGGCCACGAGGTCGTCCTCGCCAGCACGAGCGTCCTCGTGCGCAACTCGGCCTACACCGCGGCCGCGGCGGACGGCGGCGCGGCCCTGGGCGTCGGCGCGGCGGCGCTCGCCACCGTGGCCACCAACACCCTCACCACCAGCGCCATGGGCGCGGCCACCGCGACCGCCTCCAGCTCCGTCAGCAGCGCGGCGGGCAGCGCGGTCACCAGCGGCGGCGGAAGCTCCGGCTTCAGCTTCACGCAGTACCTCAAGGACCTCTTCACCGACGCGGGCAGCGACGCGCTGCGCGACCGGACCAAGGACCTCGCTTCGATCGAGCGACGCCGCCGCATCGCCAGCGCCATCGCGCTGGTCCTCACCGTCTCCCTCATCGCGGTGTTCTACACCATCGCCGAGGCGGGCGCCTACACCTGGGCGGCCTTCGTCGCGACGCTGCCCTTCGTGGGCGTCGCGGCCGTCCTCCTCGCCCTCCAGAAGTACGGCAGCGAGTCGCTCATCGCCCACCTCTCGGGCGCGCGCGTCCGCTTCCGCATCTGGGTCGCGGGCGTCGCGTCGCTCCTCGTCTCCACCATCGCCTTCCGCTCGCCCTTCGGCTACCCGGGCTACGTGGACAACGGCGTCGAGGAGACCGAGGGCGAGAAGCGCCTCGCCGGCCACCGCGCCCTGGCGATCCTGGGCATCACCAGCGCGTGGAGCCTCGTCTTCCTCGTGGCGGGCCGCCTGGGCTTCTACACGCTGGAGAGCGTGGGCGTCGCCATGGCCGTCTCGGCCCTCGCCACCGCCGCCATGCCCTTCGGCCCCCTCCCCGGCGGCGAGGTCTGGCGCTGGAGCAAGCCCGTCTCCCTCGCGGCGGCCGCCGCGGCCATGGCCCTCTACGTCACCTACGAGATGGCCCTCCTCCCGCAGGCCGTCCTCGTGGGCGTGGGCGTCGTGGGCGCGTCCGGCTACGCCTTCGCCGCGCTCCGCTTCCGCCGCGAGCACCGCCGCCCGCCCCGCCGCGTCCCCGTGGAGGACGTGGACGCGCAGCGCGCAGCCAAGCACGAGGCCCACCGCGAGGCGTGATATCACCCCGCGGCGGGGCCCCCGCGCGCGCCGAAGATCCCCCTTTCACGACCCTCCAGAAAGGGTCCCTCATTTCCCTCGGGGGAAAGGGGGCGAAGCCCCCGCGGCGCGCAGCGCCGCAGGGGGGTCCGTGGGGGACGAAGTCCCCCCGGCAGGGGGAGCGCAGAGGGGGAAGTCACCCCCTCTGCCACGGAGTCCGCACGCGCGAAAGCGCGTGCGACGGAGTGCCCGCTGAAATGCGGCGTGGGGGATTCGAACCCCCGGAGGGCAGCTTGGGAAGCTGCTGCGCTAACCGCTACGCGAACGCCGCAATGCGTCGCTGGCGATGGGGCCACAAGGCTTCCCTCCTAAGAACTTTCTGAGGCCTGGGGGCGCCGGGGAAGGGCCCGGAACGTTCGCCGGCCGAACCAACAACTCTTAACTACCCGGGCGCTGACGGATGGGCTCGGATGCAAGAGGAGACGACGTTCCTGACGCTGTGCAAGTCGTGCGGCACCGAGTTCATGGCCCCCGGGAACTGCACCGAGTGCGGCGCCGCCTTCCACTTCTGAGCCCGTACCCGAACGTCTTTTCCTTGGGCGCGCTCTTCGCGCCGGCATGGAGATCCGCTGGCACGGCCATTCGTTCTTCTCGCTCGCGTGCAAGGACGGCACGAAGGTCCTCGTGGATCCGTTCGTCGAGAACGGCATGACCGCGAAGCGCGTCGCCGACTTCCACCCCGACATCATCCTGGTGACGCACGCCCACGCGGACCACGTGGGGAGCGCGCCTGAGTTCGGCGTGCCCTGCGTCGCGACCTACGAGCTTGCGGGCATCCTGGAGGCGCGCGGCGCGCGGGGGAGCGTCGGCATGAACGTGGGCGGCTTCTGGCGCAAGGGCAAGCTGCGCGTCTGGTGCGCGCCCGCCCTGCACACCAGCGGCTTCCACCGCGAGGGGGACCACTTCCAGGGGTACGGCGGCGTGGCGTGCGGCTTCGTGGTGGACGACGGCGAGACGCGCTTCTACCACGCGGGCGACACGGGCCTCTTCGGCGACATGCGCACGGTGATCCGCGACCTCCTCCAGCCCCACGTCGCGGCCGTGCCCATCGGCGACTTCTACACCATGGGCGCCGAGCACGCGGCGCGCGCCGTGGAGTGGCTGGGCGTCAACGTCGCGGTGCCCATGCACTACAACACCTTCCCGCCCATCCACGCGGACCCGCACGAGTTCGAGAAGCGCGTGGGCACCGCGGCCAAGGTCGTCGTGCCCCCCGTGGACGGCGGCTTCGAGATGCACGGCCCCAAGCTGGGCAAGACGCTGGCGCCCTGATCGCGGGAGCAATCTATTTCATCCGGCAGCGGGTCAGCCCGGACCAGGAGGAGCGCCGATCCACGAGATCAAGGACCGCGTCGGCGACGCGGTGGCCAAGACCGTCGAGGCCGCGCTCCTCAAGGAAGTGAGGGGCGAGCCCGTCCCCCGCCACATCGGCATCATCATGGACGGCAACCGCCGCTTCGCCGAGGCGCTGGGCGAGCCCGCCCTCAAGGGGCACGAGTACGGCCGCGACACGCTGGAGAGCGTGCTGGACTGGTGCCTGGAGCTGGACGTGAAGCACCTCACGGTGTACGCGTTCTCCAGCGAGAACTTCAACCGCAACCCCATGGAGGTCAAGCGCCTCATGGAGCTCTTCGAGGAGAACTTCCTCCGGATGGCGGCCGACGAGCGCGTCCACCGCAACCGCATCCACATCCGCGCCATCGGCCAATTGGACCGCCTCCCCAAGCGCGTCCGCGAGGCCATCCGCGTCGCCGAGGAGCGCACCCGCGACTACGCGTCCTACTTCTACACCATCGCCGTCGCCTACGGCGGCCGGCAGGAGATCCTCGACGCCATCCGCGGCATCGCCGAGGACGTGAAGGCGGGCCGCGTCAAGCCTTCGGACATCGACGAGTCCCTCGTCGCGAAGCACCTCTACACGGCGCACCTCCCCGACCCCGACCTCATCCTGCGCACCAGCGGCGAGGAGCGCATCAGCAACTTCCTGCTCTGGCAGATGGCGTACAGCGAGCTCTACTTCACCGACGTCTTCTGGCCCGGCTTCCGCCGCGTGGACTTCCTGCGCGCGATCCGCACCTACCAGCTTCGGCAGCGGCGCTACGGGAAGTAGCCCTTGAAAAGAAGAAGGAGGCCGGGCACCTACTTCTTGATGACCGAGGCGAAGAAATCGATCTTCTTGAGCTCGCTGAGCGAGCGGTCCAGGGTGACGCTGTCGCGGCGGACGCCGAAGACGAAGGACGCGGGAAGCTCGACGGTGGGCTGCTCGGCCCCAAGCTCGGTCTGGGCCTCCGGGGTCAAGCGCAGGACCAGCTGCCGGGCGGCGCGGGTCTTGGGATCGCGCACGGCGCCGCTCACGGTCCCCACGGGGACGTGGTTCCAGTCGTACACGGGCTTCTCTTCGAAGACGAAACCTTCGGACTGCACGCGTCGCACCTCGGCGCGAATCCATGGGCCATGACAGGGTAAGTAATTTACCCCCGTTTGGGTAGGCGCCGTCCAAGCGACCGTCCTTCCCGCCGGACAAACGACGATCCCAGAAGCGGGATTCGCCACTTGCCGGTTCCCGGCTGGCCGGCTCCGACCGGGCCCGCATACGTTGAAAGACGGCCGCGCCGCTGCCCGCCCGGTCCGATGCCGCCCGCCTTCTCGGCCGCCACTCTGACGCCCCGCGGCGTGGACCTCGCGGACGCGACGCACCGCGGCCGGCGTGCCGTCCACGTGGTCGAGTCGCAGATGGGCGCGCCCGGCGTCGAGCCCCTGGCCCACCTTCCGGGTCTCTTCGAGGACGGCGAGATCGAGTGCTGGCTGGCGGCCGACCGGCGCCCTGACGCGGACCCCGACATGCGCGGCTTCGCGGGGCTCGCGTTCCGCGTGCAGGAGGGCTCCGCCCGGTTCGAGTTGCTCTTCGTGCGCCCCACCAACGCCCGCGCGGACGACCAGCTTCGGCGCAACCATACGACGCAGTACGCCTCGCTCCCCGACTGGCCCTGGCATCGCCTGCGCGGCGAGTCGCCGGGCGTCTACGAGTCCTACGCCGACATGGAGCCCGGCGCGTGGACGCGCCTGCGCGTCGTCGTGCGCGGCGAGCGCGCGGAGCTCTTCGTGGGCGCCTCGTCGCAGCCCGCGCTCCTGGTCAAGGACCTCAAGATGGGGCACGCGCGGGGCGGCGTCGCCCTCTGGATCGGGACGGGGACCGACGCCTACTTCGCCGACGTCGTCGTGCGGCCCAGGTCGTAGGACTCCAGGATGCGCTGCGCGTCCGCCTGCGCCCGGGCCTCCAGCGCGCGGGCCCGCTCCAGCTTGGCGTGCAGGCGCCCTTCCGCCTCACAGTTGATCTTCTTGCCGAAGCAGTTGTGCGGCACCAGCGCGCCGCTGAACGTCTTGGGGATGTGGAGAAGCTCGTGGAGGATCGTCTTCTCCTGCTCCTCGCGGCTCTCGCGGTCGAAGCGCTCCACGACCTCGACGACGTAGTGCGCCTCGACGCCCAGCGCGGCCTGCCAGATGCCCGGGAGGCTCCAGATGCGCGCGTAGATGCGCGCGGTGGAGCCGCGGGAACGATAGCACACGACGCGCCGCACGTCCACGTGGGGGAACTCGTCGGGGAGGAGGCGCACGATCTCCTCCAGCATGGCCTGCACGTCGGGCGCGACCTCGTAGGCGTACTTCGGGCGCTTGCGCTTCGCCATCAGGCGGCCTCCAGCTTCGCCCGCGCCAGGCGCAGCACCGCGGAGCGCGCGGGCGCCAGGGGCGGCTTCCCCTGGAGGCCCGCGGCGGCCTCGTGCCCGCCGCCGCTCCAGCCCACGTCGCGCGCCGCCGCGTTGGCGACCTCGCCCAGGTGAAGCCCCGCCTCCTTCGCGCGCACGCTGGCGCGCAGCGACATGCGCGCCGAGGCGCTCTTCTCCTGCGCCACCAACGCGAGGTCGGCGCCCGCGCGCACCAGCGCCGCGGCGGCCGCGCCGTCGAAGGCGCCCACTTCGCTCGTGGCCACGAGCCAGGGGCCCCACTGGTCCACCTGCGCGCGGGAGGCGGCGACGAGCGTCGCCTTGCGCGCCGAGAGATCGTCCATCTCCTCGTCCACGCGCTCCAGGAAGGCGTAGGCGTCCTCCATCGTGGCGCCCGCGGCCTCGGCGAGCCGCGCGGCGGCGCGCAGGGCGGCGGGGTCCGCGTGGCGGAAGCGCGCCGTGTCGGTGAGGAGCCCCACGAGGAGCGCGAAGGCGACGTCCGCGTGCAGCGCGGCGCCCGCGCGGTCCAGCAGCGCCAGCGCGACCTCGCAGCACGAGGCGCGCGCGGGGTCCCACGCCTTGGCGGGCGCGCCCGCCTGGAGATCGCCATACGCGTGGTGGTCCACCAGGAGGGGCGCGGCGAGGAGCGGCCCCAGGCGGCCCAACTGGGCACGCGACGAGGTGTCCACCGCGACGTGGACGTCGAACGCCTCGGGGTGGGGCCACGGGTCGACCTCCAGCCCCAGCCGCTCCGCCAGCGCGCGCCCTTCGCGCGAGAGGCCGTCGGGAGCTCCCAGGGTGCCGCCGAAGGCGCGCTGGAGCGCGGCGGCGGAGCCCACGCAGTCCGCGTCCGCGTTGGCGTGAAGCACCCAGAGCGTCCGCCCCCCGCGCACGCGGGCGAGAAGCGCGTCGGCGGAGGCGGCGTCCACACGCAGGGAGTGTCGCTCTTGGGATACGTGCGTTTGGGGATGCGTTCCGGTGGAGCTACGTCGGCGCGGCGCTCTTCAGGAGCCCGCGGGCGAGGAAGACAAGACCTCCGACAAGAAGGGCAGAGGACCACACCAGCCCGACGACGTCCCGGGGAAGCACGTGGTGCGTGCAGAGGTTGTTGGCACAGACGGAGGCCACGATTCCCAGCAGTGCCGAGACAGTTGCCCACCCGCCCAGGCCCACCAGCGCGGTGCCCCACGCGAGGCGGGCGATCCGGCGCTCTCCCGCGTCAAGCTTCGGAGCCGCCGCCGAGCGCAGCCACGCCGAGCCCACGAGACCCACCGCTCCCGGGAGCGCAGCGAGGACACCGGCCAGGTCGGGAGGGACCGGGCTAAACGAGTCGCAGAGCACGTGCGGCTCCTGGTCGCAGTCTGCCTTCTGGAGCCTGTCATCCCAGGGCGCGGTGATCACGACGGCGATGCCGGCCAGGATCAGCACCATGGCCACGGCGCGTCCCACGGTGAGGAAAGGCTCTTCCGTCATCGCCTCCCGAGCGCTTCCCGCTCCCATAGTCCTTGCTCGCCCACCGGGACGATCCACGGAGGGAAGGCGTTGGGCGCCTCCCCGCCGGTTCCGCAACCGTGAAGCGCGCGGCCCCAGCATAGGACGCCGTGGACAAGATCACCCTGGACCGCGCCGTGTTCAAGGCCCTCGCCTCGGACACGCGGCTGGACATCCTCAAGGCGCTCGACGAGCGCCAGAAGACGGTGACCGAGCTGGCGCGCGAGCTGGACCTCAACAAGGCCACGGTCTTCGAGCACCTGGAGAAGCTCGCCGAGGTGGGACTCATCCAGAAGATCGAGGAGGACGTGGAGCGCAAGTGGGTCTACTGGCAGCTCTCGTGGACCGGCCGCCGCCTCCTCCACCCCGAGACCATCACGCTGGCCCTCATCCTCAGCACCGCCCTGGGCACGCTGGTCACCGCCGCGCTGGCGGCCTGGATGTGGCTGCGCAGCGGCGTCGCCAACGCCACGGAGGCCGCGCCCACCGGCTTCGCCAAGAGCCTCGCCACCCCCACAGAAACCCCGCCCGTCCAGCACGACCCCCTCTTCCTTGCGCTGACCGTGGGCCTCGCCTTGGCCTTCGTGGGCCTCGTGGCGTGGGCGTGGCTCGTGCGACGGCAGGCGGGGGGTTCGGGGAGCGCAGCCCCCTGAAGTTTTGAGCGTCTGCTTCTTTCCCTTCACGTCAGGGGGCTTCGCCCCCTGAAACCCCCATGGGTACGCGCGCTGCGGCGCGCGCGACGAACTGAGTCTATTCTGTGCGTTCCAGCGTGAGAACCGGCCTCGTCTCCCCCACGACGCGGCCGCTCCAGTTGGTGATGGCGGGCCGCCACCAGTCGCCCAGCACCTCGAAGGCGCGCCCCTCCAGCCACGCCAGCTGCCGCAGCGCCTCCACCGTGGCGGGCGCCACGGCGCGGCTGGTCCCGTCCTCGACCTTGAGCAGCAGGCCCAGGCCCGTGGCGAGGTCGCCGACGCCCTGCACGCCCTCGGCGCCGGCCTTGCTCACGAGGCGGTCCTCGGAGGCGCCCATGAGCGCGGTGTCGAAGCGCTCGCTGCCGCCCACCATCTCGGGGTGCGCGGTCATGGCGTCGCGAAGGCGCGTGAGCGCCGCGGCGTGCGGGCCCGAGGGCATCGCGAGCCGCGCGAACATGCGCGCCCCCGCGGCGACGCTCAGCGCGAAGTTGGGCACGCTGCACCCGTCCGTGCCGACGCGCACCTCGGCCTCGGGAACGCCCGCGCACTCCGCGACGGCCCGGAGGATCGCGCGCTGCGCGGGGCTCTGCGGATCGAGGTAGTCCGCGGGATTCGCGCCCAGGTGCTTCTGGAGGATCATCATGCCCGCGTGCTTGCCGCTGCAGTTGTGGTTCTTCGGCGTGGGCTTGCCCCCCGCGAGCCCCTCCTTGGCGGCCTTGCTCCACAAGGGGTGCGTGCCGCACTGCAGGAGGTCGGGGCTGATGCCGGCCTTGGCGAACATGCCTTCGACGACGCGCACGTGCATGGGCTCGCCGCCGTGGCTCCCGCAGCAGAGGGCAAGCTCCTGCGGCGCGAGGCCGAAGGCGTCCGCGGCGCCCGAGGCCACGAGGGGCACGGCCTGGAAGGGCTTCGCAGCGCTGCGCAGGAACGCGACCCGCGAGGGGTCGCCCGCGTGCGCGACGAGGTGCCCCGCGCCGTCGACGACGGCCAGGTGCACGCGGTGGGCGCTCTCGACGGTGCCGCCGCGGGTGATCTCGACGCCGATGGGGGCGGGCTTGTCCATGCGTCGCGCGAGGGGGCGTCCGGGCTTCAGGCTTTTTCCTCGCGCGCCATGCGGTCCAGGTGCGCGCCCAGGCCGCCGAGGCGCTCGGCCCAGAAGGCGTCCAGCGTGGCGACGTACGAGACGACCTCCGAGAGGGGCGAGGGCTCCAGCGAGTAGACGCGCTCGCGCCCCTGCGCCTCCGCCACGGCGAGGCCCGCCTCCACGAGGAGCGCCAGGTGCTTCGACACGGCGGGGCGGCTGATGGAGGGGAACTCCGCGGCCAGGGCGCCCACGGAGCGGGGCGCCTCGGCGAGGAGCGCGAGGATGCGGCGCCGCGTGGGGTCCGCGAGGGCGCGGTAGACGGCCTCCTCGCGCCGCGCGGACTTGCCCTTCCCGCGGGCCTTCTGCATCAGTGCACGCTCGGCACCGGCTTGCCCGCGAGCACGCTGGGCAGCCCTTCGCGGAGGATCTTCTTCCCCCAGCCCCCCTTGAGCGCGTTGTACGCGATGAAGCCGCGCAGGCCCGCGAACCCGCTGTGGGTGAGCTTGAGGCGCGTGCCGGTGGCGGTGGGCGTCAGCTCCCACGTGACGGTGGTGAGGGGCCCCTTCTCGTTGCCCAGCCAGGTGTAGACGAGCTTGCGCTGCGGGACGACCTCCAGGACCTCCCCCTCGACGAGGCCCCGCCAGCCGGGCATGGGCTTCGCGCGCATCTCGTACTTCGCTCCGACGACGGCCTTGAAGTCGGTGGCCATGAGCCACTGGCCGATCTGCTGCGGGTCGGTGAGCGCGCGCCAGACGCGCTCGGGCGGGTGCGGGTAGTCGACCTCGTGGACGATGCTTCGCGCCATGGAAACCCGTAACCCTATGGTTACGTATTTGGGTTTCGGTCGGAAGGAGACTTGCACGTTGGCCGTGAAAAGGGGCCCCATGGAACCGGAGCTTCCCAAGGAGCAGGGCCTTGCCCGCTGGGCGCCCCACGTCCCGCCGCCCACCGACCTGGCGAAGGGTGCGTTGGCTGGCGCGATCGCGGGCGTGGCCGCGGCGGGTGTGATGGGCTACGCCATGAAGCGCATGGACAAGCGGCGCGCGAGGAAGGGCGGGGGCGAGGACCCCAAGCTCGCCGTCGCCAACGCCGTCGTGGAGCCCCTGACGGGCGAGGAGGTCCCCGAGACGCAGAAGAAGCTCGCGGGCCAGGTGGTCCACTACGCCACGGGCGCGGTGACCGGCGCGCTTTACGGCATGGCCGCGGAGGCCACGCCCGCCGCGACGTGGGGGTGGGGCCTCCCCTTCGGCGCCGCCGTGTGGGCCGCGCTCCCCGCCGCGACGCTGCCCGCGCTGGACCTCGCGCCGCCGGTGACGCAGCAGCCGCCGAAGGCCGTCGCGCGGAACCTGGGCATGCACCTCCTCTTCGGCGCGGTGGCGGAGACGGTGCGGCGGCCGGTGCGCGCCATGATGGGCGATCACGCGCGCCGCAGCGTGACCAGCGTGACCTCGGGCCAGGCGCCCAACCGGAAGGGGATGCCCCAGTAGTTCGTCCCCGGGTGGATGTGCAGCCGCGAGCCCGCGCGCTCGTAGGTCCCCATGGCCAGGTCCAGGAAGGGCGAGGCCAGCGACCAGCCCAGCGCGGGGATGCTGAATTGGCCGTGGTGCGTGTGGCCGCTGAGGGTGAGGTGGACGCCGCGCTGCGCAAGTGCGGGCCAGAGCGCGGGGTTGTGCGCCAACGCCAGGGTGAACGCGCCGGGCGGCACGCGGGAGAGCGCGAGGGGCACGTCGGGCGCGGCCTCGGGCGCCAGCCCGCCGAACCCCTGCGCGCCGGCGGGGTCGCCGGTGCCCACGATCCACATCTCCGAGCCGCCGCGGCGCACGGGCTCCGCGTCGTTGACCAGCACGCGCATGCCCGCGCCCTCCATGCCCGCCTTGACGCCGGGCCACCCGGCGTACACGTCGTGGTTGCCCGCGATGGCGAAGACGCCCAGGGGCGCCTTCAGCGGTCCGAAGACCTGGGCGAAGCGCGCGACGTCGCGGTCGTAGTCGTCCACCTGGTCGCCGGTGTACGCGATGAGGTCGGGCTTCGCGGCCTCCACCGCCGCGGCGATGCGCCTCAGGAAGCGGCGCGACGTGTGCGGGCCCACGTGCAGGTCCGACAGCTGCGCGACCACCGTCCCGTCGAGCCCCTCGGGCAGGTCGGGGTACGCGAACGAGACGCGGCGCACCACCAGGCGGCGCGAGCCCAGGTAGCCCGCGACGTAGAGCGCCACCAGGAGGAGGGCCGTGCCCGCCACCGCGGCGCGCCCCCAGAGGAGGGCGTGGCCGAAGGGAAGGCCCGCGAGGAGGCCCAGCGCGGCGGCGAGGCTCAGCAGCGGCAGCCCCAGCTGCACGTACCAGAAGGGGCGCATCACCAGGACGCGCGTGAGGGCGCCGGGATACGCGTCCTCGCGGAAGCTGGAGAGGAGCGCGGGGATGGGCGCCACCGCGACGAGGAACGCCAGGGGCGCGGCCCACCAGGGGAGGGCCGTCCAGAAGACCGCGCCCACGACGCCCACGTGCAGCGCGGACCACGCGAGGAAGACCAGCGCGACGCGCAGGAGGAAGCGGCTGGGGGCGGGCGGGGTCGCCTGTTTCTCCTCGCCCACCGCGGCGGCGCCGGCCATCGCTCCGCTCCCAGGCGCGCCTCCCTCTTGGAGCTTGCCCGAAGGCGGGGCTACGCGCGCGGCGCGCTCTCCAGCCTCTCGCGCACTTCCCTGAGCCGGTCGCGGTACTGCGCCGCCGTCTCGTAGTCCAGCCGCTTCGCGGCGGCGCGCATCTTGGCCTCCAGCTCGTCGGCCAGGACGCGCAGCGCCTCCACGGGGGCCACGGCGATCTGCTCGGCCACCTGCTCCTCGGCGCGCTCGCGCATCCTCCTGACGGCCTTCTGGATGGTCTGGGGCGTGATGCCGCGCTCGGCGTTGTATGCCTCCTGCTTCGCGCGGCGGCGGCGCGTCTCGGCGATGGCGCGCTCCAGGGAGTCGGTCATCTCGTCGGCGTAGCAGAGGACCTTGCCGTTCTGGTTGCGCGCGGCGCGGCCGAAGGTCTGGATGAGGGAGGTCTCGCTGCGCAGGAAGCCCTCCTTGTCGGCGTCGAAGATGGCCACCAGCGATACCTCGGGGAGATCGAGGCCTTCGCGCAGGAGGTTGATGCCCACCAGCACGTCGTACTGGCCGCTGCGCAGGTCCTCCAGGAGGTCCACGCGGTCCAGCGCGGTGACGTCCGAGTGCATGTAGCGCACGCGCACGCCGTGGCTGGCGTAGTAGTTGGTGAGGTCCTCGGCCATCTTCTTCGTGAGCGTCGTCACCAGCACGCGCTCGTTCCTCTTGGCGCGCTCGCGGATCTCCCCGAGAAGGTTGTCCACCTGGCCGCTGCTGGGACGCACCTCCACCACGGGGTCCAGGAGGCCGGTGGGGCGGACGACCTGCTCGACGACGTTCTGCGAGACCTCCAGCTCGTAGGGGCCGGGCGTCGCGCTGACGTAGATGATCTGGCCGACGCGCTTGCGGAACTCCTCGAAGCGCAAGGGGCGGTTGTCCACCGCGCTGGGGAGGCGGAAGCCGTAGTCCACCAGCGTCTGCTTGCGGCTGCGGTCGCCGTGGTACATCCCGCGAAGCTGAGGGATGGTGACGTGGCTCTCGTCCACGATCACCAGCAGGTCCTCGGGGAAGTA
This sequence comes from Pseudomonadota bacterium, assembly GCA_021325135.1. Lineage (GTDB taxonomy): Archaea > Thermoplasmatota > SW-10-69-26 > JACQPN01 > JAJPHT01 > JAJPHT01. Next base: position 168,426 of record JAJPHT010000029.1, on the reverse strand, counting down.
GTCCAGCAGCGTGTAGGGGGGCTCGCCGGCCTTCTTGCCGCTGAAGTGGCGCGAGTAGTTCTCGATGCCCGAGCAGTAGCCCACCTCGCGCATCATCTCCAGATCATAACGGGTGCGCTGCTCCAGGCGCTGGGCCTCCAGCATCTTGCCCTGGCGCGAAAGCTCCGCGAGGCGCTCCTCCAGCTCCACCTGGATGCCCTTGGCGACGCGCTCGACCTCGTCAGGGGGCGTCACGAAGTGCTCGGCGGGGTGGATGACGACGCTGTCCAGCTTCTCCAGCGTGGTGCCGGTGATGGGGTCGACGCGGGTGAGGGAGTCCACCTCGTCGCCGAACAGCTCGACGCGGTACACGGTCTCGCCGTCGCGCATGCGGACCTCCACCGTGTCGCCGCGGGCGCGGAACGTGCCCCAGTCGGGCGCCTGGTCGTTGCGCTTGTAGTAGATGTCCACGAGGCGGCGAAGCAGGTCCTCGCGCGCGATCTCCTGCCCCTTCTTGAGCACGATGTGCTGGTCGTGGTACTCCTTGGGGTCGCCCAGGCCGTAGATGCAGGAGACGGAGGCGACGACCACGACGTCCTCGCGCATCATGAGCGCCTGCGTCGCGGCGTGGCGGTGCTTCTCGATCTCCTCGTTGCGGTCCGACTCCTTGGCGATGTAGAGGTCCTTGGTGGGGACGTAGGCCTCGGGCTGATAGTAGTCGAAGTAGCTGATGAAGAACCCGACCGCGCTCTGCTGGCCGAGGAACTCCTTCATCTCTTCGAAGAGCTGCGCGGCCAGCGTCTTGTTGTGGGAGATGACGAGGACCGGGCGCCCCGCCTGTGCGATGACGTTGGCCATGGTGAAGGTCTTGCCCGACCCCGTGACGCCCACCAGCGTCTGGTCGCGCAGCCCGCGCTTGAGCCCGTCCACCAGCGACGCGATGGCCTCGGGCTGGTCGCCTGCCGGCCGGTAGGGAGCCGTGAGGGTGTAGCGCGCGGGCATCGCTCCGCTTCGAGGGGCCTCTCCCGCTTGAACCTATGCCGGGGGCGGGCGGGACCACGGAGCCTTCATGCGGCGGGCCCCCCTCCTTCGCCGCACCGCCGAGGTGGCAGAGCCCGGCCCAACGCGCCAGTCTTGAAAACTGGTGGCCATCTGGCCTCGTGAGTTCGAATCTCACCCTCGGCGCTGAGTCCGAAGCGCCCCCGGCTGCGCGGCCGCAAGGTCCATCCGCGCCCTCGGCGCGTGGGCCGCGATGCGCGCGCTCCTCGTCGTCGCCCTCTTCTGCGCCCCGCTGCTCGCGGTGCCCGTCGCCTCGGCCAACGTGCCCGATCCCATGCTCCTCGTCGTCCTCGCGACCTACGAGGCCTCGTGCGCCCTCCAGGAAGGCGGCTACGCGCTCCACCAGGAGGGCCCCACTTGCTGGGGGCTCGTCCGCGCCACCGACTGCTTCGTCGCCGCCCTCGAAGGGCTCGCCGGCCTCCAAGGGTCCTGCCCCTCCTGAACCCGGGAAACGCCTTTATGGGGGAAGCCTCGTGGGCCGCGTGATGCTCCCCGTCGCGCTGGCCCCCGCGAAGCCCAACCTCGACGAGCTGAAGGAGGCCGCGCGCCGCGTCCGCGTCGACGTGCTGCGCATGACGCACAAGGCGCAGAGCGGCCACCCGGGAGGCTCCATGAGCATGGCCGAGCTGCTGGTGGCGCTCTACGCGACGCGCCTGCGCGTCGACCCCCGCGACCCCAAGAAGCAGGGGCGCGACCGCTTCATCCTCAGCAAGGGGCACACGTGCCCGGGCCTCTACGCCGTGCTCGCCGAGCGGGGCTTCTTCAGCCGCGAGGAGTTCAAGGGCCTGCGTCGCGCGGGGCACCTCCTCCAGGGGCACACCGACCACAAGATTCCAGGGGTGGACATGAGCGCCGGCAGCCTCGGCATGGGGCTGGGCTTCGGCAACGGCGTCGCGCTGGGCGAGCGCCTCGCGGGCCGCTCCACGCGCGTGTGGGTGATGCTGGGCGACGGCGAATGCCAGGAGGGGAGCGTGTGGGAGAGCGCCATGACGACGCCCTTCCGCAAGCTCGACAACCTCACCTGCATCGTGGACTGGAACCAGATCCAGATCGACGGCTTCGTCAAGGACGTGAAGGACCTGGAGCCCTTCGCCGACAAGTGGCGCGCCTTCGGCTGGGACGTGCGCGAGTTCAACGGCCACGACCTGAAGGAGGTCCTGGCGGCCTACGACTACGCCGACTCCCGCGTGGGCAGCGGCAAGCCGGTGCTCCTCCTCGCGAAGACCGAGAAGGGGAACGGCGTCTCGTTCATGCGCCTCAAGGCGGACTACCACGGGCGGGCGCTCACCGACGACGAGATGAAGCGCGCGCTCGCGGAGCTTGGGGAAGAGTTCACGGGGGCGATCTGATGGCCCACGCGGTCCCCGCGAAGTTCGACACGGCCGAATCTGCGGATTCGGCCTGTCGAACCCTTGCGGAGGTGGCTCGATGAGCCACAAGGTGCCGCAAGGGTTCGACAAGCCCGCCCCGACGCGGGACGGCTACGGAGCGGGCCTCTTCCGCGAAGGCGAGCGCGACGCGCGCGTCGTGGCGCTGGACGCGGACCTGGCCGAGAGCACGCGCAGCAAGTGGTTCGGCGACGCGCACCCCGAGCGCTTCTTCCAGATGGGCATCGCGGAGCAGGACATGGTCCTCACCGCCGCGGGCCTCTCCACCACGGGGCTGCGCCCCTTCGCCAGCACGTTCGCCATCTTCACCGAGCGCGCCTTCGAGATCACGCGCAACGCCGTCGCGCGGCCCAACCTCAACGTGAAGATCGTGGGCAGCCACGGCGGCATCATGACCGGCGAGGACGGCGCGTCGGCCCACGCCATCGAGGACGTCGCCATCTACCGCGCGCTGCCCAACTTCCGCGTCGTCGTGCCGGCGGACGCCAACGAGGCCATGAACGCCGTCGCGGCGCTCAACGCCTTCGACGGGCCGGCGTACCTCAAGCTCACGCGGCAGAAGGTGCCCGTCCTCACCGAGCCCGAGGCGCCCTTCCGGATCGGCGCGTGGCCCGTGCTGCGCGACGGCGTGGACGCCACCCTCGCCGCGTGCGGCGCGCTGGTCTCCGAGGCCCTCGTCGCGCACGACCTCCTCAAGCGCGAGGGCGTCTCGGTGCGCGTGCTCAACGCGCACACCGTGAAGCCCGTGGACGCCGCCACGCTGGAGCGCGCGGCGCGCGACACCGGCGCGGTGGTCACCGCCGAGGACCACACGGTGATCGGCGCCCTGGGCGGCGCGGTGGCCGAGACGCTGGGCGACACGTACCCCGTGCCGCTGGCGCGCGTCGGCGTGCAGGACCGCTACGTCGAGAGCGGGCTGCCCGCTGAATTGTACGAAAAGCACGGCCTCACCGGGAAGGCGCTCGCGGACGCGGTGCGCAACGTGCTGAAGCGCCGCAAGTAACATATCCTCCGCCTTTGTTAGCGGCGCGTGCGCCCTCTCGCCCTCCTCCTGCTGGCGGCCTTCGTGGCCGGCTGCTCCTCCAGCGCCGACGCGCCTTCCACGCCCTCCGCCCCCTCCCATCCCGACGGCGGGAGCCCCGGCAAGCCGGGAGCGGCCGGGACTCCCGGCTTCACGCCCCTCCACTGGACCCACGACTACCGCCAGCCCGACGAGACGCGCAACTTCACGATCTACGCCTCCTGGGGGCCCCTCGACCTGCACGTCTACCTCGACGGCCCCCAGGGCGCGCCGGTCTGCTCCGGCTCGTTCGACGTCAAGATCGTGGACCCTGAAGGGGGATCGATGAGCGACGGCTCGTCTTCCACCGTCAAGGGCTCCAGCGGCCACTGCCAGACGTTCGTCTCGGAGGACGGACAGGTCTTGGCGCCCGGCGTGTGGACGGTGACCTTCCGCGGCTCGGGGATGGGCACGGCCGTCCTCGACCTCACGAAGGCCTGATCACGCCTTCCCGTCGGCCTCGCGCTGCTGCTGGGCCTCAAGCTCCGCCTTGCGCGCGCGCAGCTTGGCGAGGCGGTCCTCGGGGCTCTCCTCCGGCTCCTTCTCCTTGTTGGGCCGGAGGCTGAAGCGGCGCCCCTTCTCCTTGGGCGGCTTGGGCGCGCTCTTCCGCGCGCGGGCGACGCGGCGCTGCGCGATCTCGCCCTCCAGCTCCAGCTCGGCCGCGCGGCGCTCGTGCTGGAGCGCGTCCTCCAATTCGGTCTCCGGAAGCTCGCGGCGAAGCTCCTGCTCGAAGGCCTCCATCCAGGCGGCCTCCTCCTGACGCACGGGCTCCAGCGTGTTGAGGTGGACCAGCGCGGCCGCCAGGAGCGCGAAGCCGCCTGCGAAGGCGGCGAGGAACCACGTGTTGCCGTCGGGGGCGGTGATGACGAGCACGAGGGCCAGGACGAGGTTGAGCAGGGCGACGGTCCAGAGGATGCGCCACGGCCAGCGGGCGCGCAGCAGGAGGCGCACCTCCACCTGGGGCTCGCCCAGGGGCTGGTAGATGCCGACGTAGCCGTCGCGCAGCCAGGCGCGCCCCTTGGGCTGGTCGGCGAAGCGGACGCGGCGGGCGACGTGCTCCCTCACGAGGGCGCCGCGCGCCTCCACCACCTGGCGGATGGCGTGGGCGACCTCCTCGGGCCTGCCCTCGTCCAGGAACGCCCGCTTCACGCCTCGGCGACCCTCGCGGCGCCACTTAACGTTGGCGATGAAGACGCTTGAATCGGGCAGGGCTTATGCCGGGAGCCCGCCTTGGCGGCGCGGGGGAACCGCGCCCTGCGCATCGTCCTGACGTGCGTCCGATATCCTCCCGCGCCCGGCGGAGCGGAGACGCACGTCCGCAGCCTCGCCGAGGCCTACGCGCGCCGCGGGCACGACGTCGTCGTGCACACCAGCGACCTCCACACCGAGTACCCCTTCGTGCGCGGCGACCTGGGGGGCGAGATGGGCGGCGTGAAGGTCGTCCGCCACCGCGCGCGGCGCCTCCTGGGATCGTGGACCGTGATGCCCGCCCTGCCCCGCGCGCTGCGCGAGGCCGCCCGCGGCGCCGACGTGCTGCATGCCCACTCCTACGGCTATCACCAGACCGTCGCCGCGGCGCGGGCCTCCCGCGCGACCGGCACGCCGCTGGTCTTCACGCCGCACTTCCACCCGCCCTGGAGCATGGAGGGGGGTGCCGGCCGGCGCCTCCTGCGCCGCGCGTTCGACCCCACGCTGGGCGCCTCGGTGGTCCGCCAGGCCTCGCGCGTCATCGGTGTGAGCCGCGGCGAGATCGAGGAGATGAAGAAGCACCTCCCGCTGGACGAGGCCAAGGTGCGCGTCATCCCCAACGGCTTCGACGCCGACAAGTTCCGCAGCGTGCCCGATGGCGAGGGCGTGCGCCACCGCTTGGGCCTCCCTTCGGGTGCGAAGATCGTCCTCTTCGCCGGCCGCCTCGCCAGCAACAAGGGCCTGCACGTGCTGGTGCCCGCCTTCGCGGCCGCCGCGAAGGGGGACCCCGCCGCCGTGCTCGTCCTGGCGGGCGAGGACCAGGGGTGGCGCCCACGGCTGGAGGCCATGGCGAAGGAGCGCGGCATCGCGGACCGCGTGCGCTTCACGGGCCACCTCCCCGATGGCGCGTACCGCGAGCACCTCGCCGCGGCGGACCTCTTCGTGCTGCCCAGCGAGTGGGAGGCCTTCGGCATCGTGCTGCTGGAGGCCATGGCGTGCGGCGTGCCCTGCGTCGCGACGCGCGTGGGCGGCGCCCCCGAGGTCGTGCAGGAGGGGCGCACGGGGCTGCTGGTGCCCTACGGCGACGAGGCCGCGCTGGCCGGCGCCATGGGCGAGCTGCTGCGCGCGCCATGGATCGGAAAAAGGATGGGCGCCGCGGGGCGCGAGCGCGCGATGTCGCTCTTCTCGTGGGACGCCGTGGCGGACCGCACGCTGGCGGTGTACCGCGAGGTCACTCCAGGCTGACGTCGGCCACCTGGTGGTGGCGCTTCATGAGCTGCCGCGCAAGCTGGATGTTGCGGCCGCCCTTGCCGATGGCCTTGCCCTTCTCCTCTTGCGGGAGCTTCACGTGGGCGATGATGTCGCCGTTGCGGTCTTCCCACTCGACGCCCTCCACGGTGAATCGGTGGAAGACGTTCTTGAGGAACTGCTCGCGGTCGGCCGCGTAGCCGTAGAGCACGACCTCCTTGCCCAGCGTCTCGCGCAGGCGCTTGAGGTTCTGCGCGCCCTTGCCCACCGCGCGGCCGATCTGGCCCTCCACGACGACGAAGACCACGCGGTCCTCCTCCTCCTGGAAGTCCTTCAGCTCGGCGCCGGTCATACGCTCGAACATGGAGAAGATGCGGAGCGCCTCGGCGTCCAGCTTGATCTCGACCATGTCAGCGCAGCTCCGGTCCTCGCGGCTGCGGAGCGCAGCCGCTGCGGTCCTCGCGTTCGCTCGGCATCCGCCTTCGCTCCCTCAGGCGCCCTTGGCGAGCTGGAGGACGTCGCTGTCGCCCGCGTCCACGATGGAGAGGACGGCGACGCTGTAGGGGCGCCCGCACGCGGGGCCCAGCTCGGTGTTCTTGCCGCCGTAGCGGTAGACGGGCACCTTGTGGGCGCGGGTCGCGGTCTCGATGTTGCCGACGATCTCGGCGGGCGCGTTGTCGGCGAGGACGACCAGCTTGGCCTTCTTGGTCTCGATGGCGGCCAGCGTCTCCTTGTAGCCGAGGTTCACGGTGCCGGTGGCGGCGGCGTTGCGCAGGGCGCGGTTCACGTCCATGGAAAGATTCTCCTTCTCCGCCCCGCAGGCGCGGGGTGACTCCGGAGGAGTGGGTCCGTCCAGATTTGAACTGGAGTCAAGTGCACCCCAAGCACCAAGGATACCAAGCTACCCCACGGACCCGTGGAATTCTCGGCGGCTTTCGCCACCAGGGGTGGCGCCCCCATCCCGCTCGCCCTATTTAACGATTCGGCACTCCGGGATGGGCGCGTCTCACTTCCGTTCCACCCCTCCCGAACGCCCCTCACGGACGACGAGGCTCGGGTGGCCCCATGGCGCCCCGGGTCTGGCATCTGCGCCTCGCGCGCGCGGACGCGGAGCAGGCGTCGCGCTGGATCGCCGCGGGGACGTTCGACCCGCCGGCCGCGTCGCGCGTCGCGCTCCAGCCGCGGGACTACGTGTTCCTCCACCGCGAGGACGCGGGCGCCATCGCGGTGGGGCGCGTGCTCTCGCGTGGCCCGGGGCGCCTGGCCGTGGAGTGGGCGCGCTTCCCGAGGCCGCTGGCGATGCTGGGCGTCCCCCGCGGCGCGGGCCTGAGGATGGCGCGCGCCTTCTCGTGGGACCAGAAGGAGCTGGCCGATTCGATGCTGGGCCCGCCCTCATGAGCCGCGCCGCACGAGGAGCACGACGACGTCGCGCACGTTGGTCCCGGTGGGGCCCGTGCGGATGAGGTCGTGCAGCGCCTCGAAGACGGGGAAGCTATCATTCTCCTCCAGGTGCGCGCCCACGTCGAGGCCCAGCGCCTGGGCCCGCGCGAGGCTGCGGCCGTCCACGATGGCGCCCGCCGCGTCGGTGGGCCCGTCGCGGCCGTCGGTGCCCAGCGCGGCGAGCGCGGCGTCCTGCGCGGAGAGCCCCTCCATCGCCGCGAGGGCGATCTCCTGGCTGCGGCCCCCCTTGCCGTGTCCCGCGACGCGCACGACCGTCTCGCCGCCCGCCAGGAGCGCCAGGGGGCGGCCGCGGCCGGTGGCGGCGTCGCGTGCGGCCTGCGCGAGGTCGCGGCCGCGCTCCCGCGCCTCGCCCCGCAGCCAGCCCGACAGCATCCGCACGTCGTAGCCCAGCCGCGACGCCTGGAGCGAGGCCGCGCGCAGCGCCGTGTCGTTGTCGGCCAGCACAAAGGAGCGCACGCGCGCGAACGCCGCGTCGCCAGGCTTGGGCGTCTCCCCCTCGCCCGACTCCAGGACGGCCCGCGCGCGGGGCGGCACGGCGTCGAGGACGCCGCGACGCGCCAGGACCTCCAGCGCGTCGGCGCACGTCGTGGGGTCCGGGCTCACCGGGCCCGAGCCCAGGCTCGCCAGGTCGCCGGGCTCCACGTCGCTGATGGCCAGGAGCAGGACCTCGCCCGCGCACGCCAGCGCGAGGCGGCCCCCCTTGAGCGCCGAGAGGTGGCGCCGCACCGCGTTGACCTCCTCGATGGGCGCGTCGGCGTGCAGGAGCAGGCCGTTCACGCGCTGGAGGTCGGAGAGCGGCACCAGGGGCGACTCGCAGAGCGCGGAGGCCCCACCTGATAGCAAGACGATCAGCAGGTCGCCGGGCCCGCAGGCGCGGGCGAGGGCCAGCGCGCGCTCGCCCGCCGCGAGGCTCCCCGCGTCGGGCGTGGGATGTCCGCCCACGAAGCCCTCGAAGCCGGGGAGGTCCACCTCGTGGGGCGCCACGACCACGGCCTCCGCGAAGGGGCCCCACGGTTGCGCGTGCGCGGCCATGCCGCCCGCGGCCTTGCCCACCGCGAGGCAGCGCACGGCTCGGCCGGCAAGGCGGACGCTCGATCCGTCGGGAAGAAGCAGGTCGTCGCCGTCGCGGCGCACCGAGCGCATGACGGTCTGCGGATTGGCGGCAAGGAGGGCGGCGCCGAGAATCGCGCGGACATGGTCGCGCGCCTCGTCGATCCAGCCACGCATGCGGCACCTACGCCCGGCGCTTCCACCGCTTCACGTCGCGCCCGGACAAGCGCAACCCGCCAAACGCCTCGACGCGATCGAGGATCTCCTCCTCCGTCGCGTCGCGCAGGCCGCGGGGGCCTGCGATGCCCGCCGCCACCAGGGCAGACGCGCTGTCGATGGGCACGCCCACCTCGTGCACGAGGTCCGCCACCTGCACCCACAACGCCAGGGTCTCCGCAGGCAGGCCCGAGCGCCCTGCAAGCTCGTTGGGGTCGTGCCCCGCGAGGCTCGCCAGGCTGTCGACGCCCACCGCGCGCAGCGCCTCCTCGTGGTCGGGAGCGAAGCCGCGTAGGCGGTAAAGGTCCGACGAGGGCTCCGCTGCGGGGGTGATCTCCTCTTCGAGCACCTCCGCCGGGATCACCTCCTCCTCGACGATCTCGGCCTCCAGCACCTCCTCCTCGTCGGGAAGCACCTCCATCTCCACGACCTCCTCCTCGGGCTCGGGAGGCGGCGCCCACTCGGGCTGCGGCTCCGGCTCCTCGGGGAGGACCTCCTCCTCGCGGGGCGCCCACGGGGAGGGCTCGTAGGTCTCGCCCGGCTCGGGCTCCAGCGCGATCTCCTCCACGGGCTCGGGCTCCTCGTAGGCGGGCTCCGTGTACGCGGGCTCCGGCTCCTCCTCGGGGGGGCGGAAGATGAAGTCGGACTCCACCTCGGGCTCGGACTCCGCCAGCACCTCGGGCTCGGGCTGCGGCTCCGGCTCGGGGGCGGGCGGCTCCTCGTGCGCCACCTCGACCACGTCCTCGGGAGCGAACTCGGGCTCGCCGCGCGCGACGCCGAACCCCTCCTCGGTGGGCTCGAAGCCCGCGACGTCGTCGAACGTGGGCTCCTCCGGCGCGGGCTCGGGCTCCGCGGGCTTCCTGCGGAAGAGGCCGAAGCGCTTCCTGGCGGGCTCCTCGGGCTCCGGCTCGTCCTGCATCTCCACGGCGGGGACGGGCTCCGGCTCGGGGGCGGGCGGCGCAGGCTCCTCGAAGGGCTCGGTCACGACCTCCAGCTCGGGAAGCGGAGGCGGAGCGGGCGGGGCCTCGGGCGGCGGGGGGGCGACCTCCACCATGGGCGTCTCCGGCGCGGCGGGCGGGATCACCACGGGAGCGGCGGGCGCGGGGAGGTCCGGGCGCTCCACGATGACGGTGGTGCGCGTCGCGACGCGGACCGACACCTGGCGGTGCAGGCGGTGGCACACCGAGCAGAGGAGGTCCTGGTCCTTCACGGGCTGCGCGAGGCACGCCTCGCAGGGCAGGTAGTCCAGCACGAGGCGGAGCTTCTGGCTCGCGTCCGGCGCTTCAGCGGCCCCCGTCAACGATGCAACACCTGGCAGGCCGACCGGGGGCGGCTGCCTTAACCCTTGCCCAATCCGCGGGGCTTTCATCCCCGCGTGCCGGGCGGCCCCGACGCGTCGTCGTGGGGCTCGATGTGCACGAACGTCTCCTTGACGCCCAACGACTCCGCGAGGCGGCGCTCCACCTCGTCTGCGATGGCGTGCGCGCCCTCCACGTCCGCCGGGTCCACCACGAGATGCATCTGCACGTAGGCCTCCCGCGCGGGGCCGCGGCTGCGGATGTCGTGCACGCTGCGCACGCCCGGCACCTGGCGCACCAGCGCGGCGATCTGCCCGGGATCGAACGCGATGCGGTCCGTGAGGATGGGCAGCACGTCGCGGAACACCGCATACGCGGCATACGCGATGAACAGCGACACGCCCAGCGCCAGCAGCGGGTCGAGGATCGGGTCCAGCCCCGGGATCTCCAGGCGGTGGAGCGCGAGCCCCGCGAGCACGGCCAGGGAGACGAAGACGTCCGCCCTCGTCTGCGCCGCGTCCGCGAGGAGCACGTCGCTGGCGTAGCGCCGCCCCGCGCGCCGCTCCGACCACGCCACCGCGACGTTCACCGCCACCGTCACCACCATGACGCCCAGCGTGAGCGCGCTCACCGTCGTCGTCTCCGGATGCGCGATACGCCCCACGGCCTGCCGCCCCAGCTCGAACGCCGTGAGCAGCAGCAGGGCGCTCAGCGCGAAGGCCGCCATGGTCTCGTACTTCGAGTGCCCGTAAGGGTGATCCTCGTCCGCGGGCCGCGTCGAGTAGCGCAGGATCAGCAGCGCCACCGCGTTGGCCAGCGCGTCCACGCCCGAGTGCAGCCCGTCCGCCACCACCGCGAGGCTGTTCGCCAGGCTGCCGATGACGATCTTCCCCGCCGCGATGGCCAGGTTCGCCGCCATCACCACCACGAGGACCCGGCGCACCTTGCGGGCGTACCCTTTCACGGGCCCCGCCTAGCGCGCTCCTGGGCTTGACCATCACCCAAGAGGGGCGCAAGGAAGTTGCAGCGGGGCAAACCCTTGCGCGCCGGTCGCGGGACGGGGCCCCTCTGTCACCACTCAACGAGACGACGCCACGGCGCCACGACGCGACGGAACGGGGCGCGAAAAGAGGCCACGCTTCCCCAACGTTGAAAGGAGGGGACCCCCATCGCCGCGGCCAGCCCCCTTGGGGGATCGTCACGCGCGCCCGTGATGAAGCGGTATCATGGAAGCCTTCCAAGCTTCTCGCCCGGGTTCGAATCCCGGCGGGCGCATAGCCAAATTACGGCGGACCCCGGATGGGTCAAGCCGCGTTTTCGGCATGTAACGTCTTGACCATCTGTCACACCTGCGGCAGCGGTGGCCGCTCCCCCGCAGGAGCGACTTTGCGTCCAACCTTTGCGATGTAGAAGAGCGCCTTCGAGCAGGCTGCGCGGTTCACGGATGTGGTCTTGGACTGCGAGAGCCACGCGCTGACGGTGGTTCGAAGCGAGCCCACCCCGCCGGACGGTGGGAATCCGACACCCGACGGGGGGCCGGACGCGGCGGACCAACCGAGCGCCTAAGCAGAACCTATCCTCCGCAGGCGCCCGGGCCAAAGGCGGCCCTGTGAGCATCGGCTCGCGCCCTTGAGCGCCGCGCGCCGGGGAGACCTTGGGCCGCGAGTCCTTGGTCTCCCCGGCGAGCTTGCGCGCGGCCGGCCGTCGTCCGCGTTGCTTGCGCGGGCGAGGACCGGAGCGCACCGCAGTAGCGACGCCACTCGATGACGTAATCCTTCTTGTCAGCATCCGTCTATAGACGAAATCGGCCAAGCCGTTTTTGACGCACCCCCTTTCTCGCCGGATGCCCCGCCGACCGGGGCCTGAGTTCTGGACGCATCCCCTTTGCCCTCCATAGGTCGCACGGGAAATCGGGGGCACGTTTGGGGCACTCCCCGAAACGTTCATGGGCGCGCGGTCCACGGTCGACGCATGGTCCGGACTACAACTCGGGTCATCAACGCCTTCCCCCGCGCGTACCGCGGTCGGATGTTCAAGTACGGTCTCTTCTGGCCCCTGGTCGTTCTCGTGACCGCGGGGGGCGTCATCGTATTCGCCCTCGGCGTCGTCGGCGATTTGCAGACCGCGAAGTCGATTTGGGACTTCTTCACGGGCTGGCTCTCGAAGTAGTCGAGGCCGCTTCACGGTCCAATGTCCCACCCGACGTGGTCAACGATCCGTGTTTTCACAGGACCAACGATCGGACGGCCTCTCAGCGGGAACCGAAGGTCGACGGAAATCTCGGCAAGGGGCGTCGAGCGGTACACGACTGAGGAGAATCGTCTCGTCGCTTGAGGCTCGACCCAGGCGCCCCGAAAGGACACGGAGACGAAACGGGAGGGTCCGGACCGCACGCAGTCACGCGGTGGCCCGGAGCATCGAGCGATTGGAGAGTGACGCCGGTTTCGGGCCTCACTCTCTGCGATTCTCCTCGGGACTCGGGTTCGAATCCCGGCGGGCGCACTCTCCTGCTCCGGCCTGAATTCGCGAACGGAATCGATTTTTTTTCGCTCCGTTCAAGCCAACCCCCGTCTCGTCCCCCGCTACCGCGCATGGTCCTCTGCTGGAGCGTTCGATTCAAGCGCCGCCCCGGCGTTGCGCGCGCGATGGCCGCCAAGAAGAGCGCGAAGAAAGCCGTGAAGAAGGCCCCGGCGAAGAAGGCGCCCGCGAAGAAGGCCGCCAAGGCCGCCCGCGGCGCCGGTGGCGATTGGCGCGCCCAGCGGCTCGACCGCTTGCGCCGCCTCATCCGCGAGGCCGATCCCAGCGCCGTGGAGGAGGTGAAGTGGAGGAAGCCCTCCAACCCCGATGGGGTCCCGGTGTGGTCGCACGACGGGATCCTCTGCACCGGCGAGGTCTACAAGGACCACGTCAAGCTCACCTTCGCCAAGGGCGCCTTCGTCCCCGATCCGGCGCGCCTCTTCAACTCGGGCCTCGAAGGGGGCCTGAGGCGCGCCATCGACCTGCGCGAGGGGGACGAGATCGACGAGACGGCCTTCAAGGCCCTCGTGCGCGCGGCGGCGGAGCTGAACGCGTCCGGCCGTTGAGGGGCGTTACCTCCGCTTCCCCTTCGCCTTCTTGGCGCTCGTCTTCGCGCCCTTCTTGGCCGCGCCCTTTTTCGCGGCGCGCTTCTTGGCGCTGCGCTTCTTCGGGGGCTCCATGTCGGGGAACTTGTCGGTGATGCTCAGGACGTAGCCGTCGGGGTCGACGACGTTGAAGGCGTGGCCGCCCCAGGGCTGGGCCTCCAGGGGGACGTCGACCTCGGCGCGGATCTTCTGGGCGTTGGCCCACGCCTTCTGCGCGTTGGGGACGCCGATGGTGAAGAGGACGCCCTTGCCAAGCTCGCCGGTGACCCACGCCTTGGTGTCCTCGGCCTGGTCGGGGGGCACGGCGTGCTTGTCCCAGATGATGATGCCCGCGTCGCCCAGGTCGAGGGTGCCGAAGGCCATCTCGGGGCCCATGCTCGTCTTGTCGAGGCGCGCCTTGAGGCCCAGCCCCTTGTAGAACTCCACGGACTTGGCGACGTCGGAGACGTTGATGACAGGCCAGAGACCCTTTGCCATGGTGAGGTCAACCCGGGAGGGTCACGGACGGGGTCCGGTATGATCGTTCGCCCGGCCGCGCCCGCGGCGCCAGACGTCCTTCAGGCGCGCCCGCCACTCGCGGCGTCCGACCTCCTGGCGCAGGTTGGCGAAGGAGCCCACGATCGCCGCGCGCAGGGCGTCGTCCACCTCGCGGCTGCGCAGCACCTCCACCACGGCGTCGTAGGCGCGCGCCTCGGCGGTCGCGACGGCCTTGTCGAGCCCCACGAGGCGCGCCAGGGCCGGGCCCGCGCCTTCGTCGGGCGTGGCGGCGCGCATGCGGGCGAGGACCGCGTCGCGGTTCTGCGCGAGCGCGTCGCCCACCGCGGTCCCGAAGCGGCTCTCCGCGAGGTTCTGCTCCGCGCGGGCCAGGAGGCGCAGCGTCACGCGGTCGGCGACCTCCTCCTCGAACCCCTCGGCCAGGATGAGGACCAGGCGCTGCACGAAGCCGTCGCCCAGCACGCGGTCGATGCAGCGGACGCCGCGCGCGACGAGGACGATCCAGAGGAGGGGCGCTGCCGCGCTGGCCAGGGCCAGGACGGGCACCACGGCGACGAAGTCGAAGAGGTGCCCCAGCGCGTAGCGGCCGGGCCGCCAGCGGAAGCCGCTGCGCGTGAGGAACTCCAGCGCGAAGAGGACGCACGTCGCCCACTCCGCGACGAGCCACGCCCTCGAAGGGGGCCCCTGGCGGGCGCCGGCCATCCAGGCGGCCAGCAGCGCGAAGGAGGCGAAGGCCAGCAGGAGGGCGGCGGCGTGGAGGAGCGGGCTGCGTCGCGGCCGCTGCTCCAGCGTCTCGCGGGCGAGGGTCGTCAAGCGGAGCCGCAAGCGCGCGGCGGGACCAAAAGCGTGCCCGCGGCGGCCGTTCCGCGCAAGCGGTTGAGGCGCCGCTTCGCGCCTGCGCCGGCCGGCCGATGGCGGCTGGACGGGCCCCGGGCAGTCCTTTGCTATCACACGCCGCCGGGGGACGCCCTCCCGCGGGTCGTGCGCCGCGTTGAAGGGTGATGCCCTCGCGGCTTCGCCCCAGGCCTTGGACGCAAGCGCTTATCGACGCCGCGCGCCCTGCGGCCCGCGGAGAGGCATCGACATGCGAGTCCGTTCCCTGCTGGCCCTGGTCCTTCTGGCGCTCCCCTTCGCCGCGCTCCCAGCCCACGCCGAGTGCGACGTGGTGACCGTGGAGCAGTACCCCGACACCAACTACACCACCGCGTGCGCGCTGGACCACGGGAGCTTCGGCGACCCGAGCCAGACGTTCACCCACGACTACGTCCTGCACGTCAGCCACGCCGTGGAGGCCGACCCTGCGTTCGACTACGCGCACGCCGACCTGGAGCAGGGCTCGTGGACCTACGACGACGGCACCACGCAGCAGAGCCGCCAGTGGACCGACGCGGGCGCGGGCGCCTTCGAGGGCGTGCGCGGCGTCGCGGGCACCGGCGTGCAGGCCGACGCCAACCAGCGCGACCAGACCACCCCCGAGGACGAGGGGAGCGCGTGCTCCAGCGTCGTGGGCCGGAGCACCTGCATCGGCGCCAGCAGCTGGTTCACCGTGCAGGACGTCGCCAGCGTGGGCGTGGGCGCCTACGACACGCAGACCGGCACCGGGAGCGGCTGCCAGGAGACGCGCGAGGTGGACGTGGACGCGGCCGTCGTCTTCGTCCCCGTGGGCAGCGGCCCCCAGCCCTGCACCGCGGAGCTTCCGTTCCTCTACGACGAGGTCCCCTTCAGCTCGCTGCCGTGAAGGCCCCGGGTCCCCAGGGCCCCTGGGGACAACCCCCGGCGGTTTGTCCTCGGCGGATGCGCCATCCGGCCCGGGTCCGATCCCGATGCCTTCTTATCCAGCGGCCGAAGGAGAGGGATCGACCATGGCACGCGGGTCGAGCCACCTCGTCGTCGGCGCCGCCTTCGCCCTCGCTGGCACGGCCAGCCTGTGCGCCGGCCTGCTGCACGCGCCGTGGCTCCCCTCGTCCTTCCTCACCCTCACCGGCGCCTCGCTGGCGTCCATCGTGGGCTTCGTGCTCCTCCTGGGCGGCCTGCTCATGGCGCTCTTCCACTTCCAGACGCCCGAGGAGACCATCCAGGTCGTGCCGGCGGAGATCGCCTTCGCCACGCGCATGACGACGCCCACCCCCAGCGCGCTCCACTCCCCGGCCCCCATCCCCGCCGCGCCGCGCCTGCGCCCCTCGCCCGTCGAGGTCCGCGCCGCCCCGCCCGCCGCGCCCCGCGACAGCCGCATCTCGGGCATCGACGAGGAGATCCGCGAGCTGACGCGCCGCATCAACAAGGCCGGCGTCATGCTGGCCACCGGCCAGATCAGCAAGCAGGGGTACGCCTCCTTCGTGGACGAGCTGAAGCAGCAGCGCGGCGCGCTGGAGGCCAAGCGCGTCCAGCTGGAGATGGGCGGGAAGCTCTAGGTCACCACGTCGGCGAGGCGCCCTTCCTCGGCCGCCCGCTTGATCTCCATGGCGACGCGGCGCCCCGTGCTGGTGGGCTGGCGCCAGAGGGCGTTGCCGTAGGGGTGGCCGACGCCGACGTGGACGTTGGTGCCGCCGCCGATGCGGGGCGCCACGTCGTAGATGTAGAACCGCATGTCCTTGTCCACGCACGTCTGGAGGCAGAAGGGGCCGATGATGCCGGGCGCGTAGTGCTCCTGCGCCGCCTTCACGAACTTCTCGCCCAGCGCGAAGGCGTCCTCCAGGAGGCTCTCGCGCACGGTGGCCGTGTTGTGGCCCACGACGGTCATCTCGGGGATCCTCTGCTTGCCCTGGAGCGTGAGCTGCTGCGCCGCGGGGAGGCGCACGTGGCCGTCCAGGCTCGACTCGAAGCGCCAGTCGACACCCAGCAATTCCAAGGGCTCCTCGCCGTGGCGCGCCGCGAGGGGGCTGTAGAAGAAGTTGAAGTTGAACACGGGGCCGATGACGTAGCGCTCGATGCGCGCCTTCTCCAGGCTCTCCTCGTCGATCACGCCCTGCGAGAGCAGCTCGCCGCTCTTCTCCTGGTACTCCTTGTACGAGGCCGCGGTGAAGAAGCCGCGCTCCAGCTTCTTCTTGGCGTGGTGGAGCTTCACGATGGCAAGCTCGGTGATGTCGCGCGGGTCCTTGATCTTCTCGGGGAAGGGGAGGCCCGCCCGCTCCAGGAGCCAGTAGTAGTCGCGGCTCTCGGTGCGCTCCTCGGTGCGCAGCATCGCGCGGTTGCCGAAGATGGGCACGCGCCACTTGTCCTCCACGTTGTCGATGCCGCAGTAGACGGTGAAGCTGCGGTTGGGCACCCACACGGTGCTGCGCGAGAGGAGGTGCTGCTGGTGCGCGTCCTGCACGACGTCGCCGAACTTCGGGAGCACGAGGCACTCGTCCACCGCGCCGCGCAGGAGCCGCCCGTCGGCGGCGCGGTGCGCCTTGAAGTAGCGCGCGTAGGTCCGCTCGCGCCCCTGCTGCGCGACCACCAGCGTGCGGAGCCCTTCGTCCGCGGCGCCGTCGGCCACGTCCAGCGCGGAGTGGCTGCCGATGGCGCCCACGGTCAGGCGGCGCGGGTCGTAGCGGGCGATGGCCTCCTGGACGGACGCTCGCGGGATCATCGCCCCGCGATGCCAGGAGGCGGAAAAAGGTTTGTCTCCGCGCCGGCCGCGGGCCCCCCGTGGGAGTCGGTTTGGGGGCAGAAGGAGGGCGGGCGGCCGGCGTGGAGCAGTCCGGGATGCGCCTCCCGGGCATCACGGCGTCGACGTTTTGCAGGGCAGAACGCGTCCGCTCAGCCCAGCGTGGGGCCGTCCACCTGGCGCGAGAAGGTGAACGACTCGTCAGAGAACACCGCGTCGAAGGGGTCCTTGGTGTCCACGATCCAGCGGTCCACGGGGTAGGCCACCAGGGCGTTGCCCGCGGGGTCGACGCGCATCTCGAAGAAGTCGTAGAGCCTGCGGTCGCCCGGTGTGGGCACGCCGCCCACCCCGAGGAAGTTCTGCGGGCCCGCGCAGGCGATGCCGGTCGTGCAGATGCTTCCGCGGTGGACGACGCCGGAGACGGGCGTCAGCGTGAAGGTGGGCGCGGCGCTGGCGGCGTCGAAGCTCTGCGCGAGCGTCACGTGCCAGGTGGTGATCGCCTGCCCCTGGTCGGGCTCCAGGTTCTGGTTCGACTCGTAGAACGCCACGTCGACGCCCGAGCTGGGCCCCGCGACGACCCACGGGAAGACGCCGGTCTTGCCCTGCGTCACGGTCACGCGCGGCCCGAAGGTCGCGCCGCCGTCGCGGCTCGCCACGAGGACGACGTCCTTCTCCTCGGACCAGACGACGTAGACGTTGCCGTGCTCGTCGGCGGCCGCCACGACGAAGGAGTTGACGGTGCCCAGGGGGTGCGTGGCGAAGTCGCGCAGCGCGCCGTTCTCGTCCGCCGCCTTGGTGTCCACCCAGGTGAGGCCGTCGTCGAAGCTGCGCAGGAGGTGGATCTCCAGCCCGTCGTCGTAGGCGGTGTAGAGCGTGCCCGCGCCGTCGCGCGCGAGGGGCCCGCCCAGGATGACGTTGGAGGAGATGGAGAGGGGCGGCAGCCAGGTGCGGCCGCCGTCGGTGGTCTTGCTGAAGTACGTGTCGCCGTCGTTCCAGATGGCGTAGGCGTGGCCCGCGCCCGCGGCGAGGACCCACTGGCGGTCCGCGCTGCCGCAGCCGCTCGACTCGGTGGCGACGTTGACGACGCGCGCCCACGTCGCGGCGTGGTCCTCGCTCACGGAGACGGGCACGTCGCCGTGGCCCGACACCGAGCAGAGGTCCGCCGCGTAGAGCGCGCCCGCCGCGTCCACGGCGAGGCTGGAGTCGCCGCTGGCGCCCAGCGTGTCGGGCGCGCGCAGCCACGAGGCGCCCCCGTCGGCGGAGGTCCACACGTCGGTGGCGGGCGAGTCGGGCGCCGCGACGTAGAGGCGAGAGGCGTCGTTGGGGTCGACGACGAGGCTGGGCTCTCCGGTGGCGACGTCCGCCGCGATGACGACTGGCGCGGCGAAGACGGGCACGCTGGCCGTGCCGGCGGCGCCGCGGAGGGGGCCCGCGCCAGCGCCGGCCGCGAGGAGAAGCAGGACGAGGAGCGGGGCGAGGCGCGCGGGGCCCATGGGGGATCGGCCATGCAGCGCGCGGCGCGGGATAAACGGTTCCGCGGCCCCGCGGGGTGACACTCATACGGTGTCCAGCAGGCGGCCCCAGCCTTCGAGGCCTTGGGCGAACGCCTCCGGCTCGGCGCCGAAGCCCACGCGCACGAAGCCCGGGAGGCCCACGAAGGAGCCCGGCACCAGGAGGACGCCCTCCTCCTCCAGCAGCGCCTCGCAGTGCTTCACGTCGTCGACGCCCTCCGGGAGCTTGACCGCCGCGATGAGCGGGCAGTCCGGCTCGCGCCACTGGAGCGCGTGGCGCGCCTGCGCGAAGCCGCGCCAGCGCGCGTGGTTGGCGTGGGTGATGCGCAGCGCGCGGGCGAGGAGCGCGTCCTCTCGCTGCAACGCCTCGATGGCGTAGGGCACAGAGAGCGAGGGGCCGATGATGCTGGAGAGCCCCTTGGCGCGCTTCATCGACTGCATCGCCTCGGGCGCGGCGAGGGCCCATCCGGCGCGCAGGCCCGGGAGCCCCTGGCACTTGGTGAGGCTCCCCGTGCTGACGATGCGCGGATGAAGCGAGTGCGCGGCGCGGGGGCGCGGCTGGACCAGCGGCGCGAACACCTCGTCCACGACGACCCACGCGCCCACCTCCTCGCAGGCCGCCGCGAGGCGCGCGAGGTCGCGCGCGGGCGTGAGGCGCCCGGTGGGGTTGTTGGGGCTCGCCAGCGCGACGACGCTGACGTCGTCGTCCAGCAGGCGGATGGCCTCGTCCACATCGAGGCGCCACCCCTCCTCCAGCGCGCGCGGAAGCGCCTGCACGCGGGCGCCCAGCGCGCGGGGGATCTCGTGGAGGGGGAAGTACGTCGGCGTCTCCACGAGGACGCGGTCGCCCGGCGAGACGAGGCCGAAGAGCGCGACGAAGAGCGCCTCGGTCCCGCCCACGGTGGGCAGCACGCTCTCCACGGGCACGCCGCGGGCGCGCGCGACGGCGCGGGCGAAGGCGGGCTCGTCGGCGTCCGAGAACGTGGGCTCCGCGCGCGGAAGCTCGGCGGCGGGCGCGGGCGCGATGCCGCTGCCCCCAAGGACGACGCGGGCGCGGTGGCGGTTCTCGTGCTGGAAGCGCGCCAGCTCGAAGGGCTGCACGTTCACGCGCGCGGCGCCCCCGAGGGCTCGGCGCGGTAGCCGGCTCGCTCCACCGCAGCTTCCATATCCTCGAGGGTCGCCTTCTCCGGGTCGTAGGTGACGTTGGCGCGGTGGAAGACGAGGTCCACCGTCGCGCTGGCCACTCCGGGTACGCTGCGCAGCGCGTCGCCCACGTGCTTCTGGCAGTTGGCGCACGTCATCCCCTGGATGCGCAGGGTGACGCTCTCCTTCTTGCCGAAGAGGCTCATGACCGGCTCATGGGCGCCGACCGTGGATGAGCATTGCGGGGTTTCCTGCGCCCGATGGATGCCTCCCTGGTCTTGGGGGTCCAAAGAACGCGATGAGCGCGAAGAGCGCCAAGGTCGCAAAGGTTCCTTTTGTCGTCGCGTCCTTTGCGCTCTTCGCGCTCATCGCGTTCTTTGGACCCCTGACCAGAGGGCCTCTCACCAGACGCGGCCCCAGTGCACGTCCAGGTCCTCCTTGAGCACCATCGCGAGGGCTTCCACGAGCGCCTCGGACTCGGCCTGCTGCCCCTTGCGCTTGATCTCGTCCACGCTCTCGCCGCGGAGCACCGGGAAGGCGCGCTGGGCGAGGATGGGGCCTTGGTCGAGGTCGGGCGTGACGAAGTGCGCGGTGGCGCCTGCGACGCGGACGCCGTGCTCCCACGCCTGGCGGTAGGCCGACGCGCCGGGGAAGGCCGGAAGCAGGCTGGGGTGGACGTTCACGATCTGGTTGGGGTAGCGCCAGACGAAGGCGGGGCTGAGGATGCGCATGAAGCGCGCCAGCGCCAGGAGGTCGACCTCGGCCTTCTCCAGCACCTTGAGCGCGCGCGCCTCGCCCACGTCGGGCTTCGTCCACGGGACGTGGTGGAAGGGGAGGGCGTGGCGCGCGGCGAGGGGGGCGAGGTCCTTGCGGTTGGAGAGGACGAGCACCGGCTCCATGGCGAGGCGCTCCTTGGCCACCGCGTCCATGACGGCCTCCATGGCGTGGGGCTCCTTGGTGACCAGGAGCGCGACCTTGCGCTTCGCCTTGGGGTCGTGCACCTGCACGCGCACCGCCATGCCCAGCTCCTTGCCCACGGCGGCGAGGTCGCGGCGCAGCGCCTTCTCGTCCACCTTGGCGAAGCTGGCCTGGACGAGCATGTGGAACTCGCCGCGGCGCACGCGCTCCTCGAGGGCCTCGATGTTGGCGCCCCGCTCGAAGAGGAAGCTCGTGAAGCGCGCGACGACGCCGGTCCGGTCGGCGCCCGTCACGGTGAGGTTCACCACGCGGGGCATCGGCCGACGCAGGCCGGTCGCGGGGCTTCAGCGTTTGGCTCGCTCAGCCTTTTCGGCTGGGCCCTTTGCTTGCAGGTCGCTGGGGGCTCCGCCCCCAGCAAGAAAGCGAGAAGCCTTGCTGCAACGTCGCTCGCTCGATCAATAGTAGCAGTCGAGCCCCGTCGGGACGCGCTCCTGGTCCCCCGTGGGGAGAACCATGTCGGTGGTGCGGACGTGGCAGTCCCCGAAGCCGGGGCAGTTGGGCGGGATGCACGCGTCCGCCACGGGCGCGACGACGAAGCAGGCGCCCAGGACGATCAGGCCAAGGAGGAGGGCGCGCACGGGGTCACCACACGCACTCGTAGCCGCTGGGCACGCGCTCGTTGGGGAGGTCGGGCGCGGGGGACACCAGCGTCGCCAGGAGGTCGTCGCTGTTCTCGTAGGTGACGTAGCAGTGGCCGAAGCCGGGCGGGCCCTGGCAGTCGAGGCGGTCGGTGCACGCGCTGGCCGAGGGGGCCAGGAAGAGGCCGGTGCCCGCAAGGGCGAGCGCGGCCGTCAGGACGAGGGTGGTCTTCATGTCGCAAGCCTCTGCCCCGAGGGGGCGCCGCTTCAGCGGCCCGCCGCCGCATAGCCCCATCGGCCGCGCAGCGCGGGGGGCACGCGGAGCGCCACGCCGGTCGCAAGGACCATATAGCGCGCGGGGGCTTGCGCGGCGTCATGTCGAAGAAGCGCCCCCTGGACGTCCTCAACGCCAGCCTCAACAAGCGCGTCATCGTCCACCTCCGCGGCAAGCGCGAGTACCGGGGCACGCTGGACGGCTACGACCACCCGCACCTCAACCTCGTGCTCAAGGCCGTCGACGAGGTCCACAACGTGGGCACCCCCGAGGAGACCACCACCAAGCGCGAGATGGTCATCGTCCGCGGGGACAACATCATCTACATCTCCCCCTGAGCACGGGGCGATGCCCGTGACGCTCCGCTTCTCCACCTCGCGCGTCGTGGACGCGTCTCCTGAAGAGGTGTGGCGGGTGCTGGGCGACTTCGGCACGGAGCACCGCTGGACGCGCTCCGTCGCCCACTGCGAGCGCGACACGGCCGAGGTGCGCGTCGGCACGTCGCGGCGCTGCCGCCTTCCGCGTCCGCTCCTGGGGCGCAGCGAGGTGACGGAGACGCTCACCGAGTACGAGCCGGGCCGCTCGCTGGCGTACCGGCTCGACGGGGCCGCGGGCCCGTTCGCCTCGGCGGCGAGCCGCTGGAGTTTGGCGCCGACGCCTGAAGGGAGGACGGCCGTCACGGTGGAGGGCGCCTTCGAGCCGCGCCACTGGGCCGCCCGCGCGCTGGTCTGGCCCGTCGCCAAGCCCGCCATCCGGCGGCTGGCCCGCGGCGTCGTGGGCGAGCTGGACGCCTACCTCGCGCGCTAACGGACGAGGACGACCTGCGTCTCGGCGCGCTTCGCGACCTGCTCGGCGACGCTGCCCAGGAGCATGCGGGCGAGGCCCGTGCGGCCGTGCGTGCCCATGACGAGGAGGTCCGCATGCGCCTCGGCCGCGCCGCGGAGGATCTCGCCCGGCACGGAGCCCACGCGGATCGACTCCACGGAGGAGATGCCCTGCGCCTTGAGGCCCTGGGCCAGGCGGTGGAGGCCCGCCTTGCTCTCCTCCTCGATGGCGGCCACGTCGATGGCGGCGCCGTAGACCGCGCCCGCCGCGGCGGGGGGGGGGAGGCGCGGGGTCGATGGCGTGGAGGAGGACGACGCGCGCGCCGCTGGCCTTCGCGACGAGGGCCGCGTGGGCGACGGCGCGCTCGGAGGCGGGCGAGAAGTCGACCGGCACCAGGATGACGCGGGGGAGGTTCGCGGGCGTGGCCATGGAGGGGAAAAGGGCGCGCGAAGCTTGAAGCCGGTCGCGAACGAGTGGCGGCCATGAGCCGGCGCGAGAAGGAGAAGCAGGCGAGCCTCGACGCCCTGGCGCGCATCGCCTACGCGGTGGGCGGCGGCAACCCCGCGCCCGCGAAGCCCCCCGCGCCGCCCAAGAGCAGCCTGCCCCCAAAGCCCAAGCCCGCGCCGAAGCCGGCGCCGCCGCCCGCGCCCGCCACGCCCGCGGCGGCCGAGGCCGAGCGCGCGCGCAGGCTCCGCATGGAGGAGCGCAAGGCGAAGCTGGAGGAGGAGCGCGCGCTGCGCGAGCGCCGGCAGGGCGAGCTGGCCCGCGGCGCGACCGCTCCGTGGCGCGGCATGGACCAGAGCGGCGTCCCCACCGGCATCCGCCGCACCGCCTTCGACCGCGCGGAGCCCAGCCTCCAGCAGAAGATCACCGACGTGCTGGGCGACGCCCGTGCGAAGGAGAGCCGCGAGAAGAACCGCGAGAAGGGGCGGCGGCAGGGCGGACGATAGCTCCCGTCGTGAGTGAGCGTCAAACCTGGAGGCCCTCTCTGCGGGCGCTTCTGCCCCCACGAATTTCACTCGAAGCCTCCAAGAAATGCCGTTACTGTTATCACCACGGGCGTTGTTAGGTCAGCGGGGGGCCGTTTGTCCCTCCCTTCAGTGACCGGTGAAACCTTGATGACTTCCCATATCCTGTCTCGGTTCGTGGCTGCCCTCCTGGTTCTCTCCGCCTTGGGTGGCCTCGCGTTGCCCGCTCAGGCCGCGCTCGTCTATTCGCCTTGCCTGTCCTACCTGGACCAGAGCGTGACGCCCCACGCTGCGGCCTCCGCGACGCCCACGCGCTGCCTGGAGGGTACACAACCGGGCCGCGCGGGCACAGTGCCCATCCCGGACGACGAGTTCCTGGACCCCGCGACTGGCGTTGTCTTTAAGGCGACGGGCGCAGGCTACGAGCCCGTCGGCCTTGGACTCGAATCCGAGGGGTACGTTGAACTCCAGACGGCGACCGCGCCTGACCATGGCGGCGAGTGCTTCTCCACCGTTCCTGTCGACGAATCTCCCTGCCTCGTGCAGGAATCCACCTGCGGGGCCTTCCTCTGCGACGGCGTGCGCGTGGCGCTCACGGGGTGCCACGACGTCAAGCTGGAGGTCGACTACACGCCCGCGGCAGGCTTCTACGGCGACGTGCCCAGCGAGACGCACGCCTTCCCCAAGGGTTGCGCCGACTCGCCCTTCCTGCCGGTGCCCGAGCTTCAGCCGCTCGCGGCCAAGACGGGCGCCACGTCCGTGACGTATCTCAAGACGACCTGGAACTACGGAGACTGGTCTGACCTCTGCCGCTATGCGCACTCGCAAGGCCTTCCCCTGACCGTGACGACCACCATGGTGGTTGACGGCCTCCCGCATGGGCGCACCGTCGTGACCCTCTGCGAGTGAAACCCCATGCGCCTCCCGGTCGTCGTCCTCGCGCTGCTCCTCGTCCTGCCTCTCGTTCATGCGGGCACGCAGGCTGACCCCGAGATCGTGGACAGCCCACCCTTCTTGGATGCGGCCTACGGGGCGTTGCGCGGGGACACGACGCTGGGCGCCCCTGAGATCGACCTCGTGGCGGCATGGTTTGGTTCCAACGACACGACCGTGGGGGTGACCTGGCAGGTCGCCGACGGAACGCACCGCATCGAGGCCAACGAGGACTTGACGTTTGGCGTCGCTTTCTCCTGTGGCACCCAGCTTCTCGATATCCACGCCCAGGTCAGCTCCATTCCAGGGGCCACGTTCGGAGGCATGAGCTTCTGGGACGCCCATGTGCCGGTCACAGTCGATGGCAATCTGATCCACGTCGACATCCCGCGCTCGGCCTTCGCTTCTCACTCGTGCACACTCCTCAAGAACACAATGGCGGGCAGCCTTCTCTCCATCGCGACGACCGACCCCAACGCGAGGAGCGGCGGCGGCCCCCTCTGGTGGCGCGACCAGGCCCCCGACGTAGGCCACGGCCGCGACTTCGCGCTGACGTAGGCCTTCCTCTATGCATTGCGTCCTGAACCCATTCTCCTCCCCCGAAGCGTGACGGCCAACCCCGGGCGCCGGGCGGCCCAAGGGCGCAAGCCGAGGGACCCGCGAAGGCAAAACCGTCAAGCGGACGCGTTTCCCTAGCCGCGCGTGCAGGAGCGACCCCTGGGGCGCAGCGGCATCCACGTCCCCGTCGTGGGCATGGGCACGTGGAAGACCTTCGACGTGGAGGGCGCGGCGCGCAACGCGAGGCGGCGGCTCGTGCGCGAGGCGCTGGACCTGGGCGTCTCGCTCTACGACAGCAGCCCCATGTACGGGCGCGCCGAGGAGGTGCTGGCCGACTGCCTGCGCCACGACCGCGAGGAGGCCATCGTCGCGACGAAGGTCTGGGCCTCCAGCGCCGAGGAGGGGCGCCGCCAGATCGCCCACGCGCTGGACCTCTACGGCGGCGTCGTCGAGATCTACCAGGTGCACAACCTCCGCCTCTGGCAGGAGCACCTCAAGGAGCTGGAGACGCGCAAGAAGCGCGACGAGGTGCGCGCCATCGGCGCCACCCACTACAACCCCGCGGCGTTCGACGAGCTGGAGGGGCTCATGCGCTCGGGGCGCCTCGACATGATCCAGGTGCCCTACAACCTCATCGACCGCAGCGTCGAGCAGAAGATCCTCCCCCTGGCGGACAAGCTGGGCCTGGGCGTCCTCGTCATGGAGCCCCTGGGCACGGGCGTCCTCGCGCGCAGGGCGCCCCCGGAGGAGGCGTGGCGGCCCTTCGCCGAGGATGATATCACCACCTGGGCCCAGGTCTGCCTGCGGTGGATCCTCAGCGACCCGCGCGTCTCCAGCGTCATCCCCGCCACGTCGAGCCCGGAGCACCTGCGCGAGAACGCCGCCGTGGGCGCAGAAGGCCGCTGGTACGACGAGAAGGAGCGGGCGGCCATCGCGGAGCTGCTGGCGGGATGAACGCGGGCGCGTGGCTGGGGAGCGCGATCACGCGCCTTCGCGGCGGCGGCAGCGGGGGCACGGCGCGGGCGTTGCGCGTCGCGACGGCGGCCTACGTGCTGGGCGTCATCGCGCAAAGCACCTGGCTCTTCTACTTCGCGCCCGTGAACCTGCGCGCGGCGGGCGTCGCGGGGCGCGACGCGTGGGCCTTCGCCGCCAGCGCGGGAGCGACCATGCTCACCGTCGTCCCCGCCGGCATGCTGGCGGACCGCGTCCCGCGCCGCTGGATCATGCGCGTGGGGCTCGCGCTGCTGGCCGTCTCCTACGCGCCGCTCCTCGCGCCGCCCAGCCTCGGCGCGACCGTGCTCGCGAGCGTGCTATCAGGAACGGGCCTCGCGTTCCTCGCCATCCCGTTCAACTCCTACGTGGCGGACCTCCTCAGCGGCGCCAGCATGGCCAAGGGGTACGGCGTCACGGGCGCGCTCTCCGTCCTCGCCAGCGCGCTGGGCCCCCTCGCCGCGGCGCAGGTCTTCGCGATGGCGCCCGACGAGGCGACCGCGCTGCGGTGGAACGCCGTCCTCTTCGCCGCGGTGGCGCTGGCGGGGCTCCTTCTCTCCCTGGGCCTTCCGCAGGCGCGCATCCCCACGAGCCGCGCGAGGCTCGCAGGGGCCCGCGGCCGCGTCGATCCCGCCGTCGTGCCCGTCGCGGCGCTCTACGTCTTCGTGGGCTTCTCCTTCGGCGCGACGACGCCCTACTTCGCCGTCCATTTCCTCAACGGCCTCGCCACGCCCACCGACCAGTGGGGCGTCGCGCTCGCGCTGGCCACCGCCGCGGGCGCCCTGGGCTTCTGGCTCGCGGGCCGGCTCGCGGCGCGATATCAGGCGGCGCCCCTCCTCGTCGCGGGGCAGGCGCTCACCGCCCTCTGCCTCGTCCCCTTCGCGCTCCCCGCGCCCGTCGCGCTCCTCATGGCGGCCTTCGTGCTGCGCTACGTCTTCGCCAGCACGCTCTCGCCCCTGGCCAACGTCATGATGATGGGCCGCGTCGACCCCGCCGGCCGCGGCTTCGCGCAGGGGTTCGCCAGCATGGCGTGGAACCTCGGCTGGGCCTTGGGCGCGCTGGCGGGCGGCCCGCTCCTCGCGGCCTGGGGCGGCGCCATGTTCCCCGCGGGCGCCGCCGTTGCGGTGCTGGGCGCTCTCCTGGGCGTCACGGTCGCGGCCCACGCGCGCCCCAAGGAGGTGAGCCTGGCCGATGCCCAAGGGGCCTGACCCGCGCAAGGAGGCGCGCCCCCTCGCGGACGTGCCGGAGATGCTATCAGAAGGCGCGCGCGAGTTCGCGGCGCGCCGCTTCTGGCACGCCCACGAGGCGTGGGAAGGCGCGTGGCACGCGCTGCGCGCCGCGGGCGACGCCGACGCCGCGGCCTACCTCAAGGGGATGATCCTCGTCGCGGCCGCGCTAGAGAATGCCACGCGCGGCAAGGAGGAGGGCTTCAAGCGCCAGATGGCCGAAGGGCTCTACGCCCTGCGGACGCACCCCGAAGGCGCCGCGCGCCTGGGGCTCGACGACCCCGGTTCGTGGCTCGACGCGCTGGCGCTCCTCTACGTCGACGCATGCCGCCGCCGCGACTGGTCGTGGTGGAACGCCTCGGGGTGGCAGGCTCCGCCCGTGCCGCTCTAGGCCCCGGCCTTCTTCCAAGGGTCGCCCAACGGCTGGCCCGCAAGGATGGGGCGATAGAAGGCCACGAACTCGGGGTGCAGAAGCCCCTCCTTCGCCGCGAACTCGAAGACGCGCAGGAACGTGGGCATCTTGGAGTAGAAGCGGAAGAACGTCCGCGTCCAGACGTGCCAGTAGTGGTCCGTCACGACGCCGTCCTTGCGCAGGAAGTAGACGTCCTGCATGGTGTCCATGGCGTCGCGCACCGCGATGAAGTTGTCCAGCCCGCCGCACGCGTCGAACATCTCGTTGAACGCCGGGTGCGTCGAGCGCCACTCGCGCTCCAGGTTGGGGTACTCCAGGAAGTTGTTGCGCGTCTCGCGGAAGCGCGCGTACATGTGGAGGTTGCTCTCCATCATCGCGAGCCGCGTCGCGCCCTCCGTCTGCCGGCGCGCCTCGTCCGCCTGGCGCCGCGCCGCGTCCGCCTGCATCCGGAAGTACACCAGCGAGAAGCCGCTCGTGAGAAGGCCCGCCGCGCCCAGCGCGACGCCCAGGGTGGCTGCCGCGTCCACGCGCTCACTTCCAGAAGGCCATGTCCAGCAGCCCCTCGTCGTGGAGCCACTCCTTGAGGCGCCGAAGCTCCTCCTCCACCTCGCCGGGCTCGCCCACCTCGGGGTAGAGCGTGACGAAGGCGAACTCCTCCACGTCGCCCCGGTTGAGCACCGCCTGCTGGATGCGCTCCCACTGCGCCAGGGGGATCGTGCCGGAAGGAAGCTGGACGTCGGCCATGCCGCTCGTGGCGGGCCAGGAGACGCCCGCGCATCAACCTTTGGCGGATCAGGCGCTGACGCCCAAGGGCGCCGACACGATGGGCTCTCCGCCCAGCGCGTAGTGCGCGTCAAGCACGCGCATCCACCACTCGCCCTCCTCCGCGACCTCCTTGGCGATGACGCCGGCGGGCTGGTGGAGGTAGAAACGAAGGGTCATGCTGCCCACGAGGTCAAGCTCGGAGGCCGTGACCTGCACCTGCCCCACGAGCTGGTGCTTGCCCTCGGGCGTCACCGCGATGAGGCGCGCCAGCGACACGCGGATCTCCCCCCGCACCGCCACCCAGGGCGTGCGCAGGTGGTCCACGTAGAGCCCCGCCGCCAGCCCCGGCTCGCGCTCCGCGGGGTAGCTGGGCAGGAGCGTCCGCAGCGCGGAGAGCGTCGGGTGCGAGCGGCCCCAGGCGCGCAGCGCCTGGCCGGGGGACTCGGTCGGACCGGCGGGCAGGTTCGGGGCGTTCTCGGGCACGAGCAGGTCGGCTCCTCCTGGGGAATATAACCCTTGCCGCACACCTCTGTATGATGCTCGTGGTGGGGGCGGGGCGTGCACGGGTCTGCACGGGTGCGCACGGGCGGGGCCGGGCGTGCACGCCCGTGCCCACCTGCTCCCGCCCGGCCGCACCTGCCCCCACCTGGCGCCACCTGGCACGAACCTTCAAGCCCGCCCCGCGCGGTCGCCGCCGCATGCCCGCCCAGGACAACCTCGTCAGCCAGATGCTCCGCGGGGGCACGGACCTCCTGGGGAACGAGGAGCTAATCGTCGATGCGCTGCGCGACCTGCTCAAGGACGAGATCAAGCGCAAGATGCGCGACGAGCTGGACCGCAACCCGGAGCTCAAGGAGGAGCTGAAGGACGCGGTGCGGCTCTACTTCGAGGCGAAGGTCAACGAGGCGTATGCGTCCTTGAAGTTCGTGAAGGCCAGCGCGAAGCTGGGCGTCCAGATGATGCCCACAGACCTGCGCGACCAATTGGGCAAGGAGATCGGCTCCCTTCTGGAGAAGGAAGTGGCGGCGCTCCTGGAGAAGGCCCTCTGAGGCGCCGCCGGAGGGCGTTGGGGCGGCGTCAGCGGCCTTGTCGGGGCCGGGGCCGGCGGAGGCCAAGGACGCGACGGGCAGGATCGATCACAGGCAGGCGAGGACGACGTGCCGGGCCGCTTCAGGAGGCCGCGCCCGTCGTGACGACCACGACGTCGTAGCGCAGGAAGGGCGCGGCCAGCGTGGCGTTGCCGTGGAAGAGGGAGCCTTCGCCGGCGCGCAGCGCGGGGGCGTCGGGGGTGGCGCGCGCGACGCCGACGACCCGGCCCGCCTCGTCGCGGAAGGTGACCTGCGCCTCGACGCCGACGATGGTGATGTCCCCCGCGTTGTAGGCCGTGCCCTGGAAGGCCACCGTGTCCGAGCCCACGGCCTGCGTCGTCCGCACGTCGCGCGGCTCCAGGTGCTGCCTCTCGAAGGCGGGGGCTCGGGTGGCCTCGCCCAGCGCGCGCACCGTGGCGTTCACGGCGCCCTCGGGGGCGGGCAGGTCGAAGGGGCTCGTCTCGTTCTCCTGGAGGACCTGGCGCCACGCGGGGGCGAGGCCGGAGGCGAGGCGCGCGCCGTGGGCGTCGTAGAAGTCGGCCGCGACGCGGAGGGCGCGGGCGTTGTCGGGGCCGCGGTCCACGATCTCGCCCACGAGGTGCCCACCGACGAGGCTCCACGAGGCGACCTCCACCCTGGCGTCGGCGCCCGGCCCGCGCAGGTCGGCGCAGCCGGCGAGCGCGAGGATGACCAGGACGAGAAGGGCGGCGCGGCTCATCCGAGGCTCTCCACCACGAGGCGCGTGAAGCCGGCGGTGCCCAGCGTGCCGCCCGCGTCGGGGGTGCGGCCCTGGCGCAGCGCGGCGCGAACGGCGTCCTCCACGCGGCGCGCCTCGGGCGCGTGGCCCAGGTAATCCAGCATCATCGCCGCGCTGAGGATGGCGCCGCACGGGTTCGCGACGCCCTTGCCCGCGATGTCGGGCGCGCTGCCGTGGACGGGCTCGAAGAGCGCGGCGCGCGGGCCGTAGCTCCCCGAGGGCGCGAAGCCCAGGCCCCCCACGAGTCCCGCCATCTCGTCGCTGATCACGTCCCCGTAGAGGTTCATGGTCACGATGGCGTCAAGCTTCGAGGGTGATAGCACGAGCTGGAGCGCGAGGTTGTCCAGCAGGATCTCATCCGCCTTGAGCGAGGGGTGGGCCTTGGCCTCCTCGAAGAAGACGCGCCGGAAGAGGGCGTCGCTCCGGCGCAGCACGTTGGCCTTGTGGGCGACGGTGAGGCGCTTGCGCCCGTGTCGCACGCACCACTCCAGGGCGAAGCGGGAGACGCGCTCGCTGCCGCGCCGCGTGATGCGCCTCATGGTCGTGACGCCCTCCTCGTCCTCCACCTCGGGGGCGTTGTAGAGCCCCTCGGTGTTCTCGCGGAAGAGGACGAGGTCGAGCCCCGGCGCCTTGCACGGCTGCCCCAGGTCGCGGGCCGGGCGCACGTTGGCGTAGGCGTCAAGCTCCTGCCGCAGCGCGAGGACGACGCTCTTGTAGCTGCGGTCGTCCAGCGGGCTCGTGATGGCCCCGAAGAGCACGGCGTCGGCCTCGCGCACCGCCTCCAGCGTGGCCTCCGGCAGGTACTCGCCCAGCCGTTGCCGGCACGCGAGCCCCGCGCTGGCGTGCAGGTAGCCCAGGTCGAGGTCCAGCGCGTCCAGGGCCGCCAGGGCCGAGTCCACCACCTCCGGGCCGATGCCGTCCCCGCCGATCACGGCCACCGTCTTGCTCATCGGCCGCGGGCATCCTGGGTGGGGAACGTAAGGGTTGGGGACCCAGCGGCGTCCATGCTGAGGCGCGACGCCGAAGGGACAAAGGCCAACCCGGTTCGATCCGATCTGGATAAGTACGCATCACCAACTGTTCGTGCGGGTGAACCCCCTGGTGAAACTTCGAGCCTCCGTCATCGGCCTGATCCTTGCCCTCGGCGTCGTCGCGACCTTGTCTCCCGCCGACGCGGCCTCAAGCTGCATGGTCAACGGCAGCGGGACGTGCAACTTCTCCTGCTCGGTCGGGCAGCACGTCTTCGTCATCGTCAACGGCCTCGGATCCGCCACCGCGACCTGCGGCGGCGCCTCCGCGTCCTGCACGTCGATTCTCACGGGCTGCTCCGCCCAGAGCGCGAACACGGTGACCGTCGCCTCCTCGGGAAGCTGCACCGCGAGTGGCCTGCTCCCCGGCACGAGCTTCTGGTGCGGGGCCGACTGAGCCTGAGTCCGCGCGGCCCCCCTCCCCCGACCCGCCAAAGCCGCACAACAAGTCTTATAGCCGGATCGGGGGACCGCCGCGGTGGTGTCCCGAGAGCTTGCGGTGGGCCTCCTGGTGGGGCTTCTCCTGGTGCTGCCCAGCGTGGCGGCCCACGGCGGCATCCCCGACGGGCACCCCAACGCGCCGACGCCCGCGCCCTCGCAGCCCGACCTCGCGCCGCCCACGCAGGGCTACACGGGCCCCGGCTCGGTGCCCTACCTGTCGTTCTTCCAGGGCGCGTGGCTCTACGGGCAGTCCTCCGCGACGCCGCTGGGCCCGCAGATCCCCCGCGCCATCAAGGGGTCCGGCGACTGGCTCGCGTGGGAGGACGCCGCCAGCGGCCGCGTCTTCGCGTACAACGTGCCCGCCGGCGCGGGCTACTTCGTGGGGAACGCCAGCACGATCCAGCGCAACCCCGCCATCTCCGGCACGACCCTCGTGTGGGAGGAGAACCGCCCCCGCCAGACGGCGCAGATCATGAGCTACGACCTCGCCACGGGGCAGCTTCGCCAGGTGAGCCGCGGCCCCGGCAACCACCGCAACCCCAGCATCGACGGCACGCTGGTGGCGTGGGAGGACGACCGCAACGGCACCACCGACATCTGGGGCTACGACTTCTCCAACGACACCGAGTTCCCCGTCTACCAGAGCCCCGACAAGGACCAGGACCCCCTCGTGGTGGGCGACCAGGTGTTCTTCCGCTCCTTCCGCTTCAACGTCTGGGACGTGCGCGGCGTCGACCTCGCGCCGGAGGGCAACGGCACCTTCGAGGTGACCGCGGACCCCGAGATCCAGGGGCCCCCCTTCAGCGACGGGCACGGCGTCTACTTCCTCGACCAGTACCTCCAACTGGCCTGGACGCTGGCGCGCTACGACCCGCAGACGGGCCGCGCGGCCGAGACGACGATCCACCTCCAGGACGCGGCGCCCACCCCCGTCTCGGGCGACCACCTGCTCCAGGTGAGCCGCGACGACGCGTACTCCCAGCTCGTCGTGCGCAACCTCACCACCTCCACCGCCACGCACGTGAGCGGCAACCTGGCCCTGGTGGGCACTCCCTTCCTTCAGGACCGCACCGCGTTCTTCGCCGTCCACACCACCAACGGCACGAGCCTCGTCGCGCTGGACGTGAGCCCCTTCGCGTTCGGCAGGCCGCCCAGCCTCACCGTGACCTCGCCGGGCGCGCTCTACCCGTGGGTGCGCCCCGTCGCCGTGCAGGGCATCCTCTCCACGGGCCCCGGCTGGAGCGAGCCCGTGACCTTCACCTACCAGGTGGACGGCGGCGCGCCCGTCGCCATCCCCCCCGCGGAGTCCTGGCACGCCACGCTGGACAACGCGGAGCAGGCCCCGGGCAACCACGTCGTCACGTTCCGCGCGACGTTCCGGGAGGGGCCGCCCGTCAGCGCGAGCATCGCGCTCCAGGTGCCCCTCCCGGCGGCCAACGTCGACGTGGAGAAGGCCGGCGAGCAGTTCCACTCCGCCCGCGTCCTGGGCGCGGTCAACGACTTCGTGCTCGCCAACCCCGCCGCCTACGTCCTCCTCGTGGCGGGCCTCGCCCTGCTCGTCCTCGTCCTCGTGCGCGTGTGGCTCGCCCTGCGCCGCAGCCGCGCGCGCTACGTCATCGAGTACGTCCCGCCCGAGGATTGATCGGAAGCCGCTCAGCTGAAAAACGGTAGACCTTCACCGGCTGCTGACCTCGGTTGGTTGATCCCACGTCATCGCGGCGCTGGGGCCAAGCCGCGCCCTTCCCTTGAACCCGCCGGAGGACCTCGTGGCGCCCGGCGATGCGCATAGGCCTTCCCGACAACGACCAAGGCGCCCGCTCGCCTCGCGAGCCCCCATCATGCGCGGGCTGATCGCCCTCCTGGGCCTGCTCCTCTCCTCCTCCGCCCTCGGAACCGCTGGCGCCGACCCCGTGGCGGTCTCCACCACGGGGGACGCCCACGGCCAGATGGTCGCGGTGAGCCTCACCGGCAACGCCACCACGGACTGGGGCTTCCTGGCCCTCAGCGGGACCGGGAACGCGACCACGCCGCACGGCGTCGCCGTCTCGGGGACCGGGAACGCCACGAACACGGACTGCTGGTACCAGACGTCGGTGGTCATCGCCTTCCTCGCCGAGGTCCCCTCGCCCCCCTGCACCGCCGTGAGCGGCACGGGGAACGCCACCAACAAGGGCGGCCACTGCATCCAGCTCGAGGTGGATTGCATCGCCGTGAGCGGGACGGGCAACGCCACGAACGAGGGCCCCGGCATCTGCGGGGCCTTCGACACCTTCGGCTGCATCGCCGTGAGCGGCACCGGCAACGCCACCAACCAGGGCTCGGGCTGCGGAGGCCACCTCTTCCGGGCCTATCCGCCAGCACCCGGCGTCCAGTGCATCGCCATCAGCGGGACTGGGAACGCCACCAACGACAGCCCCGACTGCCAGGCGAACCGGGACGGCTACTACGCCCCCTACGGCGGCCTCGCGGAGTGCATCGCCGTCTCCGCCCTGGGCACCCCCTCGAACCCCGGCTGCGCCCCGTGGGCCCCGCCCCAGCGCCCCGTCTGCCTCGCCGTCGGGCCGCTCTAGGTCCTCTTCCCGCGCCGGCGGGGCAAAACCCCAAACCGGAGCCGCGCGGTCGCAGCCGCGGCGCGATGACGACGTCATCTTGAACCGACGCCGGTTCTGCGACCGGCCCGTGGATTGGCATCTCGATTGCCGAGCGCCACTCGCGTTCTCCTACGCCGCGCCCAGCGCCTTGTCCAGCGCCGTGACGAGCTCCTCGGGGCGGAAGGGCTTCTCCAGGAGGCAGACGGCGC
This sequence comes from Pseudomonadota bacterium, assembly GCA_021325135.1. Classification (GTDB taxonomy): domain Archaea; phylum Thermoplasmatota; class SW-10-69-26; order JACQPN01; family JAJPHT01; genus JAJPHT01. The sequence goes on along the minus strand of JAJPHT010000029.1, from coordinate 133,998 downwards.
TGATGCGGGAGGCCACCTCGTCGGCCTCCATGCTGGCGGTGAAGACGACGATGGGCAGCCGGCGCCAGCGCGGGTCGCTGCGCATCTCGCCCACCACGGCCGCGATGTCCAGGCCGGGCATGCGCACGTCCTGGAGGATCACGTCGGGCGCCTCGCGCGCCACGCTGGCGAGGATCGCCTCCGCCAAGCCGCACGTCGCGACCTCGTAGCCCAACGCCTCCAGCATCGCGGACGTGGAGGCGAGGATGGAGGCCTCATCGTCCACGATGAGCACCTTGGGCGGGCGCGCCATCTGCACGGCCAGGGGCCCCGAGAGCCTTTCAAGGTGGCGCCTCGGGCGCGAGGTCCGCCGCCGGCCGCCTACAAGCCAGCCAGGCTGCGCTGGCCGGGGCCGCGCAGGGCCGCTCCCAGGTCCGGAGGCGCGTCGCCCAGGGCCTCCGCCAGGAGCCGCGCGCTGGCCGGCGCGAAGCCCATGAGGTGGTTGTTGAGCACGGCGAAGACGCGCTCCGCGCTGCGCCCCTCGTCCTCGAAGCGCCGCGCCCAGTAGCGGATCTCCGGGGAGGCGTCGCGCTGGACGCGGTCGAACCGCGAGAGCGCGCGGTCGCCCACCAGGCGCGCGTACACGAAGGGCGCCGTGACGACCGGCGGCGAGCGCCCGTGCTCGGTGACGCTCCACACCAGGGCCGCGCCGCGGGCCTCCAGCGCGCGGTACGTGGCGGGGACCCACCACGAGGGGTGGCGAAGCTCCACCGCCAGCGCGAGGTCGCGCGGCAGGCCGTCGAGGTACGCATGGAGCGCGGCCCCGTCGTTGCCGCGCGTGAACGCGGGCGGGAACTGGAGGACGACGGGGCCCAGCTTCCCCGACGTGCGCAGCGGGGCCAGCGCCGCCAGGAACTCGTCCGTGGGGTCCTCCGCGTCGCGCAGCCGCGCGCGGTGCGTCACGTCGCCGGGGAACTTGGGCGCGAAGGTGAACCCCGGCGGCGTCGCCAGGGCCCAGCGCGCCACCTGCTCGCGCCGCGGCACGGCGTAGTGGGAGGAGTCCACCTCGGCGAAGCGGAACACCCGCGCGTAGCGCTCCAGGTACTCGGCCGGGGGCGCGCCGGCGGGGTAGAAGCCGCCCCGCCAGTCGTCGTACCCCCACCCGGCGCACCCCAGGAGGTAACGCGACACGGTCGGGCAGGCGCGGGGCGCGCCTTCAACGCTTGCCTACTCCTCGTCCCGCGCCGAGTCCGCGTCGTCCTCGCCCTTCATCCCCTGCGGGATGTTGGCCCCGATCTCCTTCTCCTCCTCGCGCAGGTCCTTCTGGGTGGGCTCTCGCCTGGACGGCATGCCTGCCTGGGGGCGCGCCCCGGCCCTTGCGGGTTGTGGCCCGTTCGTCGGAGAAGAGCCTGCGGATCGCTTGCCGATCGCGCGCGCAAACGGGGTCGTTTTGAGAGCAGGCGACCAAGACGTCAGGGGGTCGCCCCCCGAACCCCCCGGCCCAAAAGAACGACCTTCAAGTGGCGGGCCCCGCATCGTTCCCGGAATTGTCCTCCGACGGAACGAGCGAGACGTGGACTTGGGAACGCCTGGCGCGGGCCGCCTCCCCGGCCGCCCTGCGGCGGGCGCAGGACCACCTGCGGCTGGGCGACGTGGACCTGCACGAGGCGAGGAGCCCCCGCCCGGCGGGGCGCGTCGGGGCGTTCGACGCCTCGGTGGACCTTGCCGAGGGCGCCTCGTCCTGCTCGTGCGGCCAGCCCGGCCTGTGTGCCCACGCGGCCGCGCTCCTGGCGGCCGCCTGCCGGCTGGACCCCGCCAACGCGCCGCCCCAGGTGCGCGAGGCGGCGCGCCCCGCCTTCGGGCCCGGCGACCCGCCCACGCCCGTGCCGGCGTTCCCAGAGACGGCGACGGACTACGAGGTGCCCGCCGACGCCCTGAGCGAGGCGCAGCGCGGCGCGGTGGAGAGCGTGGCGGGCGTCGCGCGCAAGTCCGCCAGCGCGTACACCATCCCCCGCGCGGAGGCCTCGGCCCTGGCGGGCACGCTGGAGGCCTTGGGCAGCGCGCTCGTGACGTTCAGCCGCCGCCCCTTCGTGCGCCTGCGCGCCAGCGTGCGCCGCGGCGAGAGCGTCGTCCGCCTCGTGGCCCACGAGACGCCGGGCCTCGCGGTGCGCACGATCCTCGACGCGCACGGCTTCCGCCCCCTCAAGCGCCCCAAGAGCCTCGTCCACGAGTTCGAGGGCCCGCTGGCCGCGCTGCACCTCGCGGCGGAGGAGATCGCGCAGCAGGGCACGGCCGTCGTCCTGGCCGAGGGCACGCCGCCCAGCTTCGAGCCCCTGGCGCCGCCGCCCAAGGCGCGGGTGCCGCTCATGCCCGTGGTGTTCAGCCGGCGGCGCTTCGAGTGGTGGACGCCGCGCGAGGGGCTCCCGCCGCTGCAGCTGGCCATCCTCCAGCGCCACGCCGCGGGCCAGGACAAGGGGCTCCGCTTCCACAGCGAAAGCCTCCGCAGCGCCGAGCGCGAGCTTCTCGCCGCCGGCATCCACGCCCTGCGCGTCGAGGACCCCATGCCCCTCGTCGCGCACGTCGAGGCCGCGGGCGAAGGCGAGGCCGCGGTCCGCCTCGAAGGGCGTCTCCCCGGGGTCGCGGTGGCCAAGGCCTTCGCCGAGCAGGGATATCAAAACGCCGACGAGCCCTGGCGCCTCGTGGGGCCCACCGCGAACCTTCCCGCCCTGGCCGCCGCGCTGGCGGGCGCGGGCGTGCATCTCGTCCCCGGGCCCGGCGGATGGCCCCCTCTCCCCGAGTCCGCGGCCCCCGCCGCCGCGCCCCTCTTCGCCGACGACCCGCGCCTGCCCCTGGCCCGGGAAGGGCAGCTTCAGCACGACGCGAGAAGGCGCCGCGTGCGGCTTCTGCTATCGCCCGAGCAGGCGGTCCTGCCGCGGAGCCTCCGCATCGAGCTCTATCGCATGGGCTGGCTTGCGGAGGGGGGCCGCGCCGAGGCCGACGCCGCGGACGCCGGCCGCCTCGTGGCGCTCCTGCGGGAGGGGGGCTTCGACGCGCGCTGGCCCAAGCCCGCCACCGGCGAGTGGCGCCTGGCCAGCGTGCGCTACAACGAGCGCCCCCGCAAGGACGGGGGCGGCACGCTGCTCCACCTCAAGGGGCCCATCCCCCTGGGGCGCATGGGGGGCGTCGACCCCGGCGCCGAGAGCCAGCGCATCGCCGCCATCGTCCGCGGCATGGAGGACGCCCTCAAGCGCCATCACCCCGACGCCCGCCCGCTGGCGCACGGCGCCCTCCCGGGCGTGTGGAGCGTGCCGGGCGGCGCGGGCGAGTTCCTCCTGGAGGCCGCGGCGCGCGGCGCGTCCGTCACCACCGCGGCGGGGCTCAACCCCATCCCGCTGGGCCGCGGCGTCGTGCTCGTGGACCAGGCCTCGCTGCCGCCGCGCCTCACCGAGTTCCGCCGCGGCGTCTCGGAGGACGAGGCGCGCAAGCCCGTCGTCTCGCCCGAGATCGAGGCCGTCGTCCGCCGCGTCGTCCCGGAAGGATTGGAGGTGGACGTCGAGCGCGCCCACTACCTCGTGCCCAGCACCAAGATGGGCGAATTGGTGGAGGCGCTGCGCGAGCTTGGCGCCAAGGTGCTCCAGCGCCGCCTCGCGCCCCGCGGCCAGCGCTACGCCCGGTGGGAGCGCGAGATGCCCGAGGACGCCACGGGCGCGCGCCCCAGGCTGCGCCCGCGCTGGACGCCGCGCCCCTTCGAGGGGGACGTGCCCGGCCTGCGCAAGTCCACGCGCCTCGACCCGCACCAGCGCGTCGCGCTCCAGTTCATCCTGGAGCGCCAGTACGCGTGCCTCCTGGCCGACGAGATGGGCCTGGGCAAGACGCTCACCGCCATCGCCTCCGCGCAGTTCCTCCCGGGGCGCGTGCTGGTGGTGTGCCCCGCCAGCGCCCGCGCCGTGTGGCGGCAGGAGGTCCACGCGTGGACGACGGAGGAGTGCGTGGTGCTGGCGCCCGGCGACGACGCCGCGCGCGCCGAAGGCCCCGAGAAGTACGTCGTCGTCGCGTACAGCGGCCTCGCCAAGTTCGGCGACGCGCTCTCGAAGCTCCCCTTCGAATTGGTGATCCTCGACGAGAGCCACTACGTGAAGTCGCGCGGCGCGCAGCGCACGCGCCTCGTGGAGGAGAAGCTGCGCAAGGTCCCGCGCCGCCTGATCCTGTCGGGCACGCCCGTCATGAACGAGCCCAAGGAGATCCGCACGCAGCTGGCCTTCGTGCACCCCGACGAGTGGAGCGACACCGCGTGGTTCAACCGCCGCTTCCAGCACCCCTGGAAGCACGGCACGCCCGACGTGAAGCAGGCCGTCCTCGCTCGCCTGCGCGAGTACCTGGAGGGCATCATGCTGCGGCGCGAGAAGCGCGAGGCGTTGCCCGACCTTCCCGAGAAGCACCTGCACGTCACGCGCCTGGCCCTTCCGCCCGAGTCGCGCCGCGCCTACGACGCCGAGGAGGACGGCTTCCGCGACTACATGCAGGAGAGCGAGGAGACGGCGCTCACCTCCGGCATGGCCGAGACGGCGGGCCACCTGGAGCGCCTCAAGCAGGCCGCCCTCGTGGGGAAGCTCCCCATGATCCTCGCCGCGCTGCGCCGCATGCTCGACGAGCGCGCGGACGAGAAGGTCGTCGTCTTCAGCCACTACCGCGAGCCCATCCGCGCCATCGCCGAGGAGCTTGCCCCCTACGGCGTCGTCACCCTCACCGGCAGCACCGGCGCCGAGGCCCGCGGCGAGGTCGTCGCGCGCTTCCAGAAGGACCCCCAGGTGCGCGTCTTCGTGGGGCAGACCGTCGCCGCGGGCGTCGCCATCACCCTCACCGCCGCGCGCCGCGCCGTCTTCTGCGACCTCGAATGGAACCCCGCCCTCCACCGCCAGGCCATGGACCGCATCCACCGCAAGACGCAGACGCGCGACGTGGAGGTCCACTTCTTCCTCGCCGAGGACACCGTGGAGGAGGACGTGGCCGAGGTGCTGGAGGAGAAGACCGCCATGATGGACCAGCTGCTGGAGGGGCGCGTGGGGGGCACCTTCGGCCTGCGCGACAAGGAGGCCGCCCAGCGCGAGGTGGCGCTGCGCATCCTCTCCCGCCGGAGGCGCGCGATGGCGGGGGCGGACGAGGACGAAGAGGGGTAGGTTCTTCCGGTTCTTGCTGGGGGCTCCGCCCCCTTTCCCCCGGTGAAACCCGAATCTCCGAATCTCGGAATCCCCGCCGGAGATTCCGCGATTCGGAGATTCGGCGATGGAAGGGGCGGAGCCCCGCGGAAAAAGGGGTTTATCTCCCCCTATTCCTCCTCCCGGCCGTGGAGCTGCACTGGGACGGCCTGGGGGTCGTGGGCCTCATCGCGGCGGCCGCGGCGCTGGGCATGGCGGCCTTCCTCCTGGCGGTCGCCCACGGCAACGCCTCCAACAAGCGCCTCGCGCTGGTGCTCGCGGCGGAGGGGCTCCACATCGGCGTCTTCAACGGGGCGCTCGCCTTCGTCGTCGACGGCCGCGACGCCATGCCGCTCCTGCGCGTGGGCCTCGCCGCGCTGGCGTTCCTCCCCTTCGCGTACCTCGCCTTCCTGGGCGGCCTGGACACGCCCCTCGCGCGCCCCCTGCGCCCGCGCCCCTCGCAGGCCGCGCTCCTGGGGCTGGGCGGCGCGGCGGCCCTCTTCGTCGCGGCGCGCCCCGACCCCTTCCTCGCCTCCGACGGCGTGAACGTCGCGCCCACCTTCGGCTTCTTCCTGCTGGAGGCCGTGGTCTACGCGGTCAACCTGTACGGCCTCGTGGCGAGCCTCGACGCCTACCTGCGCGCGCCCACCGGCATCTCCCGCGGCCGGGCGCGCGCCTTCGCCGTGGCCTTCGGCGCGCGCGATGCGGTCTCCGCGGCGTTCGTCGTGTACGTGGTCCTCGTCGCGCAGCGCATCCCCACCCTCACCAGCGCGGCGGATCGGCTAGTGCACGGCTACGACTTCGTGTCGTTCATCGTGCTGCTCTACGTGCCGCTCATCGCCTACGGCATCGTCAAGTACCAGCTCTTCGACATCGACCTCAAGATCAAGCGCAGCATCCGCGTGAGCGCCATCGCGGGCGCGTTCCTGGCGGTCTTCTTCGTGGTGGCCCAGATCGCGCAGAACTGGCTCCAGCAGTACGGCGTCGTCGTGGGCGGCGCCGCGGCGGGCCTCCTCCTCTTCGCGCTCAACCCCATCCAGAAGGCCGCCGAGCGCGTCGCGGACAAGGCGATGCCCGGCGCCAAGGCCACTCCGGAGTACCTCGCGTTCAAGAAGCTGGAGGTGTACCGCGCGGCGTTCGAAGGCGTGCTGGAGGACGGGCGCGTGAGCGCCAAGGAGCGCGCCATGCTCATCGGCCTGCGCGCGAAGCTCAACATCAGCGAGGTCGACGCCAGCGCGCTGGAGGAGGACGTGCGCTCGATGCTCGTCCCAAGCAGGCCCATCGCGGCGTGACGCGGCTGCCCGCCTGGGCGCCCATCTGTCTCCCGGCCAACACGCTCTTACGTGGCGCCCTCCCAGCCCCGAGGGTGCCCGAAGCGCGCTTCATGGCCCAGCTCCCGCCCGCGACCCGGCTTTCGGCGCCGGCCTTCCAGGACGAGCACGCGCGCGTCTACGCCGCCGCGCTGGAGGCTCTCGCCGACCGCGGCGTGCCCGTCCTCCTGGGGGGAGCCGTGGCCTTCAACCACTACACCGGCATCTGGCGCGACACCAAGGACATCGACCTCTTCTGCCGCCCCGGGGACGCGCCGCGCGTCCTGGACGCCCTCGCCGAGGCGGGCTTCCGCGTCGAGACGGTCTACGAGTCGTGGCTGGGCAAGGGGTTCGTGGGCGACGTGTTCGTGGACGTCATCTGGCGCAACGCCAACGGTCTCTTCCCCGTGGAGGACGCCTGGTTCGAGCACGCGCCGCCGGCCACGCTCTTCGGCCGCGAGCAGCGCATGGTCCCCCTGGAGGAGCTGATCCTCAGCAAGATCTTCGTCGCGGGGCGATATCGTTTCGACGGCGCGGACATCCTCCACATCCTCCACGCGGCGGGGGACCTCGTCGACTGGGAGCGCCTCGCGAAGGCCTGCGGCGAGCACGCCGGCCTCGTCCTCGCATACCTGCACATGTACCGCTGGGGCTACCCCGGGTGGCGCGAGCGCGTGCCGCAGGCGGCCATGGACCTCCTGGAGAAGCGGGCGCTGGAGAGCCAGAGCAGCTACGGCCCCTTCCGCGCGCTGCTCCTGGACATCCAGAGCTTCCAGGTGGACGTCGACGACTGGGGCATGCCCGACCCGCACAAGAAGGCGCTGGCGGACATCTTCGGATCGGCCGAAGGCCGCGAGTGAGGGGCGCCCATGCGCGTCTCCGCCCTGGCCGACCTGCACGCCCGCGACCGGGACGACGCGAAGCGCCTCGCGGACCTCCTCGCCGACGCCGCGCGCGACGCGGACGTCGTGCTCCTCTGCGGCGACCTCACCGACCACGGCCGCCCCGCGCAGGCGGAGGCGCTGCTGGAGGCCGTGCACGGCGTGGACGCGCCCGTCGTCGCGGTCCTGGGCAACCACGACCACGAGGGGGGCTGCGCGCCGGAGGTCGCGCGCATCCTGCGCAGCGGCGGCGTCCACCTGCTGGACCGCGGCGGCGCCGTGGAGATCGGAGGTGTCGGCTTCGCGGGGGCGAAGGGGTTCGCAGGCGGCTTCGGGCGCAACGCGGTGCGCGCCTTCGGCGAGGACGCCCTCAAGGCGTTCGTCACCGAGAGCGTCGTCGAGGCGCAGGCGCTCCGCGCCGCGCTGAAGGGGCTGGGCACGCGCGCGAAGGTCGCGCTCACGCACTACAGCCCCGTCCTGGAGACGGTGGCGACGGAGCCCGTGGAGATCCACAGCTTCCTGGGCTCCAGCCGCCTCGGGCAGGCGCTGGACGAAGGGGGCGCCACCGTCGCGTTCCACGGCCACGCGCACCACGGCGCGCCGGAAGGGCGCACCGACGGGGGCGTGCCGGTCTACAACGTGTCGCTCCCCGTGCTGCATCGGCTTGGGCGCGGGCACCTGGCCCTGGACGTGTGATCAGGCCTCAGGCACCGCGACCGCCGCACGGCTGGGCACCTCGCGGCCTTGCAGGAAGCCCGCGAACATCACGACGATGCCCAGAAGCTGGAGCAGCACGCGCACGTCGGCGTGGAGGAGGTCGCTGAGGCTGCCGCCCGCGAAGGGGAGCATGGCGCCCAGGCCGATGAGGAGGACGCCCGCGCGGCGCGTGCGCCACCAGCTCCACAGCGCGCCCACGATGAGGGCGAGGCCGCCCACGATGTTGAGCACGAGGAACGCGACGCGGCCCGGGTTGCTGAAGGGCACGGGCGCCGCACCCAGGCTGGGCCCCGCGTCCGCGAAGGCCGCGGAGTCCAGGGGCAGCGCGAAGGGGCCCACCAGCGCGACGACGACGGCGAGGCCCGTGAGCGCGGCGTAGAGGGCGGTCCACGCGTTGACGCGCGCCAGGAGCACGCTGCCCAACCCCAGCAGGCCCACGGTGGCGGCCGCCAGCGGGAAGTAGGCGCGGTAGAGCGCGACGCTCCACGGGTTGCCGCTCACGTAGGCCTCGATGAAGGAGGCCGCCGAGTAGGCGGAGAGGCCCAGCGCCCAGGCCAGCTGGAACGGCCGGCGCCGAGCGGAGAACTGCCCCCACACCAGCGAGGCGAAGACCGCGCTCACGGCGCCGGCGAGGGCCGGCACGAGCCAGGCGTAGGCCATCGGGGGCGGGTAGACGGGGGCGGGTCAAAAGCGTTCCGCGGGTGGTCTCCTCACGCCAGGGGCGGGGGCGTGTAGCAGTAGAGGTTGTTGCACCACAGGTTCGGGGGGCAGCCCAGGAGGTAGGTGCAGTCGTTGATGCACAGGGGGCCGTAGCAGGTGGGGATGCAGTCCGGGCGCACGCAGGGGGGCACGGGCGGGAGGTCGATGCAGAAGGTCTGCGTGCAGTGGGGGACGAAGCATTCCACGATGCTGCTGCCGGGCTGGCAGCAGCCGATGTTGTCGCCGCAGCCGGGGGGGCAGCGGTCCTGCGTGCAGCCGGGGATGCACGCGGTGCCCGCGCAGGCGTCGGCGGGGGCGGCAAAGGCCAGGAAGGTGGCGGCGAGGGAGAGGGCCAGAAGGATCGTGGTGGAGCGCATGGGGGTGTGCCCGCGGCAGGACGCCGTGGGTGGCGCTTCAACCTTCGGTGGCGGCAAGGGGGCGCCTGCGCGGACGGGTTCAATGCAGGGCGGTATATCCTTCGGGGGCGGGCTCGCCGTAGAAGACGCTCACCAGCAGCGTGAACGTCTGGTCCTTGGCGACGCCCACGCCCAGGAAGTCGGTGCCGCCCGGGTTGTGCTGGAGGCCTTCGACGAACGCGCGGGCGCGGATGACCTCGCCGCCGTTGGGGTTGGGCATGTCCTGCGCGGTCGCGGTGGGGTGCTTGACGCCGGGCAGGAAGTCGATCTTCAGCGGCGAGGCGCCGGAGGCCTGCGCGTACTTGGCGGCGTGGCCGTCGGCGGGCGCCTGCGCAGGCTCCAGGGCCAGGGTCATGCCCTGCTCCACGGCGACCTGCGGCGCGGTCCAGTTCATCTCCACGACCAGCTCCTTCCACGTCGCGTCCAGGGGGAACTCGATGACGTTCTTCGCGGTGGTGACGTTGGGCGGCGGGGGCGCGCCCGCCTGCTCGCTCACGTTCTGCACGAGGATCATGCAGTCGCCGGTCACGATGAGGTACGTCGCGGAGCAGTCGAAGCGCCCCTGGAACGTGTAGAGGTCGCGGTGCGCGAAGAGGCCGCGCTCGTGGCTGTGGACGCTTCCGGCCTCGGCCTCCAGCACGGCCTCGACGCGCGCCTCCTGGCCCGCGACGACCTGCGCCTGCGCGATGGCGGTGCGGTGCGCGGCCTTCTTCGCGGTGACGTTGTAGAGGCCCGGCGCGAGCTTCTCGAAGCGCGCCTCGCCGTTCCCGTCGGAGGTCGCGCTGAGGTTGCCCACGGTGACGTTCACGTCGGCCAGCGGCGAGCGGTCCTTGAACAGCGTCGCGACGACGAGGCTCCCCGTGGCGTTGACGGGGGGCAGCATCAGGGCGGCGGCCTGCACGGGGGCGGCGGTCTTCGCGTCGTGGGCGGGCTTGACGCACCCCGCGACGGCCAGGCCGGCCACGAGGAGCGCCAGGAGGAGCGCGCGCATCTGCGGCCGCGTCACGGGGAGGGCATGCTAAACCTTGCGGTGACCGCGTCGTGAGGAACGGCTCCCGCTGCCCACTTCTGCGCAGCGGCCGGTGGCGTGGGCTACGGCTCCGGGGGCGCGGCGACGACGGGGTCGTCCGCGCCCTGGAACTTGAAGAGGAGCCACTCGCCGAACACGACGTCCGCCATCTTCTCCTGGTGCTTCTCGCGGATCACCCGTCGCACGGCGGGGTCCGTGTAGAGGCGGATGCACGCCTGGCAGCGGTGGGCGTACATGTCCTCCCACTGGATGGAGGGGTCGTGGCGGGAGGCCCAGTCGAGGATCTTCTCGGGACCTTCGACGCGGATCCACCGCTTCAGGAAGTCGTCCCCCGCCTTGGCGTCGGCCTCGGCGAGGGGCACGTCGCGGGCGTTCCCCAGGCTCAGCTCGGGGACGTTCTTCATCCCGATGCCGCAGCACGCGCCCAGGTTGCCGTTGGCCTGGAGCGTCGTCGTGCCCAGGACGCTGTCGCACCCGGCGCGCCACGCGAGGTTCGCCCGGTTGATGGCGAGGCCTTCGGGGTAGCGGAAGACCTTGGAGGGGATCAGCGGCATCCAGGGGCTCTCGTGGAGCCTCAGCCGCGCGTCGGGGTGCTCCTCCAGGAGGCGCTGGAACTCGGGGTGCTTCTCCACCGTCTCCTTGGTGATCCGGCGCTCGTTGACCGTCTCCACCATGATCGCGATGGTGAGGCCCGCCTTCGCGGCGGCCCTTGCGCCCCGGAGCACGCGCTCCATGGGGACGAAGCGCGCGTGCTGGTCGCCGGTGCTGAAGTTGATCTCGTTGAGGCCGGCGTCCACGAGCTCGCCGATCTTCCGGTCCGCCGCGGCGTCGTGGACGGCCCAGTGCCCGTTGGTCACCATGCGCGCCACGAGCCCACGCGACCTCGCGAGCCGGATGCCTTCCAGGAGGTCCGCGCCCGCCAGCGTGGGCTCGCCACCGGTGAAGACCACGACCTTGTAGCCGTTGTCCGCCGCCTCGCCGATGACGCGCAGCATGAGGTCCCGGGGGAGCCAGGTGCTCTCCCGGGGGCTGCTCAACGTGCCGCAATGGTCGCACTCGGCGGTGCATCGGAAGGTCGGCATGACCGAGAGCGTCCGGCCCTCCGGAAGAGGATCGAAGATCCTCATGGGCTCACATCAGGCGGCCGCGGATCGCCTCGTGGGACGTCAGCTTGCCCGACTCGCGCAGGCCTTGGGCGCGCGCCTGCAGGTGCTCTGCGGCGATCCCGGTGACCTTGGCAAGGTCCTGGCGCGAGAGGATCTCGACCGCGGGCATGCCGGCGACGGCCACGACGGTGACCACGACGGCCACCGCCGCCACCGCGACGGCGTAGATCAGGGTCTCGACCTCCACGGCGACGTCCTCGTTGCCTCCGAAGCGCGGCATGATCGAGATGTCCGGCCACGGGACGGGGGGCTGAGGCGGGTTGGGGAGAGGGATGGGGCGGGGGACGGTCCCGCACGGGTTGTCGTCGGGGTCGGCGATGAACGCCGAGTGGAAGAACTCCACGTCGGCGAAGCTCCGCGTCGCCTCCAGGATCTCCTGGTAGAGCTTGGCGCGGTCCACCTGGACCGTGTAGAGCTTGATGGCCTCGCCGGGCTTCTCCTGCGGCGCGGCGCGCTGGGCCGTCTCTTCGAGCTTCTTCTGGAAGCCCTTGCTCCAGTCCATGAACTTCGGGTTGCTCAGGAGGGAGAAGAGCATGCGGTTGGCCTGGTTGATCTTCCCAGGGGTCGGGCTCTTGTAGCCGGGGAAGAGGGAGTCGAAGAGGACGCCCGCCGGGTCGCGGACGAAGAGCTCCCGGAACGACGCCGCCTCCAGCTTCTTGTAGAACAGGGCCGTGTGGCGGGAAAAGCCGGCGTAGTCGAGAACGAGGAGGTCGTCGGCGCGCATGATATCATCTCGCAGGCGCGGCACCCAATGGCGCTAACTGGTTTAATGATTCTGCACGCGTGTGATATGTTTCCCCTCGGAGGCCGCGGGCCCGCGCGGAGGAACAGTCCACGCTCCGCCGTCCCCATGCTCAGCGCGTGTCGAGCCGCCGCATCGCCCACGTCGCGAGCGCGACGCCCACGAGCGCCATGGCGAGCCCCGACGCGAAGGCCTCCAGGTGCACCACGGAAAGGCCCGCGTCAAGGCTGAACGCGCGGATGCCCTCCACGACGTAGGTCACGGGGTTCGCGCGCACGACGCCCTGCACGGCGGGGCTCATGAGCGCCAGGGGCATGGCGCCGGTGGTGAGGTACGTGAGCGGGATGAAGAGCACGGTCGAGGCCTCCACCGCCTCGGGGCTTCGCGTGAGGAGGCCCAGCATGGACATGATGCCCGCCCACGCGATGGCCACGCACGCGGCGAGGAGCAGGATGCCCACGACGCCGAGGACGCCGCCCGCGACGCGGATGCCGAAGGGGAACGCCACGGCGAGCACGAGAAGCGCCTGCGCCATGGCGCGCAGGCCCACCGCGAGGAGGCGCCCCAGCACGATGCTCGCCCTCGGGATGGGCATCGCGCGCAGCTTGTCGAGATACCCGCTCTTGGCCTCCAGCACCAGGCCGTACCCCGCGCCGTTCGCGCTGGTGAACGCCGTGAAGACGATGATCTGCGGCAGGAGGAACTGCGCGTAATTCTCCGTCGGGAACCCGGGCAGGCGCGAGACGGCCGCCATCTGGAGCGAGAAGAGCGCGAAGAGGAAGAGCGGGATCGCGAGGGCTTGGACGATATCAGGGGGCACGCGAGGGAACTGGCGCAGCGTCTTGCGAAGCAATTCGTCGGTCGCGGTGAGGAAGCTCATTGCGATCCCTCCTTTCGGCCGGTGGTGAGGAAGAGGTCGTCCAGCGTGGGGTCGTTGGAGGTGGCGCCCACGACGCGCGCCTCCTTCTCGGCCACGGCGCGCACCTCGTCGGCGCGGGGGCCGCCTTCGCCCACGTGGACGACGACGCCTTCGGGCGTGGGGAGCGCGCGCAGGACGCCGGGCATCGCCGCGAGGGCGCGGGCCACCCGAGGGAAGTCCCCCTCCTCGTCGTCCAAGGCCAGCGTGACGACGCGCTTCGCCACGCGAGCCTTCAATTGCGCTGCGGTGCCCTCCATGACGACGCGGCCGCGGTCGATGACGGCCAGCCGCCCCGCGAGGCGCTCGGCCTCCTCCATGTAGTGCGTCGTCAGCAGGATGGTGGTGCCCTCCTCGCGGTTGAGGCGCCGCACCGCGCCCCAGAGCTGCGCCCGGGCGGCGGGGTCCAGGCCCACGGTGGGCTCGTCGAGGAAGACGACCTTGGGCGAGTGGACGAGCGCGCTGGCGAGGTCGATGCGCCGCCGCATGCCGCCGGAATATTCCCCGACGCGGCGGTCCGCCGCCTCCTCCAGGCCGAAGTGCGCGAGAAGCTCCTGGGCGCGCTCGCGGGCCCGCGCGCGGGGGAGGCCATAGAGGCGCGCGTGGAGGGTGAGCAGCTCGCGGCCCGTGGCGAGGTCGTCGAGGCCCGTCTCCTGGAGCGCGATGCCCATGAGCCGCCGCACGGCGACGCGGTCGCGCGCGGGGTCGAGGCCCAGGATGCGCACCTCGCCCGCGTCGGGGCGGAGCAGCGTCGCCAGCATGCGGACCGTCGTCGTCTTGCCCGCGCCGTTGGGGCCCAGGAGGCCGAAGATCTCCCCCTCCGCCACGTCCAGCGAGACGTCCTCCACGGCGCGCACCTCGCCGTAGGACTTGCGCAGGCTTGTCGCGACGATGGCGGACACGCCCGCGCATCGCGTCCCCCGGGTTTGAAGGTGGCCGACGCGTGAAACGCTGAAGACCCCCCGCCCCTTTGCTGGCGCGTGCCGGAGGAGGCTCCATCAGGGAAGGCCATCGCGGCCCTGGTCCTGGGCGCGCTGGCGTGGGTGAGCTTCCTCGCGGGCTTCCTCGTGACCCCCGACCCCGCGGTCTTCTTCCTCTCCCTGGTCTTCGGCGCGGCAGCCCTCGGCCTGGGCCTTCACGAGCGGCAGGGGAACCTCGCCGTGGCGGCCGTCCTCGCGGGGCAGACCGCCCTCGTGGCGACGCTCCTCGTCGCGCTGGTCTACGCGTCGGGCGTCCTCGTGCTGCTGGTGCTCCTCATCCTCTTCTTCACCGCCATGCGCCCCGTCCCCGCCAGCAGCGGCCCCGCGTGCACGTGCAACAACGGAGGGGGCGGGTGTTGCTGCCCCTCCTCGTGCTGCGACCCGTGCTCCCCCTGCTGCCACCCGTGCGGCGGGGGCGACCCGTGCGGCTGCGGAAGCTGCGGCGCGTGCGACTGCGGCTGCGGGGGTTGCGGAGGGTGCGGCGGCTGCGGGTGCGCCGCGCTGGCCCTCCTCCCCTTGGCCTCCAAGGCCGCACCCCTGGCGCTGCCCCAGGTCTTCGCGCACCACCCCGACACCGAGGCGTACCGCAAGGACGTCTACCGGATCAATGGCCTGCGGCTCTGCGTGGGGTGCTTCACGACGTTCCCCGTCTTCCTCCTCGCCATGGCGGCGCTTTTGATGGCACCCCTGCCGTGGGCCGCCGCGCTGGGGCTGGGCCTTCTCGCCGCGGGCGCGCAGGCCGTCTCCAGCCTGGGCCTCGCGCGCCGCCGCTGGATGAAGGCGACGGTGAAGACGCTCCTGGGCCTCGGGCTCGCGCTCGTGGTGCAGGGCGTGCGCGCGGCGCCGTGGGACCCGCGCATGCGGACGGCCGCCCTGGCTGCCGCGCTGGTCCTCGCCCTCGCCTCCGCGATCCCGCGCGCCCGCCGCATGCGCCGCGCGGCGGCCTGCGCTTGCGATCAGACGTCGAACGGCGCCGCCGCGACGTAGGTCCCCGTGCCATCGGTCCCGGTGAGCACCGCCACGGAGTCGCCCGTGCCGCCGTCGCCCGCGACCCAGGCGGCCCAGACGCGGGAGCCCTCTCCGTCGAGGCCGAAGTATTCGCGGCGGTACGGCCCGGGCGCGATGGACGGGCCGGGCGCGGGCTGCTCCGCGACGAGGGCGCCGCCCTCCAGCGTGTCCAGCACGACGCGCTCGCCGCCGGGCCAGCCCGCGTCGTAGTACGCGACGTGGAGCCTCCCGTCGGGGCCGAACCAGCCGGTGGGAAGCTGCTGCGCGCCCGCGCGCTGCGGCGCGAGGTCCAGGCGCGGGCCCCACGAGGCGCCGCCGTCGCGCGTCTCGCGGAGGTACACGCGGGGCTGGGCCGCGTCGTCGGAGGCCAGCACCGCGGCGTGCAGGGGATCGCGCGGGTCCGCGACGACGCGCCCGAAGCGCGGGAAGACCGAGGGGCCCACCACGAGGGGCCCCTGGAAGGTGGCGCCGCCGTCTGCGCTCCAGAAGGCCAGCTGCCGGCTCGCGACGGGCGCGGTGGGGGGCCACGGCTCGTTGCGGATGTCGGTGTAGGAGAGGTAGACGCGCCCGCCGCCGGGCGTCGCGAGGGTGGCGCCGGTGACCTGGTTCATCTCCTGGGCCGAGTTGAGGGCCAGCGTGCGCGGCGCGCTCCACGTGGCCCCGCCGTCGTCCGAGCGAGCGTACTGGATGAGGGTGAGCGACTGCACGAACTCGGTCCACACCAGGCGCAGCGAGCCCTCGGGGTCGACGCTGAGCCACGGCTTGTCCTGGGCCAGCGCGAGGGCGGGGCCCGCGCCGCGGACGTGGAACACGGCGGGCGACCACGTCGCGCCCTGGTCGTCGGAGCGCGTGACGAAGACGGTGAAGTCGGTGTTCTGGCCCAGGACCGCGGCGTCGCCCACGCCGTCCAGCGCGACGCCCGCCAGGTAGAGCGCGCCCGAGGGGGCGAAGGCGAGGACCGAGTCGCCGCTGTAGCGCATGCGGCCCAGCGGGTCGAAGGGGGAGGTCACGTCGCGGGGAAGGGGCGCGGAGGACCAGGTGGCGCCCCCGTCGGTGGAGCGGTGGACGACGATGGCGAACACGCGCGCCTGGCCGGGCTCCGTGCCAGGCATCTCCGTGTGCGCCGCGATCACGATGGCGTCGCCGCGCATCGCCAGGGAGGGCTCCATGGCGTGCCCCGCTTGCGGCCCCAGGCTCACCGGCCCTGCGACCCCCGCGAGGGTGGCGAAGCCCGCGGGCCTCTCCTCCGGGTGGACCGCAGGCGCGACGCAGCCGGAGGCCAGGAGGATCACGAGAAGGAGCAGGGCGCGCATGGCCAGGCGACGACGCGCCCGCTATTCACGGTGCCGGCGGCCTACGGGGCCCAGAAGCGGTCCCACGCCGCGGCGTCCTCGGGCTGGGTCCAAAGCTCCGCCACGCGCCCCTCCTCCAGGCGGAAGCGCACGTCCGCCTCGGTGTCCAGCATGAGCCCCTGCCGCCTCGCGGAGAGGTGCAGGTGGAGGGTCCCCTCGTCGCCCCGCGTCTCGGGCCCGCGGGCCTCCTCCACGCGGAGGCTCCCCTGGGTCATGTCGCGGTAGTCCTTGAGAAGCTGGACCACCTGCTCGCGCCCCATGTGGTCGCCCGCCAGCATGTTGTGGCCCGGCGTGTGCCACGTGGGCGCGCTGGACAGGACGCTCCGGAGCGCGTCGGGGTCCTCGTTCTCCGCGGTCAGCAGCGCGCGCTCGATGCGTCGGGCGGTGGAGACGTCCATGGCCCCCGCTAGGACGAAGAAAGGGACCCGCCCTTCGGGAGGGCGGAAAAAGGAAAACGGAAACCCGTTCAGAGCAGGCCGAGGGCCTGAAGCTCCTCCGCGGCTGGCGTACCAGCCGGCAATACGCACGATGCGCCCCGCTCCGCGCCGCAAGCGGCGCTTCGGGGGCGATCCTCACCGCCCGGTTAGAGCAGGCCGAGGGCCTGAAGCTCCTCGGTGATCTTGTCGACGGCGCGCTCGGCGTCCTCGGGCTTGCGGGCGCCCGTGCAGACGAGCTTGCCGCTGCCGAAGAGGAGGACCACGACCTTGGGGTCGTCCAGGCGGTAGACGAGGCCGGGGAACTGCTCGGGCTCGTACTCGACCTTCTCCAGGCCCAAGCCGATGGCGATGGCGTTGAGGTTCAACTCCGAGTGCAGGTCGGCCGAGGCGACGATGTTCTGGACGGTGATCTCCGGGTTGCGGTCGACCTTCACGCCGCTGGCCTCGATCTTGGCCGTCACGATGTCCACGGCCTTGCCCACGGCGTCGATGGACTTCGCGCCGGTGCAGACGACCTTGCCGCTGCGGAAGAGGAGCGCCGCCGTCTTGGGGTCCTTGAGACGGCAGACGAGGCCGGGGAACTGCTCGGGCTCGTACTCCGCGTTGTCGAGGGCGAGGGCGATGGACTGGAGGTCCAGCTCGGTGCCGATGGAGGTCGACGCGACGACGTTCTCGATCTTGATCTTCGCCATGGAGAGTCACCGGCCAAGGCCGCTTTATAAGCCCAAAGCAGCCGGTCGTTTAAATAGTTTATAAATAGTTCTGCCGCCGGCCGAGAAAGGGCGGATGCCGGCGGCGAGGGGCCAAGAGGCCTACTTGTTCGCCATGCGGCGGCCGACGCCGCCGTTGGTCCGGACCGGGGGGGCCGCGGCCGGAGCCGGCGCGGGAGCGGGGGCCACCATCGGCGCGGGGGCCGGGGCGGGGCTCGCCGAGGTGCGCGGGACGTGGGCCGGCTCCTCCTCGTCGCCCTTGTTGGCGGTGAGGCGCTTGCGGTCCACCTTGACGCCCGTGGGGGTCAGGAGGATGTGGTGGTCGCCCAGGCCGGCGATGTCGCCGCCGGTGTCCTGCGCGAGTTTGCGAAGCTCGTTGGTGAGGCGGCGCAGCAGGATCTCGTCTCCCTGGACCTTGCTGAAGTCGAGGATGAGGAGGTTGCCGTCGTACACGTAGGACGAGAACTGCTTCAGGTCGTCCAGCGCGCGCAGCTCCGCGAAGCGGACGTAGGTGCTCGCGGCGCCCTCGCCCGTCTTCTCGGTGGCGGCGTAGTCGGAGAGATCGATGTAGGTGCGGTCGTTGCCGCCCTCGGCGGGGCGGCGGCCGTTGCTGCTGTTGCCGCCGATCAGCTTGTCGAGAAACGCCATGCGTGCATCCCTTGCGTGGCATATCACTCGCGCGAGGCACTTAAGCTTCATCATTTCAAAATCGGGCTCGGCCCGTCTTTGCGCCTCCCGCGTCTGGGGGCTCCTTTCTGGGCTCACCGAGATGCCCGCTCTCCAAGGAGGCCAACGAGGAGGGAGTCACGTGACCGGTCACATGACTCGCGTGGCCGTGTCACGTGACCGGTCACGTGACCCTTTGCCCGCACGACGTCCTCTCCCGCCTCCTTTGGCGTCTCCGGAGGCGTGGCGACCAGAGAAAGACCCCACGGGGCGCCCAGGAACCATTAAGAGAATCCGAAGAGTGGCGCGGACCGTGAGCGGCATCCAGGCTGTCCCGGTCGACTCGCCCTGCCCCATGTGCCGCGCCGTCGGGCAACTCACGATGCTGAGCATGACGGTGAACGTGCCCTACTTCGGGGACGGCATGGAGACGACGCTGCGCTGCGGCGCGTGCGGGTTCCGCCACGCGGACTTCATGATCCTCTCGCAGAAGGACCCCATGCGATTGGAGCTTCGCGTGGAGTCGCTGGAGGACCTCACCATCCGCGTCATCCGCAGCAACTCGGGCACCATCCGCATCGCGGAGCTTGGCTTCACGGCGGAGCCCTCGCCCCTCTCGGAGAGCTACGTCTCCAACGTGGAGGGCGTGCTGGACCGCGCGAAGGACATCCTCCTCACGGCGCTGGAGTTCCACGGCGAGGACCCGGAGAAGGTGGCGCTCCTCCAGGAGTACCTCTCGCGCTACGAGCGGATGCTCACGGGCGAGCTGCCTTTCAGCCTCGTCATCGACGACCCCTTCGGCAACAGCGCGATCCTGGCCGAGAAGGTGGAGCGCCGCGTGCTCTCCCCGGAGGAGGCCGAGTCGCTGAAGACCGGCATGGTCATCCTCGACCGCGGCGACCTCGAAGGTTGAGGTGCGGGGGGTTCGGGGGGCGAAGCCCCCTGACGTTTCGGTCGTCGGCTGGAACGGGACTTCACTTCAGGGGGCTGCGCCCCCCAAACCCCCCGCATTTGGCGGCGCTGCGGCGCCGCCGGAGGAGAGGAAAAAGGTCCGGGCGAGACCGTGAAGCCGGTTCTAGTACGCGGGCCTCAGGGCGATGGGGAAGCCGTGGGCGCTGGCCTCGCTGATGGCCTGGTCGAGCCAGGGGCCGCCCGCGCCCAGCGCGCTGATGTCCGTGACCTCGCCCACGGCGGTGCCGTCGGAGTGGAGCACGGGGCCGCCGGAGTCGCCCGGCGTGATGGGCGCCGCGGCCTGCCAGGTGGTGCCCTCGTTGAGGGTGTAGATTCCCTGGCGGTCCTCGCGGGTGGGCTGGCTGGAGTCGAAACCCACGCCGTAGCCCGAGAAGAGGAAGCGGTCGCCCAGCTTCACGGTGCTGTGCGCCTTCAGCGCGGTGGGCATGCCGGGGTGCCCCTTGACCTCGCCCTTGATGAAGGGCAGGTAGGCCGAGTTGATCTCGATGAGGGAGAAGTCCACCTGCGTGCCGGGGATGCCGTTGTCGAACGTGCCCACGTTGATGCCCGCGTAGTCGCCCAGGTAGACGACGGTGCCGAAGTTGGTGATGCCTGCGGCCGAGGCGCTCTGGCCCAGGGCGGTCCAGCAGTGGGCGGCCGTGCCGATGTAGACGTGGCCCGCCTTGGCGCCCGTGCCGTTGTAGACGAAGTTCATGGTGCACGAGCCCACGGGCGTCGTGACCAGCTCGCCAGGCTGGATGAAGCGCGGCGGGTTGAGGGAGACGCCGGGGCTGGGGTCGGAGGGGGAGCCGTTGACGCCCAGGGAGAAACGGTAGGGGGTGAGGGCGTGCTCGATCTGCGAGATGCCCAGGTACCAGGTGCCCGTCTCGTTGGCGGTGCCGGAGAGCACGAGGTTGGAGCCGCCCACGGTGCAGAGGCTCTGCCGCAGCGCGCCGCTGGGGGCGTAGAAGCTGATGCACGCCTCCAGGGGCCAGACCATGACGCGCAGCGCGTCGCCGCTCACGGCCGAGAAGGTGTAGAAGTCCGCCGTGTCCGAGGGCACCGAGAAGGCGCCCATGTAGACGGGGCCGGGGACGATGGCCACGCCGGGGGAGGGGGTGTTGGGGGCGTCCGTGCCGCTTCCGGCGTCGTCGTCCAGCGGCGGGGCCGCGCCAGCGAGGGGGAGGACCAGGAAGACGAGCAGGAGGACAGCCAGCCGCATGAGGGGCCGCACCGCCTTGGCCAGCATAAGGCTCTTCTCTGTCCCTGGGGGGCGTGAGGGCACATCTCACGCCGGGCCGGACGGCTTCGCCCCCGGCCGGGCCTGGACGAGGGGCAGCCCGGCGGCCGCCTCCCAGCAACGCAGGTCAAACGACATTAAATAACAGTTACAGATTCCGGCGGCACGGTTTCTCCCATGCGAACGACCTTCCCGATTCTCACTTTTCTTGCTGTCATGATCCTGGCCGCGCCGTCCGTCACGGCCACGCCCGTTCCCGTCCCCGCCGTTGACCAGACGGTGGGACCCTCCATCCCCGGCCAGGCAATCGACACCCCCCAGGAGAGCGTCTCCCGCTGGTGTACCCTTCTCCAGGCCTGCCGGAGCGTCACGCCCATCCCCGACGTCAACGCCGCGACCCCAGCGGTGGACCCGGCCCAGGAGACGGTGGGCCCCGTGACGTTCCCGGGCGTGTGCATCCCCCCTGAGGGCTCCCCGGCGGACGACGGCTTCCACCTCCTCTGCATTGGCGAGTTCGAGGTCGCCGGTCCCGCGACCCTCGGTCCGACGCCCGGCTTCGCCTCCATCCCCCTCCAGGTGGTCACGCCCGACCTTGCGAGCATCTGCGGCTACGTCAATTGGGCTGCGCAGGGCCATCACACTGGCTGCGACACGACCACCACCGTCGGCTCGGAGCACGTCGGCGACGCGCCCCCCGTGACGGTGACCGCGCGCCTCGTCGTCCCCGCCGGCAGCTTCCTGGACCCCCATGCGGGAGAGTTCTACACCATCCCCCGCACCGACGGGACGCTGGACCTTCCCACGGGCCAATCGATCCCCTACTGGTACTGCGAGCCGTCATGCTCCGTGCCGCGCAGCCCCGAAGGCCAGCTCGCGGCGTGGATCGACCTCACCATCGAGGCTGGGCCCGTCAGCCACACCGAGCACATCCCCCTCGGCCCGACCTCTTGAGGCAGGTCCTTCAAGGTTCCGCGGGGAGCGGCCAGGGGACCGAGGCGCGACCCCGGGAGCGCACCTTCGCCGCCCCCCGCGAAGCCTCAAATACCATCATTGGAGATGGGCGCGCGATTCTCCGATGGGGCAGGACGTCATCCGCGTGCGCGGGGCGCGCGAGCACAATCTGAAGAACATCGACGTGACCATCCCCCGCGACCGGCTCGTCGTCGTCACCGGCCTCTCGGGCAGCGGCAAGTCCTCGCTGGCCTTCGACACCCTCTACGCCGAAGGGCAGCGCCGCTACGTGGAGTCGCTCTCGGCCTACGCGCGGCAGTTCCTCGGCCAGATGGAGAAGCCCGACGCCGACAGCATCGAGGGGCTCTCCCCCGCCATCTCCATCGACCAGAAGACGACGAGCAAGAACCCCCGCTCCACCGTGGGCACCATCACGGAGATCTTCGACTACCTGCGCGTGCTCTACGCCAACCTCGGCGTGCCCCACTGCCCCAACGACGGGACGGAGATCAAGGCGCAGACCGCCGAGGGCATCGTCAACACCATCGCGACCTACCCCGAGGGCGCCAAGCTCCAGGTGCTGGCCCCCGTCGTCAAGGACCGCAAGGGCGAGTACCGCAAGGAGTTCAAGGACTTCAAGGCCCAGGGCTTCACGCGCGTGCGCGTCAACGGCGCCCTGGGCACCGTCGACGACGACTGGAAGCTCGGCCGCTACGAGAAGCACACCATCGAGATCGTCCTGGACCGCGTCGTGCTGAAGAAGGAGAACGGCGTCCTCGGGAAGGAGCTTCGCCAGCGCCTCACCGACGCCGTGGAGCAGGCCCTCAAGCTGGGCGAGGGCGAGGTGCGCATCCTCGAAGGCGAGTCCAACGTGCAGACGTACTCGGAGAGGTTCGGCTGCACCAAGTGCGGCTTCTCCATGCCCGAGCTGGCGCCGCGCACGTTCTCGTTCAACGCGCCCCACGGCGCGTGCCCCTCGTGCCTGGGCCTCGGCTTCTCGCTGGAGGTCGATCCCGACGTGGTGATCGCGGACCCCGACGCGTCGCTCAACGACGGCGCGCTCCACGGCACGGTCAAGCGCGGAAGCCCCTGGATCCTCTACGAGCTGGAGCAGGTGGGGCGCAGCTTCCGCTTCTCGTTGGACACGCCGTGGAAGGACCTGCCCAAGTCCGTGCAGGACGTGGTGCTCTACGGCACCGAGCGCCGCATCAAGGTCAAGTACGAGATGAGCAGCGGCCGCGTGTGGGAGGGCTACGAGTCCTTCGAGGGCGTCGTGCCCCGCCTCACGCGCTACTACAAGGAGACCGAGAGCGAGGCGAAGCGCGAGAGCATCCAGGGGCTCATGGCGTCCACGGCGTGCAAGGAGTGCAAGGGCAAGCGCCTCAAGCCCGAGGTGCTCGCCGTCACCGTCAACGGCAAGAGCATCGCCGACCTGTGCGCGCTCCCCGTGGGGCGCCTCCACGCGTGGACGCTGCAGTACGCCGAGGGGCTCAACGACCGCGAGAGGCAGATCGCCCGCGAGGTCGTCAAGGAGATCCGCGAGCGCCTCCGCTTCATGCTGGACGTCGGCCTGGACTACCTCACGCTGGACCGCAGCAGCGCGACGCTCTCCGGCGGCGAGAGCCAGCGCATCCGCCTCGCCACGCAGATCGGCTCCGGCCTCGTGGGCGTCCTCTACATCCTGGACGAACCCAGCATCGGCCTCCACCAGCGCGACAACCAGCGCCTCATCGAGTCGCTCAAGGGCCTGCGCGACCTGGGCAACACGCTGCTGGTGGTCGAGCACGACGAGGAGATGATCCGCAGCGCGGACTGGGTCCTGGACCTGGGCCCCGGAGCCGGCGAGCACGGCGGGAAGATCGTCGCCGAAGGCACGCCCGCCGACATCGAGGCGAACCCCGAGAGCGTGACCGGGGCCTACCTGGCCGGCCGCACGTCCATCCCCGTGCCCGCCGTGCGCCGCCCCGGCAACGGCAAGGCGCTGGTGGTGCGCAACGCGAGGGAGAACAACCTCAAGGGCATCGACGCGCGCTTCCCCCTGGGCAAGCTCGTCTGCGTGACCGGCGTCAGCGGCAGCGGCAAGTCCACGCTCATCCACGACGTGCTCTACAAGGCGCTGGCGCGCAAGCTCTACGGCGCCACCGAGACCCCCGGCAAGCACTCCAAGCTGGAGGGCGTGGACCACATCGACAAGGTCATCCTCATCGACCAGAGCCCCATCGGGCGCACGCCGCGCAGCAACCCCGCGACGTACACCGGCCTCTTCACCAACGTCCGCGACCTCTTCGCGGCGACGCCCGACGCCAAGGCGCGCGGCTACCAGCCCGGCCGCTTCTCCTTCAACGTGAAGGGCGGGCGCTGCGAGGCGTGCGAAGGCGACGGCATGGTGAAGATCGAGATGCACTTCCTCGCGGACGTGTACGTCCACTGCGAGCAGTGCAAGGGCGCTCGTTACAACGCGGAGACGCTCCAGGTGAAGTACAAGGGGAAGTCCATCAAGGACGTGCTGGACATGACCATCGAGGAGGCGCACGCCTTCTTCGAGGCCGTCCCCGCGCTCCAGCGCGGCCTGAAGACGCTCCTGGACGTGGGCCTCTCGTACATGCGCCTGGGGCAGAGCGCGACGACGCTCTCGGGCGGCGAGGCGCAGCGCATCAAGCTCGCCACCGAGCTGCAGAAGCGCGCCACGGGCCGCACGCTCTACATCCTCGACGAGCCCACCACGGGCCTGCACTTCGCCGACATCGAGCGCCTGCTGGGCATCCTCAACCGCCTCGCCGACACGGGCAACACCGTGCTGGTCATCGAGCACAACCTCGACGTGGTGAAGACGGCGGACTGGATCCTGGACCTGGGCCCCGAAGGGGGCGAGAAGGGCGGCACGCTGGTGGGCGAGGGCACGCCCGAGGAGATCGCCGCCATCGCGGAGAGCCACACCGGGCGTTACCTCAAGCCGCTGCTGGCCCGCGCCCACGAGGCGCCGCGCCCCGCGCGCGCCGCGAAGGGCAAGGGGAAGGCGCCCGTCGCACGGGCGAAGTAACCTTCACCCCTGGGCGCTCCGCTCCAGCAACCATCCGAAGGGAATCGCTTAGCTTCGGACGCGCGTCGATGGCGCCGGAGCTTCGACATGAACGCCCGATTCATCCTGATCGCCGCGCTGATCGCGTCCACCTTCGCGCTGCTGCCCGAGGCCGCCGCGTGCTCGCCCACCCTCTGCGGCCCGCACCCGATCCCGCCCATCCCGCCCCTTCCGTGCGCCTCCGTCAACTGCCTCGTCGCCGACGCCGTCGGCCTGGCCAACGGCGTGAAGGCCACGGCCCTGTGCCTCGTGGCCTACGCAGGCAGCCTGGAGACGATCGACTGGCTCGCCTTCGACCCGCTGCACGACCGCCTGCCAACGCAGACGTGCGTGAACCTCAACGTCGCGTGAGGCACCAGCCCCCTCGCCGGGGGGAAGGCTAACCCCCGGCGCGGCTGTTACAGAAACAACCTGCATAGATGTGTTATTCTCGCCAGCGCGGGTCGCGGATCGCCCCGGAAAGGGGCAACGGATTCCCATGACATTCTGGAAGACCTCCGCCCTCCTCGCCGCGCTCCTTGCCCCCGCGATGCTCCTTGCGCATCCGGCCTCGGCCGACTCCACCGTCTGCACGCTCGACGCCTGCCTCGACGCCAGCGGGTTCATCACCGGCACGGCCGTGGACTGCTCGGGCTCCACCACCTCGGCCACCGAGCCCTGGGCCTTCACGCTGGTCACGAACGCCGGGGCAACGGTGCGCGACCCGCCCCTGGGCCTCTTCTACCTCGCGACCTGGACGCACCAGGTCGACTACGAGTCCGACGGCGCCGGGGGCTGCACGGCGGCCGCCGAGTCGTGCGTCATGAACGTGAGCGACGGCTCGCACTTCGAGTACGTCCGCGTGGGCTCGACCTCGGAGCTCACGGGCTCCTACAAGGGCGCGGTGCCCGTGCTGGACGGGACGCTCAGCTGCGGGACGACGTGCGCCAACCTGCACACGTTCCTCGCCGGCCTGCGGACGGTCAGCCTCTACGGGTCGTGCGTGCCCATCGGCGTGACCGTCGGCCACGGCTGAGCGTCCGCCAACGGTGGCACGCCCCGGGAGCGCGAAGACCAAGGGGCGCTCCCGGGCCGTCCCCCCCCGCGCGCAGAAGAAGCCTGCGGCGTCGTCCGCCGCGACGGCGATGAGAAGGAGAACGAGAAAAAAGGATATCACGCGGAACACCCCGGGCCTCGCGGCCGCGGAGGAGTCCCGCGCAGCGGCGTTACGGGATCACGAGGACCGAGTCGTCCTCGGCCGTGCACTGGACGTGGCCCGGCAGGAAGCGGCTGGGGAGCGTGACCTGGGGGTCCGTGCAGACGTAGGCGCGGCCGCCGATGCAGCTCGTGCCCTGGAAGCCGGCGAAGTAGCCGACGGTCTCGGTGGGCAGCGTGTTGCACGCGATGATCGGCGTGATCTCGCAGAGCAGGCAGCTGCACACCATCAGGGTGCCCGGCGGGCAGGGGCCGCAGCCGCCGTTGAGGGAGTCCAGGCAGGGGCCGGGGCCGGTCTGGAGGGGGTTGCACATCTCGGGCGCCAGCAGGCAGGGGTCGACGACGCACTGCTGCGCCGCGCCGTCGGTCACGCAGGCGTACTGGCCGGGGGGGCAGCCCGTCTCGTGCTCGCGGCAGACGCTGATCTGCGTGAGCGGGGAGACCACGTCGGGGACGCAGTTGGTCACCTGAAGGCTGATGGAGAAGCAGACCAGGCCGGGGCAGTAGTCCGACGTCTGGTCCGTGCAGAGGTGGACGATGGTCGGGGGCTGCGCCGACGCCATGGGCGCCAGGGGGACGGTGAGCAGAAGGGACAGCGTGGCGATTGCCGCGATGCGGGGGTTCATCTTGTTGTGCCTCCGGGGCGGGCGACGGGAAGGGGGCGCTTAGGAGGCAGCGCGCCTGCACCTGGCCGGCTGCGACCAGGACGGGTCAGGGCTCGCAACGGCCAAGACGTCGCGGCTCCAGTCCCGCCCGTGCCCGGGGTCGATCTCCTTCTCCACGCCGCTGACGGACGCGCCCTCGCCGCGACGCGCTTCGACGCCGCTCCTGGGACGGGCCCCGCGCTCCTCGTGAGCCCCGCGATGGCCGTGCGCCGCGCCTACTACGCGCCCTTTGCCGCGGCCATGGCCGCCGAGGGCGTGCCCACGCTCACCTACGACTTCCGCGGCATCGGCGGCTCGCGCCTCCCGCGCGTGCGCGACGACCCCGCGACGATGCGCGACTGGGCGAGGCTGGACATGCCCGCCGCCATCGCCGCGGCCCGCGACGCGTTTCCGGGCCGCCCGCTCGTGATGCTGGGCCACAGCGCGGGCGGCTGGCTCGCGGGGCTCTGCCCTGAGGCCGCGACGCTGGAGGGCCTCGTGCTCGTGGCGAGCCAGGACGGGCATTGGCGCCACTGGCGGGGCGCGTCGCGATATCGTTTGTGGGGCGTGTGGCACGTGGGCATCCCGCTCTTCGCGGCGGCGCTGGGGCGCGTGCCCGGGTGGGCGGGCCTGGGCCAGGACGTGCCCGCGGGCGTCGCGCGGGAGTGGGCCGCGTGGGGCCGGCGGCGCGGCTTCGTCGAGGGCGAGGCGGACTACGCCCGGCTGAGGATGCCGACGCTGGCGCTGCGCGTCTCGGACGACGGCTACGCGCCCGCCGCCGCGGTCGAGGCGCTCCTCGCGCGCTTCCCGCAGGAGAGGCTCCAGCGCCGCGTCCTCGACGGCCTGGGCCACTTCGGGTACTTCCGCGAGGAGCGCGGCGCCCTCCACTGGAAGGAGATGGCCTCCGACGTGCGCGGGCTCAGCCGCCCCGCAGGCGGCGGCGCTGGAGCTTCCCGTTGACCGTGGTGGGAAGCTCGTCCACGAAGCGGACCGCGCGCGGCGCCATGTACGCCGCGAGGTGCCCCTTGGCGTGCTCGCGCAGCGCGTCTGCCAGCGCGGGGCCCGCGACGTGGCCCGGCGCGGGGACGACGTAGGCCACCAGGGCTTGGCCGCGCTCGGGGTCGGGCTCGCCCACCACGGCGCACGCCGCGACGGCGGGGTGCCGGTGCAGCGCGGCCTCGACCTCGCCGGGCGAGACGCGGAAGCCGCTGGTCTTGACCACGTCGTCCAGGCGGCCCAGCACGCGCAGGCGGCCGTCCTCCAGCACGCGCGCCTCGTCCCCCGTGCGCAGCCAGCCGCCCTCGTCCACCGGGAGCGCGATCGCGCCCGCCTCGCGGTAGCCCAGCATCATGGTGGGCGCGCCGGCGCGGATGCACACCTCGCCCGTCTCGCCGGGCTTCGCGGGCTCGTCGGACCCCTCCGCGAGCACCGCCACCTCGGCGCCCGACGCCGCGCGGCCCGTGACGCCGGGCTCGGCCTCGTCGTTCACCAGGACGAACGCGCACTCGGTGAGGCCGTAGACCTCGCGGGGCGGCGCGCCGAAGGCCTCGCGCGCCCAGCCCAGCAACGGCTCGGGGAGCGTCTCGCCGGCGGTGTGCAGCGAGGAGAGGCGCGGCGTGGGGGCGCCGCTGGCGCGCCAGAGCTTCAGCGCGGTGGGCGGGAGGAACGCGCTCTCGACGCGCTCCTCGACGAGGAGGCGCGCGGCGGCCGCCGGGTCGAAGTGGCCCGCGCGCTCGGATGATATCACGCAGCCGCCCGCGAGCCAGGGGGCGAAGAGGGCGTCGTGCAGGCCGCCGATCCAGCTCCACTCGGCGGGGCTCCAGAAGCGGCCCCCGGCGAAGCCCGGGTGCGCGCGCCGGAAGCCCTCCATCCTTCCGGGGATGACGCGGTGCGGCAGCACGACGGCCTTGGGCGCGGCGGTGGTGCCGCTGGTGAAGAAGAGGCTCATCGCCCGCTCGCGCAGCGGCGCCGACGCGGCAAGCGCGTCCTCGGGGAGGGGGCCGCGCGTCGTGCGCAGGTTGCGCCCCTGGGCGATCCAGAGCGCCAGGCGCGGCGCCGCTTGGCGGAACGCCGCGACGCGCGTCTCGTGGACGAGGGCGAGGGCCGGCTCCGCCATGGCGAGGCGCGGCGCCAGCGCGTCGGGCCCCAGCATGGGCGAGAGGGGCACGCTCACGGCGCCCACGCGCGAGCACGCCAGGTGCGCGACCGGGACGAGGGGCGAGGGCGGGAGCGCGATGGCGACGCGCATGCCCGCGCGCACGCCCGCCTCGGAGAGGCGCGACGCCAGCGCGCGGGAGGCGAGCCCCACGTCCGCGAACGAGAGTCGGTCGCGCGCGCCGTCGGCCCACCGGTGGACCAGCGCGTCGGCGTCCTGCGGCTGCCGGTCGCACGCCAGGACGTGCAGGGGCTCCTCCACGGGGGGCCGAATCCCGGAGCGCGCCTTGGCCTTGTCGGAGCCGTCATTCTTTTGCGGGCGCCCGGCGTGCGGCGTCCCATGCCGGTCCTCCAGGCGGCCCAGCGCCTGCGCGACGAGGTCGAGGCGATGCGCTTCGGCGTGCCCTACGTCTACGACCCCTTGCAGTACGCGTGGGAGCCGCACGCCGAGTACGTCAAGCGCTTCGGGGCGCGCGCGCCGCGGCGCGCGCTCCTCGTGGGCATGAACCCGGGCCCCAACGGCATGGGGCAGACGGGCGTGCCCTTCGGCGACGTCGTCATGGTGCGCGACTGGATGGGCATCGACGGGAAGGTGGGCGAGCCCCCGAGGCTCCACCCCAAGCGCCCCATCACCGGCTTCGCGACGAAGCGCCGCGAGCCCAGCGGCAGCCGCCTCTACGGGTGGGCGCAGGCGCGCTACGGGACCGCGGAGGCGTTCTTCGCCGAGTTCTACGTCGTCAACTACTGCCCGCTTCTCTTCTACGACGCCGCGGGCAAGAACCTCACGCCGCCCGACCTCAAGAAGGGCGACACGGAGCACCTCTACGCCGCTTGCGACGAGCACCTCGCCGCCGTCGCGCGGGCCCTCCGCCCCGAGTGGGTCCTGGGAATCGGGGCCTTCGCCGAGGGGCGCATCCGCGAGGTCGTCGAGGCCCAGGGGATCGACGCCCGGGTGGGCAGCGTGCTCCACCCCAGCCCCGCGAACCCGCTGGCGAACAAGGGGTGGGCCCAGCAGGCCGAGGCCAAGATGCTCAAGCTGGGCGTCCTCGACAAGCCGACGCCGGGGCTGGGCGCGGCGAAGCCCAAGAAGGCCGCCAAGCGCCGCAAAACCTCCAAGTGATGGCGCGCGCTGGCCCGGGCGTTGCTGCGCGACCGGATCATCAGCCGCATCGAGGGCGAGGGCCCGCTGCGCGTGCGCGACTTCCTGGAGATGGCGTTGCACGACCCGCGCGAGGGCTACTACGCCAAGGGCGCGGCCATCGGCGCGGAGGGCGACTTCTACACCGCCAGCAACGTGAGCCTCTTCCCCGGCGCGCTGGCGCGCTTCGTCAAGGCCGCCATGGAGCGCCTGGAGGGCGCGCGCCTCGTGGAGCTGGGCGGCGGCACGGGCGCCCTGGCGGCCGCGCTCCAGGTGCCCGTCACGGCGGTGGAGCCCAACGCGGGCATGGCCGAGCGCCAGCGCGCCCAGGGGCTCCACGTCGTCGCCTCGCTGGAGGAGCTTCGCCCCGCGCCCACCGTCTTCCTCGCCAACGAGGTGCTCGACGCGCTCCCCGTCCACCGCCTCCTGGGCACTCCTGAGGGCGTCCGCGAGGGCTATCTTGACGCGGTCGACGGCGCGCTCGTGGAGGTGCCCGGCCCCCTCTCCACGCCCGAGCTGGTGAATGCCGCCGCGCGTCTCGCGCCGCACCTCCCTCCGGGCGCCGCGGTGGAAGTGAACCTGGACGCCGCGGCTTTGCTCTCGCAGATGGCCCGCGCGGCGCCCCGAGGCTACGCGCTCTTCCTGGACTACGGCGGCGCGCCGGAGCGCCTCTACGGCGAAGGGCGCCCCGGGGGCATGCTGCGCGGCTTCCGCCGGCACCAGGTGACGGAGCCCTTCGAGGCGCCCGGCGAGCAGGACGTCACGGCGGACGTGGACTTCCCGTGGATCGCGCAGCTTGCGGCCGAGGCCGGCTGGCACGGGCACGCCTTCGCGCCCCAAGGGGAATTCCTCGGGGACCTGGGGCTGGTGGACGACCTGATGCATGCCCTCGCGCGGGGCGACCACGCGGCGTACCTCGCCGGAAAGGGGCTCCTCATGCCCGGCGGCATGGGCGACCGCTTCGGCGCCCTGCTGCTGGCCCGCGACGCGCCCATGGCGCCCCCGCTTCCCGGCTTCCACCCGAGGCCGCACGCATGACGCTGGAGGAGCGCCTGCGCGCGCAGATCGCGAAGGAGGGGCCGATATCATTCCACGACTTCATGGAGGCCGCGCTTTACGATCCCCATGAGGGGTACTACGCCCGCGGCCCCGCCATCGGGCCCCAGGGCGACTTCTCCACCAGCGTCCGCTTCCCCGCCTTCCGCCGCGCCATGGCGCGTCTCGTGGCCGCCGCGCGCGACGCGCTCCCCGGGCCCTTCCGCGTCGTGGAGCTTGGCGCCGGCACGGGCGAGCTGGCGCGCGCCATCCTCGCCGAGCACCCCGGGCTGGACTACGCGACCGTGGACGCGAGCCCGGGCCTGCGCGCGAAGCAGGCCGCCGCGGGCGCGCGCCCCGTCGCCAGCGCGGAGATGCTATCACCCGCCCCGGGGCTCGTCTTCGGCAACGAAGTGCTCGACGCGCTCCCGGTGCGCCGCGTGGCGGGCGCCCCCGACGGCGGGCTCCTGGAGGTGGCCGTGGACGTGGACGCGCGCACGGGCCGCTTCCGCGAGCGCCTGGTGCCCCTGCGCGACGCGGAGGTGGAGGCGCGCCTCGCGCGGGAGGGAGTCTGGCCGCAGCGGGGGCAGATCCTGGACGTGGCGCCCGGGCTGGAGGCGTTCGTCCGCGCCGCCGCGCGCCTCCCCGACCCGGGCTTCCTCGTCTTCATCGACTATGGCGACCCCGCGCCTGCGCTCTACTCTCCGCAGCGTCTCAACGGCACGCTGGCCGCGTACAAGGCGCAGGGCCGCTTCCAGGAGCCGCTGGAGGAGCCGGGCCAGCGCGACCTGACGGCGGACGTGGACTTCACCGCCGTCGAGCACGCCGCGCGCGAGGCCGGCATGGAGCCCCTGGGCCTTGCGACCCAGCAGGAATTCCTGGACGCGTTGGGCATCGCCGACCTGGGGCTCCCCGACGAGGTGCGCGCGGTGGCCGGAGCCGCGGGCCTCGGCAGCGCGTTCCACGTCGCGGCGTTCCGCCGCGGCACGCGCGTTCTGTTACCAGGATTCTGACGGGTTCGAATCCGACGTTCCAACGATGCGACCACAGCGGGCATGAGGCGGGCGCGGGCTGCCCCCGCGCCATGCGCGCAACCCTCCTTGCCCTCGTCGTCCTCGCCGCCTCCGTCGCGACCCTGGGCGCCGACGCGGCCGGCCTCAAGAACTGCAGCCCCGTCCCCAACGCCGTGCAGGTGCAGTGCCCCGACGTGCCCGGCGCGGGCGGCGTCGGCATCACCAACGTGCCTGGCGTCGGCGTCTTCGTCGCCACGACGCCCGGGATCAACTGCGGCCCCGCGACCCTGCCCCCGCCCACCGGCACGCAGCTGGTCGTCACCTGCACGCCCGCGGGCCTCGCGATCCCGTGCGCCAACCCCGAGGCGTTCGCCCTGGTGGACGACCTGGGCTTCTCCATCTCCACCACCGCGACGTGCGTCGGCGGCGCCAGCCCCTCGGTCTCGTGCACGGCGGGCGTCTTCCCCTCCAACGTCATCTGCATGTCGCCCTCGGTGGGCGTGGGCGACTTCCCGCTCACGTGCCGCGTGGACCTCGTGACGCCCTCCGGCGGCTCGCTGGCGAGCTACCGCTGGGTCGCGCAGTGCGCGCAGCCCGTGGGGTAGGGCTGAAGACCGTCGCGCGCGCCGCAGCGCGCGCAAAAGGGGGGTTTCAGGGGGGCTCGCCCCCCTGACGTAAGAGAAAGTCCAGCAGACGACCGAGACGTCAGGGGGCTGCGCCCCCTGAAACCCCCGCTTTTGGCCGCGCTGCGGCGCGGCCGGACGACGATTGCTTCGGGGGGCTTCGCCCCCCGAACCCCCCTATGGGCTCCGGAAGACCGGCTCCCTCTTCTCGCGGAACGCCCGCGCCCCCTCGGCGAAGTCCGCGGTCGCGCCGCTCTCGCTGTTCAATCTCCGCTCCAGCGCGAGCTGCGCGGCGAGGTCGTGGCTCGTCGTCGCGGCCAGCAGGCGCTTCGCGGCCGCCAGCGCGAAGGGGGGCCCGCGCGCGAGCGCCTGGGCCTCCTCCAGGGCGCGAGGCATCAGCCGCTCCGCGGGGACGACCTCGTGGACGAGCCCCAGCGCCAGCGCTTCCTGCGCGGAGACGACCCGGTCGTGGAAAAGAAGCTCCTGGGCGCGCGTGAAGCCCACGAGGCGCGGCAGCAGCCAGGTGCTCCCGCCGTCGGGCGCGACGCCCAGCCGGAAGTAGGCGGGCTTGAAGCGCGCCTGCTCCGAGGCGATGCGCAGGTCGCCGCAGAGCGCGAGGCCGAAGCCCCCGCCCGCCGCGACGCCGTTGAGCGCGCAGACGACGGGCTTCGGCCCCTCCACCAGGAGGCGCACCACGGCGTGATGGTCCGCGGTGAGGTCGAGGAAGTGATCGTGCGCGCGGTGGACGTTGGCGTCCATCTCCGCCACGTCGCCCCCGGCGCAGAACGCCTTCCCCGCGCCGGTGAGGACGATGGCGCCCACGGCGGAGTCGTGCGTGAGCGCGCGCAGCGCGGCGCCCAGCTCGCGGATCATGGCGAGGCTGAACGCGTTGTAGACCTCGGGGCGGTTGAGCGTCACCACCGCGACCGCGCCCTCGCGGCGCGTCTCGATCTCGGGCATCGTCCGGCCATCGGGGCGGGCGGCTTGAGGCTATCCTTCGTGAGGACCTCGCTCCTTGTGTCACTCCGAGGGTTGACGCTAGCTTATCGTCCGCCGCCCGGCTTCTCGTCCGGAGACTGTTATGCGGTGCGCCCCCGTGTTGATCCCTCTTCTTGCCCTCCTGCTCGTCTCGCCCGCCCAGGCGGCGTCCCAGACCGTGGCCATCGGGTATGCGACCGCGCAGGATTCCTTCGAGCCGTCGTGCCCCTCCGGGGTCCTGGCCGTCTCCGGTGAGCGGGTCAGCTCCGCCCTCCGTGGGCGCACGGACTGGAGCTTCCAGTTCACGTCGGTCAGCTCCAGCTCGACCTGCACCAAGGTTGGGGCCCCGAACGGCTGGGCGGGCCCGTGGGACCCTGACGTGGGCGGCTGCCTGGTCAACACCTATGACGGCAACAGCCTCCTCTGCCTCACGGACCCCTCGTCCATGGACGCCGTCCGCAGCTACACGTTCACCTGGCAGTGCCGGACCTGCGCCATCCCCTTCGAGTGGCACGGCGTGGCCACGCTGGCCGTGGCGTAGGCCGGCGCGCGCCGGGACCCGCCCCCTTCATCCCCGTTGCGGTGGGCCGGAGAGGGACCTGCGCGTCCGGATCAAGGCCCTTGCGCGACGGACCCTCCGGCATGGCAGCCGCCCAGTCCGCGATGCAGGCCCACCTGCGGCCGGGTCCGCCACCCACGATCAAGGGCATCTTCGTCAACAGCCACATCCACGCCGTCCGGCGCCGCTGCGGACCCGAGGGGCTCGCGCGGCTGGAGGCCGCCATGGGCGGGCCGCTGGACTACGGCGACTTCGACGACGTGCCCATCCGCGACGAGGTGCGGCTCATCGAGGCGGCCAACGACATCCTCAGCGAGGCGCCCGTCCCGCCCGAGGCGCGCGCGTTCGAGGGGGGCCGGCTGCATTTCCGCAACTTCAAGGGCACGCCCATCGCGCGGATGATGTTCGCCATCTTCCCGCGCAACTATCGCTACCTCATCCTCCACACGCCCTCCATCGCCGAGCGCGTGTTCAAGGGCGTGGGCTTCGAGGCGCGCGAGACGGGTCCGCGCGAGATCGAGGTCGTCATGGAGAACAACGACTACCCGCTGGACCACTTCCGCGGGCTCTTCCAGGAATGGATGGACGACTTCGGCTACCGCGGCCTCGTCGAGGGGCGCCAGAGCGGGCCGGCGCGGTACACCTACGTCATGCGCTGGACGGACCCATGAGCGCGCCGGCCCTCGCCCTCGCGCCCGGCCCGTTCCGCGACGAGGGCGACCTCCTGCTCTACGTCGCGCACGACGGCTCGGACGTGGCGCACGACACCGCGTGGTTCTTCGACGAGATCGCCAAGCGCCCCCACCAGCGGCTGCTCATCGACGTGCGCGGCAGCGTCGCGCTCAAGCAGGGCTTCCGCGCCGTCGTCTACAAGCGGCACCACGAGCTCGACGGGCGCCGCATCGCCGTCGTGGGCAGCAGCCGGCTCCAGGAGTTCCTCGTCTCGTTCCTGCTGGCCGCCACGGGGCACGCCAACGCGCGCTTCTTCCACGAGGAGCCGACGGCGCGCGCGTGGCTGCGCGAGGAGCCGCATGGCTGAGCCCGACGCCGAGGCTCGCGTCGCCGACCTCGTGCGGATCCTGGCCAAGGTGGCGGCGGGCGACTTCAGCGAGAAGCCCGAGATCATCGAGGTGGACGACGAGATCGGCCGCTTCGCCATGGCGGTGCGCTTCATGCTCGACGACATCGAGGCGGCCCACGCCGAGGGGGAGCGCCGGCGCGCCGAGCTGGAGGCCGCCAACGCGCGCCTGCGCGAGCTTTCCGACATGAAGACGCGCTTCATCAACGCCGCGGCCCACGAGCTGAACACGCCGCTCACGCCCATCCGCATCCAGCTCCACCTGCTCGGCGGGGGCCACATGGGCGAGCTCAACGAGCGGCAGCGCGCCTCGGTGGACGTGCTGACGCGCAACTTGGAGCGCCTGAGCCTCCTCGTCTCGGACGTGCTCGACGCGGCGCGCATCCAGACCGAGCACATGCGCATCACGCCGCGCAACGTGGATCTCGCGCGCCTCGTGCGCGACGCGGCGGAGACCGTGCGTCCCCAGGCCGAGGCGGCGGGCGTCGCGCTGGCGCTGGACGTCGAGGGCGAGGAGCCCATGGTCCTCGACGCGCACCGCATCACGCAGGTGCTCGTCAACCTCCTCTCCAACGCCCTCAAGTTCACGCCGCGCGGCGGGCGCGTGCGCGTCTCGCTGCGCCGGCGCTCCACCGAGGCGCTGGTGAGCGTCGCGGACACCGGCGCCGGGCTCACCGAGGAGCAGCGCCAGCGCCTCTTCGTCCCCTTCTCCCAGGTCCACGACCCCCTGCGCCACGCCACCGGGGGGACGGGCCTCGGCCTGTTCATCTCCCGCGGCATCCTCGAGCAGCACCAGGGGCGGCTCTGGTGCGAGAGCGAGGGCCCGGGGCGCGGCGCGACCTTCTCCTTCGCCCTCCCACGCCCCTCCCTCACGCCCCGCCCGCCGGAGGGCCCCGACGCCCTGCAGGCGGGGCAAGCTCCAAGCGCGGGCGGCGTCTAGCGCACCCCATGGCGAACCGCCTCGCCGACCAGGCCAGCAGCTACCTCCGCAGCGCCGCGCACCAGCCCGTCCACTGGATGCCCTGGGGCCCCGAGGCGTTCGAGCGCGCCCGGGCCGAGGACAAGCCCATCCTGCTCGACGTCGGCGCGGTGTGGTGCCACTGGTGCCACGTCATGGACCGCGAGAGCTACGAGGACCCCGCATTGGCCGAGGTTGCCAACCGGCTGTTCGTGCCGGTGAAGGTGGACCGCGACGAGCGCCCCGACGTGGACGCGCGCTATCAGAAGGCCGTGCAGGCCATGACGGGGCAGGGGGGCTGGCCGCTCACGGCGTTCCTGCTGCCCGACGGGCGCGTCTTCTACGGGGGCACGTACTTCCCGCCGCGCGACGCGCACGGGCGGCCCGCGTTCCGCCGGGTCCTCGAAGGCGTCGCCGCGTCGTACCGCGACCGCCGCGACGAGGCCCTCCAGAACGCGGAGGCCGTCTCGGAGTGGCTGCGCCGCGGGTCGGCCGCGCGCGAGGCGATGCCCGAGGATGCCTGGGAGACGCTCCTCGCCCACGCGGCGGGCCACATGCGCGACGAGTTCGACCCCGCGCACGGTGGCTTCGGGGGCGCGCCCAAGTTCCCGCACCCTGCCGCGCACGACTTCCTGCTGGAGCGCGCGTTGCAGGGCGACGCCGCGGCGCGGGACGTCGCGCTCTCCACGCTGCGCGCCATGCGCGCGGGGGGCGTCTACGACCAGCTGGGCGGCGGGTTCCACCGTTACAGCGTGGACGCCGAGTGGATCGTGCCGCACTTCGAGAAGATGCTCTACGACAACGCGGGCCTGCTGCGCAACTACGCGCGCGCCGCGGTCTACGACCCCTCCTTCCTGGAGACCGCGCAGGAGATCCTCTTCTTCCTGCGCGATGTGCTGGCGCAGGAGGGGGGCGGCTTCGGGGGGAGCCAGGACGCCGACGTCAGCCTGGAGGATGATGGGGACTTCTTCACCTGGACGCTGGAGGAGCTTCGCGAGGCGGTGGGCGACCCCGCGCTGGCGAAGCTCATGGCGGCCCGATATCGCGTGCAGGAGCGGGGCGACATGCACCACGACCCGCGGCGCAACGTGCTACGCGTGGGCGCGGGCGAGGAGGCCCTCGCCGCCGCGTTCGGGCTCCCGCTGGACAAGGTGCATGCGGACCTCGCCCGCGGCAGGGCCCTCATGCGGGCGGCGCGCGAGAGGCGCAAGGCGCCCTTCGTGGATTCCCTCTGCTATGCAAGCTGGAACGGCATGGCCGTGGGCGCCGTGCTGGAGTACGCAGGCGTCTCGGGCGATGCCAAGGCGCAGCGCTTCGCCCTGCTCACCCTGGACGCTTTCCTGGAAAAGGCCTACGATCCCCGGCGCGGCTTCGCGCGGACCCTGGAGGCGCGCCAGTGGGGGTTCGTGGACGACAACGCGCAGATGCTGGACGCGCTGCTGGAGGCGCACTTCGCGACGGGCGAGCCTCGATATCGTTCCGCGGCGCGCGAGGTGGCGGACCTGCTGCTCGCGCGGTTCCGGCACCCGCAGGGGGGCTTCGCGGACCGGGCCGCGGGCCTGGCGCCGGAGGCCGTGGGCGCGCTGGGCCTTCCCGAGCGGCCCCTCCAGGACGCGCCCACGGCCAGCGCGAACGGCGTGGCGCTGCGCGCGCTGCTGCGCCTCGCGGACGTCACCGGGGAAGAACGATATCGCGAGGCCGCGACGCGCGACCTCGCCTCGCTCGCGCAGGACGCGGCGCGGCTCTCCCTCTTCGGAGGCGCGCTGCTGCTGGCCCTGGATGCCGCGACGCATCCGCCGCCCCGCATCGTGGTGGCGCGCGGCGATCCGGCGCCGCTGCGGGCCGTCGCGCGGCGCGAGGCGAAGCCGGGCGCGACGTTCGCGGGGCCCGACGATGCGGGCCTGCCCGAGGAGGCGCGCGCGTTCCGCGGCGAAGGCGCGCTGGTGTGCCTCGGGACGCGGTGCCTCCCCCCGGCGCGGACGCCCGACGAGCTGGCGGAGCGGCTGCGGGGGGCGCGGCACGGGGGCTGAGCGGCGAAACCCTTTTCTCCGCCTGTAGGCTCCGCGACTACAACCAAGGAATACCCATGCGCATCCTCCCCCTTCTTCTGGTGGCCCTGCTCCTGGCGGGCTGCTCCACCTCCGCGCCGCGGACCGCCTCCACGACGCCCGCCGCCAGCAACGAGGTCACGCTGCTCACGTACAGCGCCTTCGGCCTCAACAAGTCGATCTTCGACGACTTCACCAACCTCACCGGCTACAAGGTGACGGTCCTCGCGCAGGGAGACGCGGGCGAGGTCGTGAGCCGCGCCATCGCCAGCAAGGACGCGCCGGTCGCGGACGCCCTCTTCGGCGTGGACAACGCGCTCATCCACCGCGCCAGGGAGGCCGGCATCTTCCAGCCCTACGAGGGGCGCGCCTCGGCCTACGTCGCGGAGCGCTACAAGGCGCCCTTCCGCGGCGACAACGACACGCTCCTCGCGACGCCCTTCGACTACGGCTACGTGGAGCTGAACTACGACACGCAGTGGTTCCACGACCACAACCTGTCGCTGCCCACGGACCTCCGGCAGATCGCGGGCGCCACCTACGCGCCCCTCACCGTCGTCGAGAGCCCGCAGACCTCCAGCCCCGGCTTCGCGTTCCTCCTGGCGACCGTCGCGCGCTTCAACGGCACGCCCGGCTACTCGTACAAGGACTTCTGGAGCGACTACGCCAAGAACGGCGGGAAGGTCGCGACGAGTTGGGACCAGGCCTACGGCGACGTCTTCACGCAGGGCTACGACACGACGGGCAGCCACGACCGCCCCATCGTCCTCTCCTACAGCACGAGCCCCGCGTACAACCCCATGAACGGCTACGGCAACGCCACCAGCGCGGACCTCGACGTGCGCCAGGGCTCCTGGTTCCAGGTGGAGGCCATCGGCGTCCTCGCCCACGCCAAGAACCCCAAGGGCGCCGAGGCGCTCATCGACTACCTCATGGCCACGGACGTCCAGGAGAAGGGCGCCTTCCAGCAGGTGGAATACCCGGTCGTGGCCGGCGCCAACGCGCCCGACGCCTACCTCACCTACGCGCCCGAGCCCCTGGAGCCCGCGTACCTCCCCGGCGACCAGGTCGACGCGCACCGCGAGGAGTGGCTCGCCGGCTGGCGCGACGCCACCGGCCAGGCGTGAGCCATGCGGCGAAGCTGGACGTGGCTCCTCCCCGCCGCGTTCCTCCTCGTCTTCCTCGCGTGGCCTCTGCTATCGTTCCTGCGCCTCGCGGGCCCCCCCGCCGCCCTGGGCCCGTGGGCGCGGGGGCGCCTCGCGGCGAGCCTCCAGCTTGGCGCGCTCACCGCGCTCCTCGCCCTCCTCTTCGGCATGCCCCTCGCGTGGCTCCTGGGGCGGCACCGCTTCCGCGGCCGCAAGCTGCTGCGCGCGTTGGTCACGGTGCCCTTCGTCATGCCCGTGGTCGTCGTCGCTGGCGGCCTCCTCGCGCTTCTTGGCCCGCGCGGCTACGCGCTGCGCCTCCTGGGCCACGGCTTCCCCTTCGCCGGCACCTACGCCGCGCTCCTCGTCGCGCACGCCGTCTACAACGTCCCGCTGGTGGTGCGCCTCGTGGGCGACGCGTGGGCGCACCTCGACCCGCGCCTGGAGGACGCCGCCGCCACGCTGGGCGCGGGCCCGTGGACGCGCTTGCGCCGCGTGACGCTCCCGCGCCTGGCGCCCGCCCTCGCGGCCGCCGCCACGCTGGCGTTCCTCTTCGGCTTCACCGCCTTCGGCACCGTGCTCCTCCTCGCGGACCCCGTCAAGCACGCCACGCTGGAGGTCGCCGTCTACACCGAAGGCATCGGCGTCTTCGACCTCCCCGTCGCCGCGACGCTGGCGCTCCTCCAGCTGGTCTTCACCTTCCTCGCCGCCCTCGCCTACGCCTGGCTGGAGCGCCGCGCCGCCGCGCAGGAGCGCCCCGTGGACGAGGCCACCGCGCTCGCGCCCCTCTCCGCCGCCTCGCGCCCCCTCGCCGCGCTGGGCTTCCTCGTCGCCGCGCTGCTCCTCCTCCCGCTCCTGGCCGCCGCGGTGCGCGCCCTCGACACGCCCGCCGGCTGGGGCCTCGACGCCTTCCTGCGCGTCTTCCACGACCAGGGCGCGCTCCTCTACGTGCCGCCGCTGCGCGCCCTGCGCAACTCGCTGGTCTTCGCCGCGTGGACCGTCGTCCTCGCCGTGCCCCTGGGCGCCCTCGCCGCCCGAGCCGCCGCGCGCAGCGGGCCCCTGGTCGACGCCGCGTGGATGCTCCCCCTGGGCGCCAGCGCCGTCACGCTGAGCCTCGGCCTCCTCGTCGTCTTCCCCTGGCGCGTGGGCCCCTGGTCGCTGGACCTGCGCGCCAGCGCCGCGCTCCTCGTCCTCGTCCACGCCCTGGTGGCGTTCCCCTTCGTCGCCCGCGCCGTGACCGGCCCGCTGCGCGCCCGCGACCCCGCGCTCGGCGAGGCCGCGCGCACGCTGGGCGCCGCGCGCTGGCAGCGCCTCCTCTGGATCGACCTGCCTTTGCTATCACCTGCGCTGCTGGTGGGCGCCGTGCTCGCCGCCAGCGTGAGCCTGGGCGAGTTCGCCGGCGCCCTCATCCTCCTGCGCCCCGAGAACGCCACCGTCCCCGCCGAGATGTTCCGCTACCTCGGCGAGACGAAGCCCGACCCGTGGCTCTTCCCCGAGGCCATGGCCCTCGCCACGCTGCTCATGCTCCTGGACGTCGCCGTCTTCGCCGCGCTGGAGCGCCTGCGCCCCGGGCGCGCGGGAGGGTTCTGAATGGCGCGCATCGACCTGCAAGGCGTCGCGCGGACCTACGACGACTTCGCGCTCCAGCCCACGACGCTCTCCCTCCCCGATCGCAGCTTCACGGTGCTCCTGGGCCCCAGCGGATCGGGCAAGTCCACGCTCCTGCGCCTCGTCGCCGGCCTGGAGCGCCCCGACGCCGGGCGCATCCTGCTCAACGGGCGCGACGTCACGGAGGCCCCCGCCGAGGCGCGCGGCGTGGGGCTCGTCTTCCAGGAGGGCGCCCTCTTCCCGCACCTGGACGTCGCGGCCAACGTCGCCTTCGGCCTGCGTGTGCGCGGCGAGCCTGCGCGCGAGCGCGTCGAGGAGCTCCTGCGCCTCGTGGGGCTCGAAGGGTTCGGCAAGCGCCGCGTCGCGCGCCTCTCCGGCGGCGAGCGGCAGCGCGTCGCGCTGGCCCGCGCGCTGGCGCCGCGCCCGGCGGTGGTTCTCTACGACGAGCCCCTCGCGAGCCTGGACCGCGCGCTGCGCGAGGACCTGCGCGAGGCGCTGCGGCGCATCCACGACGAGGCGGGGCTCACCAGCGTGCTCGTCACCCACGACCGCGACGAGGCCCTCGCCCTGGCGGACCGGCTGGTCCTCATGCGCGAGGGCGCGGTCGTGGAGGAGGGCGAGCCGCGCGCCCTGTTCCGCGGGCCGCGCACGGCCTTCACCGCGCGCTTCCTGGGCGCCGCCAACGTCGTCGACGGGTGGCTCGTGCCGCCCGACGCCGTGCGCGTCGAGGCCGATCCCCAGGGGGACGCCCGCGTGGTCGCGCGGCGCTTCGCGGGGTTCCACGAGGAGGCGCGCGTGAGGCTCGCGAGCGGCCAGGAGATCGACGCGCGCGGCCCCGTGGGGAGCTTCCCCGCGCCGGGCTCGCCGTGCAGAGTGGCGTGGGACCTCGCGCGCGCGAAGAGGCTCAGCGCCTGAAGCGGAAGCGCGGCCGGCTCATGAGGATCGTCGCGCCCAGCGCCACGGCGCCGGCGGCCAGCGCGAAGCCGAAGTCCGCGCTGCCCGGTCCCGCGTGCGACGCCGCGTGCGCCTGGGCTCCGCCCGTCACGACGCCATAGACGCCCACGACGACGAGGAGCCCCACCAGGGCAGCGAGCGCGCGCAGCACGCTCCGAGGCTCGGCGGGACCCGCATTGGCGATTCTGGAACAAGGCTCGCAGGCGAGCGGACTCGTCCGCGACGTATCAAGGCAGCACGCCTGAGCGCAAGCTTGCGGGTCAGAAGTCGGCCGTCAGCGTTCCGGCCGAGGACTCCGCGTGGACGAAGATCCAGTAGCCGTCGTCGCCGCCCACGCCGCCGCAGGGCGCGGCCCACGCACCGACGAACGGGGCGAGGCAGTCGTCCGAGTCCGTCTCGGGCGTGACGGTGCCGTCCACCTGGCAGCTGAGGGTCGCTCCCGAGGGGTCGGTGACGACCGTCGGGCCCGTGGTGTCGTCGACGCCGACGCTGCCGGCCGCGACGAGGCCCGTGGTGGAGACCGCCAGCCCGGTCGTGGCGTGGACGTTGAGGTCGTAGCCGCAGCCGGCCGTGACGTCCCACTGGGTGGACGAGCCGAAGAAGCCGCCGCCGATGCCCAGGTCGTAGTCGCCGTCGAAGTCGCGCGGGTTGCTGTCGCCGTTGCAATCCGTGGTGTTGGTGTCCACGATGGTCACCGTGTCGCTGAACTGCGTGCCGCCCTGGGCCAGGAAGATGTGGGTCGGCTGGTTGGCGCCGGGGCACCTGGTGTTGGCGTGGACCGGCGGCGCGTGCGCCGTCGCGAGGAGGAGACCGAGCGCGAAGAGGATCGAGGTCTTGCTCATGCTGAAGCCTTCTGCCGGCCCAGGCCGGCGCGCCCCAAGCGCGCTGCGCCGGCTAATCGCTTCCGGAGAAAAACCGTGAGAAACGATCGGCAGGCGCACGCTTCTCCTGTGCCGGAACCCCACGAGAAAAACAAGGTCGTGCCTTGCGGCTGCCGATGCGCGATGGCGCTCGATCCGTTAGGGGCGATCAGCAGTTGCCGCTGGGGCTGATGCACTGCTCGACGCGCGGCAGGCCCGCCGGGTTCCCGCCCGGGCCCACGGACGTGCCGGCCACGCTCGCGCCGAAGGTGTTGGGATCGAGGGCGAACGTCACGCTCCCGTCAGCCCCCACGTTGGCGACGAGGCCGGTCGTGCCCAGGGGGATGCCGAAGGTCTGGGGCTGCGTCGCGGGCAGCCCCGTGCCGCACAGCGGGGTGACGGAGGCGGAGTTGTTCCCCACCGAGGCCCCGCCGTTTCCGCTGCCTCCCGAGCCGGGATAATAGTAGACGCCCTGCCCGGCGTTGTTGAAGAAGAAGCAGCAGCCGGCGGACTCGCGCTCGTCGTGCACGGGGGAGAAGAGGGGCTTGGCGTAGGGGATCATGGTCTCACTGCGAAGCCTCCAGAGCCTCGCACGGATCCATCTCCCTCCCGGACATGAGGCTATGCGAGATTGATTGTGAAGAGGCGCGGGCCGCCGGCCGCCCGAAGAAGGATCACATGAACAGCAGCTTCACGTAGAAGAGGACGGAGCCGAATTCTTCCTTCTTCTCCCGGTCGGCCAGCATGCTGCTGATGGTCTCGCGGACCTTGGGGCGCTTCGCGGCGCGGCGCAGGACGAAGTTGAGGAGCATGCGGCTGCGGCCGAGGCGCTGGAGCTTGTAGCTCATCTGGAGCTCCTCGTCCAGCTCGGCACGCACGGCGGCCTCGTACTCCAGGAGGCGCGCCTTGGAGACGTCGCCGGCGGCGAGCGCCTTGGCGGCGGTGGCGGCGGCGAGACGGCCGCTGACCATGGCGTTGCCGATGCCTTCGCCCGAGAAGGGGTCGATGAGCGCGCCGGCGTCGCCCACGAGCATCCAGCCTTCGCCGGCCAGCGGGCGGCGCTTGCTGCCCACCGGGAGGAGCCAGCCCCGC
Organism: Pseudomonadota bacterium; assembly: GCA_021325135.1. Lineage (GTDB taxonomy): Archaea > Thermoplasmatota > SW-10-69-26 > JACQPN01 > JAJPHT01 > JAJPHT01. The sequence goes on along the minus strand of JAJPHT010000029.1, from coordinate 90,495 downwards.
TTGGAGCCGGGCACCTCCTTGGCCTTGGCGAAGCGCTCCCGGAAGGCCGGGTGCTCGCGCATGATGCGCTCGGTGTCCTCGATGAGGTGGACCTTCTTCTTGCCGGAGCGGTCGACGGCCTGGAGGTCGGTCTCCACCATGCCGCTGCCCACGTTCGCCAGGCCGTTGTCCAGGGGGAAGATCCAGAAGTAGCCGGGGATGAGCCCTTCCACGAAGTGGATCTCGATGTCGTTGGTCATCCCCGTGACGCCCTCGTAGTAGACGCGGTAGGCGCCGATCCAGTGGTCGTGGTCGCGCTCGAAGGCGCCCACCTTCTGGGCGACGACGCTCATGGCGCCGTCGGCCCCCACGACGAGCTTCGCGCGGATCTCGCGGCCGTCCGCGCCCTTGACGCCCACGACGCGATCGCCCTCCCAGAGGAGGTCCTTGACCTCGAAGCCCTCCAGGGTCTCGACGGTCTTGTACGACTGCGCGTGGCGGAAGAGCATCTCGTCGTACACGAGGCGGCGCGCGACCCAGCCCGCGGTGACGTAGTTGTACCGCTTGCTGTTCCTGATGCCGGTGGGGTCGACGTCCTTGGGGAAGGGGATCTGCACGCGGTCCCCCTTGGGGCCCGAGAAGAGGACGCCCTCGGCGATGGCGTGGGGGCGCTCCTCGACGGCGTCCGCGATGCCCAGCTCGCGCAGGACCGCGGCGCTCTTGCCGCTGATGGCGTCGCCGCACGGCTTGTCGCGGGGGAAGGTGGCCTTGTCCACGAGCAGGACGCGCAGGCCCTCGCGGGCGAGGAAGCTCGCGCAGGCGGAGCCTCCCGGGCCCGCGCCGACGACGATGACGTCGACCATCGCGCGCGCATCCGGCCCTCCGCCTTTGAAGGTTCCCGACGGGATGGGCAACGGCGCGACCGCAAACGACTAAGCCGCCCTGGGGCCTGGCGCGCCCATGCGCGCCCTCCCGCTGCTCCTCGCCCTCGCCGCCCTCCTCTCGGGCTGCGCGGCGCCCTCCGCCAACCTCTCCCCCGCCTCGGCGCCCGTGGGCTCCGCGGCGCTCCCCACGGGGGGCGTGCTCCACGACACCATGGGCCACCTCGTCCCCGCGGCCGCGGACACCGTGCGCGCGGTGGGCGGGCAGTACTCCCTGGGCGTGGCCTCGGCGGAGCCCACCATCGGCGTGACCAAGGACGGGACCATCTTCATGACGGCCGAGGTGCCCAACCCCACCTGCGCCACCGCCGGGTGCCCGCCCCTGCCCTACGCCAACTTCCAGGCGGGCCCCACGCTCATGCGCTCCAAGGACAAGGGGCAGACCTGGCAGGACGCGTTCCCCAAGCTCCCCACGGGCGACAGCTACAAGCTGCGCTCCTGGGACCCCATGATGCACGTCGACCACGACACGGACCGCGTGTTCATGGACGACATCTACCCCCTCGGGTGCGGCTTCCTCTCCTACACCGACGACAAGGGCGCGTCGTGGACCCACGACCCCGCGTCCTGCGGCAACCCCAACGTCAACGACCACCAGACCGTGGGCACCGCGAAGCCCCACACGCTGCCCACCGTGGGCTACCCCAACCTCGTCTACCGCTGCGTGAACAACCTCGCCTTCACCGGCTGCGCCATCTCCGTGGACGGCGGCCTCTCGTTCCTCCCCCAGGTCCCCGTGAAGGAGGCCATGAACGCGTGCGGCGCCATCACGGGCCACCTGGAGAGCGACTCCACGGGCCGCGTCTTCCTCCCCCTGGACTGCGGCGGCCTCGCCTCGGTGGCCATCACCGAGGACGACGCGCAGTCGTGGAAGGTCGTCAGCATCTCCAAGGACGCGCCCAACACGGGCCTCCACGTGGACGTGGCCGTGGACGAGGCCGACAACGTGTACGCCATCTGGGAGAGCAAGGGGCTCCCCTTCTACGCGTACAGCAAGGACCACGGCGCGACGTGGAGCACGGCCGTGGGCGTCGCCGCGCCCGACGTCACCGCCACCAAGTTCAACGCCATCGCGGCCGGCGCGCCCGGCAAGGTGGCCTTCGCCTACGTGGGCACCACGCAGCCGGGCGGCTACAAGAACCCGGCCCCCACCTGCGGCGCGCTCCCCGCCCTCCCCTGCGACGAGCCCGACGCCTGGAAGAACGCCACGTGGAACGCCTACATCGGCGTCATGACCGACGCGCTCAACCCCAACGCGACCATCCAGACGGTCACCGCCAACGACCCCATGGACCCGCTCTCCCGCGGCGCGTGCGGCGACCGCTGCCACGGCATGACCGACTTCATCGACATCGCCATCGACGGCGACGGCCGCCCGTGGGCCGCGTTCGTGGACGTGTGCACGCAGAAGTGCGTCACCGACCCCACGGTGCCCTACGACGTGGACGTGGGCTTCGCCGGCACGCTCCAGGAGGGCCCCGCCCTGCGCGGCAACGCCACCGCGCTCGCGCCCATCCTGCCGCCGCCCGCCGCCAAGGCGAAAGCCTGAGCCCGCCTCGGGAGGGGTGACGAAAAAATCCCCCTGCGCGATCCGCGGCGGAGGAACGGCCCAGCCAAAGTCCTCAAGAAGGGGCGTCGCCTCCCCGGCTCCCATGGCGGCGACGGTCTTCTGCGAGCACAAGAAGCTGCGGACCTCCTGCCCCCTCTGCAAGGCGAGCGCCGTGCCGCCGCCTGCGCCGGAGCTTCGCCCCGTCATCGAGGCGCCCCCGCCGCGCAAGCCCCGCGCCGCGCCCGCGGAGGGAGACGAGCCCGCGGCGGAGCGCAAGGCGCCCAAGGAGCCGGGCCTGCGGGGCCCCGGCAAGCCGCTCATGCCCACCCGGCAGAAGCCCAAGCGCGTGGACAGCCGCGCCGAGGCCGAGCACGCCGACGCGTGGTGGGTCAAGAAGGGCTGAGCCCGCTCCGGGCGCCGACTCGGCAAGGTTATGGTCCAGCGCGAGCCACGGGGGGTTGACGTCGAGCCGCCCGCGCACGCCCCGCGCGCCGCCGGAGAGATGCCGGCCCGCCCGCGATCGGCCTCTGCGCGCGGCCCTCGATGATTTGCTATCTTTTGGACGGAGACGGGGGGCTCAAGCGGGGAGCATCACCAGCAGCCGCCCCTTCCGGACGCGGATGCGCTGCGGCGGCGGGCCCGTGAGGTTGCTGACGCCGTAGGGGTCGCCCGCGACCATGGTGGCCTCCACCAGCGGGTACTGCATGCCGTCGTAGGTGATGCCCTCCACGCGGGCGTCGAAGGGGATGGCCGAGAGGAGCGTGCCCTCGGGGAGGCCCAGCTGGAGCTCGCGCTCGGGGGTGACGACCTCGGTGATGCCGTCGTCGTCCACGGCGCGGACGCGCGCGCGCAGGCTCGCGGCAGCGAGGAGGTGCAGGTTCGCCAGCGCGTGGTCGGGGCGGCCGCCGCCGGGGCCCAGGAAGGCGATCTCCTCCTCGTCCGCGACGCGGCGCAGCGCGAGGGCCGCGTCGGTGTCGCGCTTCGCCGAGGGGTGGCGCTCCACGGGGACGCCCAGGGACTGATAGTGGCCCAGCGTCTCGGGGCTCACGGAGTCCAGGTCCCCCACGATGAGGTCGGGCACGGCGCCCACCGCGCGCAGGACGTCGGCGCCGGCGTCGATGGCGACCACCCGCGCGCCGGGCCTGAGGTGCGCGCGGACCAGGGCGGGGCTCGCCCGGGGGAAGACCAGGATGGCCGCCACGCGCGGCGAGCGCGCCCTCCCCCCTTGAACCCCGTGGGGAAGCTCCAAATCCCTCCCCCGACAAAGGGTGGGGCCCATGGCGCGCCGAATCGGCGCCTGCGCCGCGACGCTGGTCGCGTGCGGCGCTGGGCTGGCTGGAGCAGGGGCGATGCTGCGCCCCTCGGGACCGACGATCGCAGGGAAGCCCCTCTGGTGGGCGCTCCCCGCCCTGGGCGGGGCGCTGGCCGCCGCGGGGCTTCTCGTGGGCCTCCTCGCCGCGGGGCGGGACGACGACGGCGACGCGATGCTGGGCGGCCTCCTCCTGGGGACCGACCTCCCCGCCATCCTCGTCGCGGGCGCCAGCGCGCTGGTGCTTGGGCTCGGCCTCCTGGCGGCGGACGCGGGGCTCGTCTCGCGCGACGCGCTGGTCTTCGGCGTCCTCGCCCCCGACTGGGCGCTCTACGGGCTGGCCAGCCTCGTGTCGTTCTTCTTCGTGGGGCTCGGCCTCTCCGCGTGGGCGTGGAGCCGCGGGCGCGGAAGCCGCGCGCGCAAGGCGAGCGCCGCGCGCAACCACCTGGTGGCCGCGCTCCTCGCGCTCATCCCGTGGGGCATCCGAGCCTTTTTTGGCGCGTGAGCGGGCTGCCCGCCGCATGCGCGCGGCGGCCCTGCTTCTCGTCCTCCTGGCCGCGGGCTGCACGCAGGCGCCCGCGCCCCCCACGGGCACGACCCCCGCCGCCCACTACGTGCCGCCCCCCTTGCCCGGCGGCTCGTGGGTCGACCCGTGCCCGCCCCAGGACAGCGTCCCCGTCGCGGTGGACTTCCGCGCCGACGCCGCCAACGACGCGGGCGGCCTCGCCCCCGGCGTCCACAAGATCAACGCCACCACGCTCCTCTGGGTCTACGCGACGTACCAGGACACCGACCGCCAGGACCGCGTGAGCCGCGTCAACCAGGTGGACGTCGCGCGCCTCCCCAACGGCAGCTACGCCGCCTGCACGCGCGTCGACCTCGTCACGCCGGTCCAGGTGGACGGCAAGCTGCGCACCTACGCCGTCGCCGTCCGCTTCACCGCCCCCCACGGCCTCCCCGCGGGCCCGCTCTCGTTCACCGTGAACTGGATCGCCGGATGCACGCCCTGCGACCCCCTCCCCCGCGGCAACGACACGGCGATGTTCGAGCCTTGATCCGAAAAAGCCGTGCCGCCTCCGGCGAGCCGCCGCCCCATGAGATGGGCGACCGCCCTCGTCGTCGTCGCCGTCGTCCTGGCCGGCTGCGGCGCCAAGGCGAGCCGCGACGACCTCTTCGGCTACATGAAGAAGCCCCTCTTCGCCAGCGGCTTCCCCCTGGAGGACGCCCGCGCCGCGCCCCAATCCCAGCAGTTCTTCGTCGAAGACGGCAGCATGGCCGGCGTCATCATCTACGTCTGGGTCAACGCCACCGCCGGCAGCGCCACCGTGCAGGTCTACAACGCCCACGGCGACGAGGTCGTCCACACCACCCAGACCACCAGCGCCTCCCTGCCGCTGGACCTGGGCGCCTGGAAGATCGTGGTCTCCGGCACGCCCGACGCGGCGGGACGGGTGGACCTGCTGGTGACGAGACGATGACGTCAGGGGGGCGAGCCCCCCTGAAACCCCCCATTTTGGCCGCGCTGCGGCGCGGCCTCCCGACGATTTTTCTTAGGCCTTCAGCACCTCTCGCGCCGCCTCCGCGATGTGCCGCCACGTGAGGCCGTACTTCTCCATGAGGTCGCGCTCCTCGCCCGACTCGCCGAACGTGTCGCGCACGCCGATCCGGCGCACGTGCGTCGGGTGGCTCTCGGAGACGACCTCGCACACCGCGCTGCCCAGCCCGCCGTAGAAGGAGTGCTCCTCCGCGGTGACGATGCCCTTCGTCTCGCGCGCCGCCTTGAGGATCGCGTCGCGGTCGATGGGCTTCATGGTGTGGATGAGCAGCACGCGCGGGTCCACGCCCTCCGCGATGAGGGCGTCCGCCGCGCGCAGCGTCTCGTACACCATGGTGCCGCAGCCGATGAGGGTGATATCACGGCCGTCGCGGATGGTGATGGCCTTCCCAAGCTCCGTGGGGTACACGCCGGGCAGGATCGCCGTGTCGCCGCGGGGCAGGCGCACGTAGCACGGGCCGGGGCTCTCGGCGATGAGGCGGATGATGTCCGCCGTCTGCGGGCCGTCGGCGGGGACGAACACCCGCATGTTGGGCAGGCCGCGCATGAGCGAGACGTCCTCCAGCATCTGGTGCGTGGCGCCGTCGCCGCCCACCGAGATGCCGCTGTGCGTCGCGACGATCTTCACGTTGAGGTTCGCGTAGGCGATGCTCTGCCGGATGACGTTGTAGGGCTGCCCCGTCGCGAAGGCCGCGAAGGTGCTGGCGAAGACGGTCTTGCCCGCGGCGGCGAGGCCCGCGGCGACGCCCATGAGGTTCAATTCCGCGATGCCCATGTCGAAGAAGCGGTCCGGGTACATGGTGCCGAAGCGCTTCGTCTTGGTGGAGAGCGCAAGGTCCGCGTCCAGCACGACGACGCTGGGGTTCGTCCGGCCCAGCTCCACGAGGGCCTGCGAGTAGGCGTCCTTGAGCGCCATCTTGGGCTGGTCGGGCTTGGCGAGGGTGGTGATATCACGCACCCCCCGAGGGCGCGGCGGCCATGGCCTGCTGCTTGCGGGCCTCCAGGCGGCGCTTGCTGATGTCGAACTCCGTGTGCGCCTTCACCAGTTCGTCCTTGCTGGGCGCCTTGCCGTGGAAGGAGAGCGTGCCCTCCATGTAGGAGACGCCCTTGCCCTTCACGGTGTGCGCGATGATCATGGTGGGCTTCCCGGTGACGCGGCTGGCCTTCTCCAGCGCGCTGAGGATCTCCTCGTAGTTGTGGCCGTCGATCTCCAGGACGTGCCAGCCGAAGGCGCGCCAGCGCTCGGCCGCGGGCTCGACGCTCATGATCTCTTCGGTGGGGCCGTCGATCTGGAGGCCGTTGCGGTCCAGGATGCCCACGAGGTTGTCCAGGCGGTAGTGCGAGGCGGCCATGGCGGCCTCCCAGATCTGCCCGCACTGGTTCTCGCCATCGCCGATGATGCAGTAGATGCGGTGGCGCGAGCCGTCGATCTTCCCCGCGAGGGCCATGCCCACGGCACCCGAGAGGCCCTGCCCCTCGCTGCCGCCGTTGAACTCCACGCCGGGCGTCTTGTTGATGTCGGGGTGCCCCTGGAGCCGGCTGTTGATCTTGCGCAGCGTCTTCAGCCACTCCTCGGGGAAGTAGCCCTGCTTCGCGAGCAGCGCGTAGAGCGCGGGGCAGCAGTGGCCCTTGCTCATGATGAGCCGGTCGCGCTTCTCCCACTTGGGGTTCTGCGGGTCGTGCCGCATCTGCTCATAATAGAGGCACGTCATCACGTCGATGATGCCCAGCGAGCCGCCCGGGTGCCCCGAGCCCGCCTCGTAGATCATGTCGATGATGGTGCGCCGAAGGTCCAGCGCGATCTCTTCCAGCTCGAGCAGGCGCTCCTGCGTGGCCAATGCAACCAGTCTCCTTCGCGGCCAGGGCCCCTGCGGCTCGGTCGGCTTCGGGGGATTCCGGAGCGGCTTCGCCGTGCCCTGGCGGCGGGCCTGTCTACACGAGGGGGCTACATGAACGTTTTGCGGCGCCGCGAGGGGCCTCAGAACTGCGCCTTCGCCCCGGTCAATTCCACGCCGAAGGAGGGCACGCTGATCCCGCTCCCGGCCTCGACGCGCCCCACGCGCTGCGCGGGGAAGTGCTTCGCGAGGAGGGCGACGGCGCGCTCGGCGTGCTCGGGCGCGACGAGGACGCAGAGGCCCATGCCCATGTTGAAGGTGCGCCACATCTCGTCCTCGGCGACGCCGCCCCAGCGCTGCACCTCGCGGAGGATCGCGGGGACGGGCAGCGGCGCGTCGAGGACGTAGCGCACGTCCTTCTTGAGGCGCGGGACGTTGAGGAGCCCCGAGCCGGTGACGTGGCTGATGCCGTGGACCGCGCCGTGGGGGAGCGCCTCCAGCAATTCCAGCACGGCCTTGACGTAGATGCGCGTGGGCGTGAGGAGCGCCTCGCCCACGGTGCCCCCGGAGGGGAGCTTGTCGGAGAGCTTGACGCCCGCGCGCTCCATGGCGCGGCGCACCAGCGTGTACCCGTTGCTGTGGACGCCGCTGGAGGCGACGCCCACCATGATATCACCAGGGGCGATGCGCTCGCCGCTGACGATGCGGTCCTTGCGCACGACGCCCAGCACGGTGCCGGCGAGGTCGAAGCCCTTCACGAGCGAGGGGAGGACGGCCGTCTCGCCCCCCACGACGGTCATGTTGCTCTGGCGCGCGCCCTCGTTGAGGCCCTTGGCCAGCTCCGCGACGAGGTGCGGGTCGGGCTTGTCGATGGCGAGGTAGTCCACGAACGCGATGGGCTCGGCGCCCACGCACACGGCGTCGTTGACGTTCATGGCCACGCAGTCGATCCCCACGGTGTCCCACTTGCGGAGCGCGTTGGCGATCTCCAGCTTGGTGCCCACGCCGTCGGTGGCCAGGACGAGGGCGTGCTCGCCGAACTCCACCATGCCGGCGAAGTGGCCCGCGCCGCCCAGGGGGCGCCCCATGCCGGTGCGCGCGTAGGAGAGGAGGCCCACCATGGCCTTGGCGGCCTCGTCCTTGGCCTTGATGTCGACGCCCGAGCCGGCGTAGGTCAGGGGCTCGTCCTTGCCCATGGGGGCGCGAACGGGGGGCCCGCGTTCAAGCCTTTGGGCCCTGGTCACCCGGGGTGACCCGGGCGAGGCAGTCCGCCAGGTCGTCGGCGGGGCGCAGGTCGAAGTAGCGGCTGCGGCTGCCGGCGCGGATGAGCTTCGCGCGCTGGAGGCGCTGGACGTGGTAGTAGACGGTGCGCTGCTCCACGGGCGCGTCCTTGAGCAGGTCCGCGAAGTCGCAGCCTGGGTGCGCGAGGACGTAGCCCGCGACCCAGCGCGCGGTCGCGCCGCGCAGCATGGAGGCGCGCTGGTGCGACTCCGTGCCGCGGCTCCCCGTGGGGAACACCAGGCATTGCCGCCCGGCGGCGCGCGTCTCCACGAGCCCCGCCTTCTCCAGGCGCTTGAGGTGGTGGTACAGGTTGCCCCACCCCAGCCCCATGACGCGGCGCAGCTCCATGAGCGAGAGGCCCGGCGTCGCCCGCGCGCGGGCGAGGATCTGCTGGCGGACCGGGCTCTCCAGGACGCGCTCGGGCCCCAGGGGGCGGCGGCCCAGGAGAAGGGCGGAGGAGGCGAGCGCGCCCCCCGCGCGGGCCAGCGTCTCCACGGCGCCGCCGTCGAACCAGGCCATGCCGGGCCGAAGGGCCGCCCCTCGCATGAAGGCTGTCCTTGCCTTCAGCCGAGGACGGGGCAGGGGGCCTCGTGGATCTCCGGGGGGAAGACGCTCGCGTTGACGGAGACGCAGGGCGTGTCCTGGGGAGGCAGGTCCGAGGGGTCGGCGAGGGCCACGGGCTCCGCGCCGAGGCCGACGAGGCAGAGGGACAGGGCCAGCATCACAAGGGTCGAAGGTCGCAAGGTGGGAACCTCGCGCCCTCCGCTCCTCGCGCCGCGATAGGGCCGCCGCGATAGTCTGGATATCGCGAGGCAATCTCCAGACTAAACCGCAAGCGCCCCGGGAGCCGGGCCGGATTGGGTGGCCCGGCGACGGGAAACGCCAAGCGTGAATCCGGGGATGCGCGGCCCGTGAAGGCCTGGGCGGTGCTGCTCCTCGTCCTGCTGGTCCCCACGGGATCAGCGGCGAGCGTCGCGGGCACCCTCACGGTCCGGCACGCCGACGCGGACGAGGCCCTCTTCACGGCCCACCCCCAGGCGGCCTACGTGGGCGGGTTCCAGGGGCTGCGCTCCTGGACCTTCACCGCCTCCACGGTGGACGTCGACTGGTTCGACAAGGCCAACCAGCGCGTGGGCAGCCTCATCGTGACGCCGCCCAACCAGCCCATGCAGGAGCGCAGCTACGAGGTCCACGACGTGCGCGGCTCGCTGCGCGACCTCGCGCCCTGGCCCGACGGCTGGATGGGCGTGTACGACGCGCCCGGGACCAGCCTGCATCCCCTGGAGGCGGGGAACGTCTCGTGGAGCCCCCTCGCGCAGACCATCGTCGGCATGGACAGCGTGACGCCCGAGGCGGCGCCCCAGCCCGATGCGAACTACTTCGCCCTGCGCGTGCTGGGCCCGACGCTGGCCTACGAGGTGGGGGGGCGCGTGCGCCTCGACGGCGACCTCGTCGTGAAGCTCCAGGGGCTCAACCTCTCCCTCCAGGCGCGGGAGAACCTCTCCTTCGTGGACACGGGGCGCACCGGCGACGCGGGGCCCCTGGGCCAGTACCACGACTCCTGGGCCACCCTCACCATGCGCAACGCGTCGCTCACCCTGGACACGCGCGTGCCCCTCGCCGCCGCCTCGACGCAGGTCCTCCTCGCGCAGTGCGGCGCCGTGGGCGCGGACGCCACCGGGGGCCAGCTCCAGGTGGGCGACCAGCAGGGCGTCACCGACGGGCCCACGCGCCTCGTGGGGCGCCTCGCAGGGAGCCTCACCGCCACGAAGGACGACGCGGGGCAGACCGACGCCGTGCTGCGCATCGAGGGGGACGCCGCCGTCGCGGGCGTGCGCTACGCCCCCGCCTCTCCCGAAGGGTCGCCCTTCCCCGCGACCGCCGCCCTCCTGGTGGGGGGCACGGTGCTGGCGGCGGGCGCGGCCGCGTGGGGCGTCCGCCGCTTCGCGCGCAGGCCGGGCCTCACCGTGGAGCAGTGCATGGACCTCTCCGAGCGCGCCATCGAGCAGGGCGCGTGGGGCCTCGCCCTGGACTGGAACACGCAGGCCCTCGCCATGGTGCCGCGCCACCCGCGCCTCCTGGCGGACCGCGGCACCATCCTGGAGTCCTCCGGCCGCGTGGACGAGGCGCTGGACGCCTACCGCCGCGCCGCCGAGGCGGGCGACGACGGCGAAGGCGAGATCCTCCTCGCGCGCCTCCTGCTGCGCTTCGACTCCTCCTCAGACGAGGCGCAAGGCGCCATCGTGGCCGCGCTGCGCAAGAGCCCCGAGATGGTCTTCGAGATCGAGGAGGAGGACGAGTACCGCGAGCTGCGCGCCAAGCCCCGCGTCCAGCAGGCGGTCCGCGACGCGAGGCGCGCGACGGAGCGGCGATAGCATTCCTCAGTTCCACACGTCGTCGCGCACGTGCTCGGCGCTGAAGGGGGCGACGTAGCTGGTGGCGGCGCGCGCCTTCTGCGCGTAGCGGCTGGCCACCGGCTGCGGCGCGGGCGCGGCCTCGGCCGCGAGGCGCAGCAGCGTATCCGTCTCCACGAACGTGCGCGCCCGGGCCGCGCCGACGCGCACCTCGTAGGCGCCCGGGGGGAGGTGCAGCGTGGCGACGCCGCGCTCGTCGGTCGCGCCGCGCGCGGCGAGCGTGCCGGCCGGCGCGCTGCGCACCTCCACGGGCGCGCCGGGCAAGGCACCTCCGTCGGGGCCGCTGACCTCCACGGTGAGGACGACGCGCTTGCCCAAGGCCTCCAGGACCAGGAGCGCGCGGCCCGCGTGCTCCAGCGTGACGGTGACGGCGCGGCCTTCGCCCGCATGGCGCGCGCTCACGGCGTAGCGACCCGCGGGGAGGAGCAGCGCCACGGTGCCTTCGGGGCCGGTGGCGGCGCGCGCCATGGGCTCTCCGGGCTTCGGCGCGCCCAGGGGGAAGGGGCGGATGACGACGCGCGCGTCCGCCACGGGCAGGGGACCCTCGGGGCCAGGGCGCGCGACGAGGACGGTGAGCCAGTGGTGGGGAGCCGCCGGGGGGCGGGGAAGGGGCGGCGCGGGCGGCGCGACCTGCTCGGGCTCCGCGGGCTCGCGCGACCAGGGCATCCGCGCGCGTCTCCCGGCCATGGGCGAAAGAGCCGCCCCGCGGCGTGAAAGCGCGCGCTTGTCACCAAGGTCACAAAAAGGACGCCACCCACCGCGATGCCTCCCATAATCCCCCAGGAGGCATCGCGGGGCTTGCGGATGGCGGGTTCCCACGACCCGCTTGTCGGGTCCCGGAACTGGCTTCAGGCGCAGGAGGCCTGTCGAGGCGAGCGTCAGTCGGCCCCACGATTTGGAGCGAGGAGGCTTCTGAGGCGAGGTCGACCGTCGCGCCGTCTCGGCAAGGGAAGGACTCCCCGTGGCGAGATACCCTTGTTCGTCCAACGCTGAATCCCGATTCTAAGGCTGCCGCGTCGAGGCGACGGGCTCCGCGGCGCGGTCGGCGGCGCGCGCTCCCCGCGGCCAGACGACCAGCCAGAGCGCGACGAGTCCGGCAAGCGTCAACCCGAAGGTCACCAGCGTGAGGGCCGTCTCGGGGGCGCCCGGAAGGCAGGGCACGGTGTAGGGGCGCAGGCCGCAGCCGCTTCCGACGTTGGTGAGGCCGTAGTCCGGGCCGAAGTAGTCCAGCGCGTCGTTCACCAGGTAGTACGCCGCCGCGATCCCCAGGGCCCACGCGACGCGGGCGCGGCTGCGCAGCGCCTCGGCGCGCAGGCCCGCCAGGAAGATCAGCCCCAGCACCGCCATGCCGAAGTGGCCCACGAGGAGGACCGCGTTGAGGGAGGGTCCCTGGAAGCCGCCGGGCCACGTCTCGGTGTCGAACGTGCCCATGTAGGGCGCGTAGGCGAGGAGCACGTAGCACGTCCAGAGGCCCACCTGCACGTTGCCCACGAAGGCCAGCGCGTCGAGCCAGCCGGGGCGGCGCTTCAGCCAGTACGCCAGGAGCGCCAGCTCGGCCCAGAGGACCGCAAGCGGGCTGTCGGGCACGAAGGGCCAGAGCCAGAGGGGCGTGCCCGCGAACTGGACGCGGTAATAGTAGAAGCCGTAGGCGATGCCCACGAGGTTGATGGCGGCGATGAGCCACGCCCAGCCGGGCGTCGTCTTGAACCAGCCGAAGAAGGAGACGAAGCCTCGCGGGGGCACGCCGCTGGACGCGAGGCGTGGGCCTTCACGCTTGCGGTGGGGGGAACCTTTTTCGGGGGGACCCTGCCATCCGCCATCATGGCCTCGTCTGAGGACGTCGTCCTCGCCTCCAGCGTCCGCACGCCCATCGGGAAGTTCGGCGGCGCGTTCAAGGACCTCTCCGCGGTCGCGCTGGGCGCCCTCGCGCTGAAGGAGTCCCTTGCGCGCTCGGGGCTCGACGCGCGCCTCGTGGAGGAGGTCGTCATGGGCCAGGTCGTGCAGGCGGGGGCCGGCCAGAACCCCGCGCGCCAGGCCGCCCTCAAGGCGGGCCTCCCCGACTCCGTCGCGGCGCTCACCGTCAACAAGGTCTGCGGCTCGTCGCTGAAGGCCGTCTCCCTGGCGGCCAACGCCATCCGCGCCGGCGAATCCAGCATCGTGCTCGCGGGCGGCATGGAGAGCATGAGCGGCGCCCCCTACCTGGTGCCCCGCGCGCGCTTCGGCTACAAGTACGGCGACGCGACGTTCGTCGACGCGCTCTACCACGACGGCCTCATGGACGCGTACAGTGAGGTCGCCATGGGCGAGACGGGCGAGGTCGTCGCCGAGGAGTTCCACGTCACGCGCCAGCAGGCCGACGAGTTCGCCGCGCAGAGCCACCGCAAGGCCGCGCACGCCACCGCGTCGGGCTGGTTCAAGGACGAGATCGTGCCCGTCCCCGTCGCCGCCGGCAAGGGGCAGACCTCGCTGGTCACGCAGGACGAGGGCATCCGCGCCGACACCACGCCCGAGGGGCTCGCGCGGCTCAAGGGCGCCTTCCGGAAGGACGGCATGGTCACCGCCGGCAACGCGAGCCAGATGAGCGACGGCGCCTCGGCCCTGGTGGTCGCCAGCCGCAAGGCGGCGCGCGAGCACGGCCTGGAGGTGCAGGCGCGCCTCGTGGGCTTCACCACCGCGGGCGTCGCCCCCATGCGCGTCATGGCCGCGCCCATCCCCAGCGTCGAGAAGCTCCTCCAGAAGACCGGCGTCAAGATGGAGCAGGTGGACCTCGTCGAGCACAACGAGGCCTTCGCCACGGCCTCCTGCGCCGTCATGAGCGCGCTCCACGTCCCCGCCGAGCGGTTCAACGTCAGCGGCGGCGCGGTCGCGCTGGGCCACCCGCTGGGCGCATCCGGCGCTCGCGTGCTGACCACGCTCCTCCACAACCTGAAGCGCACCGGCAAGCACCGCGGCGTCGCCACGCTCTGCCTGGGCGGCGGGAACGCGGTCAGCGCGATGGTCGAACGTGAGTGAGACCATCGTGATGGCCGCGTGAGGCCGATCCCGACGAGCGGCGCTCGCGCCGCGAGGAGAGGCTTCGGCCGAAACGCGGTGTCCGCGATGGTCGCGCGCGACTGGGCGGGCCTTCATACTTCAGGAGCCCCTTTTCGCTCGCATGGCTTCCGCCATGCCCATGTCCCCGGCCCCGACGCCGGCCTCCCCCACGCCCCCGTACCCCAAGGCGCCCGTGCTGGGCACGCCCCTCGCGGTGGGGTGCCTCATCGCGAACATCATCATCCCCGGGCTGGGCACGCTCATCGCCGGCATCACCAGCGGGCGCCCGCTCATCGGCCGCGCCATCGCGCAGTTCTTCCTGGCGATCATCATCGTGGGCTGGGTGTGGGGCGTCGTCACCGGCGTGCAGCTTCTCTCCAACGCCAGCTGGGCCGACCGGACCGGCGCGGCGCGCGAGGGGTGACGCCCTCAAGTCCTGCCAAGGAGCCGGCGGGCGGTCAGAAGTGTCTGGCTGGCGCTTGCGTTCGCCGTCTTCTGCCAGCAGATGGACGTGCCGCTCCAGCTGATGGTCGCCTGGATGTCGGCGTTGCTGTCGTGCCGGACGTGCGCGTCGCCGAAGAACAGGCCGTCGACGTCCACGCCAGGGTCTGCGACGTCGACGTGGACGATGATCGCGCCGGCGGGCTCGGAGGCGCTGCCCTGCTCGGGGGCCGTGATGAGGTCGCCCGACGCGCTGACCGACTCGGTGATCGCGCTTTCGCTGAAGAACTCCACCTGGACGCCGGTGCGCACGACGCCCTCCACGGCGGCGTCGGAATAGGAAAGCGAGCCGCTGGCCGCGCCGTAGGAGAAGACGACGTCCCAAAACCCGGCGTCCAGGTGGTGACGCGCGCCGTTCACGCGCCCCGTGGCCTTGCCCCAGTCCGTGGAGGCGTCGCTGGACCGGACGTGCGCGGAGCCTGAGATCGCCCCGCCGGAACTCCCCGACGAGCTGAGCACGCCGGGTCCCGACGTGTACGACGTGTTGGCGAACGAGGTGTCCTCGAACGTGCACGACCCGGCGGTGGCCGCGGCGGGCGCAGGAACCAGGGACGCCGAGAGGAGGGCCAGGAGGGTGAAGATCCGGATGCGCATGACGATCGCTCCAGGAAGCGCCCTCCCTCCAGAACACATCCCACGTCGTGGCAAGGACCGATCCACGTCGCGCGGCTCAGCTCGTGAGCCTCTTGCGCAGCACCTTGCTGGGCATGCCCCAGAAGAGGGCGATGAGCCCTGCTATCCACGCCACGTGCACGAGGGAGAGCCACGACGGCGTTCCCAGGATGAGCGCGCGCACGACCTCCACGACGTGGTAGAGCGGGCTGGCCCACGCGGCGGTCTGGAGCCACGCGGGCATGTTGTCCAGGGGGAAGAAGATCCCGCTGAAGAGGTACATGGGCGTGATGCCCAGCGTGAACATGAACGTGAGCTGGTCCATGTGGCGCAGGCGCACCGTGTAGGAGAGCCCCAGCACGGTGAACATGACGCCCGCCAGCGCGGCGACGAAGGGCACGAGGAGGAAGAGGGGCGAGCGCAGCAGGCCGAAGATCGCGAGCACCACGAGCATGACGCTGCTGCTGATGAGGGAGCGCGTGGCGGCCCACATGACCTCGCCCGCGACGACGTCCTCCAATTCCGCGGGCGTCGTCATCATGCCGTCGTAGCTGCGCTCCACGAAGATGCGCACGTAGGAGTTCCACGCGGCTTCGTAGGCGGCCGCGGTCATGATGCTGGAGGCGACGAGGCCCGGCCCGATGAACTGGATGTAGGGCACGCCGTGGATGGAGGCGACGTAGGTGCCCAGGCCGAACCCCATGGCGAGGAGGTAGAGGATGGGGTCGAAGAGCGTGCTGAGGATGGTGGAGGGCCAGATGCGGCGGTAGAGGGTCAGCTCGCGCTGCCAGACGCGAAGCACGAGGCGCGGCGAGAGGCGGTAGCCGCGCAGGTATCCGGCCACGGCGCGGGCAGCGGGGTCCCCGCGTATGGCGCTTGTCCCTGCGGCCTCAGGGGGCCTCGTTGAGCACCAGCATCGCCTCGCCTGCAGGCCCGGCGCGCTGCTGGATGATGTTGCGCTCGGCGAGCCTGGCGATGGTGTAGTTGCGGGTGCGCTCCGGGACGTGGGAGAGCAGCTGGTGCACCTGGTCGCGCGTCATGCCGCCGGGGGACTCGCGCAGGGCGGCGAGGAGGGCGCCGCGCACGGGGTGGCGCAGGAGGGCAGGGGGAAGGGGGCTCTGCTGCGGCTGCGTGCCGGGGAGGTAGAGCAGCTTGCGCCCCTCCTCGGTGACGACGACGATGACGCGGGCGCGGGCCAGCATGCGGACGTGGTGGAGCACGGCGTTGCGCGTCATGCCCAGGCTGGGGACGGCGTCGGAGATGCAGATGCCCGGCCGCTCGCCGATGAGCTGGAGGAGCTTCGCGCGGACGTCCGACTCCAGGACCTCGGCGCGGGTGGTGAAGCGGTTGTAGAGGGAGCTGAAGATCGCGGCCAGGACGGCGCCGCCGGCCACGGCGACGGCGAGGTCGCGCAGCGCCGAGGGGGGAGCCACCCCGGCCGAGGCGCGGGCGAGGACCTTCGCGCCCTCGTCGCGCGGGGCGGGGGGCGCGCGGGCGGCGAAGGGCGCGGGGGCGTCGGCGCGGGCGTGGACGGCCGGCGGGATGGCGCCGGGGCTGGGGGGAACGGCCGCCACAAGGGGGGCGGGCGCGGGCGCCGCCGGGGCGGCGGGGGCGGCGGCGAGATGGGGCGCGACGGGGCCCGTGAGCGCGCTGCGGTTGGAGGCGGCCTGGAGGTCGTAGATCTCAAGGCCCCAGGTGG
This sequence comes from Pseudomonadota bacterium, assembly GCA_021325135.1. Lineage (GTDB taxonomy): Archaea > Thermoplasmatota > SW-10-69-26 > JACQPN01 > JAJPHT01 > JAJPHT01. Next base: position 73,787 of record JAJPHT010000029.1, on the reverse strand, counting down.
CGTTCGGCGAGGCCTCGCGGAAGCCCTGGGCGACGCCGTGGCAGGTGGCGTCGGCGGGGTCGCAGACCTCGGTCTCCCAGCCGGTGGCGTCCTCGTCGGTGCTGGTGCCGGTGGGCGCGTTCACGGGGCCCACCTGCTCGTAGCCGACGCCCTGGCCGTGGGAATAGTCGAAGCCCACGGCCTGGGGCCCGCTGGTGCTGGGGTCCCACGGGCTGGGGCCGTCGTAGTGGAGGCCCACGCCGTCGCTCCCCATGTGGAGGTAGGCGGGCGTGCCGGGGAGGTGGGAGGAGACGTCCTGCCAGCGCTCCGTCGCGAAGCGGACGAAGGGCTCGCGGACGTAGAGGTCGCTGCCGTGGACGGTGTAGGACTCGTCGGGGACCGGGAGCCCAAGAGAGGAAACGGGGATGCCGGCGCCGTCGGGGTTGGTGGCGACGCCGACGTAGTCGATGCGCTGGTAGGCGTCCACCGTGGACTCGCCCGGAGAGGCGGGGTCGACGTGCGTGGAGGCCGCGCAGACGTCCGGGACGGGGGAGCCGCACTCCGACCCCCGCGAGTCCTGGACCTGGACGTAGGCGACGCCCGCGTCAATCGCGCTGCTGGCCGACGCGGCGCCGAGGCTGAGGAGGGCAGCCAGGGCGAGCGGGACCAGGAGGCGGACCGGCGCGGGCGTCATGTCGAGGCTTCCCGGATCAGGCCTGTTGGCAGTTGTTCGTCACGCCGTAGGGGTGGGTCACGTAGTAGGTGGGGTCCAGCGGGCAGCAGTCGTCGGCGCTGCTGCAGGGACCCTTGCCCAGGACAAAGGTGGGGTTCAGCAGGTCGGACTGGGGGGTGATCTCCGCCGTGGCGAGGGGGGTCAACGAGGCGAGGGCAAGAAGGGCGAGGAGAATCGCGGTTCGACTCATGTTGTTATCCTCCAGCCGCTCGACGGGATCGCCCCTACTTAGGGTTGTTTGATGCCGATTGCCGATCCGGGCTCTGCGTCTGGACCCGTTCAAGGGGGGCGTTCCCGGCAGCCCCAGGCAAATCTCGATTTATAGGCCCGGCGGCGTCAAGGCGCGATGCGAGCCGGCGAAGCGGAGCCTCAAAGGGGTCGGGTCCCCGTGGCCGAGGCCGTGGCGAGGCTGCGCGGACCCTACGCGGGCCGCCTCGACGCGGGCCAGCTCTCCGACGTCCTGCTCAACCTCGCGCGGCTGGACCCCGAGGGGGAGGTCTCCCTGGAGGAGGCCGACGTGGTCCTGGCGTGGATCACCGAGGTGCGCGACTCCGCGGAGCTGGCCGACCTGGCCGTCACAGGCGGCGTCCAGCTTGCCGTGCGCGGGCGCGAGATCCTCTTCCACCACCCCGACGGCAAGAGCGCCGAGGAGATCGAGCAGGAGCTCCACGCCGTGCGGTGTCCGCTCTGCGCCCGCTACCGCCTTTGAGCCCGGCGCGCCAGGAGCGCTGCGGCCGCCAGCGCCAGGAAGGGCGCGGGGGCCGGCGCGGGGCGCGCCGCCTTCTGCGGCGCCTCGACGCGCGTCGCGTCCAGCACGGCCACCTCGTCCAGGGCGCCCTCCGCCGCGCGGCCGCCCGCGACGACGAGCTTCCCCTGGAGCGCGACGGCGGCGGCGCCCGAGCGCGCGCTGGGCAGCTTGTCGGCGAGGGCCTGGGGCGATCCCCCCGCAGGAAGCGCCTGCGCGGCGGGGGTCGCGGTGGAGGCGGTGCACGGCTCGCCGCAGCCGCCCGCGAGCCAGACGCTTCCGCCCCGCGCGGCGACCGCGGCGGAGGAGACCGCGAAGGGAAGCGGCGCGAGGCGCTGGACGTCGCCGGTGGCGGGGTCGAAGGCCAGCGCGTCGTCGGTGGCGCGGCAGGCGCCCCCGGCGGGGCACACGCTCCCGCCCAGGATCAGGAGCCGCGAGCCGTCCCAGGCGCCTGCGGCGTCCCGGCGCGGCTCGGGGAGGTGGCCGACCACCGTGGCGCTGCCCCCGCCGGCGGCGAGGAGCAGCACCTCGTCCCGCGCTCCCGAGGGGCCCGAGCCGCCGGCGAGCCAGACGCGCGCGCCGTCGGTGGCGGAGGCCGCGCCGGCGACCGGGTGGGGAAGGCGGCCCGCCTGGGCGAAGGCGCCGCGGCCGTCCCAGCGGAGGATGGAATCGCTGAGGCCGGCGGGCGTGGCGCCGCCCGCGAGGAGGAGCCCCGAGGCGGTCCACGCGGCGCTGGCCTTCTCCCGGGGCTCGGGGAGGCGCGCGGGGAGGAGCGTCGTCTCGCGCGTGGCGGGGTCGAGGCGCAGGACCGTGTCCACGGGGCCTTGGGGGCCGCGGCCGCCCAGGAGGAAGAGGTCGCCCTGCTTCGGCGCGGCGGCCGCGTCCGCGAGCGGAGCAGGAAGCCGCCCGAAGGAGGTGGATTCCCCGGTGGCGGGGTCGAGGGAGAGGACGCGCGCGGAGGGCTCGCACCGCGTGGCGCCGCACTCCATCCCGCCGAAGAGGAGGAGGCGGTCGCCCACGGCCGCGCCGCGCACGCCGGGCCTCGGCGCCGCGAGCGGATGGGGGATGATATCATACTTGTCCGTGGCGGGGTCGTAGGAGTAGAGGTCGGTGGAGAGGAGCGCGATGCGCCCCTCCACGCGCGCGGCGACCTCGCAGCAGCCCGCGGCGGGGAGGTCCGCCACGGCGTCCAGCGAGCCGTTGGCGGGGCTGTAGCGGAACGCGCCCGCGGAGGGCTGCGAGCAGCCCAGCGCGCAGTCGGTCCCGCCGAAGGCGAAGGCGCACCCTCCCGGGCACGCGGAGGGCGCCCACGCGGCCACCATGCCCACGCGCGGGCTGGGCAGGCGCGCGTCCAGCGCGCGGGCCGAAGGCGCCGCGGGGTCGACCTCGATGACGCGCCCGGACTCAGTCCCTCCGAAGACCAGGAGCGTCTTCCCGGTCCAGGCGACGGCGGCGCGCGAGACGGGCTCGGGGAGGCGCGCCGCCAGCTCCGTCACGCGGTCCTCCTGGGGCGAGTAGGCGAGGACGCGGTCCGTGGGGCGCCCGTCCTGGGCGCCGCCCACCAGGAGCACCACGTCCCCCGTCCACGCCGCCGCGACGCCCGTCATGGGCGCGGGGAGGCGCGCGGCGACGCTGGCGGCCCGGCCGTCGGGCGTCACGCGCGCGATCCCATCGCTGGCGCCCGACGCGCCGGTCCCTCCGAAGAGGTAGACGGCCTCGCCCACGGCGGCGGCCGCCGCGCCGGAGACGGGCTCCGGAGGCGATCCCTGCGCCTGCGCGGCGGGCAGGAGCGGGAGCAGCAGCGCGGCGGCGAGCAGGGCGCGCAGGGTGGGGCGCATGGTCCTCACAGGCAGGTGCCGTCGAGGTACTTGTATGCGCACGACGCGGTGTTGGGCACCAGCGGCGTCCACTCCCACGCCTTCACCGCGCCGTCCACGGTGAAGGAGAGCTTGTCGTCGTCGCCCAGGGTGCCCGTGCACTGGGGATCGCACGAGGAGATGTGGGGCGTGATGAGGTACTGCGACGTGTGCGCGTCGATCATGCTCACGTTGTCGGTGAAGTTCACGCCGCCCGAGACGTCCCACGTCCAGTTCATCGCGCTCGACGCGATGGTGAGGTTGTCCTGGGAGATGGACGACTGGCCGGGCCTGGAGCCGTGGTAGACGAAGGGCGAGCTGGTCGTGTCGAAGGGGTTGCGCGTGCCCACGGCGGCGAAGAAGCGCGTGACGTTGTCGTTGGTCGTGTCGAACACGCGCCCCGCCGTCTTCCCCGAGAAGAGGAGGCCGCGGAAGTAGCCCGGCCCGCTGGAGAGCTGCTTGACGACGTCGACGGAGGGGATGAGGTCGCCGTCGCTGCCGTCGTCGCCCACGATCATCGTCCCGCTGGGCAGGCCCACGATCTTGCCCGACCCGAAGGTGCCCGACGAGAGCGAGTACGTATAGCTGGACTCGCCGGCCCACGCGAAGATGGGCCTCGCGCCCACGTCGGTGGAGGAGTTGAGGTAGAGCTGGAAGACGTGCTTGGTGCCCGCGGCGCCCACCGGGGGGAGCCCGGAGAGGAACGTCGGCACGACGACGTTGCCCTGGTCGTCGGTGAGGTTCCAGAAGTTCGCCTGGAGCGCGTTGCCCGCCTTCAGGTCGAAGTAGGCGTGGATGGGGTTGTTGTCCTTGGTGACGGCGCGGAGGTAGCGGATCTCCCAGTCGGGGTCGTTCCAGACGTACTCGCCGCCGGTGTCGCGGTCGCTCAGCTGGAAGATGGCGGAGAACGCGCTGGAGGTCCCCACGTTGGCCAGCGTGAGGGAGCGGTCGAGGCTGTAGTTGTAGCCCCACGTGTACGTCACGGGGTGCGCGGTGTCGAAGTAGGCGGTGGGCGTCGTGCGGCCCCAGACGACGTTCGCGACGGGGTTGGACGAGGTGAGGGGCGTCAGCTGGAACTGGATCGACCAGAGGTCGCGCGTCGCGGCGATGGCGCCGAACTGGTGGTCGCGCCAGCCCACGCCCATCTGCACGGTGAGGTAGCTCGTGGCCGAGTCCTCGCCGCGGAACGTCGTCGTCATGTTCACGAGGTTGATGTCGCGCGCCGTGGACTCGGGGTGCGAGGCCCAGCCGCTGGGGTCCACCGCGGGCTCGAAGCACCCCTTCCAGGGGCGCTGCTGCGTGGGGGACGTGAGGGAGGTCGCCTGGCAGTTGAGGGCGGTGTAGGCCGTGACGCGGGAGGTCTTCGCCGCGTTGCACACCATGGGGTAGGGGATGGCGGCAGTCCACAGGTAGCCCGTGGGCGTGTCGCCCTGGATGCCGCACCAGTACGTCATGGCCAGGGGCGTGCTGCGCAGAAGGAGGACCGCGTCCTTGTAGTGCTGGTTGTCGATGTCGAGCTTCACGGAGGCGCGCGTGGCGTCGAAGGCGGGGTTCCACGAGAGGCCCGCGTCGACGTCGGCCTCCATCTTGTCCTTGGTGACGCCAAGCGCGACGATGCGCGTGAGGATGTCCGTGTCGGTGAGGTTGGGGAGGTCGTCGATCTTGCGCGCGGCGGAGGGCGTCAAGGCCGCGTTGAGGGAGACGAAGCCGTCGCCGTCCAGGTCCTGCACGGGCGAGGCGCGGAAGCGGTCCAGCACGCGGAAGTACTCGGTGTGGGGCGAGCCGCCCGCGTTGGTGGTGAACGTGCCGGAGGTCGTGTAGCCCGCGCCGCCACCGCCGCCGTAGGGCGACGAAAGCTCGTTGGGCGAGCCCGCCGTGTTGTTGAGGTTCTGCGTCTGCGCGTGGCCGAAGGGCGCGGCGGGGACGAGAAGGAGGATGAGGGCGAGGGCGGCAAGACCCAGCTTGCGCGCGGATGACGTGCGGGTCATGGCCGCCAGCAAACTTCCCAGGGAGAAAAGGATGTTTGAGGCGGGTTGCCGCGCGCCTCAGCCCAGCTTGAGGCCGAAGTCGGCGACCGCGCCCGTGGCGAGCCGCACCACGAGGAAGCGCGCGCCCGCGGGGGCCACGCACGACTCCGCGCTGCCCAGGCCCGAGGTCGCGCAGCCGCCGGGCAGCGCGCGGCCCTGCGAGTCCTGGAAGAGGACGTCGAGGTCCGCGGGCTGCGTCCACGAGAGGCTGACGGCCTCGCCGCCCGCGGCGGGGCGATCCAGCGGGAAGCTGGCCTGCCCGGCGTAGACGGAGAGCGTGGGGCCGCGGTAGCCCGCGAGGCGCGAGGCCTGGTCCTGGAGATGCGCCGCCACGGAGGGCGTGGCGAGGGTCGCGTTCCACGAGGTGGCCGCGCTGCTGCCGGGACCCACGACGAGGGTGATGGTCAGCTCATTGCCCGACTCCGAGGTGGGCGGGCCGCGCAGGTCGTTGTCGGAGATGCGCGCGCGGAAGACGTAGGAGCCCGCGGCGGAGTAACGCACCGTCACGAGGGCGGGATCGCCAGGCGCCTTGGCGGCGGTCAGGCCCGAGCGGCCGTCGCCGTAGGTCCACGTGTAGAAGACCTGGGGCCCGTCGTCGTGCCCGATGAGCGTGCACGTGAACGCCTGGTTCACGAGGTGCGGCCCGGGATCGCAGGTGAGAAGGCGGAGCACGGGCGGGTCGTTGAACATCCCCGCGCGGTGGTCCACCAGGGAGAGGGAGTAGAAGCCCGCGCCCGAGTCGCGCTGCACGCGCGCCCGCCACGCGCCGGTGGCGGTGGCGTTGAGGGCGAGGGAGGCCTGCGCGCCGGTCCCGGCGCTCGCGCACGCGGCGGGCGTGGAGGCGGCGGGGGCGAAGAGGCAGAGGGTCGCGCCCACGAAGGGGCCGTCCTGCACGGAGGCCGAGAGCGGGTCGCCCTTCGTGGCGTTGAAGGCGTACCAGTCCTGCGTCTCGGAGGAGGCCAGCTCGGCCTCGCAGCGGTTCATGGGGGTGAAGACGCGGCTGGCGTGCGCGGCGTCGTCGCCCGCGTCGCCGCCGGTGCGGCAGTCGTCGGCGGCGGGGCGCGCGAGGGTGACGTTGAGGTGGTAGGAGGAGACGATGCCGGGGTCCACGTAGAGGTAGAGGGACCACTGGCCGCTGACCTGGACGGTGGCGCCCACGAGGCCCGTGTGGTTGAGCGCGGGCATGTCGCACGTGAGGCCGCCCGTGGGGGACTGCAGGCAGATCGTGGGGTAGTTGGCGTCGCGCGTCATGGTCGCGGTGACGGTGTCGCCCCGGTGGAGGTCCAGCGAGTAGGAGTCCATCTCGTCGCCCTCGGGGAAGGCGCCGTCGCAGGAGAGGCCGGGGTGCAGGTAGGGCGCGCTGGCGCCGGCGGGCGCGTCGGTGCCCAGGTCGCAGTCGTCCTGCGCGGGGACGCCGGAGGGCCCGTCGACCTCCAGGGTGTAGTCCCCGCCTCCGCTGTCGAGGCTGACGACGAGGACGTAGGTGCCGCCCACGGTGGCGGTGACCTCGGTGAGGTGCGTCGTCGCGCCGGCGCCGCGGTGCTCGCACGCCTGGGAGGAGCCGTCGGGCGCTAGGACGCACGCGCTCAGCTGGGTGCCCGCAGGGGCGCCCACGGTGACGTTCACGGCCTGCCCCGCGTCGAGGTGGAAGCCGTAGGCGTCCCGCGCGTCGGAGCTGCCGAGGTTCCCGGTGCACGGGCCCAGGGGCGTCGTCACCGCGGAGGGAGCAAAGGCGTCGGAGGACGCGTCGGTCCCGAGCCCGCAGTCGTCGGCGGTGGCCTGCGCAGGCAGGGCGGCGAGGGAGGTGGCGACGAGGAGGAGGGCCAGGAGGGGGGCGATCCTGGAGGCTCGGGGCATCACGGGGACTCCTCGGCCTGAGCGCGCCTGCTTCGCCAAATATCTGGTGTCACCGCGTCGGGGGACGACGGCGCGGGCTCCCGGGGCGGCGCGCGCTCCGCGCTGGGGGCGCCCATCGCGACGGGCGTCATCTTGCTGATGAGGTTCTGGATGCAGTCGGCGATGTTCCCCTGGAGGAGCGCCTGGTTGTTGCGCCAGCCCTGCGGCACGCAGACGTTCATGCCGTTGAGGAGGGTCACCATGTTGCCGCCCATGTTGGCGCTTCCGGGCGCTCCGGACGTGGCCGGGATGGCAACGATGGTCACGAGGCGCCGGATCACGGCGACGTTGCCTAGCTCGTCGTAGGCCTTGGCGGTGAGGTTGTGGTCGCCGGCCGTCTCGGTGGAGACGTCCCAGAGCCACGTGTACCAGCCCGTGGGCACGCTGTGGGCGTAGAAGTAGCGCGGCGAGGTCTCGTTGTCCACGTAGAACTCGACGCGGGCGATCCTCACGAGCCGGTCGTTGGCGGTGAGGTTCACCGTGACGCTGCGGGCGACGACCGCGCTGCCGCGCGCGTCCACGCTGGGCACGGCGGTCAGCGAGCGGCGCACGTCGCCCACGATGATGCCCGGCGGGTCGAGGGTGACGACCGCGCCGTCCACGGTGACGGAGTTGCGCGGCGGCTGGGTGAGGTTCGCGATGGGCGCCTCGTTGTCCACGACGAGGTCGAGGCGCAGCGTGGGGCCGACGTTGCCGGCGTTGTCCGTCCCGTTGGCGTAGATCGTCTCGTTCACCGTCTGGTTGGGGAAGCCGATGCCCGAGGACGGGTAGGGGAGCGAGGCGGCGGCGTTGACGCCGTACCAGAGGCCCGCGACGCCCGAGAAGCGGTCCTGGCCCACGAGGAGGAGCGTGGTGTTGGCGCTCACGACGGTGTAGCCGCGCGCGTCCGTGGCGAAGGGGCCGGCCAGCGACCAGCCCATGTTGGGGCCGTAGAGGTCGATGGGGAGCGTCCAGGAGCGCGCGGGGCCCACGTTGCCGACGCGGTCGACGCCGCGGATCAGCAGCGGGTGGCGCGCCTCGCCCTTCACGAGGAGGGAGGCGCCCGCGGTGGTCCACGAGCCGTTGTCCAGCGAATACTGCACGTAGGCGCAGCCGGAGCCCGCCCCGTCGTCGCACGAGAAGGTGGCCGTCACGTTGCTGACCCACCACCCGGCGAGGCCCACGGTCCCCGCGAAGCTCGCGTCGACGGCGGGCCCGGTGGCGTCCACGGTGACGCTGCTGGCGTGGCTCGTCTCGGTGTGGCCCGCGTTGTCGACGCTCCACCACGAGAGGGCGACCGGGCCCTCGGTGGAGCCCGCGGGGACGGGCGAGGCGTAGGGCGCGCACGAGCCGCGCACGCAGAGCGTGCTGCCCGAGACGCCGCTCACGGCGTCGGTGGCCACGAGGCGGAACGTGGTGGAGGGCGCCACGAACACGACGGAGCCCGAGTAGGAGGGGCCCACCAGGGCCAGCTGCGTCGTGGGCGCGGCGGTGTCGACGCTGAAGGCGCGGGAGATGGGCGCGACGTTGCCCAGCGCGTCGGTGGCGCTGCCGGTGGCCGAGTGGAGCCCCTCCTGCGTGGCGGTGGCGCTGGTGCCCTGCGCCGCGACGCCGTCCAGCGAGAGCTGCGTGGACGCGGCGCCCGTCGCCACCAGGGAGACGCCCACGGCGCTGGTGTACCAGGGGCCGAACGTGCTGCCCGAGAGGGCGATGCGGACGGTGGGCGGGACGGAGAGGAGCGTCGTGGCGGAGGTCAGCGCGCCGCGCGCCACGTAGGGCTCGCCGGGCGCCACCGCGGGGGCGGCGCTCCCGTAGGAGACCGCGAGGTTGCCGGTGGCGGTGGCGATCACGACGGCGTTGGCGCTCTGCGAGACGACGGTGCCCGAGACGTCGACCAGCATGGTGCCGTTGGCGGCGAACAGGGCCGCCGCGCCGGCGGCGTCCACGGGCGTGGAGACGACGGAGGCGTGGCCGGTGACGTGGTAGTCCGTGAGCGCGAGCGTGCCGTTGCCGTCGCCCTCGACGCGCGCGTAGGCGATGTCGCCCACGCGGACGCCGGACTGGCCGCCCAGGCTGACCGTGGCGGCGCCGGAGCGGTCCTGGAGGACGAAGCTCGCCGGGTAGACGGCGACGACCTTGCCCGAGAGGATGATATCACCAGACAGGGAGGGCGCCATGCGGGCGTCCACGGGGTGCGCGGGGGCGATCCTCCAGCGCGCGCCGGCCAGGGGCGAGGTGGTGAACGTCGCGACGGTGGTCGCGGCGGCGCCCAGGTCGAGACGCAGCGCGGGCGCGGCCGCGCCGCCGGTCCAGTTGCCGATGACCGTGTCGCCCACGAGGCTGCCGTGGCGCAGGTACACCGTCTGCACGGTGGGCGCGGGGCCGGCGGGCGCGGTGGCGGTGAACGTCACCTCGATGCTGCCGTTCACGACGCGCAGGACGCGGGTGAGGCTGGCCTGCGTCGTGGACCACGTGGCGATGGTCTCTCCGGGAGCGGAGCCGTAGGAGGGCGTGCGCAGGCGCGTGTCCAGGAGCGTCGTCGAGCCCTGCATGAGCTGGTGGCTCGCCAGCTCGACGCCGACCTCGTCGCCCGAGGCGTCCCTCAGCCCGACGTAGGCGCTGGAGCCGCGCCCCTCGGCGAGCACGGCGTCGGGCACGCCGTCGCCGTCCACGTCGCCGCCCGTCGCGCGGATCTGCGGCAGCGAGCTCGCCGAAGCGAAGACGTGCACGTCGAAGGTGGCGTTGGCCTCGAAGGCGTTCATGGACGTGATGGAGAGGTTCGTGTTGAGGACGCCCGCCGCGGCGTTGGCGGGCGGCGTCGCGACCAGCGTGAGCGTGGCCTCGGCGCCGGCGGCCAGCGTGAGGGGCGCGCCCACGACGGTGATCCAAGAGGGGCCCTTCCAGGCGGCCTGGATGCCGGTGATCTGGGCGTTGCCGGCGTTGCGCAGCGTGACGCTCGTGCTCACGACGCTGCCCGCGATGGCGTCCACCTCGCGGGGGACCCCGCGCAGCGTGGGGAAGGGGCCCGTGACGGTGGCCAGGAGCGGGATGCGCCGGATCTCGTGGCCCGCGGCGTCGAGGAACGCCACGTCGCCGCGAAGCTGGCCCGGCAGGATGCGCGCGCCGGGCGTCAGCGCGAGGTCGATGGAGCCCGAGGCGCCCGCGGCGAGCGTCTTGGGCGCGGCCGAGATGGCGATGGCGTGGGGCAGGCCCGTGACGCTCAGCGAGTACGTCTGCGCGCCGCTCGTGGGGTTGGTGAGGGCGACGGCAACGTGCCCCGTGGCGCCGGGGGTGAGCGCGGCTGTGAGGACGGCGGGCGCGCTCACGAGGGGCGTCAGGGCCAGGTCGACGTTGCCGAAGCGGTCGGGGAGCTGCACGACGCGCGTGGCGTCCAGGGGCGCGTAGCCGGGCGCGCTGGCGGTGACGTGGAGCGTGGCGCCCTGCGTCGCGCGCACCTCCAGCATGCCGCCGGGGACCTGGCTCACGTCGGCGGTGACGCCGTTGACCTGCGCCGTCACGTCGGTCACGGTGACGGGGACCCCGCCCGCGGTGAAGTTGAGGCGCGCGAAGCGCACCTCGTCGCGCAGCGCGCTGCCCACCGCGATGGTGTAGGGCTGCGGGTCGGCGGAGGAGTTGCCGCGGATGCGCAGCGTCGTGTTGCCCGCCACGTCCGTGGGGATCTGGATGGAGAGCAGCGTGCCGTTGTCCGTGACGTTGACGGAGGCGTTGAGCACGACGCCCGAGGCGGTGACGGCCTCCAGCGTGGGCAGCGGATCGCCCGGCGCCACGAGAAGGCTCGCGTTCATCTGCGTCGTGCCGTTCTCGTTGGCCAGCGTGAAGCTCTGCTCAGCGCCCGCGCTCACGGCGCCGGAGAGGTGCGCCGTGCAGCAGTGCGGGTTGAACGTGGCGTCCTCGAAGATGCTCCCGACGCTCGCCTGGCTCACGGGGTAGGCCAGCACGCCGTTGCGGTAGAAGCTGGTCTTGGCACCCAGCACGGCGGCGTCCGCGGCGAGGCTCGTCACGTCCGCGACGCCCGCGGCGGCCGCGACGGGCGGCGCCACGATGGAGATCAGCGAGAGGCCCAGGCTGAGGTAGCTCAACGCGTCCTGGGTCTTCTTGATCCAGTCCGAGTTCATGATCACCATCTGGTTGGCGTGGTAGTAGCCCAGGAGGTTGGGGTAGCGCAGCGGCTCGCTGGCCAGGGGGTGCATCTCCACGTTGTGGCAGATGGTCTGGTCGCCCAGCAGCGCCTCGTCGCGAAGCTGGCCGGGCTGGGGGGGCGAGACCTCGGGCATGAAGCAGCCGAAGGTGGGCATGGCCCAGCGCGCATCCTTCACCAGCGAGGCCTCGTAGACGTTCTGCGCGACGTCGAGCTTGTAGACGAGGTCGCGCGCGCTGGCGGGCGTGAACGTCTTGCCAGGCGCGAAGTCGCCGCGCGCGACGTGGTCGAGGTAGTCGCTGGCGATCTTGTCGACGGCCTTCTGCGCGGGCGTGCCGGCGGCCGCGGCGCCCGAGCCGCTGGCGACCTTGCTGCCCCCGTCGTCGGCGGTGAGCGTCTCGATGAAGACCTCCACGGTCTTGTCCACGAGAAGCTCCTGGCCCATGGGGAAGAGCGTGCCCACGGCGCGGTTGAGGAGGCCCTTGTTGACCTTGGTGACCTCGTCGAAGAAGTAGTCGCCGTACTTGTGGAACAGCGCGCCCAGCGCCAGGTCCACGGCGCCCGTGCCGATGTCCCACGTCATGTTGACGAAGCGCTTGTCGTTGTCGTAGAGCGCGGCGCGGGCTCCGGCCTGCGCGAGGGCCACGCGGGCCTTCAGCGCGCGGAGGTACTGGTCGGTGGCGAGGCTCGTGGCGGCGGGGCCGACGTTGAGCGTCTGGTCGACGTGCACCTGCGCCGTGGTGCGGCCCGAGGGCGCCACGCCGTTCTCGTCGAAGAGGTCGGCGACGACGCGCACGGTGCTGCCGGTGGCGGCGCTGGTGCGCGCGACGAAGGAGAAGGGCGTGACCGCGTTCCTGGTGAGCGGCATGGTGCGGTAGGCCGCCGAGAAGCCCGTGGGGCAGGGCGTCTGGCCCGCGCCGTTGACGAGGGCCGCCGCGTCGGGCGCGCCGCCGCCCCACCAGTCGCCGTGGCCGCGCTCGTCCCACACCTCCAGCGTCGAAGGATAGCAGAGCCGCACGATGGCGTTGTGGATCTCCTCGGGGGAGTAGCCCAGCGCGACGACGTTGAGCGAGAGCACGTGGAGGCCGCCGGGCTGGAGGGAGGCGGGGCCGCCCAGGAGGTCCTGCGCGCTGCCGTCGGGGTTCGTCTGGAGCGCGGGGCCGCTGCGGATGAGCGTGAACTCGGGCGAGACCGCGCGGTCGCCGTAGCTCAAGCGCACGTCCAGGGGGAACTGGTCGAAGTTGGAGGGCGCCTTGAGGTCGAGCTTGCCCGTCTCGGGCCAGTTCACAGTGAAGCCCAGGTCGACGCCCGTGTGCGCGTCGGTGAGGCGCACGGTGTCGAAGGTGCCCTTGCAGCGGTAGAGCCAGCTGAAGACGGCCCACAGGTCGTTGGGCTCGCACAGGGCGCCGTCCTTGACTGCGATCACGTCGGCGGGAAGCTCGCCGGAGCGGCCGTCCTGCTGGACGACGACGGTGTCGGTGTGGAGGCGGAACATGACGCCCTCCCAGATGACGACGGGCTGCGTGTGGTCCGTCATGGCGTCGCCGGTCGCGGCGTTCGTGGCCTTCACCGTGATATCATACGCGAAGCCGGTGCCCACGCCGGGCACGTCGCCCTGCACCTTGCGCGTCCACCCGGCGAGGGGCTCGTCCCAGCAGCCCTGGCTCGTGGTGCCGATGCAGTTGGCGCGGTAGAAGTCGCTGGAGGTGGGGATGCCCAGACGGAAGACGCGGTGGGCCGTGAGGCCCGCCAGCGCGGGGTCGAGGTCGTCGCCCAGCACGCCGCGCACGTCGTTGACGCCAGCTTGCAGGGGCGAGGCGCTCCACGACTGGCCGTGGGCCGAGGTCACGCTGGGCGCGTTGGCGAGGTAGCTCGCGGCGTTGGCGCCGAAGGCGTCGACCACCAGGTAAGCTTCGGAGCCCAAGGGGAACGCGGGCTGATCGTAGCGCTCGGCCTCGGGCTCGACGCTGACGTGGAGGCCGGGCAGGACGAAGATGGGCTGGAGCGAGTTGTCGCCGCGCAGCAGGTCGGGCTCGACGCCCAGGGCGGGCTCGGCGTCGGCCACGGGGCCGGAGGCCGCGGCACTGGCGCGCGTGACGTCCGCCTGGAAGACGGCGGGCCAGAAGCCCGGCGAGTCGGCGTCCACGTGGGGGAGCGCGAGGGTGACGCTCTCGCCCGGCGCGAGGCCCGAGGGCGTGAGGCCGTCGGTGCCCAGCGTCCACGTCTTCGTGCCGGTGGACTGCGAGAAGGAGAGCGTGATGGCCTCCGCCCGCGCGTTGCCGATGTTCTCGATGGTGGCGTAGGTGGGCGGGCGGTGGATGCCCTGCGCGGGGCTCTCGATGCCCAGGATGCTGATCTGCGAGGGCATCGTCACGACGAGGTCGGGCGCGCGCACGACGACGTGCGTGCTGGCGCTGTCGTCCGCGAGGCTCGCCTCGGGGCTCGTGGTGGAGGCCTCGACGACGAGGTCGGCCGCCTCGGGGAAGCCCAGCACGCGCTGCGGCGTGAAGGCGAAGGAGACCTGCTGCCCCTCGCCAGGCGCCAGGAGGCCGATGTCCTGGCTGCCCAGGTCGATGCCGGCCAGGTCCGGGCGCGCGGGGTCCTTCAGGCGCAGCGCCAGGTGGACGTTCTGCGCGGGCGCGGTGCCGCCGTTGGTGACGGTGACCTGCGCGCGGGCGCCCTTGCCGTGCAGGAGCGCGTCCACGGAGCCCAGCGCGACGGAGACGTCCGCCAGGGGCGCGGTGGTGAAGGTGGCGGAGGCGCAGGCGCGGTTGTTGGCCTCGGAGGTCTCCGCGATGGCGTCGGCGGGGTCGACGGCCGCGTCCAGCGACCACGTGCCCGCCGCGGTGGGCGTGAAGGCGCCCGCGAGGGGCGCGAAGCCGCCGGGCTGGAGCGCGGGCACCTGGAGCGTCTGCACCAGGGTCTTCTGCCCGGTGGGCGACGTGCTGGTGAGGTCCACGGTGGTGGCGGGCGTGGCGAAGTCGCCGCCGTTCCTCACGCGCATCGTGACGTCGACGCGGGAGCCCACCGTGGTGCCGGTGGGCGCGAGGGCGTACTGCTCCAGGACGAGGTCGGGCCTCGACCCCACGGTGACGGAGCGCGTGGCGACGTTGTCGTTCTCGGTGGTCTCGCGGATGGCGTTGGTGGGGTCGGCGCGCGCCAGGAGCGTGATAGCACCGGCGACTGCGGGCGTCCACGTGGCGGAGAGCGTGCTGCTCCCGCCGGGCGCCACGTTCACGCTGGCGTCGAGGAGCACCGTCTCGCCCGCGAGGAGCTGCACCTGCGCGGGGCCCGACTGCTCGGTGCCCACGTTGTGCACCGTGACCGTGACGGTCGCCGGCTGGAGCGCCGTGGGCACGGCGGGCGACACGACGACGTCCGCCGGCGCGATGACGAGGTTCACCGGCGGCTTCTCCACGGTGAGGGAGAGCGAGCCCGCGTTGTTGGTCTCCGCCAGCTCGCGGATGGCGTTGGCGGGGTCCGCGGTGGCGACGATCTGCGCCGCGCCGCGGGCGGGGAAGGAGAGGGGGATCGCGACGATCTGGCTGCCGCCCGCCGGGATGGTGACGGTGGCGGAGCCCGCGGGCGCGCCGTTGAGCGTGGCCGCGACCTGCGCGCCGTTGGCCGCGAGCGTGCCGCGGTTCTCCACGAGCACGCGCAGGCTGCCCGTCGAGCCCTCGTAGGGCGTCTCGGGGTAGAGCCACACGGAGTGCGGGCCGATGACCAGGTCTGGCAGCGGCTCGGCGTCGGTGGCGGCCTGCTGCGTCGACCACGGGCCCACGGCGCCGTAGGCGTCCAGGGTGCGCACGCGCACGTAGTACGTCGTGGCCCACGCGCCCGCGTAGGCGAGCGTCTGCTGCGTGGTGGAGGGGAGGCTCACCAGGGGCGAGGTGAAGGAGGGGTCGGCGGCGAGCTGCGCGTCGTAGCGCAGGGAGCCCGTGCCCCCCTGGGGGAGCCACGTCGCGCTGACCTGCTGGCCGTGGGCGGAGACGACCAGCGAGGGCGGGGCGGGGGGCACGGTGTCCGCGACGGTGGTCGCGCTGCTGTTCCACAGGCTCCACGAGGTCGCGGCCTTGCGGCTGGAGACCTCGGCGGTCCACGCGCCGCGCGGGTCGGCCGCGGTGAGCGTCACGACGCCGGTGAGGTTGGCCGCCAGCGAGCCCGTGGTGGTGCCCTCGTAGCGCAGGGCGCCGGTGGAGTCCTTGACCTGGAGGCGCCAGATGGTGTCCGCGTCCCCCAGTGCGCGCAGGCGCGCGACGAGCTGGTCGCCGCCCGCGGGACCCACGATGTACGCGCCGCGGTCGAAGCCGACGGTGCCCACGGCGGGGTCGGTGCGCACGGTGGTCGCGTTCCAGGGGCCATAGCCGTTGTAGAGGTCGCGCACGCGGACGCGGACGTGGTACGTCGTCCCGAAGGAGGCGACGAACTCGGTGGCCGTGCTGGGCGAGTCGTAGAGGTGGAACTGGGGAGGGACGAGGGTGAAGTCCGCGTCCTCGGACATCTCGACCTCGTAGGAGGCGGGCGGGTTCACCGTGCTCGACCAGGCGAGGTCGACGCGGTTGTCCGCCGCGCTGGCGAAGAGGGAGGGGGTCCCCGGGAGGGGGACGAAGTCGACGCCGGTCACGACGGCGCCGGAGACGACCCACGCCGACGCGCTGGCGTCGAAGCGGCGCACCTCGCCGCGCCACGCGCCGGCGAGGTCGCCCTCGTGGAGCTGGAGGGAGAGGTTGGCGCTGAAGCTCGCGCCCACGAAGGAGTCCCGCGCCCGGATGGCGCCCTGGGGGTCCAGGATGCGCATCTCCCACTGCGTGCCGGGTGCCTGCGCCACGACGACGCTGGCCTCCAGCCGCATGAGGTCGCCCGTCGCGCCGAGGTGATAGCCGACCTGGTGGTCGAACGCGAGGATGGCCTCGTTCCCCGGGTCCGCCGCGGCGGCGTGCGCCACGAGGACGGCGGGGAGGACGAGCAGGCTCGCGAAGGCCAAGGCGAGGGCGCGGGACTCCTTCATGACATCACCTCGTCACGTCTCTCATCGATCGCCTACTGGCCGGGCCTCCCGCCCGAGCCGCTGGGCGCCGCGCCCTCCTGGGTGGGCGGCGCGCTGGCGGAGGTCGAGGCGTTGATGTCGCTGGCGGCCCGCACGACGCAGTCCGCGATGGTCTGGCCCAGGAGGGTGGCCTGGCTCTCCCAGTTCTGGGGCGTGCAGACGTTCATCTTGGTGACGAACGTCGCGAGGTTCTGCGAGACGGGCGGCGTCTGCGTGTTGTCGGCCGTGGGCGCCACCGAGACGACCTTCACGTTGCGCGTGACGGTCACGTTGTTGGCGACCTCGTCGTAGGACTTGACGTAGATGACGTGGTTGCCCAGCGTCTCCGACGACGTGTCCCAGGGCCAGTAGTACGTGCCGGCGTTGCCCGTGGTCTGGGTCCAGCGCGGGGTCGCGGGGCCCAGGGTCGGGTCCGTGTCCAGGTAGAACTCCACCTTGACCACGTGCACCATGTTGTCGGTGGCGGTGACGGTCACGTTCACGTGGCGCGCGACGATGGCGAAGTCCATGAGCGTCGCGGGGGTCACGTCCTTGACCCCGTTGAAGGGGTCGTGGGCGGGGCCGGCCTCGACGTAGGGGGGCACGTTGAACGACGCGATGACGTCGTCCACCGTGACCGAGTTGGCCATGGGCTTCGTGATGTTCGTCGCGGGGGGCGTCGAGTCGAACTGCTGCTTGATGCTGAACTCGGCCTCGGCGTTGCCCGCGCGGTCGAGGGCGGAGATGCTGATGTTGTACTCGCCGCTGGGGCCGCTCAGGTAGAACGACCCGCCGTTGGCGAGCGCGGGCTGCTGGACGCCGTTGATCTTGTACGTGATCACGTCGACCAGCGAGAGCGAGTCGCTCGCCGAGAGCTGGATCGCCGTCTTGGGGCCGATGACCAGGCGGTTCTGCGAGTCGGTCGCGGTGGGGCCGAGGTAGACCGGCGGCGTGGCGGTGCGCGGCGGCGTGTTGTCCACGTCGACGTGCAGCGTCAGGGTCGACTCCACGTTGCCCGCGACGTCGTCGGAGTAGAACTCCACGGTGTCGTGGCCCTCGGGGAGGGCGATGGGCGCGGCGTAGGTCTTCCAGACGCCGCCGTTGACGCGGTAGTGGGTGGTCTTGCACCCGCTGCCGTCGTCGAAGCAGATCAGCGTCACGCTCGCGGTGTGCCACCAGCCGTTGGCGCCCGCGTTGCCGGAGATCTCCGGCGTGGACGTGGGCGGCGTCTGGTCGATGCGCCAGCTCTCCTCGGCGCTCCAGGGCTCGCTGTTGCCGGCGAAGTCGATGGCGTGGTACTGGATGGTGTACGATCCGTCGGCGCTCACCGGGACGACCGCGTGGTCGCCCTGGACCTGGACGATCGGGCCGCGGTTGAGCTTGTACTCCACCGCGCGCGGGCCGCTGGTCGCGTCCGTCGCATTCAGGTAGACCGTGACGGGGCCCGTGTACCAGCCGGAGCCGCCCACCTTGCCCGCGTAGGCGCTCGCCGTGTGCGGCACCGTGGTGTCGATGGGGTAGGGCGGGTCGACGTGCGTCGTCTCGCGGTTGCCGGCGACGTCCACGCTGTAGTAGCTCAGCGTGTGCGTGCCATCGCCCACGATGCTGACGACGACGCTGGAGGCGCCGGGGCTGGAGCTCTGCCAGCCGGCGTTGTCGATCTGCCAGAAGATCGTCGCGCAGCCCGAGCCCGAGCCGTCGGCGCACGCCAGCGTCACGGAGACGCTGGACTGCCACCAGCCGTTGTCGCCCTGGACGCCCACGATGGACGTCTCGGTCGTCGTCGGCGCGTGGGTGTCCACCTTGAGGCTCAGCGTGCGCGTGGTCTCCTGGTTGCCCGCGTTGTCGAACGCGTAGTACTGGACCGTGTGCGTGCCGTCGCCGCACACCTGGAAGGGCGCGGAGTAGGTCACCTGCACGGAGCCGTCGACGTTGTAGACGATGCGGTTGACGCCGCTCGTGGCATCCGTCGCCGCGAGGGTGACGGTGGGGCAGGTCACGTACCAGCCGCTCTGGCCCATCTGGCCGCTGGGCGTCGCGGTGGACGCGGGCGCAACGGTGTCGAGCTTGGCGGAGGCCGTGAGGATGGGGCTGTCCCAGCCGGCCGCGTCGTGCGACTGGCACGAGATCACGTTGCTGCCCTCGGCGGTCAGCGTCACCGTGGCGCCGGTGACGGCCACCGAGGTCCACGGCTTCGTGATCTGGCCGCCCGTCGCGATGGTGTACTGCAGGTCCGAGACGCCGCTGCCGCCCGCCGGGTCGGAGGCGCCCAGCGCGAACTGGGGGTCCGACACGTACCAGCCGTTGAGGCCGTTGGGCTGCGTCGTCAGGGCGACGGTGCACGAGGGCGGGTCGTTGTCCAGCTTGAACGTCGCGGTCGCCGTCGTGGAGACGAGGCCCGCGCGGTCCTGCGAGTAGGCGTTCACCGTGTGCGTGCCGGGGGCGCAGACCATGGGGAAGGCGCCCGTCGTGAACGCGCCGCCGTCCAGCTTCCAGAAGACGTTCGCCACGCCGCTCACCGCGTCGGACGCGCTGAAGGTGGCGTTCGCGCAGCCGTGGATCCAGCCCGTCTGGATGGGCAGGGGCGCCACGCTGATGGAGATCGTCGGGACGGTGGTGTCGATGGGCACCGTGAGCGAGGGGCCGTTGCCGGTGTTGCCGGCGACGTCCTTCGCCTGGCACGTCACGACGTTGGTGCCCTGGCTGCTCATGCTGAACGTGTTGCCAGGCGTGATGACCTGGGAGACGACGGTCTGGGTGCCATCGGTCGTGACGGTGTACCACGTGCCCTGGAGGCCGCTCTCGCCGGCGCCGTCGGAGGCGTCGACGCGGACGGTCGCCGCGGACGTGTACCAGCCGTTCTGCCCGGGCGTGCCGGTGACCAGCGTCTCGCTGCACGTGGGCGGGTTGCGGTCCACCTTGATGGTGGTCGTGACGGTGGAGCCGACGTTGCCCGCGTTGTCCTTGGCGTAGGCGTCCATGGTGTGGATGCCCGTCTGGCAGATGGCCGCGATGGGGCCGCTGTACTGGACCCACACGCCGCCGTCGAGGCGGTAGAACATGGCCGCGACGCCGCTCGTGGGGTCCGTGCCGGTGAGCACGGGGCTCGGGCAGGCGCTCCACCAGCCGCTCGCGGGCGGCGTGGTGGTGAAGCTGGCGCTTACCGTGGGCATGTCGGTGTCGATCTTGTACGTCACCGTGATGGACGAGCCCACGTTGCCGGCGACGTCGACGCCGCGCAGCTCGAGGGCGGTCGCGCCGTTCGCGCTCAGCGTGATCTGCGTGCCGGGGGCGACGGTGGTGAACGCGGCGGTGGGGCTCGTGCGGTACTGGACCGACGCCGTGCCGCTCTCCGTCGTGGCGGTGTTGTCGTTGGCGTTGAGCGCCACGACGACGCTGCTGACGTACCAGCCGTTGGTGCCCGTCGTGCCGGACACGACCGTCGCGACGGCGTTGGGGCCCGTCACGTCGATCTTGAACGCGTTGCTCGCCAGCGCCGCGTTGCCGGCCTGGTCTTCGCCGCGCGCCCAGTAGGTGTACTGGCCGTTGGCGGAGACGACGGGCTTGTTGGCGGGGTCGTAGGGGGTCCACGGGCCCGTGCTGGACGTGCCGTAGCTGATGGCGCCCGCGCCGCTCACGGGGTCGGTGACCGTGGCGGTGAGCGTGGCGGGGCCGACGCACCAGCCCGCGTTGCCCATGGTGCAGGACGACGCGAGCGTGGTGGTGGGCTGCGTGCTGTCGATCTTCACGGTGAGGCGCGCGGCGTCCCCTTCCCGGCCCGCGTTGTCGAAGGAGCGGGAGTCGAAGGTGTGCGTGCCGTCCTGCGTGGACTGCGGCTTGTTGGCGGCGTCATAGGGCTGCCACGCGCCGCCGTCGACGGAGTACTCGCTGCGCTGGCAGCCGGACACGGAGTCCGCGCAGCTCACGCTGTAGACCACCGTGACGCCGGTGTACCAGCCGTTCTTGCCGTTCGCGGCGGGGGCCGCGCCGGAGGTCGTGACGGGGTTCGACTTGTCGATGGAGAACGTGAGCGTCTTCTGGGACTCCACGTTGCCCGCCGCGTCGGTCGACCAGTAGGTCACGGTGTTGGAGCCCTCCGCCGAGACGGGGAAGGGCGAGGCGTACGTCTGCTGCGTACCGCCGTTGACCTTGTAGAGCGTCGACGCGACGCCGCTGCCCGGCGCGGGGTCCGTGGCCGAGAGGGTCACGGTCACGTCGCCGGTGTACCAGCCGTTGTTGCCCAGCGTGCCGGTCTTGGAGGCGACCGTGGTGGGCGCCTGCGTGTCGATCTGCACGGTGGTCGTGTGGGTCGGCTCCACGTTGCCGGCGTTGTCCGTGGACCAGTAGTCGATGCTCGTCGAGCCCTCCGCGCTCACGGAGATGGGCGCCGAGTAGGTCTGGACGGCGCCGCCGTTGACGCGGTAGCTGGTGGACTGCAGGCCCGAGGTCGCGTCCGTGGCGGCGAGCGTCACGGTGACCGCGCCGCGGCACCACGAGCCGCCCATGCCCGCGGGGCAGGACGTCGAGGCGGTGGTGACGGGCTTGGAGGTGTCCTCCAGGAACGTGCGCGTCTGCGGCGTCTCCGAGATGCCCGACACGTCGATGGAGTAGTAGTCGATGGTCGTCGAGCCCTGGTTGTTGACGTCGAAGGGCGCGGAGTACTGCGTCCACGCGCCGCCGTTGAGGCGGTACCACGAGGAGGCGACGCCGGAGGTGGCGTCGCTGCCCGAGAGCGTCACGTGGACGGGCGTCGTGAAGTAGCTGTTGCCGCCGATGGTGCCGCCCAGCGTGATGGCGGTGGTCGGGGGCACGGTGTCGATCTTCACGGGGAGCGTGTGGGTCGACTCGGTGTTGCCGGCCTGGTCGGTGGACCAGTAGTCGACGTTGGTCGTGCCCTCGGCGCTCACCGAGAAGGGCGTGGCGTAGGTCTGCTGCGAGCCGCCCGCGATGCGGTAGAACGTGCCCGAGACGCCGGAGGTGGCGTCAGACGCGGCGAGCGTCACGGTGACCGCGCTGTGGTACCAGCCGGCGGAGCCGACGGTGCCCGAGGGCGAGGCCGTCGTGCTGGGGTTGCCGGTGTCGATCTTGAACGAGGCGGTCTTCTGCGACTCCTGGTTGTTGGCGTTGTCGAGGCTGTAGTAGTTCAGCGTGTTGGTCCCCTGGCCCGAGATGGTGATGGGGGAGGAGTACTGCGTCCACGCGCCGCCGTTGAGCTGGTACATCGTCTTCATGACGCCGGAGGTGGCGTCGGAGCCCGCCAGCGTGATGACCACGCTGGAGCGGTACCAGCCGTTGCTGCCCAGGACCGCGCCCGAGCCCACGCTGTTGGTGGTGGAGGGGGCCACGGTGTCGACGCCGAAGCTCGCGCTGGCGGGGGTCGACGAGAGGCCCGCGTTGTCCGTCGCGGTCACGGTCCACGTGTGCGAGCCTTCGGAGCTGGCGCTGGTGGAGCACGAGACGGCGACGTTGTCGAGCTTGCACACGGGGGAGCCGCTGGCGACGCCCGAGGTGGCGTCGGAGGCGGAGCCGGTGAGGCTCACGGAGCCGCGGCACCACGTCCCGAAGTAGCCCACGGCGCACGAGTTGGTCTGCGACGCGGTGGGCGCGGTGCGGTCCACCTTGATGGTGGCCGTGCGCGTCGAGTCGAAGTTGCCCGCGTTGTCGCTGCTCCAGTACTGGAGCGTGTGCGTGCCGTCCGAGCCGATGGTGATGGGGGTGGTGTAGGTCGTGGCGGCGCCGCCGTCAAGCGTGTACGTGATCGTCTTCACGCCCGAGGTCGCGTCGGAGGCGCTCAGCGTCGCGGTCACGCTGGAGGTGTACCACGAGTTGGAGCCCAGCGTGCCCGAGAGGCTGAGGGTCGTCACGGGCGCGACGTTGTCCCACTGGACGGTCATCGACTTCTGGGACTCCCAGTTGCCGATGTGGTCCTTGGACTTGTAGAGGATCGTGTTGGTGCCCTGCGCCGTGACGGAGAACTGGCCCGAGTAGGTGGTCCAGCTGCCGCCGTTGAGGCTGTACTGCGTCTGGGAGCAGCCCGACTCGGAGTCGCTGCACGAGAGGATGACCTGGGGGGCGGTGCTCACGTACCAGGGAGCGTTGATCTGGCTCGCGCCGCTGGCAATGCTGGACTGCGTCGTGGGCGCCGTGCTGTCGTAGGAGTAGCCGATCTCGATGAGGGGCGCGCCGCTGCCGGTGCGCCAGTAGCTGACCCAGTCGTTGCTGTCGACGCGGCCCTCCTGGGCGGCCTTCATCGTGTAGGAGATCTGGTTGTCGCCCTTCATGAAGGTCGAGCTGTCGTAGAGGCTGTTGACCTCGCCCTGCAGGGTGGTGACGCCCGTGGAGGACCAGTCGGCGAACTCCCACCAGTTCTGCTGGTTGCCGGTGTTGTGGGTGTAGCTGCCCAGCAGCGTCGACGTGGTGGGCTGGTTGCCCCAGTTCACGAGGTTGGGGTCCCAGCTGTCCACGGAGTCGAAGTAGAGGTTGATGGTGCCGACGTTGCCGGACTGGAGGTTCTGGTTGTACCAGCTCTTCACGTAGTTGATCTTGTAGGCCGTGTTGGGGATCGAAGGCGGGGCGAGGGACTCGCGCAGGATCGTGCGGTACTGCGTGTCGGGATAGCAGAAGCACGAGAACGAATACGCCGAGTCGTCCTGGTCGTCGCCCACCTCGATGTAGTTGCACTGCGCCTGGGGGCAGCCGAGGTTGCCGAGCAGCTGGTGGTGCTGCACGAGGCCGATGGCCTCGTAGACGTCGGAGTAGAGGGCGGTGTCGGGGTCGATGGTGACGGGGAACGCGCGGCCCGAGGCGTAGAGCCAGTCGGCGGGGATCTCCGTGGAGAGGACGTAGCCGGTCAGGGCGTGCGTAAGGCGCAGCTGGGCGGTCACGAAGCCGGGGTTCTGCGGGTCCACGAGGCCGGTGGCGACGCTGGCGTCGCGGGCGGTCGCGGGCAGGATGGTGAACGCCTCCTTGCCGTCGGCGGTCTTGAAGACGATGCCGCCGGAGGTGACGAAGTCGGCCACCTGGAGCTTGCCCTCGGCGTAGGGGAGGAGGCCCGCGGGGACGGTGAGCGTCTCCTCGACCGCCAGGACGGAGCCGGCGGGGTGCTGGAGCGCGGGGGCCGCGGCGAGCACGAGGTCGTGGCGGACGACGCCGCGCTCGACGGTGGTCAGGCCGTTGCCGGAGGGGTAGAGGCCCGCGGCGGTGGCGACGGCGCCGGAGACGGAGACGACGGGCGCCGCGGCGGGGATGGAGCCCAGGACGACGCCGGCGGACGTGCGCGTGGCCATCTGGAGGGGCGCCTGGGCGAGGGAGCCCAGGGGGGCCACGATGGTCACGGAGCCGTCGAGGCCCACCGTGGTGCGCATGAGGTTCTTCGCGTCCTCGAACCCGTTGGCGGTGGGGAGGAGCGTCGAGTCGATGTCGGCCCACGAGCCGTCCGCGGCCTTGTAGTGCAGCGGGCTCTGGGAGACGATCGTCAGGCGCTGCCCGTTGGGCAGGTCGTAGGTCTTGGAGTCCTGGGTGCGCGCGTCGACCTTCTCCACCGCGCCTGCGGGGAGGAAGCCGGGGTTGGCCGGCATGCCTTCAAAGTGGCCGGCCGCCGGGAGCGTCTGCGACCGCCCCGAGGGGATGGCCGCATACGCGACAGCAGAGAGCGTCAACGAGACGAGGAGCAGGATCAGTAGCTTCCTGGACATGGGGGCGGAGCCTCCGGTGACCTCCGTCCAGCCGCGCTGGCCTGGAGGATGGTGCCCCACGTCGTGCGAGGTTAGATGTCCTTTCCTGAGGCGCTTTGCCGGGAACTTTGAGGGGCTTTGCCGGACGCGCTCAATCGTTCAGCCCGCGGCCGGTGAGCTTCAAGAACACGTCCTCCAGCGTCGCCCGCCGGACGACGTGCCCCTCCGGCTCGACGCCCGCGGCGTGGACGTGCTCCAGCAGGGGCTCCCCCTTCTCGCCGAAAAGGCGAAGCTCGTCCCCCACGCGCTCGTGGTGGAGCGCGGCGCTCCCCGCGCGCGCCAGCACCCTCGCGTCGCCCTGCGCGGGCATGCGCACCTCCAGCACCTCGCGCCCGACGTGCTTGCGCACCAGCGCCGCGGGCGCGCCGCGCTCGATGATGCGCCCCCCGTCGATGATGGCCACGTCGTCGCTGAGCTTCTCGGCCTCGTCCATGTAGTGCGTGGTCAGGAGGATGGTGCGCCCCTCGCGGCGCAGCGCGCGGATGCGCTCCCAGAGGAGGGCGCGGCTCTGCGGGTCGAGCCCGGTCGTGGGCTCATCCAGGATGAGAAGCTCAGGATCGTTGACCAGGGCGCGCGCGATGTGCAACCGTCGCTTCATGCCGCCCGAGAGGTCCTCCGCCCGCGCGTCCGCCTTCTCCGTGAGATGCACGTAGGCCAGAAGCTCGTCGACGCGGTCGCGAAGCCGCGCGCCGGTGATGTCGAAGAAGCGCCCGAAGACCAGCAGGTTCTCGCGGGTGGTCATGTCGTTGTCCAGGTTGTTCTCCTGGGGGACCACGCCGATGCGCCTCTTGATCTGGCGCCCATGCGTCGCGATGTCCATCCCCAGCACGTCAAGGCGCCCCGCCGTGCGCGGCGCGAGACCGTGGATCATGCGGATGGTCGTCGACTTCCCCGCGCCGTTGGGCCCCAGGAAGCCGAACACGGTCCCCGTGGGCACCTCGAAGTCGATGCCGCGCACCGCCTCCACGTCGCCGTAGTGCTTCACGAGCCCCCGCGCGACGATGGCCGGCTCCACAGGGACGCCGACATTGCGGGCCGGGATGAGCGTTTCGGTGGGCTACGTCAGCGCGAAGTCGCGCCCGAAGCCGACGTCGGGCGCGCGGTCGCGCCACCAGAGGTTCCCGCCGCCGCTCCAGAAGTTGGGGTTCGTCGTGCTGATGGCGAGGATGCTGCTCGCGAGCGTGTGCGTCAACACCGTGCAAGAGTACGCATCGAACGCCGAGCGGGGGAACTCCGCGTGGATGAAGTCGCCCTCAACGGTCACGGGCGCGATGTCATTCCATCCTGTGATCAGGCCGATCGGCGAGCGATACGGGCCCCCCAGGTCGGCCTCGGCGTAGAGGTGCGTTGCTCCGCACAGGAACGTCATGCCGAACCCTTGCACTTCGCGTTCTTGGAGCCGGTGGGACTCGTTGACGACCTGCCAGGTGACGCCCACGGTCGTGTCGTTCGCGCTGAACCAGGCGGCAACCAGGTCGATTTCCGGGGCGTCCAGGGTCGTGTCCCCGCGGGTCGCCCCATACGCCGCATCCAGCACGGGCGGGCTGTCCATGATCTCGGGCTCCGCCTGCGTGCCCGCCTGGACGAAGGGCAGGAGGAGGAGCAGCGCGAGGAGCACGACGAGAGAGCGCATGGAGTCACCGGCACAGAGTCAATTCCGTAAGTCCGTGTCGAACGCCGTCCACGAGGATTTCCGTCTGGACCGTCAACGGGACCCCTCTGTCGTTCGCGTGATGGCACAAGTTTCCGGGCGGCGCGGCGTCCCAGGCGTCGTCGATGGAGGTCACGGCCTGGCTTCCTTGGCCCGCCCAATGGATCTCCGGGACGGGGAGGAAGGGCGACGCCGCGCAGCCGGGCGGATAGTCGTGCGTGACCGTCTCCTCGTTGTTGTAGTTCGTGACGGCCGGAACGAAGGTCACTTCGAGGCTCACGCGGTGGCAGCCCACGAGCGCGACGCGGACGGTCTCGCAGACGTGGCCGCAGACGTCGGAGGAGACGCAGGGGGAGCCGTCCACGGGGACGGTGCTGGAGCATGAGTAGTCCAGGTCGGAGGAGGTCTGCAGCTCGACGTAGCCCTCCTGCTCGACGCCGGCGCCGATGGGCTCCAGGCCCGTGGGCGTTGAGCGGTAGACGATGCCGCTTGCCGCGTCGAGATACTCATCGTCGGGAATGGGCGCCGTGCCGGCGCTGCCGGGTTGCGTGTCGCCCAGGCAGCGCGCGGTGGGGGAGGGGGACGCGGCGCGCGGCGCAACGCCCTGGTCCAGGTACGAGAGGCAAGGCGAGTAGACGAGGGCCGCCTGGGCGGGCAACGCGACGCCGCCCAGCGTGGCGAGAATCGCGAAGGCGGCCATGAGGCGAGGAAGGAAACTGTAAGCCATGAAGGTTTCACCGTCCACCAAAGGGAGCGACAAACAACCCGCTGGCCCCAACGCCGATCAAGAAGATAACAGCAGCGGAGTTTCTTGGAGGTCGCTTCTCAATCGCGAGGGGATCGAAGCCGGTGAGGGCTCGGGCCGAGCGCCCTTAGGCTGAGGAGCCACACCCAAAGGGGTGGCGCACCGCATGGCCGGACCCGGCCGTGCCAAGGCAAGCCCGAGGGGCCAGCGTGGGCCAAGAGACGGGTCCGCGCCCCGGATCGCGAGAACCTTTTTGACCCCCGCCCAGCTTCGCGAAGCCATGGAGTTCGAGCTCACTGAGGACCAGAAGGCCATCCAGAAGATGGTCCGCGAGTTCGCCGAGAAGGAGGTCGCGCCCGAGATCGACCTCATCGAGGAGAAGGGCGTCTGGACCTCCTCCGTGCTCAAGAAGGCCGCCGAGCTTGGCCTCGCCGGCATGACGATCCCCACGGAGTACGGCGGCACGGGGCTCGACGCCATCAGCTACAACCTCGCCATCCAGGAGCTCTCGCGGGTGAACGGCAGCGTGGGCATCACGTTCGCCGCGCACTGCGGCCTCGGCTCGTCCCACATCAACATCATGGGGACGCACGAGCAGAAGCAGCGTTATCTTCCGAAGCTGGCCAGCGGCGAGCACTGGGGCGGCTGGGGCCTGACCGAGCCCACCAGCGGCAGCGACGCGGCCTCGCTGCGCACCATCGCCACGCGGGAGGGCGACGGGTGGAAGCTCAACGGCCAGAAGGTGTTCCTCACCAACGGCCACTTCGCGAGCACGTTCACCATCATGGCGAAGACGGACCCCGCCGCCGGCGCCAAGGGCATCAGCGCCTTCGTCGTCGAGAAGGGCACCAAGGGGCTCACGCTGGGCAAGCTGGAGCACAAGCTGGGCCTCCACGGCAGCGCCACGTCGCAGGTCTTCCTGGACGACTGCTGGGTCCCCGACTCGCAGCTTCTCGGCGGCCCCGCGGGCCTCGGCAAGGGGTTCACCGGCGCCATGAAGACGCTGGACGCGGGCCGCATCGCCATCGGCTCGCTGGCGCTGGGCATGGCGCAGGGCGCCTACGAGACCGCGCTGGCCTACGCCAAGGAGCGCCAGCAGTTCGGGAAGCCCATCGGCAGCTTCCAGGCCATCCAGTTCAAGCTCGCCACCATGGCGACGGAGCTTGACGCCGCGCGCCTTCTCCTGCTGCGCGCCGCGTGGCTGAAGGACCAGGGGCGCGACTTCAGCAGCGCCGCCAGCATGGGCAAGCTCTACGCCAGCGAGGCCGCCATGCGCGCCGCCACCGAGTGCATCCAGGTCCTCGGCGGCAACGGCTACACCACGGACTACCCCGTGGAGCGCCACTGGCGCGACATCAAGCTCTGCGAGATCGGCGAGGGCTCCAGCGAGGTCCAGCGCATGGTCATCGCGAAGAGCATCGGGCTGCCCGCGAGCCGCTGAGCCCCCTCAAGACCCCGGCCAGAAACGCTCCGCCAGCGACTGCTCCGCGCTGCGCACGAGGGCCGCGTGGGCGGCCTTCCAGCGCGGGCCGCCGGCGAGGGCATCCTCCACGAGCTGGCGCGCCGGGGGAGCGAGGCTCAAGTCCAGGGGCGAGAGGATGCGCGCCAGGTCCTCCGGCGTGCGGGCGGTGCGGACCCGGGCCACGACGCCCGAGGCGGCCGGGTGGCGGGAGATGGCCCTCCCCGCGGTCGCCAGGAGGCCCGGCAGGTAGCGCGCGTCGACGCGGGGGGCCATGCGCCGCCCCTCGGGCCCCCGGGTGGGAAAAGCTTCCGGAACGCCGGGCCGACCCCCCTTGGGTCTTGCCCCTGCGCAGCCAAAAGGGTGTAACCACCTAGGGTTTCCTGAGAAAGGCCTTGAAGGGCCCTGGCTTGCAGGCGGCCAGAAGCAAGCACCGGAGGCTTCCCCTTGTCAAGCTCGTCCCGCACGCGCGCGTTCGCCGCCCTTCTGGCCGCGACCCTTCTGGCCGCCCTCGCTCCCCTCGCCGCCGTCTCCGCCGACAACTCCCCCGGCGGGGCCGACAACCTCGTCGTCCTGGCCTTCCCCCGCCAGGCGGTCGCCGGCAACGCCGGCGTTGTCATGAGCTCCGTGGGTGGCCTCTTCGTCTTCGACTTCGAGCTGCACGACGGCTCGGGCGCCCCCTTCCCCGTCACCGACTACGTCGTGGACCTCAACAGCATCCACGGCGACGGCGGCAGCAACCCCGACGCGCCCGCCCCCGCCATCGACCTGATCTACACCACGCACGTCCACCTGGACGCGCCCGCCAGCACGGGCACCGTGCGCGTGCCGGCGAGCCTCCTCTCCTTCGCCGGCCCCTTCGACGGCGTGACGTTCACCCTCTCCGCCGTCGACGACGCCAACGGCCAGTACCTCTGCGGCTCCGACGGCATCTGCCCCTCGGGCTCCTTCAGCCTCGCGGCCAACGCGGCCGCCGCCCAGGGCGACTGGAAGGACGCGGACCTCGCCGACGAGGGCTTCTCCCCCATCTTCACCGTGGACGGCGAGCCCACCGGCCTCGTCCAGCCCGGGAACCCCCTCCTCAACGCCGGCTTCGAGCTTGGCCACAGCGACGGCGGCTACGAGAGCGTCGACCAGCCCGGCGCGAGCGGCTTCAAGACCGCCATCGCCCCCTGGCACCTCATCCTCAACAAGCCCGACGTCGTCGACCAGAGCGGCTCGACCCCCGCGCCCGGCGCCACGCTCCCCGCCTCCTTCCACCACGTGGGCTACGAGGACGGCTCCAACGGCGCCTACGTCGACATCGAGTACAACGCCGCGGACGACGGCAAGGACCTCATCTTCGGCCAGTACCTCAGCGCCCCCACCGCGCAGAGCGCGTGGGTCGGCGGCCCCTCGGTGAAGGCGTGCTTCGACGCGCGCTTCTACGACGCGGCCGGCGTCATGGACCACTTCTACCTCCAGACGAACGTCTGGGGCGCGGGCGACGCCCACTCCACGCAGCCCGGCTACGGCGGCATCGACCTGCCCGCCGACGCGGCCTGGCACCACTACTGCATGGACTTCGGCAACCAGCTCCAGGGCAAGAGCCTCAACGAGTTCTTCTTCAACCTCTACTACGGCACGTCCTACGGCGAGAGCCAGCCCTCGCACCCCTCGGCCCAGCCCCACGTTCAGCTGGACTCCGTGGTCTTGAGCGGCGCGACGCTCCAGCAGGGCGTCTCCACGCGCACGGACCTCAGCGACGGCTACTCGGTCTTCATCCAGCCCGCCAACTCGGTCGTCGGCGACGCGCAGCAGGTCCACCAGCTCCTGACGCCCCTCGCGGGCGGCAAGAGCGCGTATGTGTACGACATCTCCTCCATGGACTACACGGGCATCTCCCCCAAGTCCGTCGACGTGGCCGCCTCGCCCAACGTGCTCTTCGAGCTTCTCGACCAGCGCGCGCTGGAGGGCACCTTCGCGCCCGGCGGCTCGCCCACCAGCGGCCTGCCCCCCTACGGCACGGACGTCTTCACGTCGCAGCCCGCGAACGTCTACCACGTCCTCGCGGCGGACGGCTCCGTCTCCGACCACGTCCTCGTGGTGGCGGACCCCGCGAAGTTCCACAACGCCGCGGGCGGCGACCCCGCCCCCGTCCCGTGGGCCTTCGTCCAGCAGACGCCCGACTCCGTCTACACCACGGTGTACGGCACCTCCAGCGAGCCCAGCAGCGGCTACTACAGCCCCGCGCGCAACGCCGTGGCCGGCTGGAGCGTCGCCGACGCCATGGACTACCAGTTCACGCCCCTGCCCCTGGCGACGACGCTGGGCGCCTCGCTGGCCTCGCCCGCGACGCTGACGCTCTCGTGCCCCGCGGCCTCCTCCGGGAGCACCTGCGCGGCCAGCAGCAACAGCTTCCCCGTGCTCACCGCGACGCTCTCCACCGCGAGCCGCGTCCTGGAGACGGTGAACGTGCGCCTCGTGAGCGCGACCGACCCCGCCTACGTCGTGTGCGGCTCCTGCTCGCGCAGCGTGGCCACGCCCGGCGGCAGCGTCTCCTTCAGCCTCACGCCCTCGGACCTCTCGGCGCTCCTCGCGCACAGCGGCTCCTACAACGTGAAGGCCGTGAGCGACGCGGGCACCTTCGTCGAGGCGGCGTCCTCGCCCAGCTTCGGCCTGGACAACGTCTTCCCCACCGCGGCCTTCACCGCGACGCCCACGAGCGGCGTCACGCGCCTCACGACGCTGGCCTTCGCCGACGCGTCCCACGACCCCGACGGCTACGTCGTCTCGCGCTCGTGGTCCGTGGAGCTCCCCGACCACTCGGTGACCGGCATGGGCCAGCAGGGCGCCAACGCGACCTCGGTGTCCTACAAGCCCACGATGCTGGGCGACTACGTGGTGACGCTGACCATCCAGGACAACGGCGGCGCGACCGTCACGCACACGGCGGGCTTCCACGTGGACAACGTCGCGCCCAGCGCGAAGATCGTCGCCCCCGCGGCCGCGGGCCCGGGCGTCGTCGCCTTCGACGCCACCGGCAGCGTGGACCCCGACGGCGCGCTCTCCAGCGCGTCGTTCCTGTTCACCACCGACGGCGCGACCTACGCGGCCTCGCCCGACGGCGCGCGCCTCCTGGTCGCCGCGACCGACGACGGCCCCGTCACCGTGGGCGTCATGGTCACGGACGCCGACGGCGCGACCTCCTTCGCCAACGCGACGACCCTCGTGGACGCCGAGGCGCCCACCACGACGCTGACCCTCAGCCCCGACTCCGGCTCGTGGCAGTCCGCCCCCGTGAGCTACACGGTGGACCGCAGCGACGCGGGCCCCAGCGGCCTCGCGCGCACCGTGCTGGTCGTCGACGGCAAGTCCACCAACGTCCCCGGCAGCAGCCGCATCACCGGCAGCCTGGGCGACGGCACGCACACCATCCAGGCGTTCAGCGTGGACAACGCGGGCAACGTTGAGACGGCCGCCCCCGCGCGCGTCGTCAAGGTCGACACGACGCCCCCCACGGCCAGCTTCCAGGACCCCACGTTCGCGGGCCCCATCGGCGGCGCCTACGTCGCCGGCGAGCAGGTGCCCATGGACGTCGCGGCCACCGACGACGGCGCGCCCGTCCTCTCGGTGTCGTTCGCCGTGGACGGCCAGGTCGTCTGCGTGGACTCGACGGTGGCGGACGGCTTCTCCTGCACGCTGGACACCACCGGCATGATGGCCGGCATGCACCAGCTCCAGGCGACGGCGACCAACGCGGCGGGCCTCTCCACGGCCACCAGCGCGGTCACCATCGTGATCGGCCCCGGCGCGCCCTCGGTGCCGGACGTCCCCTCGCCTGACGTGCCCACGCCCGACGTCCCCCCGGCGTCCCCGCCCTGATCGGGTAACCCCTTGGGGGTCACCCCCGCCGGTGAGGCGGAAAGGTGACCCCCGCTCCCGCTCCCGTTCCGCCCGCGAGGCTGGCCCATGGCGCAGACGGCTCTCCGCACCCTGCTCGTCGTCGCGGCCCTCCTTGCCGCTGGCGTCGCGCTCCCCGCGGGCGCCGTCTCTCCCCCCGCGCCCAGCGTGCAGACGCTGCAGAACCCGGGCCTCGAAGGCTCGCCCTCCCGCGCCAACGGCTTCGAGCTTCTCCTCGACGGGGCGCAGACCTCGCCCGTCGCGCACGGCGGCCAGCAGTCCGTGGACCTCGGGAAGGCCGGCGCCGCGCCGCAGCCCTCCGGCTCCCTGGGCGAGGCGCGCGCGTACCTCGCGCAGCCTGCGGACCTCGCGTCCATCACGGGCCTCTCCTACTGGTACGAGGCCCCCAACCCCTCCCGCGGCATGGCCCTCGCGGAGACCCTCCACGTGGACCTCGACGGCGACGGCGCCGCGGATGCCTGCCTCGTGGACGGCGCCGGCGCGCTCCCATTCACGCCCGCCTACGCGCAGCGCGCCCTCGATGCCTCCGCCGCGTTCGCCCCGTGCGCGGGCGGCCCTTCGCAGAGCCTCGCCGCCTTCGCGGCCGCGAACCCCGGCGCCACGCTCCTCTCGCTCTCCCTCACCAGCGTCGTCTCCGGCGGCGCCGCGTGGCCCCAGGGCGCGCCCCTCTACGTGGACGACCTCGCCGTGCAGGCCGCCGCCATCCGCGTCGTGCCCGCCGTGCTAGACACCTGCGCCGAGCCCGCGCACCCCGACCCGCAGGAGGCCATCGGGTGCGCCGCCGCGGGCGCCACCGTCCTCCTCGCGCCCGGCGTCTACGCCGGCTTCGACGTCACCAAGGGCCTCACCGTCTGCGCGACGGGCCCCGGCGGCGCGGCGTGCCAGGATCGAAGCGACGCGGTGGTGGACGGGCGCGCGGACGGCCTCTCCCTGGTGCGGATGCTCGCGCCCGACGCGACGCTCCGCGGCCTCGTCCTCCAGAACCCCAACCTCACCGCCACCGACCAGAGCGCGGGCGCCAGCGTCGGACCCGCGCTCCTCTTGATCACCGGCGACCGCGACGTCGCGCGCCACAACGTCCTGCGCGCGAACGGCGCGCAGCCCGGCCCCCTGGCAAGCCGCTGGATGACCTACGGCATCGACGTGGCGGGGGGCGACGACGTGCTCCTCGACGGAAACGACGTCTCGGGGCTCCCCGCGAGCCGCGGCGTCGACGGCACCTGCGCGCACGCGCCCTGCGGCGTCGTGGGCGTCCACGTCGCCCCCGCCGCGCATCGCCTCGTGGCGGACGGCAACTCCGTGACCATGGGCGCCGCGAGCCCCTCCAGCGCGTACCTCCTGGAGGGCGACGGCGCGACGGTGCGCGACAGCTTCGCGAAGATCGCGGCCAACTCCAGCGCCTCGCCCCTGGACGCGGCCATCGTGCGCGCCTACGCCGACGACGTGAACGTCTCGGGCAACATCTTCCAGCCCTCCGCCAGCACGGGCGTGGCGCCCCTCGCCGTGTACGCGCGCGGCGCCAACCTCGTCATGGAGCACGACAGCCTCCTGCGCTTCGAGCGCGGCGTCGACGCCGACCTCTCCGCGGGCGGCGCGCTCACGGGCCTCGTCTTCTCCTCCACCGACCGCCCCATCGCGCTGCGCGGCGGCTCGCCCGTCCTCCTGGAGAACTACGTCGTCAGCGGCGCCTCCACCGCGGTGAGCCTCGATGGCGCGTCCGCGGCGCGCCTCTCCGCGAACCTCCTGCGCGGGACGACCGCGCTCGCGCTGGGGCCCGGCGTCCGCGGCGCCAGCGTGGACGCGCGCGAGAACGACTGGGGCGTCTACTCGCGCGCCGCCATCCTGGGCAAGATCGCGGACCAGGGCAGCGGCAACGCCGTGGACGTGAGCTGCTACGTCGATAGCATTCCCACCGCGCGCGTCTGCCCGCCCACGGCGGGCTTCACCCTCCAGGGCGCCTCGTGGGGCAAGCCCATGGCGTTCGCGGACGCCTCACAGAGCGGCGGCCGCGCGATCGTCTCGTGGGCGTGGACGTTCAGCGACGGCGCCACCGCCACCGGCGCGCAGGCGTCGCACGCCTTCGCCGCGCCCGGCCCCGCCAGCGCGACGCTCACCGTCACCGACTCCGACGGATGGACCGGCGCCACGACGCGGGCGTTCGACGTGTCCGACGCCGCGCCGGTGCTCTCCCCCATTGGCGACCGCGTCGTGGGCGAGGGCGAGCGCCTCGCGTTCCGCCTCTCCGCCGCGGACCCCGACCAGGACAACGTCACCTTCTCCGCGACGGGGCTTCCCGAAGGCGCCACCTTCGACACGGCGTCGGGAAGCTTCTCGTGGACGCCCGACTTCACGCAGGAGGGTGCGTACGGCCCCGTGACCTTCGCGGCCAGCGACGGGTTCCTCTCCGACGCGGAGGCGATCAACCTCACCGTGGGGCACCGCAACGCGCCCCCGCTCCTCTCCATCGAGGGCCCTCTCGCCGCCAGCGAGGGCTCCGTGCTATCGTTCCTGGCGCGCGGCTCCGACGTGGACGGCGACCGCGTGTCGCTCTTCGACTCGGGGAACCCCGTGGGCGCGCGCTTCTCGGACCTGGGCAACGGCACGGCGCAGTTCTCGTGGACGCCCGACTACACGCAGGCGGGGACCTACAACCTCACCCTCCAGGCGTGGGACGGCCACAACCTGACGCAGAACGTCGTCGCGCTGCGCGTCGCGGACCTCGACCGCGCGCCCGCCTTCTCGCCCATCCCCGCGGCGCGCGGCCGCGAGATGCAGCCCCTCCAGCTCCAGGTGGCGGCGACGGACCCCGACGGCGACGCGCTCGCCTACTCGGCGACGCACCTTCCGGCGGGCGCCTCGTTCGACCCCAACGCGCGCGTGCTGCGCTGGACGCCCACCTACCTCCAGGCGGGGACCTACGTGGTCACGTTCCGCGCGAACGACGGCAACCTCACCGCCAGCGCCGACGCCACCCTGGTCATCGACGACGCGGACCGCGCGCCGACGCTGGCGCCGCTGCCCGACCAGGCGGGCCGCGCGGGCGCCACGCTCCGCGTGCCCCTCGCGGCCAACGACCCCGACTCCGACCCCCTCACGTTCAGCAGCCCCGACGCGCCCCCCGGCGTCTCCTTCTCGGGCGCGACGCTGGTGTGGGCCTCCACCCCCGCGCAGGCGGGGAGCCACACGCTCACGGTGGTCGCCAGCGACGGCACGCTCAACGCCTCGCAGACGCTCAACGTCTCGCTGGCCGTGAACGCGCCCCCCGTCGTCTCGCTAACACTTCCAGCCTCCGCCAACGTCACCGTCGCGGCCCCGTTCTCCGGCTGGGGCTCCGCGGACCCCGACGGCGACTCGCGCAAGCTCTCCTACGCCTGGGACTTCGACCCCTCGGACGGCTTCCAGGCGCAGGCCAAGGGGGCCAACGTCTCGTGGACGTTCGCCACCGTGGGCCCCCACGTCGTCACGCTGCGCGTCACGGACCAGGACGGCGTCGTCTCCGAGCGCAACGCCACGCTGGTCGTGGACGATCGCCTCACCGCCGTCGCGTGGGCCTACCTGGAGACCCCCACGCGCGGGCTGGGCTTCGTCACGCTGCGCGACCCCCCCTTCGGCGCGCTGGCGCACCACGACGTGGACGTCCAGATCGGCTGGCAGCCTTCGCCGGGAGGCCCCGAGGTCCCGCTGCACCAACTCACCGCCACGACGCGCGACGACGGCTCCGCCATGTTCCCGCTCCCCGTCGACGCCGTCGTCATGAACCTCCCCGGCACGCACGTCATCCACGCGACGGCCACGCTGGAGGGGAGCTACGGCGGCGACACGGAGACGGCCACGTCGACCGCGACGTACACGCCGGGCATCCTCCCCTAGGCGCCCATCCCGCGACCTACTTCCGGCGCGCGAAGAGCGCGACGCCGGCCACGCCCGCGCTCCCCGCCACGGCGAAGCCCAGGGCCAGGGGCGACGGGAAGAACGGCACGCTCGCCGTGGTCTGGCACAAGGGGGTGAAGTCCGGGCTGAACTCGACCTGCACGTCGCTGCCCGGGCCCGCGTTCCATTCCAGGACGGCGAAGGCCATCATCGGAGCCTTCTGCTGCTCCTGGGCGTTTGGGATCGCGACCGGGCCAAACAGCACCGAGAAGCCGTGGCCGTCGGCCTCGGGCGTCCCGGTCCACGTCGCATTCGCGAACTCCGGGTTTCCAGGCCCCTGGGAGCGCCACACGACCGAGACCTGTCCCGACGCCGCGGGAACGTGATCGGCGTGCACGTAGACGGAGCAGCCCTGGATCGTGGTCGTCGGACCCGAATCCGCCTGCTCGCTCACCCACACGCTTGGAGCCGGGGCGTCCGGGGCCGGACCGCCGGAGGCCTGCGCGCCAGTCGCCAACGTCAGAAGGACCACGGACCCGACCGCGAGGAGGGAGCTTGCTTTCATCCGCTCGCTTCTTCGCACGCCGAAGGGTTTGTCCTTCGTAGTACGGCGACCGTTGGATCGAGAGAGAGCGGGTCTCAGGGGGCGGCGGCCCCCCGAACCCCCGCGTCAGGCCAATCGCTGGTACCAGGACGCAGGTCCCGTCATGCGCGATTGCATCTCGACGAAGGCGCTGTAGGACTCGATGTCCTCGACGAGCTTGCGCGGCGCGTCGGAAGGCAGCTGGAAGCGGCGCTCCAGGAAAAGCTGGCTCTGCATCGGTTGCGTGTGCGATCCCACCATGGGCTTGCGCCCGCGGGCCAGTCGTCGTGCCACCTTGATGAGGGTGACGGTTTGTGCATTTCACCCGCTGCTCGTCGCCTGGAGCCGATAGAGCGCGCGGAGCGTCTGCGCGAAGGGGCCGCGGCGCAGCGGCTTGCCGTCCAGCGAGGCGAGGGGCGCCACCTCCAGCACGCTGGCGCAGAGCATCGCCTCGTCGGCCGCGAGCAGGTCGTCCCGGGTGAGGGGCGCCTCCACGGGGCGAAGGCCCGCGTGCGGGGCGAGGGCCAGCAGCTTCGCCCGCGTGACGCCGGGCAGGATGGGCCCCAGCGGCGGGGTGAGGAGCGCGCCGTCGCGGACCGCGAAGAGGGTCGCCTGGGTGGCCTCCAGCAGGCGCCCCGCCTCGTCCTGGAAGAGGGCCTCGTCCGCGCCCGCCTCGTCGGCCTCGATCCGCGCCAGCACGCTGGCCGCGTAGCTCGTGGTCTTCACCGCCGCCGGGCCCCGCGGCACCCGGGAGACGATGGCCCCCAGGCCCCGCGCGTAGAGGGCCTCCTCGTAGGGGATGGGCGAGAGGGCGACGAGCACGGTGGGCGGGCCCGCGCCGCGCGGCGAGGCGCCCCTCCCTCCGGGGCCCCGCGTGAGGGTGACGCGCACCGCGCAGTCCCCCGCGCGGTTGGCCTCCAGCGTCGCCGCGACCCGGGAGGGCAGATCCTCCGGGAACGGCAAGCGCATCGCCTCGCACCCGTGCCGCAGCCGCGCCAGGTGCTCCCCCAGGAACGCGGGCCTTCCCGAGTGGGCGCGCAGCGTCTCGAAGAGGCCATCGCCAAGGAGGAAGCCCCGGTCGTGCACGCTGACGCGCGCCTCCTCCGCCGGGACCAGCGAGCCGTTGAGGTGGACCAGGCTCACGGCGCGGCCCCCAGCGCCAGGAGCACGCCCTGGGCCTTGGCGAGGGTCTCCTCCCACTCGCGGGCGGGATCGCTCTCCTCCACGATCCCCGCCCCCACCTGGAGGTGCACGCGGCCCCGCTTCACCAGGAGGGTCCGGATGAGGATGTTGAGGTCCATGTCGCCCCCCGGCGCGATCCAGCCGAGGCTCCCCGTGTAGACGCCGCGCCGCACGGGCTCCAATTCCTCGATGACCTCCATGGCGCGCACCTTGGGCGCCCCGGTGATGGTGCCGCCCGGGAAGAGGGCCCGCAGCACGTCCACCGCGTCGCGGCCCGGCGCGAGGGCGCCCTCCACGGTGCTCACCAGGTGGTGGACGGTGCGGTACGTCTCCACGGCGGAGAAGCGCGGCACGCGGACGCTGCCGAAGCGCGCGACGCGGCCCAGGTCGTTCCGCGCCAGGTCCACCATCATGGCGTGCTCCGCGCGCTCCTTGCCGTCGGAGGCCAGCTCCGCCGCCAGGGCCGCGTCCTCCTCCGGGGTCGCGCCGCGGCGGCGCGTGCCGGCGATGGGGCGCGCCTCCACGCGGCCGGCCTCCACGCGGACGAGGCGCTCCGGGCTCGCGCTCACCACGTGGAACCCCTCGGGATCGCCCGGCAGCGGGCCCGTCTGGAGGAAGGCGCGGAAGGGGGCCGGGTTCGCCCGCGAGAGGCGCGCGAAGAGGTCCAGCGGGTGGAGCGTGCAGTCGGCCTCCAGGCGGTGGCTGAGGTTCACCTGGAAGACGTCGCCCTCGCGGACGCGCTCCTGGGCGCGGCGCACCATGGCCTCGAACGCCTCGCGGGGCATCGAAGGCTCCACGGGGCCCACCGCG
Organism: Pseudomonadota bacterium; assembly: GCA_021325135.1. Classification (GTDB taxonomy): domain Archaea; phylum Thermoplasmatota; class SW-10-69-26; order JACQPN01; family JAJPHT01; genus JAJPHT01. Next base: position 35,451 of record JAJPHT010000029.1, on the reverse strand, counting down.
CCGCGGGGGAGGGGCAGGGGATCGCCCTTCGCGCGCTCGGCCAGCGCGCCCTCGTCGCCGCGAAGCTCGCCGCCCACCCAGCCCGCGTCGAAGCGCAGCAGCACGACCTGGGGCAGCGCCGTGTCGTCGCGCGCCAGGGAAGGAAGGCGCTCCACGAGGCGGCCCGCGTCGTAGGAGAGGAGCGCCACGGTGCGCAGGCCGCCGCGCAGGAAGGCGCGCATCGCGTCCCAGGGCGTCTCGCCGGCGTCGCGCCACGCGGCGCCCTCGCGGCGCCATACGCGGCCCTCGCGCACGCAGAGCGCCGCCGAGGGTGCGACGCCCACGAAGGGGGAGGGCCCGTCGAGGAAGGCCGCGGGCTCGCCCGGTCGCCACACGCGGCGCAGCAGGTCGAGCCCGTCCACGTCTTGCCCATTCGCGGCCCCGGCATAAGGGCTTCCCGCAGCGGTGCGGCGCTCCCCCAGGGAACGGCCGCAACGAGCCCGCCTGGCAACGAGGGGGTTCATGAGCAGGCCGAGAAGCGAAGCGTTAAGCGAGGTTCCCGCGCCATCCGGTGCTGCCGTCCCGTGGAACGGGGCGGCGACCGAAGGGGAACCTCCGCGGGTCGGACACCCGGCGTGTGCGCGCCGCGACCTGCACGGGGCCCTCCCATCCGGGGAGAGACTGGCAATGGCAATCCTGATCGCAAGCTGCGACAACTGCGCCCAGCGCAAGGGCTCGACCTGCGCGCTGGGCATGGCCCCCGAGCCGGGCGAGTTCCTCTGCCCGCGCTACGCCATGACCGAGGCGTTCCGCAACAGCGTCCTGGCCCTCGCGCGCCGCGAGTTCGAGCGCGACGTGAACCAGGCCATGCTGGAGATCAGCGTCCTGCGCGCCGAGCAGGAGAAGTCCTACGCCGGCTGAGGCCGGCCTTCCCTCTCATCCACCGCCCGCCCCGGGGCCCCGCGCCCCATCGTGCATCCCATCCCAAACGTCGTTCTTCGGCGTGGATGCCCCGGGGTGGGCGGTGATGAGGACTCTTTCGCCCTACGGAAGGGGCGAGGTCCAGCAGGTCGCCGTCGAGTCGGTGGTGTACGTGCTGCACGTGCCCACGGCCGCGCTGGTGGCGGGCGTCAGGCTGGAGCCCGAGCACGTCGCGTCGAAGTTCGTGGCGAGGCAGTCCGCGCTGGCGCCGCCGCACTCCGCGCTCACGCCGATGGAGCCGAAGCCCGTGCGCGAGCCCGAGACGTGGATGAAGTCGCCCAGGGCGCACGTGAACGTGCACGAGTGGCCCGAGGTGGCCGTGCAGCTGGACGCCGCGGCCTCGGGCAGCAGGAAGGGCAGGGCGAGGCAGATCGAAAGGGCGAGGGCGATGCGGAGGGTGCTCATGGTGTTGGTTCTCCCGGCCACGAAGGGCCGGACCCTCCAGCGCCCCCCGGGAAGATAACGGGGCGCAGGCTTTTCCCTGCAGCGTGGTCGATTCTCTCGGGGCCCTGGCGTCTCGACCCTGAACACTCGCGTCCAATTTTCGATCTGCGGCGAGGCCGGCCAGCGCGGGCGCTGGACCTCCGGCGCGTAGGCGCCGCGGCGGCGCGCCGCAAGGCCACGCCGCCCAATCCCTTTTTATGCCGGGGTGGGTTCCCGCGCCCCAGGTGGATCCCCGGTGAAGCTCTACGAATACCAGGGGCGGCAGGTGTTCGAGCGGTTCGGCATCCCGACCCCCTCGGGCGTCGTCGTCTCCTCCATGGACGAGCTGGAGCGCGTGAAGGGCCAGCTCAAGTACCCCCTCGTCATCAAGGCGCAGGTCCTCGTCGGCGGCCGCGGCAAGGCCGGCGGCATCCAGTTCGCGGACACCTGGGAGCAGGCCGTCGCCAAGACGCGCCAGGTCCTGGGCATGGACATCAAGGGGCTCAAGGTCGAGAAGGTCTTCCTCGTGGAGAAGCTCGACTTCGCCAAGGAGCTCTACGCCAGCGTCTCGCTGGACCGCGCGACGCGCACGCTCCTCATCCTCTACAGCGAGGAGGGCGGCGTCGAGATCGAGAGCGTCCCCGACGAGAAGATCAAGCGCGTCCACGTCCACCCCGTCACCGGCTTCCAGCCCTTCCACGCCCGCGCCCTCTTCCAGGGCAGCAGGCTCGCGCCCGAGGCGCGCAAGCAGGTGGAGAGCATCCTCGCGAAGCTCGTCACCGCCTTCCGCGGCATGGACGCCGAGCTCCTGGAGATCAACCCCCTCGCGGTCACGCCCCAGGGCAAGGTCCTCGCGGCCGACGCCAAGGTCATCCTCGACGACGATGCCGCGTGGCGCCACGCGGACTTCGAGGAGCCCAAGGAGGAGAAGACGCCCCTGGAGTGGGAGGCCGAGCAGAAGGGCATCGCCTTCATCCAGCTCAACGGGAAGATCGGCATCATCGCCAACGGCGCCGGCCTCACCATGGCGACCCTCGACGCCATCAAGCACTACGGCGGCGAGCCGGGCATCTTCCTGGACTTGGGCGGCACCGACAACGCGGAGAAGGTCCGCGAGTGCGTGCTGCTCATGAAGAAGGCCGAGCCCACCGTCATGATGCTCAACCTCTTCGGCGGCATCACCAAGAGCGACACCGTCGCCAAGGGGCTCAAGATGGTGCTCGACCAGGAGAAGATCCCCTTCCCCATCGTCACGCGCATCAAGGGCGTGAACGAGGAGGAGGCGCGCGCCATCCTCAAGGAGGCCGGCCTCTACACCACCAACACGCTGCAGGAGGCCGCGAAGCTCACCGTCGAGATCGAGCGCCGCGTCCTCGCCAACCAGCCGCTCCCGCCCCTCACCTACAAGGTGGAGGTCCCCGAGGCGGCGATGCCCGCGAAGCGCGCGAAGAAGGCCAAGGCCGCGAAGCGCGCCGCGCCCAGGAAGAAGACCGCCAAGAAGGCGAAGCCCGCGAAGAAGGCCAAGAAGGGAGGCCGCTGAGCATGGAGACCCCGCAGAGCAAGCCCCACACGATCAGCGAGGCCGCGAAGGCCCTCAAGGACGCCGCCGCCGAGATGGCCGTGAAGGTCGCCGAGGCCGCCAGCGCCGAGATGAAGAAGGCCGCCGAGGCCGCCGCGCAGGAGGCCCGCGTCGTCGCCGAGAAGACGGCGGAGGCCGCGCGCGAGGCGGAGCAGAAGGCGGAGACCAAGGTGCGCGAGGCCGCCGCCCGCGCCGCCACCAAGGTCGCCAAGAAGGTCGCCCCCAAGAAGAAGACGGCCAAGAAGGCGAAGGCCGCGAAGAAGGGCCCCGCCAAGAAGGCCAAGCGCGCCGCGCCCCGGAAGGCGAAGAAGGCCGCCAGGAAGGCGCCCGCGAAGAAGGGCAAGAAGGCCGCGAAGAAGGCCAAGAAGTCCGCCAAGCGCGGGGGTCGCTGAGATGGCGGCCGCCGTGCAGGTGCAGAAGGCCCAGGGCTTCCCCATCGGCCGGAGCACCAAGGTCATCGTCCAGGGCATCACGGGCCACCAGGGCACGTTCCACTCCCAGCAGATGCTGGACTTCGGCACGAAGGTCGTGGGCGGCGTGACGCCGGGCAAGGCGGGCGAGAAGGTCAACGGCCTGCCCGTGTTCGACAGCTGCTTCGACGCCGTGGAGAAGACCGGCGCCAACGCCAGCGTCGTCTACGTGCCCGCGAAGTTCGCCAAGGACGCCGTGCTGGAGGCCATCGACGCGGGCATCCAGGACGTCGTCGTCATCACGGAGCACATCCCCTTCCACGACGCCATGGACTTCGTGTGGTACGCCCGCCTCAAGGGCGCGCGCGTGCTGGGCCCCAACTGCCCCGGCATGGCGAACCCGCGCGAGAAGTGCAAGATCGGCATCCTGCCCAACAAGATCTTCAAGCCCGGCAACGTCGGCATCGCGTCGCGCAGCGGCACGCTCACCTACGAGATCGTGAACGCGCTCAGCGAGAACGGCGTGGGCCAGAGCGGCGTCCTGGGCCTGGGCGGCGACCCCGTCAACGGCACGAACTTCCTCGACGCGCTGGCGATCTTCAACAGCGACCCCGCCACCGAGGCCATCGTCCTCGTGGGCGAGATCGGCGGCACCGCGGAGGAGATGGCGGCGGACTACGTGCGCAAGCACGTCAAGAAGCCCGTGTACGCCTACATCGCGGGCCGCGCCGCGCCCGAGGGCAAGCGCATGGGCCACGCGGGCGCCATCGTGAGCCGCGGCATGGGCACCGCAGAGTCCAAGATGGCGGCGTTCAAGAAGGCCGGCGCCAAGGTCGCGACGTTCCCCACGGACATCGCGCGCTTCGTGCTCGAAGACCTCTGAGGCCCAACGCAAACGGGCCGAGGGGGACCCGGGCCGGGGCTGGGTCCTCCTCGCGCTCCGTGCCGTCTATCGCTCGCCCTCTTCGCGCTCGCGCTGGAGGCTTCGGCGCGCGCGGACGAGCCTGAGGAAGGCGCCCACGCCTGCGGCCGCCACGATGGCGAGGACGGCCAGAAGAAGCAGCGCGAACAGCAAGGAGCCGGATCCCGCGGGGAGCACGACGCGCGAAGGGACCAGCGTTACAAGAACTCACCGTGGCCTGCCCTGGCTTTTCGACCGGAAGCGCCCCCGGCGCGTTGAAGCGTGCGGGCGGTGTTTCCTGGATCGTGGCCCTTCCCGTCTGGGCGCCCTTCTGCCAGGAGGTGCGCGACTGCGACTGCTGCGGCGCGCGAGGCTCGCTCTTCTGCCACGAGCGGCCAGGGCACCTGGACATCCACGCGTTCACGTGCCAGCGGTGCGGCAAGGACCCGCGCTGCTGAGCCGGAAGGACGAGAAAAAAGAGGATGGGGAGCGCCAGCCGCGCCGGCGCTCCGGAACGGCCTACTTCAGCGGCGTGCCGCCGGTCTGCACCGCGATGGTGGCCCACTCGCTGGTGGACTGCGCCTTGGTGCCGGAGGGGCCGGCGCAGGTGTTGATGCAGCCGTCCGCGAAGGCGACGACGACGTTGCCGTTCGCGTCGGTGGTGGCGTCGATGAAGTCCAGCAGGTTGCGGCCGCCGCTGCAGCCCGTGCCCTGGGCGCAGATCCACCCGCGCTGCACGGGGTCCGACGTGACCTTCACGGTGGTCCACGAGTGGCCGCCGTCGTAGGTGAACGAGACGTAGAGGTCCCAGGTGCCGCTGAAGCTGGACGCGAACGCGTTGCCGGAGTTGGTCGTGCCCAGGTAGGCGACGGCGGCGTTGTTGTCCGCGCGCGCGACGACGGCGGGCATGGTGGCGCTGAGGACCGCGGGGCTCGTGGTGGACGAGAGGTCGCTCATGTTGATCCACGTGGAGCCGTTGGTCTTGCTGAGGGCCACGTGCATGTGGTTGTCCGAGCCCTGCCACGCCTGGTAGACCCAGCCCGAGTCGGTGGTGCCGACGCTGGGGTCGAAGACGTCGAGGCTCGGGGGCTCGCCCGCGTTGGGGATCACGTAGCTGTTCCACGTCAGGCCGTTGTTGATGGTGATGCCGCCGCCGATCTGCGTGCCGTTGTTGCCGCAGTTGCCGTTGGGCAGGAAGGCGATGCCCAGGGAGGAGACCTTCACGTGGCCGTGGAGGCTGCCGCAGGAGCCCAGCACGGGGACGGGGGCGCCGAAGGCGAGGCCGCCGTTGAGGCTCGTGGCGCAGGTGTCCGAGGAGGTCTGCGCGCAGTAGTAGGTCGCGCGGGTGGCGGTGGCGCCGGTGGGCGGCACGTTGTTCAGCCAGGGGCCGCCGCCGATGGTCTCGTGGTCGATGGTGCCCGAGCAGGGGTTGCCCATGGGCGTCCAGCTCGCGCCGTCGTTGGTGGAGACCGAGAGCACGCTGCACGAGCCGTCGAGGCCGCCGGCCCACGTGCGGCCCACGGCGCTGTCGGTGGCGAGGATGGGGTCGATGTTGATGACGGAGTTGAGGGGCGTGACGTCGCTCCACGCGGCGCTGCCGCCGGAGAGGACGATCTTGTACGTCTCGGGGCCCGACTGGTAGAGGAGGTTCCCGGTGAGCCAGTTGTCGCCCACGCTGGGCTCGCCGGCCCCGTTGGCGTTGAAGAGGGAGCTGGGCGCCGCGTAGACGGTGAACGTCGGCGTGACGATGGCGCTCGCCATGGGGGCGAGGACGAAGGCGGCGCCCGCGAGGACGGCCGCCAGGAGCAGGAAGGAGTTCGCGCGCATGAGGTTCCAGCCCGTGAGCGCGCTTCGTGGCTTAATGGAGCCGCGCTCCCTGGAGCCTTTCACAGGAAAGCTCCAGGGAGGCGGCCCTAACCGCTTCACGTGCAGCGATTCGGCTGCGGATTATCGCAGGGGCGTGCCGCCGGTCTGCGCGGCGATGGTGGCCCACGCGCTGGTGGACTGCGCGCTGGTGCCCGTGGCGCCCGCGCAGACGTTGATGCAGCCGTCGGCGAACGCGACGACGACGTTGCCGCTGGCGTCCGCCGTGGCGTCGATGAAGTCCAGCAAGTTGCGGCCCGGGCCCGAGCAGCCCGTGATGCCGCCCGCGCAGATCCAGCCGCGCTGCACGGGGTCCGACGTGACCTTGACGGTGGTCCACGAGTGGCCGCCATCGTAGGTGTAGGAGACGTAGAGGTCCCACGTGCCCGCGAAGCTGGAGGTGAAGCCGTTCCCGCCGGTGGTGGAGCCCAGGTAGGCCACCGCCGCGCGGTTGTCGACGCCCGCGACCACGGCGGGCATGGTGCCGATGAGCACCGAGGGGCTGATGCTGGTGGAGAGGTCGGTGGCGTTGATCCACGTCGTCGCGTTGTCCTTGCTCAGGGCGACGTGCATGTGGTTGTCGCACCCCTGCCACGCCTCGTAGACCCAGCCCGAGTCGGTGGTGCCGACGCTGGGGTCGAAGGTGGTCGCGGCGCACGAGCCCGAGATGGTGTAGCTGTTCCACGCGAGGCCGTTGGCGACGTTGATGGCGCCGCCCGCGGGCCCGCCGCAGTGGTCGTTGGGCAGGAACGCGACGCCGAAGGAGGAGACCTTCACGTGGCCGTGGAGGCTGCCGCACGCGCCGTTCACCACGAGGGGAGGCGCGAAGGTGAGGCCGCCGTCCAGGCTCACCGCGCACGCGTCGCGGCTCTCCTGGGCGCAGTAGTAGACGGCGCGGCTGGACGTGGCGCCGGCGGGCCCGACGCCGTTGTGCCACGGGCCCGCGCCGATGGTCTCGTGGTCGATGGTGCCCGAGCACGAGTTCGCCACGGGCGTCCACGAGGCGCCGTCGTCGTCGGTGTACGACAGGATGCTGCACGAGCCGTCCAGCCCGCCCGCCCACGTGCGGCCCGTCGCGGGGTCGGTGGCCAGGATGGGGTCGAGGTTGGGCGTCGTCACGGGGCGCGCGGCGCTGGTCCACGTCGCGCTGCCGCCGGAGATGACGATCTTGTACGTCGTCGCCGAGGCCTCGAACAGGAAGGCGCCCGTGGCGAGGTCCGCGCCGATGCTGGGCTCTCCGGCGTTGCTGACGCCGTTGAGCGTGATGGGGCCAGGGGAGATCGTGAACGTGGGCGTGACGATGGCGCTCGCCAGGGGGGCGAGGACGGCGAAGGACGCGGCCACCGCGACCGCGCACGCCACGAGAAGGGTCTTCTTGCTCAAGCCGGACACCTGCGAGCGCGCAGGGCATCGGGAGACATATAGGAGTCGCCCGCCGCAAGGGATTTCACAAGATTGCTCCAGCGGAGCGTCATTCCTGCGCGGCGCGGCGGCGCCGGCGCAGCGCCTTGCGGTCGTCCTCGCTGACGCCCTCGATGAAGAGGCGCCGCTCCGCCAGCGCGCCGAAGATGGCGCCGTAGGCGACCATGAGCGCGATCCAGAGCCACGCGCGGCTGTTGACGAACTCCTCCAGGAAGACCGCGACGGGCAGCAGGATCGCCGTGCCCACGAGCGCGGTGGGGATGGCCCGGCGGCGGCGCACGCCGTCGCCCGCCAGGAGGCCCAGCCCGAAGAGGAGGCCCGCGAACGAGGCCGCGAGGAGGAGCGCCTGCGAGAGCGTCGTCGCGGTCCAGAAGTGCTGGTTGACGAAGGAGCCGATGGCGCTCTCGTCCTCGGGGAGGAACGTGCCGTTCACGGCCGTGAGATGCAGCTCGTCGACGGCCTGCGCGCGCAGGTTGAGCGAGAGGCGGTAGAGGAGCGAGAGGGAGACCATGACCGCCGCGCCCAGGCCCAGGGCGCCCCCGTTGAACACGGCGTGCCGCTCCCCCTGCCACTTGCGCCGGTTGATGCCCAGGACGACGGTGATGGGGAAGAAGAGGGCGATGATCAGCACCGTGAACACCGGCGCCGCGATGCCCAGCGCGAAGAGGCTCACGATGCCCAGGAGGCCCCCCACCAGGAGCCCGCCGATGAAGTAGAGGAACACGACGTTGTCGCGGAACATGCCGTCGTAGCGCCCGTAGGCCGCGAAGAAGACGACGGCGGCGGGGATGACGGCGAGCACGGCGTCGGCGAGGGTGACGAGGTTCGCCACGGCGGCGGGAGGCGGGGGGCCCCTGATGAGCCTTTGGCGTCGGCCTACATGCCGCCGAAGGCGATCTCGCGCTCCTCGGCGCTCATGGGCGCGTTCTCGCTGTAGCGTCCGCTGACGCGCTGGGGCGCGAGGCGGTGCACGACGACGCCGCTGGCGGGGCGCGCGGGCTCGCCGTCGGCGGACTCGCCCCAGCCGGGGGGCAGGGGCACGCTCAGGAGCGCGTGGGAGGGGATGTCGGCGCCGAGGCGCTCCAGGCGGCCGAACACCTGCACGCTGGCCCAGTCGTCGAGGTTGACCACGCGGACGATGGTGAAGCACGCCTCCGTCGTCTCCGTCGCGTACCGGTCCTTGAGCCCGGCCCGCGTCTGGAAGTAGAGGTCGCGCCCGTCGAAGCCGTAGTAGAGCGGCAGGCCGTAGGCCTGCCCGTCGCGGGCGAGGGAGAGGACGCCGAAGCGGTTGTGGCGCACGAACTCCGTCGTCTCCTGGGGGCTCATGGCTTTCATGGGCTCCCCCTTGGGGCCTCCGGCCTCTTCTGCCCGCGCCTGCCCTCCTGCCCGCGCTACATCGCCCGGAGGCGGCGGATGCGCTCGTCCAGGGGCGGGTGGGTGGACCACACGCTGCTCACGGAGAGGTGGTTCCACGGGTTGGCGATGTAGAGGCCCGCCGCGGTGCGGCTCCCCTTGGGGTCGTCGGGGAGGTCGCCCTTGATCTTCTCCAGCGCGTCGGCGAGCCCCTGCGGGTTGCGCGTGAGCTTGACGCCCGTCGCGTCGGCGAGGTACTCGCGGCGGCGCGAGAGCATGAGGTACACGAGGCGCGACACCAGCGGGGCGAGGATCAGCGCGGCGAGGGCCACGACGAGGAGCGCGGGGTTGACCTTGCGGTCGCGCCCTCCGCCGCGCCACCAGAGCATCCGCAGGCCGATCTCGGCGAGCATCGCGATGGCGCCCACGACGCCGATGGTCACCGTGGCGAGGCGCACGTCGTAGTTGGCGACGTGGCTCATCTCGTGGCCGATGACGCCTTCAAGCTCCTCCTGCGAGAGCTGCTCGATGGCGCCCCGCGTGACGCAGATCACCGACTTCTCGGGCGCGAGGCCCGTGGCGAAGGCGTTGATGTCGCGGCTGTCCTGGACGTAGACCTGGGGGACGGGCAGGCCCGCGGCCAGCGCCATCTCCTCGACCTTGTATTGCAGCAGCTTCTCCTCGCGCACGGCCGGGTTGGCGGGGCGCGCCTCGGCGGCCAGGAGCACGGTGCTGGTGGCGTTGGCGTAGGTGAACCCCACGTAGAGGAGCGAGACCAGCGCGGCGAGGACGCCGGTGACGACGGGCGGCGTGCCGAGGATCGCGCCCACCAGGTAGACCACGGCGAAGAGGATCAGGAGCATGATCCCCTCCACGACGACGGTCTGCCGCTTGTTGCGGGCGATCTGCTCGGGGAAGCTGACCTTCTCGTGCGCGTCGGGCATTCTGCCTCACGAGAACTTGACCTTGGGGACCTCGCGGTCCGGGGCGGGGATCTCCAGCATGCCGCGCTTGGTCTTGCCCAGGCTGCCCGCGAAGAGGGTGCCGGGGAACGTGGTGACGGCGTTGTTGTAGCGCAGCACCTCGTCGTTGTAGAACTGGCGCGCGAAGGAGACCTTGTTCTCCGTGTGCGTCAGCTCATCCTGGAGCTGGAGGAAGTTCTCGTTGGCCTTCAGCTGCGGGTACGCCTCGGCGACGGCGAAGAGGCGGCCCAGCGCCTGGGTGAGCACGTTGTTGGCGGCGTTGGCCTCCTCGGGGCTCTTGGCGTTGACGAGCCCCGCGCGGGCCGCGGTGACGCCTTCGAGCACGCCCTTCTCGTGGGCGGCGTACCCCTTCACGGTCTCGACGAGGTTGGGGATGAGGTCCGCGCGGCGCTTCAGCTGCACGTCGATCTGCGCCCACGCGTTGTCGATGCTGTTGTCGAAGCGGATGATCCGGTTGCGCGCGCTGATCACGTAGAGCGCGAAGAGCGCGATCGCGGCGAGGACCACGATGGCGACGATGGTTCCGAGGGCCATGGTTTGCCTTCGATCCCCATCGGGCGGCCAGGGTGTTTAGCTTTCCATGGAAGCTTCCGCCTCTCCCCCTACCTGCGGCGCAGGGCGAGGGCGAGCAGACCCACGGCGGCCAGCGCGAGGGCGGCCCCCGGGGCCGGGATCTGGTCGCCGCCGCTCGACGAGGGCGCCGGGCTGGGGGACACCGCCGCGGCCTGCACGGCCCCCGGCGTCGTGGAGGCCGGAGGCGGGCTGGCCGACGTCGACGAGGTCTCCGTGGAGGGGAGGGGCGAGGAGGAGACCGGCGTCGGGGACGCGACGGGGGTGACCTCCGGCGTGGGCGTGGTCTCCGCGGGCGTGGGCTCCGTCGGCGTGGGCGTCGCCTCGGGGGTGGTGTCCGCCGGGGGCTCGGTCGTCCCGTTGGTGGTGGCGTTGACGTCCGGCGCGGGTGTCGTGGCGTTGGGCTCGGCGGTGGCGTTCTCCGTGACGTTGGCGGGCGGCGTCGGCGCAGTCGCGTTGGTCGCGTTGGTCGTCGCGTTGACGGGCGGCGCCGAGGTCCCGCCCGTGGCGGGGGGCGTGGGGTCCGCGCATGCGTAGGCGGTCATCTCGTAGGTGAAGACGGTCGCACCCGAGGTCGAGACGATCTTCACGGCGGCGCACGTGGAGGGGGCGAACCACGTGTCCAGCTTCGAGCCCTGCGGGGTGACGCTCTCCACCACGAATGCGTCGAACGTGCCCGCGGCCACGGTGACCTGCTCCTCGCGGAGGACCGTGGCGTTGGAGTGGTCCGTCCCGGAGGTGGACTGGCCCGTGGGGCCCACCGTCGTCTTCGCGCAGTCCACGGCCCACTGGTCGCCCACCGCGAGGGGGTAGCGCAGCGAGAGGCAGGGCGGATCGTAGGTGATGGTGGTGGTCGAGCCCGTGCCCGAGAGGGACGCGGTGCGGATCAGCGCGCGGTCGCTGGCGCGGACCCACGTCGTGGTGTTCGTCCACGAGTGCTTGCTGGACGTTCCCGTGGAGGAGTTGGTCCACACCTGCGCGCGCTGCACGCTCTTGACGGCGTCGTAGACGACGCCCCCCACCTCGATGGCGTCCGCGCCCACGACGGTGGTGTTGGTGACGATGTCCGTCGTGGCCCCATTGGAGAGCGTGGTGGTGCCGTGGAGCACCACGAAGTCGCCCGGCGTCCAGCCGGGGGGAGCGTCGGCGCTGCCCGCTCGCGCGGGCAGGGGGAGCAGGAGGGCCAGGACGAGCAGGGCCACGAGGGCGCGCATGGGGGCCCCTACGCTCTCGGGGGCTCTTGAACCCCCGCCTTGGCCTGGCCCCGCGCAGCCGGTCTGCTGCTAACGTCCCCGACGAGCCCGTAGGCGCAAGGCCTTTGACCGGACAGACGGGGTCCGGCGGCCATGGAGGAGGCTTCCACCCCGCGCCGGGCGGCGCGCGCCTGGCTCGCCCGCGCGGGGTGCCTCGTCCTGGGCATCGTGCTGCTGCGCCTGGGGTTCGAGGTGTGGTGGGTGGGCCGGATCCATGAGCACCTCTGGGTGCAGGTGGGGCTCGCGTTCCTCTACGGCGGGGGGCTCCTCTTCCTGGTGCTAAGCGCGCTGGACGTGGACCACGCGCGCTGGGACCGCGTGGGCTTCCTGGCCCTCTGCGGCGCGTTGGCGTTCTACTCCGCCGTCATGATCGCGGTGGTCACCCAGAAATACACCTCCGACGCGCTCCTCTTCGTCCACGAATCCGCGCGCCTCGCCCTCCAGGGGCGCGACCCGTACTCGGCGACGCTGGCGGGGGGCTACGAGGCGTTCAGCGTCCCGTACTACGTCCAGACGCCCACGACCTCCGGCGGCCTCGTCACGTCGCTCAACTACCCCGCGCTCTCGTTCCTCTTCTACCTCCCCTTCGTAGCGCTGGGGCTGCCCGACATGCGCGTCGTCTCGGCGGGCGTCCTCCTGGCGCTCCTGGGGCTCGTCTTCCTGCGGACTCCGCGCCCCCTGCGCCTCCTGGCCCTGGGCGTGCTCTTCCTCTCCTCCTTCTTCCTGGCCTTCTGCCTCTCGGGCTTCGACGTCGTGTTCGTCTTCTTCCTCGTGGCGGCCATGATCCTCTGGCGCGAGCGGCCCGGCCTCGCCATGGTGATGTTCGGCCTCTCGTGCGCCGTGAAGCAGACGGTGTGGTTCATCGCGCCCTTCCTTCTCGTGCGCCTCTGGATGGAGGCCCCGGATCTGCCGCGCCGCGAGCGCCTCCTCCACGTCGCGCGCCACGCCAGCTACGCGGCGGCCGCCTTCACGCTCCCCAACGCGCTCTACCTCCTCTGGGACCCCAAGGCGTGGCTCTCCGGCGTGCTCACCCCCCTGGGGCTCGGAGGCGACTCGCTGGTGCCCCTCTCCCAGGGGCTCACCGTCTTCTTCTACACCGGAGCCGCCTACGCCCCGCGCCTGCTGCTGGCGGGCCTTGCCCTCTCCGCGCTGGCGTGCCTCGTGGGGCTCTACGCCCTCTTCTTCCGCCGCATGCGCGAAGCGCTCTGGATCGCGCCCGCCCCCGTGCTCACCTTCGCGCCCCGCGCGCTCCAGAACTACTACGAGATGTTCTACCCCGTCGCCTTGGTGGCGCTCCTCGCGACGCTGCCCCCCGAGTGGCTCGACGCGCCGGAGGACCCCCCGTGAGGCCCGCCCTGCTCCTGGTGCTCCTTTCGCTGGCGGGGGGCGCCCTGGCCGCGGCGCTGGCCATGAGCGCGGGCGCGCAGGAGGTCGGCCTCTCGGTGCTCGCGGTGGGCGATCCCTCGTGGAGCGCGCGCGTGACAAGCCTCCAGGTGCGCGTGGACAACCCGGGCCCCTTGCCCGTCTCGCCCGTGTTCACGACGCCCGCCAACGCGCTCCTCAACCCCTTCTCGTGGAACGCGTCGGGCCCCGGCACCGTGCCCCCCGGCGGCAACGCGACGTTCGACCTGACGACCCCGCCATGGACCGGCATCCCGGAGGGCGTGGGCTTCCGCGTCGTCGTGACCGACGCCCACGGGCGCGCCGTCCGCGGGGAGAGCGACCTCGCCCGCGCCGACCCCCCGGGCGACCGCCCCAGCGCGCTCAACCCCGGCTTCGCCTCGTGGATCCCCAGCATGATCGCGCCCTACTCCCTCCCCTACGGCTGGGTCCCCGAGATCGTGCTGCACGGCAGCGACCGCTTCGCCATCGACGGGCGCGACGGCGCCGCGCATCTCTCGCTGGACCTTGATATCAATCGGACCAAGGCCGAGGGCGGCCCCGAGGACTGGTCCATGGTCGCGCTGCGCCAGCGCATCGACTTCCCCCGGACGTTCCGGGTGGAGCTCGGAAACGGCACGCGCTCGGACCACGCCGTGGGCCCGCGGACCATCGTGGGCGTGAGCCTGGAGGACGTGTACGGCAAGACGCAGGTGCTCATCCTCTTCTCAGAGCGGCCCACCGCGCCCGACCAGCCCTCCGAGGCGCTGCTGCGCTTTGGCGACTTCGCGTCGCGGCGCGTCCTCGTGACCAACCGCACCATCGAGGTGGACATGGTGAAGCTCTACGAGGACGCGGGGTGGAAGGTCCCCGACCGGCAGCACGCGGTGCGCGAGGCCACGGTGGGACCCGAGGACGTGGGCCTGGGCGCGGGCGCCATGCCGGGAGCCTACGAGCAGCTCTCGCTCCAGCGGCCCCTGGAGCTTCGCGTCCTCGTCGCGAGCTTCCCGCCCCACGAGCGGGAGCGCGTCGAGGCGACGTTCTCCTACGTGGGCGGCCCCGCGTTGGACCCGTCGCCGTCCTCCTGACGCGCCCTCCAGACGAGGACCAGGCCCGCCGCCGCGAGCACGACCACCAAGGCGAGGCCCCACAGCCACGGGAAGACGGGCTCGGGCGCCACGGCCTGGAGGTCCAGCCGCGCCGCGCCGCCAGGCTGCGCAATGACATCACCCGCGGCCCCCGCGCTGCGCACCTCCACGAGCGCGCCCGCGGGCACGTCCAGCTTCAGGGAGTAGGCGCCCTGGGCGTCCGCCTCCGTGCGCGCGACAACCTGGCCCGCGACGAAGGCCTCCACGGCGCCCGCGCGCTGCGGAAGGGCACCCCACACGAGGAAGGGGGGCGTGACGCCCGGGGCCGCCGCCGGAGCCGGAAGATCGGGGACCTCGCGGGCGGCGGGCGCGTCGAGCCACGCGAGCACCACGTCGCCGGGCCGCACCAGGGCAAGCTCCGAGGGGCCTCCGGGGACCCACGCGCGCCAGGCGCCGTCCTGCCACGCCCACGCGACGCCCACGGGCAGGCCCGCCAGGAGCGCGGCCGGCGGGCGCGGCGCGTCGAGGCCGGGGAACGCCAGCGCAGCGAGGCCGGCGGGGAGGTCCTCGTGGCGCGCGGGCCAGAGCGCGATGGCGCCGCCGTCGGATCGATAGCTCGTGGTGCCCAGGGGGCCCGCCTCGCGCGGCGCCCACGAGGCCCAGCCAGGGTCGACCCACAGGCGCGCGTCGGGCCAGGGGGGCGAGAGGAGGAGGCTGCCGTCGCCGGGGCGCGCAAGCCCCCACGAGCCTTCGGCGTCGGGGACGCCAGGGAGATCGCCGCGCTGCTCGTCCACGAGGAGGCCGAGCAGGGCCCACGCCTGCGTCTCGCTGTTGGTCTCCGCGCTGAAGACGCTGGTGCGCACCTCGGCGGACGCGAAGTCGCGCGTCGAGGCCCACGCCCGCTCCCGCGCGGCCCACCTGACGTCGTCCGGAAGGAACGGGGCCGCCTGGAGGAGGAGGCCGCTCTTGAACGTCCACTGGTCCGTCTCGTCGGGGCCCCCGTCGTCCTGCGGGATCGAGACCCCCTGGGGGCCCGCGTGGAGGGAGGCCACGGCGCGGGCCAGGGGCGCGGCGAAGGAGGGATCGCGCGCCGCCAGCTCGCCCCACGCGCGGATGGCCATGGCGGTGGAGTCCACGAACGCGCGCCCCTCGGGGTCGCTGCGCACGCCGCCCGCGCGCTCCTGATATCGTTCCAGCAGGCGGCCCATGCCCTCGGCCTGCGCGAGCCA
This sequence comes from Pseudomonadota bacterium, assembly GCA_021325135.1. Classification (GTDB taxonomy): domain Archaea; phylum Thermoplasmatota; class SW-10-69-26; order JACQPN01; family JAJPHT01; genus JAJPHT01. Next base: position 20,037 of record JAJPHT010000029.1, on the reverse strand, counting down.
GGACGTGTCCCCGGTGGCGTCCGCGAGGCGCAGCGAGGCGAGGGCGGCCGCGGCGAGGCTGCGCGCCTGCGTGCCGCGCTCGTCGCGCTCGGCGTACCCGCGCAGCCACTCGGCGGCGCGCGCAAGGAGCGTCGCGTTGCCCGTCGCGCGCGCGTAGTCCGCGGCGCCCAGCGCCGTCTCGCCGATCTCGTAGGTCAAGGCGGGGTCCACGCCCGCGAGGCGCGGCGACTCCAGGTCCCGAGCAATGGCGGAGTAGGCCTCCGGCCGCTCGGTGAGCACGCCGTCCAGGAGCGCCGCGCCCTCGGAGACCGCGCCCGGCGCCGCAAGCGGGTACTCGTCGGCGAGCCCCCGCGCGCGCCCGTCGGGCCGCAGCGCGGTGGCGTTGGAGCCCAGGAGCGAAGGGCCGAAGCGCAGCAGGAGCCCCGAGGCGAACTCGTCGGTGCGGCCCGGGTCTGCCAGCAGCGCCCACGGCGAGCCCGCGGGAGCCACCTCCACGCCGTCCAGCGGCGCGAGGGGCGCGCCCGCCAGCGCCACCTGCCCATACGAGGCGGAGGACTCTCCCGCATGGACGTCCAGCGAGGCGACGACGAGGCGCGCCGCGTCGAGCCCCGGAGGCGCCTGGAGGACGCGCAGCCCGTGGAGGACGCGGGGCTGGCCGTCCAGGCGCCACGTCTCCTCCGCCAGGAGGCCCTGCCCTTCGTAGCGGAATGCTATCTCGCCCCACGAGGCGTCGGGCGCCAGGCGCGCCTCGCCCCCCGCGAGCAACGGCGCGAGGTCGATCCACGAGCCGCCGACGCGCAGCGCGCCGGGGCCGAAGGCGGCCATGGTCTTGTCGCGGCCGTCGTGGTACTCCACCACCGCGGCGACGCGGGCGTCGGCCCACGCGCCGCGCAGCGTGATCAGGTGGTTGGAAAGCTCGAAGCCCGCGCTGTCGTTCTGGACGAGGGCCAGGGGCGCGGGCTGGAAGCGGCGCTTGAAGAGGATGGGCCCCTCGGACGCGGCGGCCAGGAAGGAGGCCAGCGCCTCGGCGCGGGGCGAGCCCTTGGCGTCGGAGAGCGCGAGGGCGTCCAGCGCCTTGCCGTTGTCGCCGGTCCAGGCCCACACGTCGCCGTGGTCGATGGGCGCGGGCGTCTCGTCGATGGCGTCCGCGCTCGCGTCGCCAAGCTGCGCGAAGAGCGTGTCGAGGCCGCGCTCGTACCACGCGGGCGCGGCCTGCGCGACGCCCGGCGCGAGCAGCAGGGCCAGGACGGCGAGGGCCTGGGCCCTCATGCCCGCGCTCCGCCGCATCCGCTGGGCGCGGAGCTGAGGTTGAAGTTGCCGCTCCACGAGGCGGGAAGCAGCGCGCTGGCGCGGTCCACGGCGCCGAAGAGGTGCTGCGTCGTCTCGTAGTGCGCCGTGGAGCCGGGCGTGCCCGCGAGCGTCGCGAGGGCAGAGGAGCCGTCGTTCCAGACCACCTCCACGGAGCCGGGCGCGGAGCCGTCGGCGATGCCGGTGACGACGAAGTGCCAGCGCGTGGCGTCGCACGAGGCGCCGGAGAGCGACTGGGCCCGTGCGAGCTGCTGGGCAGCCTTGTCGCACGCGACGAGGGAGCCCGCGGGGAGGTCCGTGGAGAGCGCAGCGGGGCGGTTCGTGCTCATGAGCGTGCTGCGCGCGGCGCTGGCGCCCGCGGAGGAGCCCTCGAAGAAGACGTCGCAGCGCGTGTCCAGGATGGCGCCGTCGCTGAGCGTGAAGCCGGGGCTGTCCAGGAGGCGCACGCCGTTGCCGGCCGACGTGACGAACGCGCTGCGCTGCGCGACGATGCCCGGCGAGCCCGTGGCGTTGAGCAGGTCCTCGGTGGCGTTGCGCGCGGCCACGTCGACGAGGCGCACGCCCGAGGAGCCGATGACCCAGAAGGCGCGGCGCGCGCCCTCGACGGTGACGTTCTGGAGGGTCGCGCCGTCCACGCCCTCCAGCACCGCGCCGTGCTCCGAGGAGGACGAGACGCGCGCGCGGGCCACGGCGACCGAGGACGAGGTCTCCACGTGGAGGCCACGCAACGAGCCCGCCAGCGTGGCGTCCGAGACGCTGGGGCCCGTGGCGTTGCGGACGCGCAGCGCGTTGACGCCCGCGCCGGTGAGGGTGAGGTTGGAGGCGACGTCGCCCGAGGCGCCTTCGAGAACGAGCGCGTCCCCCGAGACGTTCCAGACGTGGATGCGGTCCAGCAGGGCGCCGGGCGAGGCGAAGGCCCACACGCCCACGACGCCGCCCGTGGCGTCGATCCCGGAGAGGCGCGCGCCCGGGGAGGACTCAACGACGATGCCGTCCTCCGCGTTGCCCGACGCGTTGAGGCCCGTGGCCGCGAGGTCGGGCGAGGCGTAGACGTGGACGCCGCGGCGGTCCCCCGCGAAGCGGGACGACGATATCGCGGCGTGGGGGCTCGACGCGAGGCGCAGACCGTTGACGCCCGCGCCCGTGGCGACGAGGTTCTCCACGGTGAGGTTCGCGCTGAAGCGCGCCTCGACGCCGTTGGTGGCGGCGCCCTCGCTCGTGACGTCAAGAATGCGGAGCCCGTCGGCGTGGTCCGCCAGGAGGCCGGGGGAGCCGCCCGCCAGGCGAAGCCCCTGGAGCGTGACGCCAGGCGCCGCGACGCGCAGCGCGAAACCCCCGGCGGGCGCGGCGAGCACGGGCGGAGCGGAGGGCTGCGCGGCGCGCACCGTGAGCCCCGCCAGGTCGACGCTCTCGCCGCCGGCGTAGGCGCCGGGCGAGACCACGATCTCGTCCCCCGCCTTCGCGGCGGCCAGGGCGGAGGCCAGGTCGGGGAAGCCGGACGGGCCCACCACCAGCGTCGCGGCCTGCGCGACGGGCGCGGGGGCCAGGATGGAGGCCCCCAGGAGGAGGGCCAGCGTCGCGACCGCCTTGAGCATGGAGCTTCCCCGGCCCCGAAACGTCGTCCAGGACAAATCCTCTTCGCCAACCCGCCGTGGCCCCAAGAGGGTGCGGGGACGATCTCCTTATCGTTCCCGCCCTCGAGCACGGTCGGGGAAGCCAGAGTGTCAGGCACGGAAGACGCCAGGAGCGAGGCGTGGACGGATCTTCCTTCGGGGATCGTGCTCCACGGCGCGCTCTCCCTTCCCGGCCGCGTGCGCGTGCTCGCGCGCACGGAGCCCGTGGCAGAGACCACGCTGCCGCCCGCGGAGGCGGAGCGCCTCGCCCGCGCGCTCGCGGACGCCGGCTACGAGGTCTCGCTGGAGACGCGCCTCCACCCGCGCCGCGACGCCGCGCGCGCCACCATCCTGCGCCTCTCCGAGCGCCTCGCCGTCCCGGTGGACCCCGCGCGCCTGGAGGTCGCGGGCGATTTCGAGATGGCTCCTGGCGCCTCGCTGCGCGCCGACGTGACGTGCGCCTCCGCGCGCCTCCACGCGGGCTGCGCGCTGGAGGGGGACGTGCAGGCGCTCCACGACGTGGAGGTGGGCGAGGGCGCGCGCGTTCGCGGCCGCGTCGCCTGCGGGCGCGCGCTCCACGTGCAGGCCCGCGCGCGCGTCGAGCGCGGCGCCGAGGCGCGCACCCTGCGCCTGGAGCCCGGCGCCCTCGTGCAGGGGCGCATCCGCGCGCGAGACTCCGTGGCGACGCCCGCGGCGCGCGCGCCCGCCGGCCCCTTGGCCATCCCCGACGACGCCTCCTTCGAGGGGGAGCTTCGCCTCGCGGGGCCCATCGTCGTCCGCGCCAGCGGAACGGCCCCCCTGCTGCGGCGCGAGGCCGTGCTGCGCGTGACGGGCGACGTGCGCGTCGAGGCCGGCGCGCGAGTGCCCTTCGGCATCGAGGCCACGGGCGACATCGAGGTCATGCAGGGCGCGCGCCTCCTGGCTCCCGCCGCCGCGGGGCGCTCGCTGCGCGTCGCGCGCGGGGACGCGCCCTCAGGCGAGGGGCAGGCCCGCAAGATCGCGATCGGGCTGGAGCGGGCGCTCGACCTCTGAGGCCTCCAGCCCCCCTTCCACTGCCGCGCCCTCCATGAGGACGAGGCGGCCCCCCGCCGCGACGCCGCCCACGCGCGCGAACGCGCGGCACCGGACGTCCCCCGCGGCGCGGGCCGCGCCGACGATGCGCGCCGAGCGCCCGACGTGCAGGTGGCCGCCCGTCTCCACGGGGCCCTCCACCACCGCGTCCGGCGCCAGGGCCACGCTGCCGCGCGCCACGATGCCGCCGCGCACGACGGCGCGCTCGCCCACCTGGAGGTGGCCGCCGAACTCCAGGGGGCCTTGCACCACGGCGTCGGGCGGCACGTGGCCCAGGGTGCGGGGCAGCGGCTCGTCCTCGAAGTCGTGGGGGAGCGTCGCCGAGGAGACGATCTCGATCCCCTTGGGGCCACGCGCGGGCTTGGGCTTCGCCACGAGGATCGCCTCGGCGCTCGGGCTCCGCTGGCGCCGGCGCTGGGCGTGCTCCGCCAGGAGGAAGACCATAGGGAGCGTGAGGAAGATCACCACCAGCGCGGCGACGGCGGCGCTCACCAGGGATGCGCCGCCGGCGTCCGAGAGCAGCAGGGCTCGCACGCGCGCGCATGCGCGCGAGGCCTATGAGAGAATTGCTCCGATGCAGCCTGGAGCGAGCGCCAGCGCGCTCTTCATGTGAGGCCCATCCCTTCGCCCGCGCATGGGCGAGGCTTCGGGGGCGCTGTTGGGACATCCATCTACCCGGCAGGCTCCGCCGCGCCTCTCCGTCATCCTGCCCACCTACAACGAGGCCGAAGGGCTGGGCGACGTGCTCGACCGCATCGGCGTCGCGCTGGCGGACGTCCCGCACGAGGTCGTCGTGGTGACGACGATTCGCCCGACGGCACCTGGCGTGTGGCGGAGCGCCGCGCCGCGCGCGACCCCTGCGTCCGCGTCCTGCGCCGCGTGGGCGAGCGGGGCCTCGCCACCGCCGTCATGGCGGGCCTGCGCGCCGCGCGGGGCGAGTTCGTCGCCGTCATGGACGCCGACGGCCAGCACCCGCCCGAGGCGCTGCCGCTGCTCCTGGACGCCGCGGCCTCCACCGAGGCGGACGTCGCCATCGCGTCCCGCCGCGTCGCGGGCGGCGAGGACGATGGGCTCTCCCGCGCGCGCCTCGTCGCCTCCGGGGGCGCGACGCTTCTCGCGCGCCTCGCGCTGCCCACCGTGCGCCGCGCGCGCCTGCGCGACCCCATGTCGGGCTTCTTCCTCGCGCGCGCCTCGTCGCTGCCTCCGCTGGAGCGCATGAGCCCGCGCGGCTACAAGATCCTCCTGGAGCTGCTCGTGGCCGCGCAGCCGCGCCGCGTCGTCGAGGTCCCCTTCCGCTTCGCGCCGCGCGCCTCGGGCGCCTCCAAGCTGGGCGGCCGCGTGGTGGGCGCCTACCTCGCGCACCTCGCCTCGCTGGCGCGCCGCGAGCCGCGCAACCGCCGCTTCGCGCGCTTCGCCCTCGTGGGCCTCTCGGGCGTCCTCGTCAACCTCGCGCCCCTCGCGCTGGCGCAGCGCTGGCTCGCCGGCGCGGGCGCGCTTCTCGCCCTGGCGGCGAGCCTCGCGGCGCGGGAGATCGCCGTGCTGTGGAACTTCGCGTGGAACGACGCGCTCACCTTCCGCGACCGCCGCGCGTCGCGCCCCTTCCTCTCGCGCCTCGCCCGCTGGCACGTCGTGACGCTGGCCTCCACCGCCGCGTACCTCGCCTGCGACGCGGGCCTCCTCGCCCTGGGCGCGTCCGCCCTGGCCGCCGCGGCGGCGGGCGTCCTCGTGGGGCTCGCCCTCAACTGGACCGGCGCCGAGCGCTGGACCTACAGCTCGCCCAGCGCCGTGTAGGGGTCCGCCTCGCGGCGCGCCACGGCCTCCACGGCCTTTTGATATCGCGGGCTCGCCCGCGCGGCGCGCACGGCGGCCTCGCCCGCGGCGTCCAGCAGCTCCGCCTCGGCCTGCTGGCGGCGCTTGGCCTCCATGCCCCCGTGCGCGAGGAGCCACTCGCGGTGCTTCCCGATCTCGCCCGCCAGCTCCTCGACGCCCTGCCCCGTGGCGGCCACGGTGCGCACGACCGGGGGCGACCACCCCGCGGCCGAGTGCTCCAGCCACGCCTGAAGCTCCGCGACGGTGCGGTCCGCGCCTTCGCGGTCGGCCTTGTTGACGACGAACACGTCGCCGATCTCCATGAGGCCCGCCTTGATGTTCTGGATCTCGTCGCCCATGCCGGGCACGGCGACGACGAGCACCGTCTCCGCGAGACGCACGACGTCGACCTCGGCCTGGCCGACGCCCACCGTCTCCACGAGGACGACGTCCTTGCTCGACGCGTCGAGGATGCGCGCCGCGTCCGCCGCCGCGCGGGAGAGCCCGCCCAGGTGCCCGCGGGTGGCCATGCTGCGGATGAAGACGTCGGGGTCCGTCGCGCGCTTCTCCATGCGCACGCGATCGCCCAGGAGCGCGCCCCCCGTGAAGGGGCTGCTGGGGTCCACCGCGATGACGCCCACGGTGCGCCCCGCCTTGCGGTGGTGCTCGATGAGGCGATCCACCAGCGTGCTCTTCCCCGAGCCGGGAGGCCCCGTCACGCCCACGACCGCGGCGCGCCCCGTGCGCGGGTAGAGCGCCGCCATGAGCGCGCGCCCCTCAGGGTCCCGCGATTCCACGAGGGTGATGGCGCGCGCCACGGCGCGGCGGTCCCCCTGGAGGACCCTCTCGGCCAGCGCGGCGCCCTCGCGGGGGAGCATCGCCATCACGCCGCGCGCGCGGCGGCGGCCTTCCGCACGTAGTCCACGATGACGTCGGTGGGCGTGCCGGGGCCGAAGATCTCGCGCACGCCGCGCTTCTTCAGCTCCGCCGCGTCGTCGGGCGGGATCACGCCGCCGCCCAGGACCACGATGTCCGAGGCGTCCTTCTGGCGGAGAAGCTCCACCACCCTGGGCATGAGCGTCATGTGGGCGCCCGAGAGAAGCGAGAGCGCGACCACGTCCACGTCCTCCTGCACCGCGGCCTCGGCCACCTGCTCGGGCGTCTGGCGGAGCCCCGTGTAGATGACCTCCATGCCGGCGTCGCGCAGCGCGCGGGCGATGACCTTCGCGCCGCGGTCGTGACCATCCAATCCCGGCTTGGCGACCAGGACCCGGATCTTCCGCTCCGTCATGGCCGCGCGAGCCCCGAGGCGGACAAATACCTTTTGCGGCCTTGCCGCAGACTCGGGGCCGCCCAAATGCTTATAACTGAGGGGGGGATAGCCCGGCTACCCCCGGAGAGGCTTTTCTTGAGGGTGTCCGACTTCGCGAAGCTCGACCTGGCACGGGAGGCCCGCACGGGCATGCCCGAGGTCGTCCTCGCGGAGGGGAAGCGCGACGACCACCTGGTGGCCATCGTGCGGGCGTTCGCGGAGCAGAAGGAGCGCGTCCTCGTGTCGCGCCTCGCCCCGGAGCGCCTGGCCCTCTTCGACGGCCTGGAGGGCGTGGACCTCGTCTACTCGGACGCAGCGCGCTTCCTCGTCGTGGCCCGGAAGGGATCGTCGCCGCCCAGGACGGGCGGCAGGGTCCTCGTCCTGGCCGCCGGCACCGCGGACGTCCCCGTCGCGCAGGAGGCGCGCATCGTGGCCGAGGAGCTCGGCTGCGAGGCGCGCGTCGTCGCGGACGTGGGGGTCGCGGGCCTCCACAGGCTCTTTCCGGAATTGGACGCCGCCAACGAATGGGCGGACGTCGTCATCGTGGCCGCGGGGCGCGAAGGCGCTCTGGGTCCCGTGGTGGCCGGCCTCGTCGATCGGCCGGTCATCGGGCTCCCGGTGTCCACCGGGTACGGCATGGGGGGCCGCGGCGAGGCCGCTCTCCTCACCATGCTCCAGGCGTGCAGCCCGCTGCTCTGCGTCAACGTCGACGCGGGCACCGTGGCGGGCCTGTGCGCCGCACAGATCGCGAACCGCGTGGCCAGGGCGCGCGAAAGCCCCGGCGAATCCATGCTTCAGGGCCAAGCCCCAAGCGAGGCACGGAGGGCGTGACATGACCGAGCAGACGAACACCCAGATGGAAGACGGCGCGAACAACCAGCCCCAGGGCGACCTCCGCAACGCGGAGAAGGACTTCCGGAGGCTCATCGAGCGCCGGAACGAGCTCAACGACCAGGCCCGCGAGGCCCGCGACGAGCGCGACGCCCTCAACGAGCAGAAGAAGACGCTCGTCTCCGAGATGCGCCGGCTCCAGACCGAGCGCGACGCCCGCAACGCGGCGGCGCGCGAGGAGAAGGAGAAGCGCAACGAGTTCCAGCGCCAGGCGAAGGCCCTCATCGAGAACAAGCGCAAGATGCGCAAGGACGGCTCGGGCGGCAACGCGGGGCTCATCCGCTCGCTGGAGAACGAGATCAAGGCCATGGAGCGCACCCAGGAGACCACCGTCATGACGGTGGCCAAGGAGAACGAGCTCCTGGACAAGATCAAGGCCAAGCGCAAGGAGATGGAGGCCGCCAAGCTCGTCTACGCCGAGGAGGCCAAGCTGCTCGCGGACGTCAAGGACATCGACGCGAAGATCGACGAGCTCTTCCGCATGGCGGACGAGGCCCACAAGCGCGTCGTCGAGCTCTCCAACGAGGGGCAGGCCCTCCACGACCAGATCGGGCCCGTGCTCGACCAGCTGAAGTTCCTCGACGCCAAGAGCGACGAGAAGCACCAGGGCTACATCGCGCTGCGCAAGGAGGCCGACGAGTTCCACACGAAGGCCATGTCCCTGCGCGGCGAGGTCGAGAAGCTCCGCGAGGCGCGCGCCAAGGCCTACGGCGAGCGCCGCGCCGAGATCCAGGGCGCCAACAAGGAGGCCCGCGAGAACCTCTTCGACGAGGCCAAGCTCGAGGACAAGGCCGACGACGCCATGAAGGCCCTCCTCGCTGGCGGCAAGATCTCGCTGTAGTCCCTTGGGGCGCGCCTCGCGCCCTTTCTTATTCTCTTTCTCCTCCAGCGCAGCCGCTGCCGCGCTTCGGCTGCGCCGCGGGAGGCGTCAAGAGGCCCCCGCGCGGTGGCAGGGCCGCATGCGTGCCCCCGCGCTCCTCGTCGTCCCCCTGCTCCTGGTCCTTCTCCCCGCCGCGCCCGCGCAGGCCAGCGGCTCCCTCCTGCCGATCTGCACCACGAACGTCATCGAGTCGGTGTCGCTCTGCATCGGGCCCGGCGAGTGCGTCACGCTCTTCCTGGGCCCCTCGGCGCGGACCACCTGCGCGCCCCCCGTGTGCACGGCCGCGCTCATCGAGTCGTTCGGCGTCTGCCAGGACCCCGCCACGAAGTGCCTCTACGCCTGGGTGGGCCCCGGCAAGCCCGTGACCATCCTCTGCCCGCCGGCCGCCTCCCTCTCCGCGGGCGACGTCTGCACGCCCACCTGGGGCATCCCCCTGACCGAGGTCCAGGCGTGCACGACGCACGACTCCACCGGCGCGGCGTGCGCCCAGGTGACCCGCGACGGGCGCGTCGTCGTCCTGGCGTGCGACCCGACGCTGGCGTGAGCCCTTTCCTTCTCTTTTTCCCGGGTGTCTCGTGGGGGCTCCGCCCCAGGGTCCCCGAATCTCCGAATCGCCGAATCTCCGGCGGGGATTCTGAGATTCGGAGATCAAACGGGGCGGAGCCCCCGGACCAGGGCTCGAGATGTGACGAGAGAGCGGGACCGACAGCGAAGCTTTATCCCGCGGACCCTCCGTGGGCGCCTCATGCCCGACGACTACGCCGCGTTCCTCAAGCGCGCCCGCGCGAAGGTGCCCGAGAAGGTGGGGACCGGCGAGCGCTTCGTGATGCCCCAGATGGACGTCCTGCAGGAAGGCAAGATGACCATCGTGCGCAACATGAGCGAGGTCCTCGACCGGCTCAACCGCCCCAGCGACCACCTGGTGCCCATCCTCCTGCGCGAGGTCGGCACGGCGGGCAGCTACGAGGACGGCCGCCTCGTGCTCCAGGCCAAGGTCAGCCCCGACAACCTGCAGGGCCGCCTGGAGAAGTACGTCGAGACGTACGTCATCTGCGGCGAGTGCGGCCGCCCCGACACGCACCTCATGAAGGAGGAGCGCACCACCATCCTGAAGTGCGACGCGTGCGGCGCGCACCGGCCCATCAAGGGCGCCGCCAAGAAGGCGGCGGTCAAGCCCGAGGAGGCCGTCGTCGAGGGCAAGACCTACGAGGTCATGATCGAGGACAACGGCAAGCGCGGCGACGGCATCGCGCGGCGCGACCGCTTCACCATCTTCGTGAAGGGCGCCCAGAAGGGCAACGTCTACAACGTGCGCATCGACAAGGTCACCGGCACCTTGGCCTTCGGCGAGATCGTCTCCTCGCAGGGCGCCGCGACGACGCAGGCCGGGCGTTAGTAGGCTCCTCGGACTCGGGCGTCGCCAAGGGTGCGGCGCGCGGGCGGCTTCACCCTCGCGGCCCAAGGCAGCGTGGAGAGAGCCTTGCCCCGATCTTCCTCCTCGCAGCGTCGGACGCCGAAGCGCTGCCCGCGCGCGTGGCCGGGCGCTGAGGCCCGGCCCCGCCGGGGCAGTCCGTTCACTCCTCTTCCTGCTGCGGGTTGCCGCCCCGGGCCTCTCCGCCCTTCTTGCCGATCTCGGCCATGTGCTCGCGGTCCTGGCTGACCGCCTCGCCGCCCTTCTGGCCGATCTCGCTCATGTGCTCGCGGTCTTGGCTCACGGCCTCGCCGCCGGCCTTGGCGACGCGCTCTCGCGTTTTCTCGTCCGCGTTGGCAAGGCCCCGGTTGCTGGTGTCCTCTGGCATCTTGGGTCACTCCTCGGCGCCCTCTCGGGAGCCGACGAGCACGCGCGGCGCGCAGGAGCGTTTCAAGGATTTGGCCCCGTCCTCTTTTGGTTTGATATCAATGGCCGCCCGGCGCCCGAGCCCGCGCGGCGGCCGCCAGGCGCGGACCTGGCGGGGGCCGGTTTCCCCCGAGAAAACGCGCGAGGGGGTCGAGCCCCCCGGGCCCCCTTCTTGGCCGAACCCTTTTTACCCCGGCGAGGGTTCGCGCGGCCTGAGGCCACCTCATGGTCAACATCGTGACGCTCGTCAAGCAGTCGCCCGACGTCGAGGCGGTGCGCATCGGTCCCAACGGAGCGCCGGATCTCAGCGCCGCGGGCCTCAAGGTGTCGGACTACGACAAGAACGCCGTGGAGGCGGCCGTGCAGCTCAAGGAGAAGAACGCGGGGACCAAGGTCTTCGCCCTCTCCCTGGGCGGCGCGAAGCTGGAAGAGTCCGTGAAGGAGGTCCTGGCCATGGGGTGCGACGAGGCCGTCATGCTCACCGACGCGGCCTTCGCCCACACCGACACCGCCGAGAAGGCGCGCCTGCTGGCCCTGGCGGTCAAGAAGATGGGCAACGTGGACCTCGTCATCGCGGCCGAGGAGTCCCTCGACTCGCACTCGGGGCAGACGGGCCCCCGCGTCGCGGAGGAGCTGGGCTGGCCCCTCGTCGCCTACGTCACCGACAACCTGCGCCTGGAGGGCAAGACGCTCAAGGCCGAGCGCGAGGTGGACGAGGGCATCGAGGAGGTCGAGGTGGCGCTCCCCGCCGTGATCACCGTGCTGGAGAGCCTCAACACGCCGCGCCTGCCGGCCCTCATGCAGATCCTCCAGGCGAAGAACAAGCCCAAGCGGACGTTCAGCGCGGCGGACCTGGGCGCGGGCGAGATCAAGCCCACCCTCGCGCGCCCCAAGAGCGAGGCGCCCAAGAGCGACCGCAAGGGCATCATGCTGCCCAACGACAACCTGGAGGCGGCGGCCGAGGAGCTTGCCAAGGCCCTCGCGAAGGAAGGGGTGATCTGAATGGCCAACGCCATCGTCTGGGCCCCCGAGCCGCGCCAGGCCTTCGAGATCATCGCCAAGACGAAGGAGCTTGGCTTGACGCCCGTCGTGCTGCACGTCGGCGCGGGCGACGCCCAGGCCTACATCCAGCACGGCGCCGCGAAGGTGCTCGTCGCGGAGCAGCCCAACCTCAAGGACATACAGGCGGGCCCCATGACCGACGCGCTGGCGGACGCGGTCAAGCAGGTGGACGCCAAGGCGGTCTTCCTCAGCGGCGGCCGCCGCGGCAAGGAGATCGCGCCGCGCCTGGGCGTCAAGCTCCGCGCGGGCGTCGTGACCCTCGCGCAGAAGGCGCGCAGCGAGAACGGCAAGCTCGTCTTCGAGCGCATGTTCCTGGGCGGCAAGACGCTGGCCACCGAGGTCCCGCAGACCGACATCGCCATCGCCACCTTCCCCGCGCGCCTCTTCGAGCCGCTTCCGGCGAACCCCAGCGTCAAGGGCGAGGTCGCCAAGCTCGCGGGCGACGTGCGCGAGAGCAAGGTCAAGGTCGTCGCCAAGAAGCCGCGCAAGGAGAGCGGCGTCAACCTGGAGGCCGCACCCATCGTCGTGGGCGCCGGTCGCGGCTTCAAGTCCAAGGACGACCTCAAGCTCGCCTTCGACCTCGCCGCCACCCTGGGCGGGCAGGTCGGGTGCAGCCGCCCCCTGGCCACCGACCTGGGCTGGCTCACCGACGAGTACTGGATCGGCCTCTCCGGCAAGGAGGTCAAGCCCAAGGTCTACATCGCCGCGGGCATCAGCGGCCAGATCCAGCACACGACGGGCATCCGCAACTCGAAGCTCATCGTGGCCGTCAACACCAACAAGGACGCGCCCATCTTCAAGATGGCCGACTACGGCATCGTGGGGGACCTCTACAAGGTGCTGCCCGCGCTGAACAACGCGGTCAAGAAGCAGAAGGGCGCGTAGGAGCGGAAGGCGGAGGGCCGGGCGTGCGGTCGCCCGCCTCCCAACCGCCGGGCGCCCGGGGGAGGATAGGCGCCCGGAAGGTCTCTCTCGCAGGTCCTACTCAACACGTTCGGCGGCGCCCGTCGCCGTGACGGGCCCGTGCCGTGGCGGGCGGGCCCAGAACCGGCGCGCCGACAGGCATTTGCTTGGGAGGCGCCAAGAGAGGGGCGAGGACACGCGCGAGCCCCTCGTCGCCCAAGAAACGCGGGCCACGAGGCTCCGAGCCCCCCTCATCTGAGCGAGCCCCAAATCGCACCTTCGCCGAAGTGCCGCGAAGGCCAAGCCGATCCACCAGGGACCGGCCCCGGACGATGCGTCGTCCTGGAGCGAGACCCGGGCTTTCGTTGTCGGAGGGCGGCCCCCGCAGCGTCGTGTCCTCGGCCTTTCTGCGCCAGTGAAGCGTCCGGCCGCGCCGCAGCGCGGCCAAACGCGGGGGGTTCGGGGGGCGCAGCCCCCTGACGTGATATCCGTTCCAGCAGACGACCGAAACGTCAGGGGGCTGCGCCCCCTGAAACCCCCCTATCCACAGAGGTACTCGACGAACTTCGAGAGGGGCAGTCCGTTCTGCCAGCGCAGGACGTAGTTGCCCTTCTCGGTCCGTTCCACCTTGGGGATGCGGTCGTAGAGGACCGCGATGCGCGGGGGGAGGTTATCGGTGGGGAGCGTGTGGACGCGCCACGAGTCGCCGCGCACGCCTTTCCTGCGGAAGGCGTAGAGGGGGATGACCGAGGCGCGGCTGCACTCCTTCTGCATGGCGTCCGCCTGGTCCTGGTTGCGCTTGCTGCCGTCCGCGAAGTGGATGACGTCGGCGCTGGCGCTCTTCACCTCGATGGGGAAGCTGACGTCGCCGCGCAGGGCGACGAGGTCGACGCCCAGCGAGCCCGCGCCGCGCACGACGAGGAAGGGGCGGTGGCGCGCCTTGAGGTAGGAGGCGGCCTCCTCGGGGGAGCAGGTCTTCGTGGAGCGGCGGATGGCGTCCTCGTCGCCGCTGAGGATGCCTTTCAGTTCGCGCTCGTAGACGCTGCTCAAGGTGCTTCCCGAGCGGGCAGCGGGGGCGCGCAGCTTGGCTTTTGGGGAGAGTGGAACGAAAGTGGGGATCGGGCGCAAGCCTATTTGCACGCTCGCGGGGCATGGGCGTGGGAGCCCGATGCGAGCCAAGGACGTCATGACGCGATCGCCCATCACCACGGACAAGGACGAGCGCCTCGACTGGGTGCTGGAGACCATGCGGAAGCACCGCGTGAGCAAGCTCGTCGTCCTGGAGCGCGGCGCGGTCATCGGCCTCCTGGTGGACGGCGACGTCGCCGACGAGCTTGGCGCCATCAAGAACCGCGGCGTGCCCGCGAGCCACCTCCACGTCTCTTCCGCCATGCGCAAGCGCTTCGCCACCGTGGGGCCCGAGACCGAGATCGTCCAGGTGCGCCAGCTCCTCTCCGAGGACGACGCGGGCCTCCTCCCCGTGCTCCACGACTCGACGTGCGTGGGCGTCGTCACGTGCAGCGACCTGCTCCCCCACGTCGAGTCGACGAGGACGCTGGAGGAGGTCATGACGAAGACGCTCCACGTCGTGGCGCCCAGCGACCGCGTCATCCACGCGCGTCGCATGATGGTGGATCACCACGTCGAGCGCCTCCCGGTGCTGGAGGGCGGGCGCCTCGTGGGCGTCGTGGGCGAGATGGACGTCGCCACGGGGCTCGCGCGCTTCAAGGACAGCGTCGCCGACAAGCACCAGCCCGCCGCTCTCCAGCGCTTCCTCGTGGAGGACATCATGACGCGCGCCGTCACCACGGGCGCCCCGGAGACGACGGTGACCGAGGCCGCGCGCACCATGAAGCGCGAGGACGTGGGGTGCCTCCCGGTGCTCCGCGGCGAGCGCGTGGCCGGCATCGTGACGCGGGGCGACCTGCTGCCCTACGTCAAGGCGTAGTCCGCAAGGGCGATAAGCGGCCTGGCTCGTGGGGCCTCGTGGCCGAGCCCGCGCCCCGCAAGCGCCTCAAGGACGAGGAGGTCGTCGCCATCCTCGTGAAGGTGATCCTGGAGGAGGGCACCGTGGCGTCGCAGACGCGCCTCGCCGAATTGGTGAACCGCCAGCTCAAGCGCCGCGGCGCGGCCGTGACGCCCGCGCGCGTGCGCGTGCTCGCAGTGCGCAGCGGCCTCGTGGGGCTCACGGTGCGCACGCGCAGCGACGGCCCCACCCCCGACCTGGAACGCTGCCCCGTGTGCCATTCCAAGCTGCGGCGCACCGCCAACCGGACGCTCACGGGCGCCACGGCGCAGACGGGCTACCGCTGCACGCGCTGCCCCTGGTGGACGGGGCGCGAGATGCGCGTGCCGCACCACTACGTCTTCCAGGCGAAGGTCGCCCGCGCCGAGGGCGGCGGGCAGATTTCCTTCGTGCCTGCGCAGCGTCGCCTCTGATCAGTCGAACCTTCGCTCGTCCACGACGGTCTCCCCCTCGACGGGGGGCTCGGGCTCGTAGCGCGTGTCGTAGACGCGGCGCTCGTAGGTCGCCGGGGGCGGCGGGTACGGGGCCGTGCCCTGGCGCATGACGCGGCGCGTGACGCGGGTGTCGTTGATGCCGTTGGCCGCCGCCATGACGCCGATGCCCACGAGCAGCAGGATCAGCACGAGCGCGAGGCTCGCGGGGATCGTGCGCCCGAAGGGCGTCTGGGTGAGGAACACCCACGCGGCGACGACGACGATGAGCAGGCCCAGCAGGTAGAGGGCCAATCGGGTCGCTCCCATGGGGGGCGCTGGAGGCCTGGGCGCATTCCCTCTTCCGGCCGGGGCATCGATAATCCTTTTCGGGGGACGGGCGGTGGGCGGCCCATGAGCAGGGACCCCAAGGGCGTCCGCGCGCATCTCACGCCGGTCAAGGACATGGCGATCCGTCCGGGCATGGGCGCGGCGGACCTCGTCGCGCAGATGGGCGAGGCCAGCGCGTTCAGCGCGAAGAAGCTGGCCCTGGGCGCGGAGATCCTCCGGCGCATGCACCGCGCGGAGAACGTGACGCGCATCCTCTCCTTCCCCGCGGCGCTGTGTGCAACAGGGGTCCGCGGCGTGCTGGCCGGCATGGTGCGCGAAGGCATGGTGGACGCCATCGTGACCACGTGCGGCACGCTGGACCACGACCTGGCGCGGACGTGGCGCGACTACTACCACGGCAGCTTCGACCTGGACGACCGCATGCTGCACCGCGAGGAGGTCAACCGGCTGGGCAACGTGCTGGTGCCCAACGAGAGCTACGGCGAGATCCTGGAGGAGCGCCTGCAGCCGTGGCTCGCGGAGATGTTCTCCGATCGCAAGCGGTGGAGCACGAAGGACTTCACGCGCGAGCTGGGGCTGCGCCTCGCGCGCGAGCCGCACAGCGAGGGCTCCATCCTGCGCGCGTGCGCCGAGCGGGACGTCCCCGTCTTCGTGCCGGGGCCCACCGACGGCAGCGTGGGGAGCCAGGTCTGGTCGCGCTATCAGCACGACCGCGCCATCGGCTTCGACCTCCTGGCCGACGAGCAGGCCTTGAGCGACCTGGCGTTCGAGGCGGAGGAGCTTGGCGCGCTCATGGTGGGCGGCGGCATCAGCAAGCACCACGTCATCTGGTGGAGCCAGTTCCGCGGCGGGCTCGACTACGCGGTCTACGTCACGACCGCGGTGGAGCACGACGGCAGCCTCAGCGGCGCGCGCCTGGAGGAGGCCATCTCGTGGGGCAAGGTCAAGGAGGACGCGCGCCTGGTCAACGTCGAGGGGGACGCCACGGTGATCCTGCCCCTCATGGTGGCGGCCGCGCTGGGTGGATAGGCCCCTCGTTCCGGCGCCGACGGACCGACGTTTTCCGGCATCCTTAGGACCCCTCGGCGGCGTTGCCCCCTTGAGGAGGTCTGTCATGGTCTACAATCACCAGACCGACAAGGGGCAATGGACGCTCTACCGCCGCGAGGTCCGTCTCAACGGCGGCCGCGACCAGACGATCTACTTCTTCAGCCGCGGCGAGCCCAAGAGCGGCACGCCCGCCGACATGCCCCCCGGCTTCTCGGTGAAGATCGTGCCCACCACGGGCATGCCGGTGCTGAAGCGGGCGTGAGCCCGCGCCCGAAGGGCTTATGAGGGCGGGCCGGCTTCGGCGGCTCGCACCGGGAGCGTCCGCGCGGACTTCTGCGCGGAAAGGCCAGGGCCTCGGCCCCCCGGGCAGGTGAACCCCATGGGCAACATCCGTCCGACCTACATCAAGCGCGTCGCCATCGAGCTCGTCGAGCGCTTCCCCGACCGCTTCACCGCCGACTTCGACCACAACAAGAAGGCCGTGGACGAACTGGCCGAGATCCAGGGCAAGGCCATGCGCAACCGCATCGCGGGCTACGTCACGCGCTACCGCCTCCAGCAGGACGTCGTCTAACGTCTTTTTGGGTAATTACCCAACCTTGAAACTCCAACGGGGGTTGGACCCCTTGTGTCCACCCTCGACCAGGCCTGCGCGAACCTCCGCGCGGGCCGACCCGTGCTCCTCTACGACGCCGACGGCCGCGAGGAGGAGTGCGACCTCTTCTTCGCCGCCGAGACCGCGACGCCCGCGCAGATCCGCGCGCTGAGGCAGGATGCCGGCGGCCTCGTCTTCCTCGCGGTCGATCCCCGGGTGGGCGCCGCGCTGGAGCTGCCCTTCCTCCAGGACCTCTACGCCGAGGACAGCGGTCGGCACCCGGTGCTCAAGCGCCTCATCCCCAACGACATCCGCTACGACACGCGCTCCAGCTTCAGCCTCACCCTCAACCACCGCCAGACGTTCACCGGCATCACCGACAACGACCGCGCCCTCACCGTGGGCGAGTTCGGCAAGCTCGCCCGCCGCGCCCTCGTCGAGCCCCAGCCCGCCGTGCTGGACGCCTTCGGCAAGGCCTTCCGCGCGCCCGGCCACGTCCACCTCTGCGTCGGCGCCACGCGCCTCCTCCACGACCGCAAGGGGCACACCGAGATCGCCGTCGCCCTCGCGCGCCTCGCCGGCATCACCCCCGTCGTCGTGGGCGCCGAGATGCTCGCCGACGACGGCAAGGCGCGCCGCGTCGCGGACGCGCAGCGCTGGGCCGACCAGCACAGCGGCGTCCTCCTCCACGGCCAGGACGTCGAGCAGGCCTGGGTCAAGCTTGAAGCGGCCACCGCTCGTGCGTGACCCCGATGGCCAAGCGCGTGATGGCAGCCGGCGTCTTCGACCTGCTGCACCTGGGCCACGTCCACTACCTCACCGAGGCCAAGAAGATGGGCGATGAGCTGGTGGTCGTCGTCGCGACGGACGTCATGGTCGCGAAGCGCAAGCACCAGCCCATCATCCCGCAGGAGCAGCGCCTCGCCCTCGTCGCGGCGCTGAAGCCCGTGGACAGCGCCATCCTGGGCAGCCCCGTCGACCAGTACGCCACCGTCGCCGCCGTGAAGCCCGACGTCATCGCCCTGGGCTACGACGACTACCACCGCGCCGAGGAGATCAAGGCCGAGCTGGCCAAGCGCGGCATGGGCCACGTCGAGGTGCAGCGCTGCCCCAGGTTCGACGAGCACGACCTCAACGGCACGAGGAAGATCGTGCGGCGCATCCTCGACCTCTACGACCCCACGGGCAAGGAGGGCGCGCCGTGAGCCGCATCGGGGTCGTGGACACCACCTTCGCGTCCGTCGACATGGGCGGCATCGTCGTGCGCACGCTCCAGACCAACGCCACGGGCCTGCGCATCGAGCGCTACACCGTCCCCGGCATCAAGGACCTCGCCGTCGCGTGCAAGCGCCTCCTCGACGCGGGCTGCGACGTCTGCATCGCGTGCGGCATGCCCGGCCCCGAGGCGGTGGACAAGCAGAGCGCGCACGTCGCCAGCATGGGCCTCCAGTGGGCGCAGATCAACGCGGGCAAGCACATCGTCGAGGTCTTCGTCCACCTCGACGAGGCCAAGAGCGCGAAGGAGCTGGAGGCGCTCTGCGCCAACCGCGCCAGCGAGCACGCCCTCAACGCGCTGGCCCTCCTCAAGGGTCCCACCGCGCTGACCCCCCGCGCCGGCACGGGCCAGCGCCAAGGCTACGCCGACGTGGGCCCCACCGGCGAGCTGCGCCCCGGCGTCAACCCGTTCCAGGCGCGCTACGACGCGCCCAAGGGCGCCGACCCCGCCAACCCCGGCAGCGCGCGCAGCGAGGCCGGCAGCAAGCTATCAGGCTCCAGCAACGCAGGGAAGCATTGACATGAAGATCGCATACGTTGTGGCCGAGTTCAATTACGATATCACCTCCCGGATGCTGGAGCGCGCCAAGGCCCACGCCGAGTTCCTGGGCGAGGAGAACGGCCCCGTCGTGTGGACGGCGGGCGTCTTCGACACGAGCCTCCCCATCAAGAAGCTCCTGAAGCGCAAGGATGTGGATGCGGTTGTCGTCATCGGCTGCGTCATCCAAGGCGAGACCGGCCATGACCAGATCGTCGCCGGCCACAGCAGCCGCAAGGCCGCCGACCTCGCCGTCGAGTTCGAGAAGCCCGTCGGCCTCGCCATCACCGGTCCCGGCATGACGCGCCTCCAGGCCGAGGCCCGCGTCGACGTGGGCCGCCACGCCGTCGAGAGCGTCGTCAAGACGCACCGCGCCCTCGCCGGCATCTGAGGCCCCATGGTCGACGTCCTCACCGAGACCGTGATCGCGCGCCCGCCCGCCGAGGTGGCCGCCTACGCCGCCGACCCCGCGAACGCCCCCGCCTGGTACGTCAACATCGTCTCCGCCCGCTGGGAGACCCCACCCCCGCTGCGCGTCGGCTCGCGCATCGCGTTCACCGCCCGCTTCCTCGGACGACGCCTCGCCTACACCTACGAGGTCACCGACTTCGCCCCGGGCGAGCGCCTCGTCATGCGCACCGCCGAAGGCCCCTTCCCCATGGAGACCACCTACACGTGGACCCCCGAAGGTGACGGCGCCACGCGCATGACCCTGCGCAACCGCGGCGAGCCCCAAGGCTTCGCCCGGATCGCCGCCCCCGCCATGGCCAGCGCCATGCGCCGCGCCAACCAGAAGGACCTCGCGCGCCTCAAGCAGATCCTCGAAGCGCGGCCGTGAACACCGAGAATTCCCCCGGCGCCCGCTGAAAAGCGCCGGAGACTGGGACCGATCTTGCGAACCATTCCCGCAGGGGATGCAAAGCCTGCGGGGACGACCGCGGAGGGGAGCGAACCCCAATCCGCAGCCGGGGACCAACCGATGCTTCGTGAAGGGGAGGTTCAGCGGACGCGGTAGGCGCCGCCCACGCTGAGGTTCTTCGTCGCGCAGAAGGCCAGGATGCCGGTCATGTTGGAGAAGCCGGCGAGGGTGGAGGAGGGAACGTCGG
>JAJPHT010000005.1 GCA_021325135.1 Pseudomonadota bacterium | reverse complement strand
GCCGCGGCCCTTCTCGCGGCGGGTGCCTTCCTTGAGGATGATGACCTGCTGGTTCGGGTTGTTGCCCATCATGGCGAACACCTCCGGGGAGCGACCCCGGGGATGCGCGCCCATACGAGCGGTTCTATTTGAGCATAGCGGCGACCCGCCCCCTCCAGGTCCCCAGGGCCCCCGTCGACGCCCCCATAAGCCCCGGAGGAGAACCGCCGGGCCGTGGCCCGCCGCTCCCTTCTTCGAGGCGTCCTCGCCCTGCTTTGCATCGCGACCCTGCTGGTGGGCCCCTTCCTGCTCTCGGGCCAGTCGGACCGGCTCCGCACCGCCAGCGTGGGCCCCTCGGGGAACGGCATCCCGGCGGCGCCCCTCCTGGCGCTGGCCATCCTGGCCGCCATGTCGGGGCTCGTCCTCCTCGTCGCGATGCGCCCCACGCGCTGAGGCGCGCCCCGGCCCGTCCTGCGCTCGACGACGCGCTGCCGACGGGGCCCGCCCCACGCGATAGCAATTCCGCGAGGGAGCCGGGCTTGTCGCGGAAGCGGCTGCCCCGCGGGGCGTCGGGGGCCGGACCGTGGCACGCAGGATGCCGTCCACGGCGCGCGAAGAACGGGTGCCTGGTTGCGTCGTCGTCCGCCTCGGGGCGGTCCTCCGCTCTGCCCGGGCCCGCGCTTATAAGCCCGGGCAAGCCCCGGCTCGGTCCTGCCTGCTTCCGCGTTTTCAAAAGGTTCTTGGCCGCCCAGCGTTCGTCGTCCGCTTGGAAGTGATCGCGTGGCCACTGCCGTCCAGGTCCTTGACAAGCACCGCGTGGAGGCCCGCGCGCGCCTCTTCGACGTCGCTGCGCTCCTCGTCCTCGCCGTCGTCGGCTTCTCGCTTCTCATCCTCATGTACCGCCTCGGCTACACGGCCGCGCAGGCCGCCTCCGAAGGGGGCCAGACCGTGCTGGACCGCGACCGGCTCTTCGTCGTCGCCCTGGCGGAGGGCGCGCTGGGCACCGCCTCCCTCTGCTGGGTGGGCTATCGCGTCATCGCCGCCGGCGGGCGCCGCGCCGGGTGATGTCCGGTGAGCGAGGTCATCGAGGACTTCATCCGCGCCCACCCGGGCGCCACCGAGAACGAGGCGTTCGAGGGGTTCGCCGCGCAGGAGCGCATCCGCGCGTGGCTGGGCTCCGACGCCAACCGCCGCGAGCGCCTGCGCCGCGAGTTCGCCCGCGTCTGGACGCAGATGGAGGCCAAGTCCACCGGCACGCCCACCGCCATGGCGCAGCCGCGCCCCATCGCCGTCCCCGTCGCGATCCCCGAGGCGCCGGCCCCCGCGCCCGCTCCCGTGCGCGTGAGCGCCATCCCCCGCGAGGCGCCCCCCATGCGCCACCTCAAGGTGCTCTGCGCGCGCTGCGAGCGCGCCGAGGTGTGGGCCGAGGGGAGCCGCATCCGCTGCCGGCGCTGCGGCCACGAGTACGACAACATGCTCGACCTCGTCCCGGTGAAGCCCGTGGGCCTCTTCACGTTCCTCTTCGGCGAAGGGAAGGCGGGCCTCGTCGCCGCGGGCGGCATCCTGCTGCTCCTCGCGCTGCTCTACCTGGCCGCCACGAGGTTGTGAGCTTGGGACTGGGGGACTTCCTGCGCCGCTTCAGCCTGAGGCGCCTCTTCTCGCGGAAGAGGGAGGGCTTCAAGCTGGGCATCTACGGCTCGCCCAACGCGGGCAAGACCACCCTCGCCAACGCCATGGCGCGCGACTACACGGGCGAGGTCCTGGGCACCGTGAGCGAGGTGCCCCACGAGACGCGCCGCGTGCTCACGAAGCAGGAGATCGTCATGGAGAGCCCGCAGGGGCGCCTCGTCGTGGACGTCATGGACACGCCCGGTCTCGCGAACCGCGTCGATCCCCTGGACTTCGAGCTGATGTACAACATGGACCCCGAGGCCGCCGCGCGCCGCGCCGAGGAGGCGACGCAGGGCATCCTGGAGGCCATCGAGATGCTCCAGACGCTGGACGCCATGCTCCTCGTCCTGGACGCGTCCACCGACCCGTACAGCCAGGTCAACCAGGTGCTCCTCACCCACGTGCAGTCGCGCCGGCTGCCCATGCTCGTGGTGGCCAACAAGGTCGACCTGCCCGAGGCCGACGTGGGCCGCATCCAGAAGATGTTCCAGCGCCACCCGGTGGTGGGCGTCTCGGGGAAGACGGGCCAGAACCTCGACAAGCTCTACGACGAGCTCATCAGGCGCTTCGGCGCCTGAGGGAAGGGCCGCCCGCGCCCGCCGCGCGCGTTTGTCAACATTGTCAACACGCATGTAGAAATATCGAGCCGCGCACAGCCTCTCCATGGACCGCGAGATCGGCTCCGCGAAGACCGAGATCCTCACGCGCCTGAAGCGCGAGGGGCCGACGGACCTCCAGACGCTGGCCGACTCGCTGGGCGTCTCCAAGATGGCCGTCCACCGGCACGCCAGGGACCTGGAGGCGCGCGGCCTGGTGGAGCGCTTCCCCGTCCGCTCGGGGGCCGGCCGCCCGCGCCTGGGGCTGCGCCTCACCGGCGCCGCGACGAACCTCTTTCCCCAGGCCTACGCGGGTGTCGGCTGCGCCGCGCTGGCGTTCATCGAGGAGAAGCTGGGGCGCAAGGCCGTGGAGGAGGCGCTGCGCCGCCGGCAGGCCGAGGCGATGCCGCGATATCAGCAGCAGGTGTCGGGCCCGGACCTCGCCGCGCGCGTCGCCGCGCTGGCGAGCCTGCGCGACCAGGAGGGCTACATGGCCGAGGCGCGCCCGCTGGGCAAGGGGCGCTTCGAGATCCTGGAGCACAACTGCCCCATCCTGGAGGTGGCCCAGCGCTACGGCGAGGCCTGCGTCGTGGAGCGCCAGATGTTCCGCAAGCTCCTGGACGCCGACGTGGAGACGACGCACCGCGTGGTGGCGGGCGAGCACGTCTGCCGCTTCCTGGTCACGCCCCGACGGAGGCCGGACGCATGAGGAAGGTCGCCCTCGTCACGGGCGCCAGCCGCGGCCTCGGCCTGGAGCTGGCGCGCTTCCTCGCGGGCGAAGGCCACTCGGTCATCGCCACCGCGCGGGGCGAGCGCGACCTCGCCGCGGCCGCCGCGGGGCTCGCGGGCCTGGAGGGGCGCGTCGTCCCCCTCGCGGGCGACGTCGCCGACGCGGCCCACCGCGCCGCCCTCGTCGACGCCGCGCGCCGGCTGGGCGGGCTGGACCTGCTGGTGAACAACGCCAGCGACCTGGGCCAGACGCCGCTGCCGCCCCTCGCGGAGGCCGACCTGGACCGCCTGCGCCGGACGCTGGAGGTCAATCTGATAGCACCGTTGGCCCTCGTGCAGGCCGCGCTGCCGCTGCTGCGCGAGCGCCGCGGCCTCGTGGTGGACGTCTCCAGCGACGCCGCGCTGGGCGGCTATCCCGGGTGGGGCGCGTATGGCGCGAGCAAGGCAGCGCTCGACCTCGCGACGCGCACGCTGGCGGAGGAGAACCGCGCCTCGGGCGTGGGCTTCGTCAGCGTCGACCCCGGCGACATGCGCACGCGGATGCACCAGGACGCGTACCCGGGCCAGGACATCGGCGATCGCCCGCTGCCCAGCGCCACGCTCCCCTTCTGGGCGTGGCTCCTGGAGCGCGAGCCCCTGGAGGTCAGCGGCCGGAGATACCAGGCGCAGGCGACCCTCTGGGAGGTGGCGCCGTGAACACGCAGGAGCTTCGCTTCGAGCGGCCCGAGTCGCTCTTCGCCAGCGCGCCGGCCGAAATGCGCGGCGCCTCCCGCGACGACGTGCGCCTCCTCGTGAGCGCGCCCGACGGGCACGAGCACCGGCGCTTCACGGACCTCCCCTCCGCGCTGCGCCCCGGCGACCTGCTCGTGGTCAACGAAAGCGCGACGCTCCCCGCGAGCCTCGCCGCCGAGGGCCGCCTGGGCGAGATCCGGCTCAACCTCTCCACGCGCTTCGGGCCGCGCCTCTGGACAGCGGAGCCGCGCTGGAGCCCCGCGAAGCAGGGCCCGCTGCCGGTGCGCGAAGGGGACGTCCTCCGCGTGGGCGACGCCCGCGCCCGGCTCCTCTCGCCCTACCCGGGCATCCCGCGCCTCTGGTTCGTCCACCTGGACCGGCCCGGCGAGGCGATCCTGGCGGAGCGCGGCGAGCCCATCCACTACGGCTACGCGCCGGCCTACCCGCTGGAGACGTACCAGACGCTCTTCTCCCGCGTGCCCGGCAGCGTGGAGATGCCCAGCGCGGCGAGGCCCATCACGCCCCGCGTGCGCTCCGCGCTCCTGGACACGGGCGTGCGCATCGCGCCCATCCTCCTGCACACGGGCGTGTCGAGCCTGGAGATCGAGGCGGCCACCGTCGAGCAGCAGGCGCTCTACCCCGAGCCGTTCCGCGTGCCGGCGGAGACGGCGCGCCTGGTGAACGAGACGCGCGCCCGCGGAGGGCGCGTTGTCGCGGTGGGCACCACCGTCGTGCGCGCGCTAGAGACGGCATGGAGCCCCGGCGGCGTGCGTCCCATGGCGGGCTTCACGCGGCACTACGTGAACCCCGCCACGGGGGTCCGCGCCATCGACGGCCTGCTCACGGGCCTCCACGACCCGGTGACGAGCCACCTGGCGATGCTGGGCGCCTTGGTGGGGATCGGCCGCGTGAAGGACGCCTACGCCGAGGCCGTCCGCGCGCGCTACCTCTGGCACGAGTTCGGCGACAGCCACCTCCTCTGGCGGGCGCCCGCCGCCTCCTGACGCCGGGGCTCGATTCCCAACCTTTTTGATCCCCAGGCTGGCCTCTGTCTCCCGTGGATGAGCCCCAGGTCGGCGCCGTCTTCGGCAACGTGTCGACGACGGAGTTCCGCTTCGCTGTGAGCGACGCGACGCTCAAGCGCCTCGACTACGTGCAGGTGGACCACCCCACCGACGGCGCCCTCGTGGCGCAGGTCACGGAGGTCACGCGCGAGACGAACCTCAGCTTCGAGGACGCCACGCGCCGCGGCTACCACGAGGGCCCGGAGCGCGACCACCTGGTGGGCAAGGCGCGCGTCATCGGCTTCCGCGACGGGCGCGGCATCCTCCAGGCGCCGCGCACGCCCGTCCCCGCGGGGGCCGAGGTGCGCCGCGTCGACGCCGCGCTCCTCTCCCACGTCTTCGGCCTGCGCGACACCGAGGGCGCGTACCTAGGCGTCGTGAAAGGGTACGACCTGCGCGTCATCCTTGATATCAACACGCTGGTGCAGAAGCACGCCAGCATCCTCGCCAAGACCGGCAGCGGCAAGTCCTACGCGGTGGGCGTCCTCATGGAGGAGCTCATCAAGAAGGGCGTGCCCATCGTCGTCATCGACCCCCACGGCGAGCACGGCTCCCTCTCGAAGCCCAACAACTCGCCCCACGACCAGCAGGCGCGCAGGCGCTTCGGCGTGACGCCGCGCAACTACGGCGAGCACATCGTGGAGTACTCGCCCGACACCGTGGCGAACCCCGACGCGGCGCCCTTCGGCCTGGAGAGCCGCAACCTGGAGGCGCGCGAGGTCCACGAGCTCCTGGGCGGCGAATTGACCAACTCGCAGATGGGCATCCTCCACGCGGCCATCAAGGCGCTCAAGGACAAGGGGAAGGACTACGACCTGACCACGATCCTCGACGAGGTGCGCGAGAGCGCGAGCAACGCCAAGTGGAACCTCGTGAGCGCGCTGGAGTCGCTCACCGGCCTCCCGGTCTTCGCGGGCAAGGGCACGCCCATCGAGAGCCTCGTCGCGCCGCAGAAGGTCAGCATCCTCAACCTCAAGGGCGTGAGCCCCGACGTGCAGCAGATGGTCGTCGCCATCACCGCGCGCCGCCTCTTCGAGGCGCGCAAGCTGGGCAAGGTCCCGCCCTTCATGCTCGTCTGCGAGGAGGCGCACAACTTCTGCCCCGAGAAGGGCATGGCCACCACCGCCAGCGGCCAGGTGATGCGCACCGTGGCCTCCGAAGGGAGGAAGTTCGGCATGGGGCTCATGGTGGTCTCGCAGCGCCCCGCCAAGGTGGACAAGAACGTCCTCTCGCAGTGCAACACGCAGATCATCCTCAAGGTCACGAACCCCAACGACCTCAAGGCCCTCGCCAGCAGCGTGGAAGGGCTCACCTCGGACAGCGAGGACGAGATCCAGCGCCTCCCCGTGGGCGTCGCGTTCGTCTCCCACCCGCGCATCTCGATCCCGGTGCTCGTGGAGATCCGCCCCCGCGAGACGGCCCACGGCGGCGAGTCCGTCGACGTCATGGCCTCCATCCGCGGGGAATCCGCCAAGCCTGCCCCCAAGGCGAAGGAAGAGGACGACGAGGACGAAGACGAGGAGGACGAGGAGCCCCAGGAGGCCAAGGCCCCGCCCCCGCGGCCCGCCCCGCAGCGGCGCCTCCCGGTGGAGCACGAGCCCCCGCGCGCCGCGCCCGCCCCTCTGCCCCCGGCGGCGCCGACGATCCCCGCCGCGCCGGCGCGCGCCATCGCCCGCGCGCCCCAGTGGCTGGAGGACCTGGCCGAGGAGGTGCGCTTCGTGGCCGCCAGCGACCTCGACGACCTGGAGCTTCGCCACTTGGAGTCGCTGGAGACGGAGCTGGCGCAGAAGGCCATGGCCCTCGCCCGCGGCGTGGGCGACTACGGCCAGCCCGGCGAGGAGACGCTGCGCCGCCTCAACACGGTGCTCGCGCGCCTGCACGTCCTCGTGGAGGAGCGGCAGCGCGCCCAGAAGGGCCTCCTCGCGCGCCTGCGCCGGAGGGGCGGCGCATGAGCGAGGAGAAGCTCCTCACCGACGCGAAGATCGCGAAGTACCTTGATATCACAGCCCGCGCGATGGCGAAGGTCAAGATCGCGCCCCCCACGCCCAGCCACTTCAAGGACGTCGCGGACGACTTCCTGAAGATGGCCACCTCGTACTACGCCGACGCGAAGCACTTCGCGGCCGCGGGCGACTACGTGAACGCCTTCGCGTGCGTGAACTACAGCCACGGCTGGCTCGACGCGGGCGCGAGGCTGGGGCTCTGGGACGTCGGAGGGGACGACGTGCTCTTCACGCTGCAGAAGTGAGCACGCGACGCTGAATTCACAAGAATCCTCGAAAGAGCGAACGCTCAAGGCTCCTCGGCTGGTTGGCTGCCCGGGGAACACCTTGCGTCGCATCGCCCTCATCCTTGCCCTTCTCAGCCTCGTCGCCCTCGCCCCCGCGCCCGCGGTCAGCGGCGGGGCCAGCGGCACGCCCACCTTCCGCATGACCGGCGCCATCGGCACCGGCGTGGAGCTGAACCTGGGCGTCCTGCCCAACGGCCACATCTTCGTGGGCACGTGGGACGGGCCGCACAAGTCCACCGACGATGGCCTCACCTGGACGAACATCAACAACATCGGCGCGGGCATCAGCGCCAACGTCGCCGCGGACCGCACGCTCACCGTCGACAAGCAGACGGGCCGCGTCTTCCAGGACGACACCACGCTGGGCTGCACCATCCTCGCGTGGTCCGACAACGAGGGCGCCTCCTGGCTGCGCAACCCGCTCGCCTGCGGCGCGTCGGCCACGGACCACGAGAAGATCGCCGTGGGCCCGCGCACCTCCACCTTCGCGGACCCCTCGGGCGCGCAGTACCCCAACGTCGTGTACGTCTGCGCCAACGGCCTCGTGGACGACGCGTGCGGCATCAGCCTCGATGGCGGCCTCACGTTCACCACCGGCGAGCCCCACGGCGTCAACTGCGCCTTCCAGGGCCAGCCCGTCGCGGACTCGGCGGGCGTCCTCTACGAGCCCTCCGTCGCGTGCGGCCCGCAGGTGCGCGTGAGCGCGAACAACGGCCTCACCTGGGTCGTCCACACGGTGCCCGTCACCGCCTCCCAGGAGACGGGCCCCCTCGCGGACGTCGCCACGACGCCCGACGGCACGCTCTACTTCCTCTACGAGGACACGAGCTACCACGTGAAGTACGTCTACTCCAAGAACCAGGGCTCGTCCTGGTCGTCGCCCGTGGACCTCACCCCCGTGGGCGTCACGTCCGCCGAGTTCCCCGTCATCGTGGGCGGCGACAACGGCCGCATCGGCGTCGCGTTCTACGGCACGACGGACCTGGGCATGGTCAACAAGGACCCCGGCGCCGCGGGCACGGGCGTCGCGTGGAACGGCTACGTGGGCGTCATCACCGGCGCCGACACGCTGCTGCCCACCGTGCAGGTCGTGCAGGCCACGCCCTCGGGCGACCCGCTGCACTACGGCTGCATCAGCAAGGACGCCGGCTGCGGCGGCGACCCCATCGCGGACTACATGGACATCGACGTGGGCCCCGACGGGCGCCTCTACGCCGCGTTCATGGACGCGTGCCTGCCGGGCTGCACGAGCCACGCGCAGAGCACCACCGCCTACGCCGTGGTCGCGGTGCAGACGGGCGGCACGAACCTCAAGGCGTGAGGCCCGCTCCGCGCCGCTCCCAGAGCAGCTCCCCCCGCCGCGTGATCCGCAGCACGCGGTGGTAGGGGATCGTCGCCTCGCGCGGGCCCTCGCCCAGGACGAAGGCCCACGAGCCCACCTCGCGCACCTCCGCGCCGGACACGACGCGCTCGTCCCCCGGCGCTCCGCGGTGCACGTAGGCGATCTCGGCCTCGGCGAGCGCCCGCTCGTGCCACTTCAGCCAGTTGAGGACGTCACGCGGGCTGCTCACCCAGGAACGCCTCCAGCGCGACCACCCGGTAGCGGCGCGCGCGGCGCGACGCCTCGGCCGGCGCGAGCCCCAGGGCGAAGCGCCCCCGGTCCAGCGCGCGCATGGCGCCCTCGTCTATGGCGGCGTGCGCGCGCTCGATGGCGTTGCGCGCCCGCACCTCGACACGCAGCGCGCTGCGGGGCGCGGGCACCTTGGGGCACTGGGGCGCCAGCGAGAGCGGCGTCGCCACCATGACCGGGAACGCGCGGCACACCAGCGGCCGGTCGTGGTAGACGGTGCATTGATAACTTTCGTAGAACGGGCACACCGCGTGCGGGAAGTGCCAGTCGAGGACCACCGCGAGGCGGCGGCGCGTCTCCAGGAGGAACGTGCGCGGGTGCATCGCCGCGCGGACGCCGCGCTGCGCCGCGACGCCGCGGAAGCGCTCGGCCTCGGCGTTGGAGAGGGAGAGCCCCGTCGTCACCGCGTCTCCGCAGTGGTAGACGCCCAGGTCGCGCAGCGCGGCGCGGAACGCCCGCGTCGAGGCAGCCTCCTCCGGGGGCACCTCGCGCGTGAGGTGCGTGCAGCACCACCCGCAGTCGGGCGGGCACTGGAAGGCCATCACGGGTGCGAGTCGTCGCGCTCTCTTAAGTCCTCGTCCGCGTGCCGCTCGGCCTCCTCGCGGCTCATGCCCGCGGCCATGGCGCGCCGGACGTGCTCCTGGCGGTCCTGGTCGCGCAGCTTCGTCAGCTCGGGGAACTCGGGGTCCTTGGTGGGAAGCTTGGGCATGCCCTCCGGTTGGCGCCCCGCGTGGAAAACCCCTTTGGTCGTCCGCTCAGGAGAGCGGCGCGTCCGTGTCCACCATCCACCCGTGGTCGCCGCCGTAGTGGAGCTGGTCGTCCCACGCGAGGAGGAGGCCCGTCTTGACGTCCCACCACGCGTCGCCCTCCTCGGGCCAGACGGGGCGGAACTGGGCGTGCCAAGCGTCGCTGCCGTCCGCCTGGCGCGGCGCCGTGTGCGTCGTGCGCTCCACGATGGTCCAGTTCTCCTGGTCGGTGAGCGAGTCGCAGCCCGACAGGGTGGAGAAGGGCGGCGCGTCGCCCACCGAGACGTTGGTGGGCGCGCGCAAGGGCTCGAAGGCGACGGGCGCGGTGCGGGTCGTGTTGTTCCACGCGTAAGGCGGCCAGCCCGTGGAGTGGTCCACCGGCTGGAAGCTCCGCTCGGAGATCGTGCACACGCCGCGCCAGGAGGCGCCGTCGTAGCGCAGCGTGACGTTGGCGTCGTACTCCTTCCCGCAGCAGCCATCCGGGCTGTCCTCCCCGCCCCGGACGTGGTACGCCACGAAGCTCCCCGCGCGGGGCCACGAGGGGGGCGGAGGCGGGGGAGCCGGGGGTGCTGGAGGCGTCGAGGGCGCGGGCGAGGGGGGCGGCGTCGGCGGCGTGGACGGGGGAGGCGGCGGCGTCGGGGTCGGCTCCGGCGTTGGAGCCGGCTCAGGTGTCGGGGTCAACTCAGGCGTGGGCGTCGGCGTGGGCTCCGCGGGTGTGGGCTCGGTAGGCGTGGGCTCAGCAGGGGTGGGGCTTGGCGTCGCGGCGGGGGGCGCCTCGGGGGTGGCCGTGACGTTGGCCGAGTCGTTGGTCGGGGCCGTGGACTCGCTGGGCGCCTGGTCCGGGGCCGCGCATCCGGCGAGGACCAGGCTGGCCAGAAGGGGGAGGGTAAGGAGGGCGCCGCGCACGGGCGGGAGGAAGGGGGCACCCGGACGTGAGGGCTCCCGCCGGCTCGTCGATGGCGCTCAGGGGGTGCGGACGGCGACGGGGGCCTCGCTCATCTCGCCCTCGTCGAAGCAGATGGCCCACTTCTCGCCCCAGACGCGCATGCTGAGGAAGATGCCGTCCAGCTCGCGCCCCTTGTCGGTGAGGCCGTACTCGACGCGGATGGGGCTCTCGCTGTAGACGGTGCGCGTGACGAGGCCGCGCGCCTCAAGCTCGCCGAGGTTCTCGCTGAGGACCTTGGCGCTGATGCCGCGCACGGCGCGCTTGAGCTCGTTGAACCCCATGGGGGTGCGCGTCAGCTCGTGGAGGATGATGAGGTACCACTTCTTGCCGATGATCTTCGCCGTCTCGGTGACGGGGCAGAGGTCGACCTTGGGCCGGGAGGTCACGGCCGGGGGGCGCCGGAGGGGCATCGGTCGGGGGTAGGCGCCCACCGAGATGAAGGTTACGTCCCGTAACCTGATTCCGGATCACCACCAGTGAGGATCGGCCATGTCCGGCCGCCTGGCCGCTGGAGTTCGCGAACGTTTTTGCACCGGATGGCTGTAGGTCGAGGCATGGCCGCCCTCGACCCCCGGCCGCCCACCGAGCGGGCGAAGTCGATCGCCGAGACCGTGCTGGAGCGCCAGTACCGCGACGGCCTGAAGACCATCCAGGCCTCCGACTGGGCCAACGACATCTACAACCTCATCCTCAACGAGTGCCCCCACCTCCCCGAGGAGGACGTGGTGCGCCTCTTCCGCAACCGCCACGCCAGCGAGGCGGAGCAGGTCATCGGCGAGGCGCTCTTCCGCGAGTACAACCTCACCCACTCGCGCCGCGTCAAGTAGGGCAGCGATGGGCGGGCGACAAGGGTCTAACCCCCTTGCAAGCTCCCCCCGCGCATGGCCGAGTTCGAGTGCTTCTGCGGCGACGCCTTCGAGACGAGGGAGGAGCTCATCCTCCACAACGTGGAGGAGCACGACATGAGCCAGGACGAGTCGCGGCGACGCGTCATGGAGAAGTACCCCGCGGGCGGGCCGTAGAGCACTGCCCGTCGCGCGCAAGATGGGGGGTTTCAGGGGGGCCCGCCCCCCTGACGTTTTGATCGTCTGCGTGACGTTCCTTCACGTCAGGGGGCTTCGCCCCCCGAACCCCCTTAGGCAAAGCGCCAAGAGCGAGGCGGCCCGTCGCGGAGGCGTGGACCCGCCCCGCACCGAGCGCATGCTGGTCGACTCGTTCGGCCGCCACGTGAGCGACCTCCGGGTCAGCCTCACGGACCGGTGCAACTTCGCGTGCGTCTACTGCCACAACGAGGGGCTGGGCGACACGCGCGGGCCGGGCGACCCCGCGCAGGGCGAGATGACGGCCGCGGAGCTCGTGAGGCTCCTGCGCATCGCCCGGGAGTTCGACGTCACCCGGGTGAAGCTCACGGGGGGCGAGCCCCTGCTGCGGCGCGACCTGGAGGACATCGTGCGCGAGGCCTCCACGTTCATGGAGGTCAGCCTCACCACCAACGGGAGCCTCCTCGCGCCCCGCGCGCAGGCGCTCGCCGACGCGGGCCTCGCGCGCGTGAACGTCAGCATCGACACGCTGGACGCGCGCCACTTCCGCGCCGTGCGCCGCGGCACCCTGGAGCCCGTCCTCGCGGGGCTCGAAGCCGCGCTGGCCGCCGGCCTCGCGCCCGTGAAGATCAACACGGTGCTCCTGGACGAGACGCTGGGCGAGCTTCCCGAGCTCGTGGACTTCGTCGCGTCGCGCAAGGGCCTGCACCTCCAGCTCATCGAGGTCATGCCGGAGATCCGCACCGACATGATGCCGCGCCGCGTGGACCTCGACAAGGTGCGCGCATGGCTCTCGGAGCGCGCCGCCGCGGTGGAGCAGCGCACCATGCACCACCGCCACGTCTACCACCTGGAGAATGGGGCGACGGTGGAGCTTGTCGATCCGGTGGGGAACCCCGACTTCTGCGCGAACTGCCATCGCGTGCGCGTGACGCACGACGGCCAGCTCAAGGGGTGCCTCAACCGGCTGGACGACTACGTGCCCACGCGCGGGCTCGATGACGAGGGCCTGCGCGCCGCGTTCCGCAAGGTCGTGGCCGAGCGCGCGCCCTACTACCGCCGCGACGGGCCCGTGCGCGCGGCCGCGGACCCGCACCACCTCTACGCGAGCCTGCGGAGGCCCGCGCTGCGATGACGGAGCCGCTCCCCGTGGGCTGGCCCGCCGCGTTCGCCACCCTGGGCCTGCTCACCGGCCTCGGCCTCAACGCGCTGAGCGTCGTCGACCCCGCGCTCCACCACCACAACGGGTCGGTCGCCGCCGCGGCGCACGGCGTCCTCTTCGCGCTCCCCTTGGCGATGCTCCTCATCGTGGCGCTGCGCCTGCCGGAGCCCACGCTCTACGTCGCGGCGGGGCTCGCCGCGGCGGGGGCGGTGGTGGGTGCGATCGTCTGACGCGGCGGTCGCGCTCTTTTGCCTTCTTGCTTTTGCTGGGGGCTCCGCCCCCAGCAAAAGAAGCGAGAAGGAGCCCGCCTCACCCGGGCACGATCTTGAGGATGCGCCCGCCGTGGTCCACGACGTACAGCTCGCCCGCGTCGTCCTCGCCGAAGGAGGAGACGGAGGCGCCCGCGTCCAGGGGCTGCGCGAGGCTCCAGTCGCTCCCCGAGGGGCGCAGCGTCCAGAGGTGACCCGAGCAGTAGTCGCTGAAGAGGTACGCGCCCACGAGGGAGGGGATCGCGGCGCCGCGGTAGACGTAGCCGCCGGTGACGGAGCAGCCCTCGTCGTGGGAATACTCCGCAACGGGCGGCGTCACGGCGGAGAACGGAGGCACGCCGCCGGGGTATGCATGGTTGCCCTCGTAGGCGTTCCAGCCGAAGTTGAGGCCGGGGCGAAGCGGCGCGGCGACGTGGTCGATCTCCTCCCACCGGTCCTGCCCCACGTCGCCGATCCAGAGGTCGCCGTTGGCGCGGTCGAAGGAGAAGCGCCACGGGTTGCGCAGGCCCTTCGCCCAGATCTCGGGCGTGGCGTTG
Source organism: Pseudomonadota bacterium (assembly GCA_021325135.1). Taxonomy (GTDB): domain Archaea; phylum Thermoplasmatota; class SW-10-69-26; order JACQPN01; family JAJPHT01; genus JAJPHT01. Next base: position 10,670 of record JAJPHT010000005.1, on the reverse strand, counting down.
CCGTGCGACACGTCGAGGCGCAGCAGGGACGCCAGCAGCGCGTCGGGGTTCTGCCCGTTGGCCTGGGGATCGCCCCCCGAGCCGCCGTCCCCCAGCCCGTACCAGAGCCACCCGTCGGGCCCGAAGACGACGTCCCCTCCGTTGTGGTTCGGGTAGGGCTGGTCCACCTTGAGGACCAGGTCGGGCGGCGCGTCGCCGCGCGTGTGATATCGTTCCAGGATGGAGTCCCCGTTGAGGTCGGTGTAGCTGGCGTAGACGACGCCGCTTGCGGCGAAGTCGGGCGCGAACGCGAGGCCCAGGAGCCCGCGCTCGCCGCCGGGCGCCGTCTTGCCGCTGAGGTTCAGGAAGAGTCGGTGGTCCAGGGTCCAGACGCGGCCCGTCTGCTCGACGACGTAGAGCGTGCCCGTCCCGTCGTGCGCGCTCACGAGGAGAAGCGGCTCCTCGAAGCCGGAGGCCACCTCCCGGAGCGCGAAGGCCGCGGGCGCGGCGGTGGGCGGGGTCACCGTGGCGACGGGCCCCGTGCGCGCGCAGCCCGCCAGGAGGAGCGCCAGGAGCGCGAGGACGAGGGGCCTACCCATCGGTCCAGCTCCAGCGGAGCGAGTCCCCATCGTGGAGCGGCAGGCGCGCCGCGCTGCGGTCGCCGGAGACGCCGTCCACCTCGTAGACCCAGCCCGCGCCGCCGTGCGCGGAGTATGGGCCGATGCGGCTCACGTAGGCGCCCATGCCGGGGTACTCGACGACCTCCACCGTGAGGTTGCCGGCGCGCGCCGCCTCCTGGAGCGCGCTGAGCGCCGTCGCATTGGCGACGCGCACGGTCCCGTTGAACAGCGCGCCCTGGGGGCCGACGATCTCGACGTGGACCTGCGCCGCGCCTGCAGGCGCGCTGACGGCGCTCCACCACGCCAGCGCGCCCGCGCCGCCCAGCAGCAGGGCCAGCAGCGCGACGGCGAACGCGAGACGGGCGCGACCCATGCTCAACCCCGGTTGATGAACTTCAGGAAAGGTTGAAGGCGGAAAAACCCTTCCCCGCCCGTGGCTTCGCCCCCGACCGGCGCGCGCCTGCTGCGCGACAAGGCCGCCGTGACCCGCCTGCTGATCCTCGCCGAGATGGAGCGCGAGCCGGGCGTCACGCTCTCCGAGGTCGCCTCGCGCCTGGACGTCACCGTGCAGGCCGTCTCCGCCTACGCCAAGGACCTCGTCGCCGAGGGCGCGCTGGACGCGGAGCACGCGCTGACGCCCCAGGGGCGCGCCTCGCTCCACGAGGGCGTGCGCCAGATGCGCGCCGCCGTGGACGCCGTCGCGACGCCGCTCTCGGTCATCCGCGTCACCAGCGCCGTCGCCGCCACGCGCATCAAGGCCGGCGATCGCGTCGGCCTCGTCATGCAGGAGGGGGACCTCGCCGCCAAGGCGCGGCTGCGCGCCTCCAGCACCGGCCGCGCGCTGCGCGACGCCGAGGCGGGAGAGGAGGTCGTCGTGGGTGATCTCGCGGGCCTCGTCGAGCTGGAGCCGGGCCGCATCCACGTCGTCGCCGTCCCCGGCCCGCAGGAGGGCGGCATCGCGCGCGTCGACCTGCCGCGCCTGCGCGGCGCCCTCAAGGAGATGCCGCGCGCCGACAAGGTGGGCGCCGTGGGCACCGGCGCGCGCCTCCTCGCGCGGCGCCTGGGTGAGGTCCACTTCGAGTTCGCCGCCGAGCGCGCAGCCTTCAACGCCGCCGAGCGCGGCCTCTCGGCGCGCCTCTTCGTCTCCCGCGACCGCCTCCCCCAGGTCATGCAGGCCTTCGAGGAGCAGAACCAGGGCACGCTGCGCCGCGTGCCCGTGGACGCGTGGGACGCGCCCGAGGCCCCCGCATGATGGAGGCCCTGGGCTACCTTGGCCATGATATCAAGATCAGCCGCGGCGACGTGGTCCTCCTGCGCGGCCCCAACGGCAGCGGGAAGACGAGCCTCCTGCGCTCGCTGGCGGGCCTCGACGCGCCGCTGCGGCCCGCCCTCCTGCGCCCCGACCCGGCGGCCCTGCCCGCCCGCGCGCTGCGCGACGCGCTGGCCCTCTCGCCCCAGGACGCCCGCGACGCGCTGGCCGGCCTCACGGTGGGGGGCGAGTTCCGCCTGCGCGGCCGCCGCGCGCCCGACGTGCTATCACCCCTGGAGGAGCGCGAGAGCGCGACCCTCTCCTCGGGCGAGTCGCGGCGCGTCGCCCTGGCGCTGGCCGAGGGCGCGCCGCTCCTCCTTCTCGACGAGCCCGCCGAGGGGCTCGACCCCGAAGGGCGCGACCGCCTGCGCGCGCTCGTGCAGGCCGCCGCGGCGCGGGGGGCCGTCGTCGCGGCCGACCACGGCGACGTCCTCGACGACCTCGCGACGCGCGTCGTCCACCTGGGGCCGCTCCACCCCGCCGCGCTGCCCCCCATCCCGCGCCGGGAGGGCGCCCCGATCCTCGCGGACCCCGCGCTGGGCCCCGGCTTCCATGCGCTGCGGGGCCCCAACGGGTGCGGCAAGAGCACGCTGCTGCGCCGCCTGGCCCGCGAGCCCGGGACGCGCCTGCTGCTGCCGCACGCGCGCGACATGCTCACCCGCGAGCGCGTCGCGGACGAGATCGCCGGCGCGGAGGACCTTGGCCTCGTGCCCCCCGCGCTGCAGGAGCGCCACCCGCTGACGCTCTCGGGGGGCGAGGCGCAGCGCGTCGCGCTGGCGAAGGCGCTTGGCTCCCCCGCGCGCTGCTATCTTCTGGACGAGCCCGAGGCGCACCTCGACGCGGAGGGGCGCCGCGCGCTGGCGCTGGCCATCGCGCGGCGCGTCTCCGAGGGCGCCTGCGTGCTCGCCGCGACGCACGACGACGCGCTCTCCGCCCTCGCGCAGTCGGAGGTGCGCCTCTGAGGCGCGCGGACGCCGTGGCGGTCCTCCTCGCGGTCGCCGCCGCGACGCTCCTCGCCCTCGCCGCGCCGTGGCCCGCCGCCGCGGCGGTCGCGCTCGCCGCGCTCCTCGTGGTGCGCGAGCGGAAGGCATTCCTCCTGCTGGCGGGCTCCACCATCGCGATCAACGCCGCCGTGCTCTGGCTCGTGGGCGGAGGCCTGGAGCAGGGCGCCGTCGGCGGGCTGCGCATGGCGGCCGCCATGGGAGCGAGCCTCGCGGCGCTCTCGCGCGTGGGCGCGGCGCGCCTCGCAGAGGGGCTGCGCCTCCCGCCGCGCGCCACGGCTTGGGTCGCGGCCGTGCTCCTGGCGGCCCACGACGTGCGGACCGACTTCGAGCGCCTGCGCCTCGCGCGCACGCTGGAGGGCGCGTGGCCGCGCGGACGGCTGGCCCGCGCGCGCGAGGCGGCGCGCCTGCTGCCCGCGCTCACCGTGGCCGCGCACCGCCGCGCCGCCATCCGCCGCGACGCGCTGCGCCTCGCCGGCCACGACACGCCCGCGCGCTTCGTCCCCATCGTCACCGTCGCGGCGCTGGCCACCGCGGGCCGGCTCGCGCTCCTGGCGCTTCCCAACGTGAAGCTCACCTACGTCGTCGTCTTCCTGGGCGGCCTGCTGTGGGGCCCGCTCGTGGGCGCGACGGGCGGCGCTCTGGCCATGCTCATGACCGACCTCATGCTCAGCGGCCTCTACCCGCCCGGCCTCGTCAACGTCCCCGCCATGGCGCTCCTGGGCCTCGCGGGCGGCGCGCTGCGCCGCGTCGACTGGTCGGGCCTCGCGGGCGCGCTGCTCGCGGCCTCCGCAGGCCTCGCGTCGATGCTCCTCTTCAGCGCGGCCTCCGACGCCGCGACGTGGCTCCTCCTCTACCGCGAGACGCCCGCCGCGCTGGGCGCCCTCGTGCTGGCGGGGCTCGCGTTCAACGTCGTGCCCGCCCTCGCCAACGCGCTCCTCTTCGCGTTCAGCGTGGGCCCCTGCGTCCGCGCGCACGACGCGCTGCGGCAAGCGTCGCGGCCATCGCCAGCGCCATCCACGCCGGGGGCGCCGGAGCCCTCTTCGCCGCCTGCGCCTCCGGCGGCGTGACGCGGACGCTCTCCACAGGGGCGGGCGTCGGCGCGGGCGCGCTCGCCTTCTCCAGCGGCGCGGGCGCGGCCTCGACGGCAAGGCCCGCGTCGACCGCCGACGCGCGACCGTCGGGAGCGCGCGCCTCCACGCGCAGGCCATACGCGCCCGCCCGCGCCCAGGCGTGCTCCGCGCTCGTGGCGTTCGTCCAGCCCGTGCCTGTCCCGTCGCCGAAGTCCACGAGCGCCTCGGTCGCCCCCTCGGGCAGGTCCCACGAGAGCGTCACGGGGGCGCCGGGCCTCGCGAGGGGCGGGAGGTGGAGAACGGGCGCCGCGAGCGGCGGGGGCGGCGCGCGGAACGGCCCGGCCGCCTGCGAGGCCGTGAGATTGCCCGCGCGCGCCTCGACGGTGATATCAACCTCGGTCGCTCCCGGCAGGGGCACCTCGGCATGGCCGTCCACGAGGGGGGCGCTGCCGTTTCCCGCGGCGCTGGTCCAGAGGACGAGCCCGGTGGCGTTGGCGGGGGAGAGGCGCGCGGCGACGCGCAGCGTGCCGTTGTCCAAGGCCCCTTCGACGGAGAGCACCGCGGGGGGCTCCGCGGCGGGAGGGGGCGCGCCGCGGGGGGCGACGAGGAGCGTGCGCTCGACGCGCGCCTCCAGCCCCTCGGCGTCGCGCGCCGCCACGACGACGCGCTGCGGGCCCGCGGGCAGGGCGATCTCGCCCCGCGCGCCGCTCCACGAGACGTTGCCCAGCGTCCACGCGATCGTGGGCTCGGGTCCGTCGGGGTCGCTCGCCTCGGCGGAGAACGCGAAGGGCTCGCCCTCGGTGGCGTCCCCGGGCAGCGTGACGTTCGCCAGCGCGGGCGGCAGGTCGACCACCTCCACGGAGACGTTGGCGGACGCCTCGCCGCCGTAGGGATCGCGCGCGAGGAGGGCCAGCGTCGCGTTGCCCAGCTCCGCGGGGCGCAGGTGGGGGGCGCCCTCCCCCGAGAGGCCCCCCAGGGCCCACGAGACCGAGACAGGGTCGCCCTCGGGGTCGGACGCGTCCACGGGGAGGGTGATATCATGGGCGCGGTCCGCGACGAGGGCAGCAGGGAGGCCCGAGAGCCTGGGAGGGAGGTTGCGGACGTGGACCGTCGCGAGGGTGATATCGCTCCAGGCGCCCTCGTCGTCCTGCGCCGCGACCTGCGCCGCGTAGACGCCGGGGAGCGCGTAGGCGTGCGACGGGAGGGCGGTCGCGTTGCCGTCGCCCCAGTCGACGCGCCAGGCGACGATGCGGCCGTCGGGATCGCGCGAGCGGGAGACGTCCAGCGCGACCGTAGCGAGGCGAGGCGCCGCGAGGTCGCCGCTCCCAAGCGCGACGACGGGGCGCGCCGTGCCGACGCGGAGCGTCCCGCGGACGCGGCAGGCGAGGCCGGGCCCCGAGGCGTCCACCGAGAGCGGCACGTCCCCCTTGGCGGGGAACGTCAGCGTGGCGAAGCGGCCGCTGGCCTGCTGGCCGCCCACGGTCCACGAGGCGGACGCGAACGCCGCGGGGACGGCCAGCGTCGCAGGCTCCAGCGCGTGGACCTCGCCCACGAGGGGCCCGCAGGAACGATAGCTTGGCGCGCCCGCGGCGGGGTCCTCCGCGAGGAAGGCCACGGCCTCCGCGGTGCAGAAGCCGTCGGGGTCGTCGTGCGCGTCCTTGCCGAAGCCGCCATCCGCGTGCTGGAGCGAGAGAAGGTAGGGAAGGTCGTCCGCGGGCGGGTCGATCCGCAGCGCGCGGTAGCCGCGCAGCGCCCACACGGTGCTCTGGCAGTTGGCCGTGGGCGCCACGCCGACGGCGCTGCCGTGGCCGCCGCCCTGCGCGTGCGTGGAGTTCAGGTAGAGCGCCGCGCGCACGTCGCCCCCGGAGAGCCGGCCCGCGGAGGCCAGCGCCACGAGGGCGGCGCCCGTGTCGTCGGTGTCGCCGGAGGTCGCGCTGGGCTTGTTCGCCCATCCGCCGTCCGCGGAGCGCCCCGAGAGGAGGAACGAGGCCGCGGACTGGAGGCCCGCGTCGGAGGGCGCGACCCCCGCCGCGCGCAGGCCCAGGATGGCCCATGCGTCGTCGTTGAGGTACGCCGGGTCGCCGTACTGCCCGCCCGAGAGGTTGGACTGGATCTCCGCCACGAGGTCCTCGCCCTGGAACGCGCGGGGGTCGCGGCCATCCATGCCCAGGGCGTGCGCGCGCCGCTCCGCGCTGTAGAGGGGGCCGCTCCCGCCGTTGTTGTAGTCGTAGGGGGCGAGGTCCCGCAGGGCGGGATGCTCGGCCGTGGGCCAGGCGCCCAGGTCAAGGCCCGCCTCGGCGGCGGCCTCCGCGGCGTACACCGGGAGGTAGCCCCCGAAGGTGCCCGAGGGCTGCTGGTGCGCCGCGAGCCAGGCGAGCCCGCGCGCGCCCGCGTCCCCCGCGGCGTCCGCGTGCGCGGTGGGCACGACCGTGGGCAGCACGAGGGCCGCCGCGAGGATCGCCCAGCCGCGCACGGAAGCGCCTCACGGAAGGGAGAAGGGGACGAAGTAGTCGGTGAAGACCAGCTGCACGTCGTCGCCCGCGTGGACGTGCGTCGCGTCGACGCCGCCGTTGGCCAGCGCGCCGTCGAAGTAGAAGGCCCAGAACGTGCCGTCGAGCACCGCGTCCTGGCCGCACACGTCGGTCGTCGTCTCGACGCACTGCACGAAGCGGTTGGGCGCGTCGGGGGAACCGTAGTCGACGGCGGTCCACGACCTGATGCAGCCCGCGGCGGCCGCGGCGTCGAGCACGTCCGCGGCAGTCGCGTCGTCGGGCACGACGACCTGGCAGGAGACGGCGGAGGGGACCGCGTGGTGGCCGTAGCCCACGTCCAGCGTCACGGAGACGGGGGCGGGGGTCGCGAAGGCGGGGGCGGCCAGCAGGAGAAGGGCGCCCAGCGGCGCGAGGAGCTTCATGGGATACCAAGCCTCGGCCGCCGCGACGCGCGTGGCAGGCTTAACCTTTCTTGACGAACCTCAAGCGGACTTGAACGCGGCTCAAGCCGTGGGGACCCCGCTTTGGCTCCAAGCCCGTCGATCCGTGCGCATCAAGCGCCGCGATGGTCCGGGCGGACGTGGCGGTAGGCGAGCACGGCGAGGCACGCCGCGAGGGCCAGGCGGAGCGTCACGTCCGTCGCCGCGATGACGACCTCGGCCACCGTGAGGCCCCGCGCGGCGTCCAGGACGACGGCGACGGCGGACGCCACGGCCACTCCGCCGATGAGGAGGAGGAGGCGCGAGCGCGTGATGGCCCCGAGCGAGAGGAACAGGATCGCGCTGGAGAGGCCCGTCCCGAAGAGGACGAGGTCCAAGGCGTCCAGGCGGTCGGGGTGCGCGAGGCCCGCGTCCGCGAAGCCGCCGAAGAACACCAGGAGGGCCGCGACCTGCCGCCACGCATGCAATCTTCATCCCCTCCTTCACGGCGTGATCTGCGCGCCCACCTCGACGACGCGCTCGGGCGGAATCTGGAAGTAGGCTGGCACGGGCTGGCTGTTCTGCGCCATCCACGCGAAGAGCCGGGGGCGCCAGAGGCGGAAGCCCGTCGTCCCGTGCGGCGCCACGAGCCGCTCCCGCCCCAGGAAGTACGTCGTGTCGTCGGGATCGTGCTCGAAGCCGCGCTCGCGCAGGAGGTCCATCATGCGCGGCACGTCCACCTCCTCCATGAAGCCGTAGTGCGCCACGGCGCGATGGAAGCCCAGGCCCAGCTCCTTGTGCTCGAGGCGCTCCGCCTCGGGGACGCGCGCCACGTCCTCCAGGGAGATCGTCAGCAGGAGGACGCTCTTGTGGAGCACCTTCGTGTGCCGCACCATCCGCACGAGCGCGGGCGGCATCGCCTCCTGGTTGCCCGTGAGGAACACGCCCGTCCCCTTGACCCGCACGATGCCCGAGGTGCGCAGGCCCGCGAGGAAAGGCTCCAGCGGCGTCTCGGACTCGCGCAGCCTCTCGCGCAGGAGGCTTCTCCCGTGGCGCCACGTCGTCATGAGGATGAAGACCGCGAGGCCCACGGCCAGAGGGAACCAGCCGCCTTCGGGGATCTTCGTGACGTTGGCCGCGAAGAACGTCAGGTCCACCAGGAGGAAAACCCCCACGACGGGGACCGCGAGCGCGAGGGGCCAGCGCCAGATGTCGCGCACCACGAGCCACATGAGCAGCGTGGTGATGACCATCGTCGTGGTCACGGCGATGCCGTAGGCGCCCGCCAGGGCGCCGCTCGACCTGAACGCGAGCACCAGGAGCACCGTGGAGAGGAGGAGCAGGCTGTTGATCGCGGGGACGTAGATCTGCCCCTTCTGGACCGCGCTCGTGTGGTCGATCCTCATGCGGGGCAGGTAGCCCAGGTGGATCGCCTGCATGGTGAGCGAGTAGGCGCCGCTGATGATCGCCTGCGAGGCGATCACCGTCGCCGCCATCGAGAGCACCACGAGGGGCAGGACCGCCCACGAGGGCGCGAGCAGGTAGAAGGGATTGCTCGCCGCCGCGGGATCGCGCAGCAGCAGGGCGCCCTGCCCGAAGTAGTTCAGCAGGAGGCCGGGGAGCGCGACGCCAAACCAGGCGATCTGGATGGCGCGCTCGTTGAAGTGCCCCATGTCCGCGTACAACGCCTCGCCGCCCGTCACGACGAGGAAGACGGCGCCCAGCACGAGGAAGCTGCCCAGCGGGTTCGCCGCGAAGAAATGGACGGCGTGCAGGGGGTTCACGGCGCTGAGGACTTCAGGCGCCTGGAGGATGCCACGCACGCCCAGGATCGCCAGGACGCCGAACCAGACGAGCATGGTCGGGCCGAAGACGCGCCCGATCCGCGCGGTGCCGTGCCGCTGGAAGGCGAAGAGCGTGACGAGCACGAGGAGCGTGAGCGGGATCACGTAGGGCGCGAGGGCGGGCGTCGCCACGTTGAGGCCCTCGAAGGCGGAGAGCACGCTGATGGCGGGCGTGATCATGCCGTCGCCGTAGAGGAGCGCCGCGCCGAAGAGGCCCAGCATGACGACCCACAGGCGCCGCTTCGCGCCGGCGGGGCGCACGAGGCTCATCAGCGCGAGGATCCCGCCCTCGCCCTTGTTGTCGGCGTGCAGGACGAAGACGTGGTACTTCAGCGTGACCACGATGACGAGCGACCAGAAGATCAGCGAGAGCACGCCCAGGACGTTCTCGGGGGAGACGCCCACGCCGTGCGCGCCGTCGAAGCAGACCGCGAGGGCGTAGAGGGGGCTCGTCCCGATGTCGCCATAGACGACGCCCAGCGCGGCCAGGCTCAGGCCCAGCGTGAACCAGCTTCCCTTGCCGCTCTTCGCCGGGGTCGCCATGCGTCTTCCTGCGGGCCCGTCGTCACGCGCCCGCGGAATGACCCCCGCGCCGCGTCGTGCCTTGGCGTGGCATGGTTTCGGTCTGGGCCTTGATCGGCAGCCCGGCTTGAAGGTTCAAAGGGAACCGTGCGAGCCCTTGGCGTCCCGAAAACGGAACCTCCAAGGCCCGGAGGCGGATCGTGCGGGTTCGGTAGCCACCCGTCCCCCCGCGGCAAGCGGGGGCGACGTGCCGCCGCCGACACGGGCGCCCTCGCGCGTTCGCTTGCCGACCCCGACACGCCCGCGACCTCGGAGCGCCAAGAGAACACGCCGATGCCCCACCCCGCCCCCCGCATCCTCGTCCCCCTCGCGCACCACCTCGCCGTCCCCCGCCTCTGCCGGGCCGCCGCGAAGATCGCGGACCTGACCGGCGGCGAGATCGTCCTCCTGCACGTCGTCAACGTCCCTCTCCTCTCCTCCCTGGAGAACGCCGACACGAAGCGCGAAGCCCTCCCCCTCTTCGAGCTGGCCCGCGCCAGCCTGCCCTCCGGCGTGCGCGTGCGCACCGAGGTCCGCCTCGCGCACCTCGTCGGCGCCGAGATCCGCCAGGCCGCCCTCGACCTGAAGGCCGACCTCGTGCTCGTGGGCTGGCGCGAGGCGTTCAGCCTCAAGAGCCTCGTGCAAGGCACCCTGGAGCCCGTCCTCCAGCGGCCCCCCTGCGACGTCCTCATCGCGGACCTCGACGAAGAGGACACCCTCCAGCGGATCGCCACGCTGCCCGGCACGGACGAGGACGAGATCGGCGCGCGCATCCTCACCGCCGCCGCCGAGACGAACGCGACGGGCATCCTCCTCCACGACCGCACGCCCAAGACCCGCGCCGAGCGCGAGCAGATGACGGCGCGGCACGGGCGGCTCCTGGGCTTCGTCCGCTTCCACGCGCCCCGGGTCCTGGTCCGGGTCCTCCTGGAGAAGACGCGCCGCCCCCTTCACGCCCTGGCGCGCGGCACCGCCCACGCCCTCCTCATCCTTGTCGCGCCCGCCACGCGGGAGGAGCCCCGCGTCCAGCCGCGGCCCCTGGCGAGGATCGAGCGGCCCCTGGTCGCCATCGCCGGGTGAGCGCGATCCCCCCAGGCAGGCCGCCCCCAGACCCCACTATGGGTCAAAGCCGGGCCCCCGGAACGGTGAAATAGCTGCGCGCCGACTCGGCGGCCATGCGTGAGGAGCTCCGGCAGGTCCTGCACAAGCAGGGCTACGGCACGGTGGGCGAGCACGTGGGCGTCAAGCTCTGCCACTGGACCAAGGAGGACCTCAAGGGCGACCGCCACTGCTACAAGGGCGACTTCTACGGCATCGAGTCGCGCGGCTGCATGCAGATGACGCCCATCGTGGACTACTGCAACTTCACGTG
>JAJPHT010000050.1 GCA_021325135.1 Pseudomonadota bacterium | reverse complement strand
GGATTCCGATCAGAATTGCCCTTAGGGGGCGCTCCGTCGCCGCCTTCGGCGGCGACTTCGGCCCCCTACAAGGAATCCGGACAATTCTGATCGGAATCCGCGGTCGGATGGCCCTCTGCTGGCACTTGCGATGGGCGGGACCTTGCTTGGGCTACCAGGGCACGGGGGCAGCGCCGAACGGGTTCGGCGACAGGGAGACGCACGAGGCGTGGCCTCCAGGAGGGTGGCGAGACCTTGAGCGCCCCAATCCAGAGCCACCAGCACGCCATGGAGGACGTCGCCGACGCCATCGACCGCCTCGCGTTCGGGGCCGGCCGGGGCGAGCCAGCGGCCGGGAGCGCGCCCGCGTTCCGCCGGATCCTCGTGGCGCTGGACGCCTCCGAGACCTCGCGCGCGGCCATGCGGTGGGCCATCGCCCTGGCGCGCGAGTTCCAGGCCCCCGTCGTGGCCGCGCACGCGCTGCCGCCGCCCTACACGCAGATCTACGACGTCGCCTACGGGCAGGCCTGGCCGCTGGCCTCCGAGTACGAGGCCGTGAAGACGGCGGGGCGCAGGCTCCTGGACGCGGGCGTCGTCGAGCTTCGCGCCGCCGGCGTCGAGGCGGAGGGTGTCCTCCCCGTGGGCTCCGCGCCGCGCGAGATCGCCCGCGTCGCCGACGCGCAGCGCGCCGACCTCGTCATCCTGGGCTCCCACGGCCGCGGGCCCGCGGGGCGCGCGCTCCTGGGCAGCGTCAGCGACGGCGTGCGCAACCGCACGCGCGCCAGCGTGCTCATCGCCCGCGGCGACCCGCCGCCGCGCTCGGTCCTCGCGGGCGTCGACGGCTCGCGCGCGAGCCGGGACGCCGCGCGGCTCGCCCTGCGCCTGGCCAAAGGCTGGGGCGTCCCCGCGACCCTCGCGCACGCCATCGAGCCGCTGGAGCCCGGCTTCCTCCTGGACGAGGCGACGCTCTCCGCCATGGACCTGCCCGCGCCCCGCCCCGGGGTGGCCTTCGCGCGCCGCAGCGGGCCCGCGGGGCGCGTCCTCGCGCAGATGGCCCGCGAATCGGGCGCGGGCCTCGTCGTCGTGGGCGCGCGGGGCTTCGGCGCCTCCTCCGTCATGGGCAGCACCGCCAGCGCGCTCTGCCACCAGTCGACCGCCTCGGTCCTCGTCCACCGCGGGCCCTGAGCCGGGCCCCCGGCTTTCGGCGCGCCGGAATCCGCCCTCCCCTCCCTCTCAAACCCGGGCCCGCCGTTGGGGGCGGGTTGAGCATGCCCCAGGATTTCTCCCTCGACCCGTTCGCCCGCAGCGTGTTCACCAGCCCCGGGGTCGAGGCGACCATCCACGCGTCCATGGGCGAGTTCGCCATGGCGCCGCCCGCGCCCCTGGTCGCGCGCGTCCTCGTCGCGCTGGACGCGTCGCCCGCCGCCTTCGCCGCGCTGGCGTGGGCGGGCCGCCTCGCGGCCGACTGGTCCGCGCAGGCCATCGTGGCGGGCATCCGCGTCCCCGCCTTCACGCCCCGCGACGAGGGCGGCTTCGGATGGTGGACGCGGGACGCCGACGCGCAGCGCAACGAGGCCCAGCAGCGCGCGGCCCTGGACGAGGCCATGACGGAGCTGAGCGGCATCGGCGTGCGCGCGACGCTGCACGACGCCACGGGCTCGCCCGCGGAGGAGATCCTGCGCGCGGCCAAGCTCCACGGCTCCGACCTCATCGCCTTGGGCGCGGCCAGCCGCCCGGAGACGGGCAGCCCGCGCGTGGGCCGCGTCGCGGAGGCCGTCCTCCGGGGCGCGGAGGCCAGCGTCCTCCTCGCCCGCGCGCCGCCGGGCTCGGGCCCCATCGTCGCCTCCGGAGAGGCGATGCGTCTCGTGGCGACGCGCCTCGCCCGCCGGGCGCGCCTTCCCGTCCTCTCCCTCGCGGCCACCGGCGCCGAGGCGGCCTCGCGCGCCCGCGACGCCAAGGCGAGCCTCCTCGTGGTGCCGCGCGACGCGGACGGCCTGGCCGCCGCGCGCATCGCGGCGTGCAGCGTCCTCGTCGTCGAGGCGTGAGCCTCACGCGTGCGCGCGCAGGTCCGTAAGCGCGCGCTGCACATAGACCCGCGTCATCGCCTTGCGGTAGCTGGGCGGGAGGTTCGTGTTCTTCACGGGGCGCACCGCGTCCTCGGCGGCCTTGGCCACCTGCGCGATGGCCTCGTCGGTGAGCGGCTTGCCCAGGAGCCCTTCGCCCAGGGAGTCCAGCACGCGCGGCGTCGTCTCCAGCGCGTTGGCCACCAGGTGGAGCGCCGCGAGCTTGCCGTGCTCGAAGCGCGCCGCGGCCGCGATGCCAAGCTCGGGGAAGTCGAAGCTGTCGCGCAGGCGCAGCTTGCGGTACGTCGCGCGAAGGCGCTGGGCCTCCTTGGGGATCGTGACGCCCGTGACCAGCTCGTCGGGGCGCCGCACGTTGCGCTGGATGCCGTCGCCCTGGTAGAACTCGGCGAGCTTGACGTGCCGCGTGCCGCGCGCGCTGGCCAGCTCGATGCTGGCGCCCAGCGCGATGAGGGGCGCGGGCATGTCGGCGGAGAAGGTCGCGTAGCACGTCTCCTTCTGCGGCACGACGTGGCACTGCGCCCCGTCGGCCTTGAGGCAGAAGTCGACGCTCTTGCGCCAGAGGTACGTCTGGTTGAAGAAGAAGCAGCGGTTCTCCAGCATGAGGTTCCCGCCCAGCGTGCCGCTGTTGCGCAGGAGCGGCGTGGCGATCTGCCTCGCCGTCTCCGGCAGCACGGGGAGCTTCTGCGCGAGCAGGCCGCTCTTCTCGATCTCCGTGAGCGTGACGTTCGCGCCGATGCGCTCGGCGGAGACGCCGCGCATCTCGTCCACGCGGTGCAGGCTGATGACGTGCTTGCGGGTGTTGAGCCCCCACTTGTAGTTGGGCAGCAGGTCGGTGCCGCCGGCCACGAAGTCCGCCTCGGGGAGCTTCTCCTTGAGGCGCACGGCCTCCTCGATGGTGGTGGGCTCGTGAAGCTCGAAGGGGGGAAGGAGCATGCTCATTCCTCGCCACCCCCGCGCAGCCGGACCATCGGTTGCGGCCGGAACCCGGCGGGCTTCTTCGCGCCGCCGTTGCGCTGCATGGCCGCCCAGAGGCGGTCCGGCGTCACGGGCAGGTCGTAGAGGCGCACGCCCACGGCGTCGTAGAGCGCGTTCACCACCGCGGGCAGGATGGGCAGGAGCGGCCCTTCGCCCGCCTCCTTGGCGCCGAAGGGGCCCTCCGCGTCGTTGCTCTCCACCAGGATGCACTCCACCTCGGGCATCTCCAGGGGCGTGGGGATCTTGTAGTCCAGGAGGTTCGACGTGCGAAGCTGCGCGAGGCGGTACTCCAGGCTCTCGGTCATGACCTGGCCCAGCCCCATGTGGATGGACCCCTCGATCTGCCCCTCCACGCTCAGCCTGTTGAGCACCTTGCCGCAGTCGTGCGCGGCCCACACCTTCCTGCAGCGCCAGACGCCGGTGTCGATGTCGACGTCCACCTCGGCCACGTAGGCGTTCATGCTGTACGCGGGGGCGAGGCCCGCGGTCGCGCCCTTGAACTTCCCGCCCATGGGCGTGCTGATGAACGTGCCCTTCGCCACGAGCGCGCCCGAGCCCGCGATGGCCTCCTTCACGGCCTCGTCGAAGCTCATCTGGAACTCGGGGTTCGAAAGGGAGACGACGCGCTCGTTCTCCAGGACGAAGTGCTCGATCTGCTGGCCGGTCTTGCGCGCGGCCGCCTGGATGAGCTGCTGCCGGATGTCCTCCGCCGCCTTGCGCGCGGCGTTGCCCATCATGAACGTGACGCGGCTGCTGTACGAGCCCAGGTCGATGGGCGCCGTGTCGCTGTTGCCGCTGTAGACCCGCACGCGGTTGATATCAATGCCGAGGACTTCGGCGACGACCATGGCGGCGACGGTGTCGCTCCCTTGGCCGATCTCGGCGGCGCCGGTGTGCACGGTGACGCCCGCGTCCATGTCGATCTTGATGTGGACCGTGCTCTGGGGGTAGCGCCGCGGCTCGATGTCCCAGTGGATGGGCAGGTTGGAGCCCGAGATGTAGAAGCCGCACCCCAGGCCGATGCCGCGCCCCACGGGGAGCTGGCGGAGCTTGTGGTCCCAGCCGCTGCGCTCGCGCACGCGCTCCAGGCACTCCTTGAGGCCGTTGGAGGTGATGCGGAAGTCGTTGAGGGTGAACGAGTAGGGCGGCATGAGGTTGCGCAGCCGCAGGTCGATGGGGTCCATGCCCATCTGCTCGGCGGCCTCGTCCAGGAGCACCTCGACCGCGCAGCGCGAGTTCACCGCGCCGTGGCCGCGCATCGCGCCGCTGGGCATGTGGTTCGTGTAGACGCGCCGGCCCTTGTACGTGAAGTTGGGCACCTTGTAGGGCCCCATGCTCAGCACGCCGTTGTAGTACGTGCTGATGATGCCGAAGCTCGCGAACGCGCCCCCGTCGATGACCGCCTGGATGTCCAGCGCCGTGATGCTGCCCGCCTCGTCGAACGCCAGCGCCATCTCGGTCTCCGTCGGGTGGCGGCCGCGGTTGTTGATGAAGCTCTCCTCGCGGTCGAAGAGGAGCTTCACGGGGCGCTTGACCTTCATGGCGAGAAGCGCCGTCGCCATCTCGAAGCCGAAGGGGTCGCTCTTGCCGCCGAAGCCGCCACCCACCTTGGGGCGCACGACCTGGATCTTGTGCATGGGCAGGCCCGTGACCTCCGCCAGCGCGCGGTGGACGTAGTAGGGCACCTGCGTCGCGCTCCACACCGTGAGCCGCCCGTTGGGGTGGTGGTGCGCGATCACGCAGTGCGGCTCGGTGAACGCGTGCGTGACGCCCTTGAAGCGGAACTGCCGCCGCAGCACCAGCGCGCTCTGCCCCCCTTCCAGGAACTCCTCGGGGTGGCCGAACACCTGGTCGACGTACTTCTGCACGTTGGTCCCGTCGACTCCGATCTCCGCGTGGATCTTCTCCGCGACCGGCTTGAGCCCCTTGGCGGGGTCGAGGTATTCCGGAAGGTCCTCGTAGGTGACGCGGATGGCCTTCGCCGCCTCGATGGCGGTCCATTCGTCCTCCGCGCACACGATGGCGACGGGGTCGCCGATGTGGCGCACCTTGTCCAGCGCGAGGGGGTGCTCGTCCTTGGTGAGGGGCAGCACGCCGAAGCGCTGCTCGGGACGCATCTCCAGCCCCGTGAGGACGCCCACGACGCCCGGCATCGCCTCCGCGGCGCTGACGTCGATGCTCGCGATGCGCGCGTGCGCCTTGGCGCTGCGCACCAGCTTCGCGACCACCATGTTGGGCAATTTGATATCATCCGTGTAGACGGCCTGCCCCGTGACCTTGGCGGCGCCGTCCACGAGGGGCACGCTCTTGCCCAGGAGCTTCAGCCCGTTGGGGGGGTAGTGCGGGTGGTGCCCCGGCGCCAGGGGCATCCGGTAGGGCTCCCAGTTCTCGGTGCCGGCGTCGGGGTAGGCGACGACGTCCTTCGCGCGGGGGGTGGGGTCCAGTTTCAAGGAGCGACCCCCTCGACGTGGATCAGGGGGTTCTTCGCGCCGCGCCGCTCGTCCGCCGCGCGCTGGATGGCCTCGATGATCTTCACGTAGCCCGTGCAGCGGCACATGTTCCCGCTGATGGCCTCGCGGATCTCGTGCTCGCTGGGGTCGGGCGTGTGGTCCAGGAGCGCCTTGGACGTCATGATGAAGCCCGGCGTGCAGAAGCCGCACTGGCTCCCGCCCTCCTCGTGGAACGCGCGCTGGAGGGGGTCCATCTCGCCGGCGCCCACGCCTTCGATGGTAGTGATTTCGCGGCCCTGCACGGTGCTGGCCAGCGTGAGGCACGCGAGGCGCGCGACGCCGTCCACGATGACGGCGCAGCAGCCGCAGGTGCCCATGTCGCAGCCGCGCTTCGTGCCCGTAAGGTTCGCGTCCTCGCGCAGCGCGTCGAGGAGGATCGCCTGGGGCTCCAGCGCGAGCGTGCGCTCGGCGCCGTTGATGCGGAAGGTCATCAGTCGCTTCGTCATGATATCACGCGGGTGGATCGGGATGGGGGAAGGGCCTTCTGGCGGTGGATCTGCTGGACGATCTCCGCCGCGACGGCGACGGCGATCTCGGGGGGCGTCTGCGCGCCCACGTCCAGCCCGATGGGGGAATGCACGGCGTCGAACGCGGAGCCGGGGAGCCCCGCCTCGCGGGCGCGCTCGCGGAAGGCGTGGAGCTTGCTGCGCGAGCCAATGACGCCCAGGTGGCCCGCGAAGCCCCTCTCCAGCAGCGCGATGACCGCGTCGCCGTCCTCGTGGTGCGAGTGGCCCATGACATACGCATGGCTGAAGCGCGAGAGGTCCGCCTCGCGCGCGAAGGCGGCGGGCGCCTGCGTGGCCAGCGCGCGGGCGCGGGAGAAGCGCGCCTCGTCGGCGTAGCCGGGGCGCGAGTCGACGACGGTGTAGCTCCAGCGCAGGACGTCGCAGACGCGTGCGAGGGCCTCGGAGCAGTGGCCGCCTCCGATGAGCAGCAGGTGCGGGACGGGGCGCACGACGTGGATGGCGACGGTGACGCTCCCGCCGCACACGCTGTCCAGCGCGCCCTCCTTCCAGCCCGCGAGGTCGAACGCGTGGACGCCCCCTTCGCCGCTGCGGATGGCCTCGATGCAGAGGCGCTTCACGCGCTCCTCCAGCCCGGCTCCGCCCACGGTGCCCTTGCTCGTGCCGTCGATGGCGACGAGCATCGTGGCGCCGGGCTTGCCGGGCACGGAGCCCGTGGCCTGCGCAACCACGGCGAGGGCGCACGCGACGCCCTCCTCGGCCAGGGCCGCGGCCTCGCGCAGAAGTGCCGGCTCCATGGGGGGCGGGCACCACCAGCAGGGCCCAAATACCCTTCCGCTCACAGCCCCAGGACGTCCTCGGGACGGTCCAGGTTCGCCAGGACGCCCGCGTCGTCGGTCGCCACGCGGACCACCTCGATGCCCACGTGACCCGGCACGTCGCGCAGCGGCGTCGCGGCGGGCGCGGAGAGGACCGCCGCCAGGGCGGGCCCGCGCAGGAGGATGGGGTGCCCGCCGCGGCCCGCGTGCTCGGGGACGACCCACGCGCCGGGCGTCGCCAGGAGGAGGCGCAGCGTCGCGGCGCCCGCGAGGGGGTGGTCCACGGGCCAGACGACGACGGAATCACCCCTCGTCGCGGCGAGCCCCGCCTGGAGGCTCCCCGTGCGCCCCGCGTCCGGGCGCGGGTTGCGGACCCAGCGGGCGCGCTGGTCCGGCAGCGCGGCCTTCACGGCGTCGAAGTGCGCGCCCAGGACGACCACGGGCTCGCTGGCGTCGACGTCGCGCCACGCGCGCGCGATGCGCGCAAGCGCCGGCTCGCCCGCGACGCGCGTGAGCGCCTTGGGGTGCCCCATGCGCGTGGAGGCGCCCGCCGCGAGGACGACCAGCTCAGCCATCGAACGCCGCCAGAAGCCCCAGCCCGCCGCTCTGGCGCGCGATGGTCCCCTTCGCGTGGTGCGAGCCCGAGGGGTCGGCGCACCCTTCGCAGCCGTCCGCGTAGGCGACCAGGACGCGCCCGTGGCCGTCCATGGCGGCGTCGATGAAGTCCAGGAGGTTGCGCCCGCCCGAGCAGGTCAGGCCGTCGGCGCAGATCCAGCCGCGCTGCACGGGGCCGTCGCTGGCCTGGACGGCGGTCCACGTCTGGCCGCCGTCGTAGGTGAACGAGACGTAGAGGCTCCACGCGCCCGGGAAGCCCGCGGCGAAGGCGTCGCCCGGCGTCGTCGTGCCCAGGAACGCGACCGCGGCGCGCTCGTCGTCGCCTGCCACGAGGGCGTTGAACGTCGTGGTCGCGAGGCCCAGCCCCGCCGCGGCGTCCCTGGGGAAGGTCCAGTGGGCGCCCTGGTCCTTGGAGAGCGTGACCATCTCGCGCCCCTTGGCGTCCTGGAACGCGGCGTAGACCCAGCCGCCCCGCGTCGTCGCGACGGCGGGATCGAAGCCCGCGGGCGGCGGCAGCGAGGCGGGCAGGATCGTCGTCGTCCACGAGAGGCCGTCGGTGGCGGAGACCATGACGCCCGCGCCGATCTGGCAGTGGGCCGCGGGCACGTAGGCGGTGCCTTCGGGGCCGACGCGCCCGTGGCCGAAGGTGCCCAGGCAGGGGTGCGTGCCCGCGCCGATGGGGACCGAGGGGCCGAAGGTGAGCCCGCCGTCGGGGCTCGCGGAGCACGTCTCGACCTCGGCGTGCGCGCAGTAGTAGACCATGCGGCCCGTGAGCGGCGCGTGCGCGGGGCCCGCGAAGATCGTCTCGTGGTCCACGGCGGGCGGCGCGCAGGCGTTGCCCACGGGCGTCCACGAGGCGCCCTCGTCCGTCGTGCTCCAGAAGACGCTGCACTCCCCTTCCAGCCCGCCCGCGAAGGTCTGCCCCGTCCCGGGGTCCGTGAAGAGCATGGGGTCCAGGTTCGTGCCCAGCGCGTGGGGCGGCGTCACGTCGCTCCAGGTCGCCGCGCCCGAGGCGTCGAACGTCACCCTGTAGGTGCGCGTGTACGCCTGGAAGAGGGCCGCGTCGGTGGCGGGGTCCACGCCGAGGGAGGGCTCGCCGGCGCTCTCCGCCCAGCCCGGGGGCGCGGGGTGCGTGGTGAACGCCGGCGTGGACGCGGTGGCGGCGAGGCCCACGGTGGGCAGGGCGAGAAGGACGCAGAGAAGAAGGGGCGGGCCTCGGACGCGCACGGCGACTCCCGAGGCCCGCAGGGGGGCGGGCGAGCTTAAGTGTACGTCGCCTTCACGGTGTAGCTCAGCGAGGCGCTCCCCGAGTAGACGTACACGCCCACGTACCACCAGTTGGCGGCGGGGCCCGAGATCGTGCACGACTCGGTGCTGGTGCCGCTCTGGGGCGAGCAGTCGTAGGCGGACGTCGTGGGCTTCGCGCCCTGGCGCACGTAGAGGTCCAGGTCCGGGTTGCAGCTGAGCAGGCCGCAGCTCTGCGTGGACGCGAGGTCCACCTTGAGCTGCGTCTTGCCGGCGGGGACCTGGATCTTGTAGTACTGCCAGGTGCCCGACGCCCCGGAGGTGCCGCTCTTCGCCACGCCGTTGCTGAGCGTGGGCGTCGAGGGGTCCGGGTCGCTGGTGACGTTGACGGCGTGGGTCACGCTGCCCGTGGCGCCGTTGTTGTCCGTGACCGTGAGCGTCACGTTGTACGTGCCGCCCGCCGCGTAGGTGTGGCTGGGCGTGGCCCCGCTGCCGGTGCCGCCGTCGCCGAACGCCCACGACCAGGAGACGACGCTGCCGTCCGGGTCGCTGGAGCAGGTGCCGTTGAACGACGCCACGAGGCTCGCGGCGCTGGACGAGAAGCACGCGCTGGGCGCCTGGTTGGGCGGGCCCGTCACGGTGACCTGCTGCGTCGTGGAGCCGGTGGCCCCGCGGTTGTCGGTCACGGTGAGCGTGACGTTGTACGTGCCGCCGGCTGCATAGGCGTGGCTCGCCGTGGCGCCGCTGCCGTGCGCCGAGGCGTCGCCCCAGCTCCAGTCCCAGGAGGCGACGCTCCCGTCGGAGTCGCTGCTGCACGTCCCGTTGACGCTTGTGCTGCTGCCCGTCTCCGCGTGCGTGAAGCACGCGGTGGGCGGCGCGTTGGGGCTCTGCGGCGCGGCGCTGCGCTCGTTGGAAAGGGCGCCGACGCCCGCGGCGTTCACGGCCGCGACCTTGTAGTAGTAGGTCTGACCGTTGGTCACGCCCGTGTCGTTGTAGGCGTTCACGACGCCGAGGCTCTGGTAGAGCGTCTCGCCGCCGCTGGCGCCGCCGCGGTAGAGGTTGTAGCCCGTGATGGCGCTGCCGCCGTTGGCGGGCGTCGTCCACGAGAGGGAGACCTGCGCGTTGCCCGCGGTGGCGTTGAGGACGGGCGCGGCGGGCGGGTTGGGGCCCGAGGAGTCGTAGGCGGAGAAGAGCCCCTTGCCGGTGCTCTGGCGCGCGATGGTGGCGTAGGCGTGCGTGCTCTGCGACTCGGTCGTGCAGTTGAGGCAGCCGTCCGCGAAGGCGACGAGGACGCGGCCGTCCTTGGTCACGCTGGCGTCCATGAAGTCCAGCAGGTTGCGGCACGCGTCGCTGCCGCCCAGGTCCCAGATGCAGCCGCGCTGCACGGGGTCGCTGTCCTGCGTGACCTTCACGGTGCTCCACGTGAGGCCGCCGTCGTAGGAGTAGGAGACGAAGAGGTTCCACACGCCGTGGTAGCCGTTGTCGTAGGGCGTGAGGCCCGCCGTGCCCACCTGCGTGCCCAGGTAGGCGACCGCGACGCGCCCGTTGTCGCCCGCGACGGCGGCCTGGAAGGTGGAGGCCACGATGGGCGGGCTCACGGTGTTGGCCAGGTCGGTCACGCGGTCCCACGACGCGGCGTGCGTGGTGCTGCGCGCGACGTAGGGGTGGTAGCTGTTGCCATCGGACCACGCCTCGTACACGGTGTTGTCGGGCGTCGTGGCCACGCTGGGGTCGAAGCCGCGGCCGTTGCCGTCGTTGGAGCCCGCGATGTGATAGCTCGACCACGAGCCGCCGTTGTTGGTCGTGACGCCGCCGCCCTGCATCGTGCCGCAGAAGCTGCTGGGCACGTAGGCCGTGCCGTCGGCGCTGACCTTGATGTGGCCGTTGAACGTGCCGCAGTCGCCGGAGACCGCGGTCTGCGCGCTCCAGGTGACGCCCCCGTCGCTGCTCGTGGTGCAGTAGATGGCGCCGTTCTGCGCGCAGTAGTAGACGCCGCGGCCGTAGGTGGAGAGGAGGGGCGCGCTGCCGTGCCAGGCGCCGGCGCCGATGCTCTCGTGGTCCTGGCCCGCGCAGTCGTTGCCCATCTGCGTCCAGGACGCGCCGTCGTTGTCGGTGTAGAGCATGTCCGAGCACACGCTGGCGAGCCCGCCGGCCCAGGTGCGGCCCTGCGTGCTGTCGGTGAAGAGGATGGGGTCGATGTTGACGATGATGCCCGCGGACACGTCGGACCACGTCGCGGTGGCCGGGACCGTGGCGTCGTTGAAGAGGACCTTGTAGGTGGTGGAGTCCGCCTGGAACAGGACCGTCCCGCCGCCCGCGGGGTTGGTCTTCCAGTTGATGCCCACGCTGGGCTCGCCCGCCGCGTCCACCTCGGGGAGGGTGGAGGGCGCCGGGTACACGGCGAAGGTGGGGGTCCCGGTTCCTGCGTCCGCGACGCCGGCGGGCGTCCAGGGGACGGCGGGGACGCAGGTGAGGAGGATGACGCAGAGTAGGACGACCGTGAAGCCTCTCATAGTGCCCAGCGGGAAGCCCTCGGCGGGGTTAAGAAGCCCGCTCGTCCAAACCCGGTTCCTGGCGCCGGCTCACGCCTCGTCGAGCCGCCGCTGCTTGGGTCGCCACCGGGGCGCCTCGCCCAGCACCTCCGCGTCCCAGTCGCGCAGGTCGCGCTGGCCCCCCTCCTTGGGCGAGAGGTGCGAGAGGCGCACGCCCAGGAGGCGCACGGCGCGGGGCGGCTCGTTCTCGGCGAGGAGGCCCAGCGCGGTCGACCGCAGCGTGGAGGCCTCGTCGGTGGGTCGCGGCAGCGTGCGCGACCGCGTGTGCGTCTCGAAGCCCGTGAGCCGCACCTTGAGCGTGACCGTGCGCGCGACGAGCCCCTCCTCCGAGAGCGAGCGCGCGGCGCCCTCCGCGAGGTCTGCCACCGTGGCGCGCCACTCGGAAGGGTCCTCGCTGTCGCGGGGGAACGTCGTCTCGCCGCCCAGGCTCTTGCGCTCCCAGGTGGTCTCCACGGGCGAGCCGTCGACGCCGCGCGCCAATTCCGCGAGGCGCGGTCCCCAGACGCCGAACTCGCGCGCGAGCAGCGAAGCGGGCGCGGCGGCGAGGTCCGCGCAGGTGTGGATGCCCAGCAGCGAGAGCCGCTCCTCGCTCTTGGGGCCCACGCCGGGGATCTTCCGCGCGGGGAGCGGCGCGAGGAACGCCTCCTCGGCGCCGGGCGGCACGCCGGTGAGGCCGTGGGGCTTGCGCATGTCGGTGGCGATCTTGGCGACGAGCTTGCTGGACGCGACGCCCAGGCTCGCCGAGAGGCCGGCCCCGGACGATATCTTCTCCTGGAGCGCGCGGGCGAAGGCCATGGCCTCCTCGAACGTCGCGCAGCGCTCCGAGAGGTCCAGGTAGCCCTCGTCGATGCTGGCGGGCTCCACGGGCCCCGCCTCGCGCAGGATCGCGAAGACCTCCTCGGACTTCTCGGCGTAGCGCTCGAAGCGCGGCTCCACGTAGCGTGCGCCCGGGCAGAGCCGCCACGCCTGGCTGATGGGCATGGCGTTGCGGATGCCGAAGGCGCGCGCTGCGTAGTTGCACGTGGTCACGATGCCGCGCGCCCGCCCCTCGTCGGGTAGCGTGCCCACCACCAGGGGATGCCCCTTCCACTCGGGGTGGTCCAGCTCCTCCACGCTGGCGTAGTAGGCGTCCAGGTCGACGTGGAGGACGAGCCTCAGAGGCTCACCTCGTCCATGCCGCGCTCCCAGGGAAGGGGCCCCTTGGGCTGCGCGTCCCGGGCGGCAGCCCTCAGGCGCGGCACGAGGGCGGGATCGCGCGTCAGCACGTCGATGCGATTTCCTGGGTACCCTTTCCTCTGAAGGCGCCCCTTGCGGTCCAGCGCGAACTCCGCGTCCTCGAAGGAGGGCGTGCGCCACGAGGCGGCCTCCGCGAAGCCGAAGGGCGCGAAGTCCACGGCGCCCATGACGCCGCAGCCCCCCTCCACGTCGTAGACGTTCACGATCACGGGCGCCAGGCGCGCGACGGCCTCGCGGTAGTCCTTCCCGGCCTCCATCCACGAGACGATGGCGGCGTCGCAGGGTGGGAGCGCGTCCGCGGGGCGGGCCGCGACGGGGTGATATCGAACGGCGGGGGGCGACGCGTCGGTGGCCTCCACCGCGACACCCTCGCGCTCCAGGAGCACCGCGAGGAGGCCCGTCCCCGCGCCGACGTCTGCGACGCGGGGGCCCGCGACGCGCAGCGCGGCGGCGATGCGCGCGACGTCCGCCGCGCGGGGGAGCCACATGAGGGCGTCGCGCGGGCGGCGGGCGAACGTCTCCAGGGCGGGCCAGTCCACGAGGCGCGAGGGCGGGGCCCGCACTTGAGGCTCACGCCGGGGCGGGCGGGAGGCGGCGCGCGCCCGCGGCCAGGAGGCCGGCCGCCATGAGAGGGAGGGCCCAGCCCGCGGCGTAGAGGGGCTGCGCGAGAAGGTCCGCGGCGAACGCGACGAGCACGAGCCCCGCGGCGGCGAAGGCCCACGAGCGGCGCGCAAGGACGACCGCGCCCACGGCGAGGCACGCGGCCACCGCGAGGAGACCCAGGCGCACGGCCTCCGCGGCCCGCAGGCAGGTGGGCGCGCTCAGGAGGTAGATGGGGAGGGGCCGCACGGCGCCGGGGCCCGTGCAGTACGTCCCGCCGTCAGGCTGAGGCTGCGCGATCTGGACGTGGAACCCGACGCTCGCCCACCCCGAGAGGACGATGAGCGCGGGGACGACGAGGAGCGCGGCGGCGAGGGCCACGACGACGCGCGTGCCATCGCGCCGGGCCAGGAGGAGGGTCGCGGCGCCGGAGGCCAGCGCCAGGATGCCCAGCGGGAGGGCGAGGCGCGGGCCATACGTCGTCGCGCAGCTGGGCTCCGGCGGGGGCTGCGCGGCGATGGAGACGGTGACGCAGCGCACGTGGTCCATCTCGGCGAGGGCCAGGAAGGTGGCGCACAGGGCGAGGGCGATCCACGCGGCGCGGCGCATGGCCGCGCGTCGCCTTCCGCGTGCAAGAGCGTTTCCCTGTCACCCTTCATATACGGAGAGCCGGGATGCGGAGCCGTGGCCTGGCCCCCGATCCTGGTGCGCTACGGCGAGATCGGCATCAAGAGCCGCAGCGTCCGCTCCCAGTTCGAGCGCCGCCTCGTCTCGTGCATCGAGGACCAGCTCCTCCGCCGCGGCGTGGAGGCCGAGGTCGCCCGCGAGCAGGGGCGCATCCTCGTGCGCGCGCAGGACGTGGAGGGCGCGCTGGACGCGCTGCGGCACACGTTCGGCATCGTGAGCGCGAGCCCCGCCCTGGAGACGCGCGCCGACCCCGCCGAGATCGCAGCGAAGGTGCTGGACGTGGCGCGCGCCGAGCTTCCCGAGGGGGGCTCCTTCGCGGTGCGCGTGAAGCGCGCGGGCGAGCACTCGTTCACCAGCCTCGACGTGGCCAAGGCCTGCGCCTCGCGCATCCTGGACGACCTCGCGGCGCGCAAGCCCACGGTGGACCTGGACGACCCCGCGTGGGAGGCGCACGTCGAGGTACGCGACGAGGTGGCCTACGTCTGGCGCCGCAAGGTGAAGGGCCCGGGCGGCCTGCCGCTGGGAAGCCAGGGGCGCGTCGGCGTGCTCGTGGAGGACGCCCGCGCCGCGCACGCCGGCTGGCTCATGGGCAAGCGCGGCGCCGCGCTGTTCTTCTTCGCCCATGATATCAAAGCCGCCGAGGGCTGGCTCGCGCCCCTCGCGCCCTGGGTCCCGGGCCTGCGCATCCACCCCGTCGCGGGCGGGACGCGCGCCGCGCGCCTGGAGGCCGTGGCGCCGCACCTCGCGCTCCACAAGTGCCAGGCCCTCGTGCTGGCGGACGGCGTCAAGGAGCAGCTTGCGCACGCGCCGGATGACCGGCTCACGGGCGTCCCCGTCTTCCGCCCCCTCACCGGCTACCCGGGCCCGCGCCTCGCGGCCCTCGCGCGGGACGCCGAGCTTCCGGAGGCGTAGCGCGTGCGCGTCGCCATCCTGGGAGCGGGCGCCATGGGCTCGTGGCTGGGCGCGCTCCTTGCGCACGCGGGGCACGACGTGACGCTCCTCGCGCGACGCGAGCACGCGGCGGTCGTCGCGAGCCAGGGGCTTCTCGTCACCGGCCGCACGCAGCTTGCGGTGAGGCCCAAGGTCGCGACGCGCCCCGAGGACGCCGCCGTGCCCGACCTGCTGGTCGTCTCGGTGAAGGCCTACGACACCGCCAAGGCGATGCGCGACGCCGCGCCGCTCCTGGGCGCCCGCACGCAGGTGCTCTCCTTCCAGAACGGCCTGGGCAACGTCGAGACGATCTCGCAGTCGGTGGACCCGCGGCGCGTCTTCGCCGCCGTCACGACCCACGGCGTCACCTTCGTCGAGCCCGGCCACGTCGAGCACGCAGGTGTCGGCTACTTCCGCGTGGGCAGCCCCGCGGGCGAGCGCGACGCCGCGCGGCGCCTCGCGGCGGAGATCGCGAAGACCGGGCTCGAGGTCGAATTCAGCGACTCCATCGTGGGCGAGGTCTGGGCGAAGGTCGTCGTCAACGCCGCCATCAACCCGCTCACCGCCATCACGGGCCTCCGGAACGGCGCGCTCCTCCAGGTGCCCGCGCTGCGCGAGCTGATGCAGCGCGTCGTGGAGGAGGCCGTGGACGTCGCCCGCGCCGAGGAGGCGCCGCTGCCCGGCGACGACATGCTGGCCCGCGCGCGCCGCGTCGCGGAGCTGACCGCGGGCAACAAGAGCAGCATGCTCCAGGACGTGGAGCGCGGGCGGCCCACCGAGATCGACGCCATCTGCGGCGAGATCGTGCAGCGCGGCCTCGCGCGGGGCGTCGACACGCCGGTCAACCTCACGCTGCGCGCGCTAGTTAAGGGCGTCGAGGAGAGCACGCGGCGGCGCTGACGAACGATCGGCCATTCGCGGCAAACGTTCAAGCCCCTCAGCGGGCCATCCGCGCGCGTGCCCCGCAGCGTGGCGTCGCAGGCCGTCGCCCGCGCCCTCACGCTGGCGCCGGGCATCGCGCCCCTGGGCGCCCTCTTCGGCGCGGCCGCGGTGGCGGCGGGCTTCTCCCCGGGGGCCGCCGTCGCGCTCTCGGCCGTCGTGTTCGCGGGCGGCGCGCAGTTCGCCGCGGTGGGCCTGGTGGCGGCGGGCGCTGCGCTGGCCTCCGTCGTGGGCACGGTCCTCCTCATCAACGCGCGCTACTTCCTCCTCAGCGCCGCGACGGTGGACATGGGGCGCAAGGCGCGCGCCGGGCCGCTGCACCGCGTCGCGCTCGCGCTGGGCACGGTGGACGAGTCCTACGCGCTGCAGGCCGCGTGGTCGCGCGAGGCGGGCGTCACGCCGTGGGGCCTCATCCTCGTCTCGCTCACGCTCTGGCTCCTCTGGGTGGGCAGCACCGCGCTGGGCGCGCTGCTTGGGACGCATCTCCCCGACCTCAGGCCGTGGGGCCTCGACTACGCGCTGCCGGGCATCTTCGTGGGCCTCTTCGGCATCTTCGCCGACACGCGGGAGCGTCTCGTCGCGGGCCTCGTCGCGCTGGCGCTGGGCGGCGCGGCGGCGCTCCTGGGCTTCGGGACGTGGGCCGTGCTCGTCGTGCCGCCCGCGCTGGCGTTCGCGTGGGGGTGGAAGCGCGCAGGGTGAGTGGCTCCTCGTCCTGGGCGCGGGCGGCGTCTCGGCGCTGCTGCGTCTCGCTCCCGAGGCGTGGCTGCGCGGCCGCGCGCCGCCCGGACCCCTCGCGCGCGCCCTGCCGTGGCTCCCCGTCGTCGTGGCGGGGACGCTGGTGGGCGTGCTGCACCTGGGCGCCGCGCCCGACGTCCGCTGGCAGTACGTCATCGCCGCCCTCCCCGCGGCAGCGACGCTCCTCTGGCGCCGCACGTTCTACGTCCCCCTCCTCGTGGGCGCCGCGACGCTGGCCCTCCTCCGGCTCGTCTGGCCCGCCTGATGCGGCCTGCGCATGGGATTATGCTATCGAGGCATCGCCGCGAGGTCATATTATTCTGGAACATGGAAACTCTGATGATTATGCACCGAGTGTGGCGGCTCCGATGGCAATGGACGCCCTCCGACCTGCGTGGCCCGTCGACGACCCCATCGCCTGCGACCGGTTCGCGGGCGGTCTCACCCAGGCGGCCGCCATGCGGAGGCTCCGCGCGGCGAACGCGTTCGTCGCCGGCATGGACGGGGGCGCGTTCCGCGTGCGCGCCGAAGCCTCGC
This sequence comes from Pseudomonadota bacterium, assembly GCA_021325135.1. Lineage (GTDB taxonomy): Archaea > Thermoplasmatota > SW-10-69-26 > JACQPN01 > JAJPHT01 > JAJPHT01. The sequence continues at coordinate 23,504 of JAJPHT010000050.1, read as the reverse complement.
CCTGGAGGGTGGCCGCGCTGGAGGGCGGCGTCATCCGCTCGCTCCTGGACACGCGCAACGGGCAGGTCCTCTCGGTGGCGCCTCCGGGCTGGCCGGTGGGCGCGCTGCCCCGCGGCGAGGCCGAGCTGCGCCTCGCGGAGGGCTCGTGGCGCGCCGTTCGCACCGCGGCGGGCGACCTCGTGGGCATCCACCGCGACGCGACGGGGCAGACGCTCCGCGTGCTGCGGCCCGACGAGGAGGAGACGCGCGTGGAGGTGGCCCTCGCGTGAGCCTGCGCATCGTGAGCGAGCTTGGCGCGTGGCGCCTGCTGCGCGCCGGGGACCGATATCGCAGGCTGGGCGAGCGCCTCGACGGCTCTGATGTCATCCTCGACGAGGCGACGGGGGAGACGTTCGGCATCGCCGCGCCGGGCTGGCCCCTGCGCGTGGTCCCCGTGGGGCCGATCCTGCGGGCGGCCTCAGCGGCGCGCGAGGAAGCCCAGCGCGGCCTTGCCGAACGCCTCGGGGGCCTCCTCGGGGAGGAAGTGCCCGACGCCGGGCAGGTCGATGCGCTCGGCGCGGGGGAGGAGGGCGACGAGGCGCTCCGCGAGCCGGCGTAGGTAGGGCGGGCTCTGCGATCCGGTGACGAGGAGCGTCGGCGCCATGATCGAGCGCGCGTCCCTCTCGGTGAACGGGCTGAAGTGGCCCACCAGCAGGGCCCCGGCCATGACGGCGCCGTTGTCGTTCGCCTGCGCGAGGCGCGCGGGGTCCGCCGCCTGGCGCTCGCCGTGGTAGGCCAGGAAGCGCGCGATGCCCGAGGGCACGTCGCCCCGGGCGAAGTCCGCGATGGTGGGCGCAAGGCAGCGCGCCATGAGCTCGTCCACGGCCCGCGAGAGCAGGGGATCGTCCTTCGCGAGGCGCTCCAGGTCCTCGGGCGTCGGGGGCACGCGCATGACGAGGGGCAGCATGGGCGGCTCCACGAGCACCAGGGAGCGCACGAGGTCGGGCCGGTCGCGGGCGACGAGCATCGCGACGCACGCGCCGAAGGAGTGGCCCACGAGGTGCGCGGGCGCGGCGCCCGCCTCCTCCAGCAGCGCGACGAGGTCCGCCGCGTGCACGTCGAGGAGGCTGCCCTCCCCGGGGCGGATGGCCTCGTTGGGCCAGTGGTGCCGCCGGCTGTAGGCGAGGACGCGGTGCGAGCGCGCCAAGACCGGCGCGACCGCGACCCAGCTTCTGCGGTCGCCGACGTCGCCGTGCACCAGCACGACGGGGTCGCCGCGGCCGCGGTCTTCGAAATCCAGCTTGGTCCCGTTGGCGAGGATGGTGGCCATGCAAGCTTGGAAGGCTTCGCGCGGCCATCCAGGCTTCGGGCGCGGAGGGCCGCGGAAAGCCCGCGGGCGCGCCCCAGGTTCCCTTTTCCGGCGCGGCGCTCCGGGAAAGGGACGCAGCTTCTTTGGCCCGCGCGCCCGATCCACCGCCGTGGACGCCCTGGACGCGTCGATCCTCCGCGCCATGTCGCGGGAGCAGGTGCTCTGGTGGGGCAGCCTCGACCCGAGGCTGTGCGCCGAGGCGCTGGCCAAGGACCTGCACGTCGACCCGGGCACGGTGCGCGCGCGGCTGCGGCGCTGGGAGCGCGACGGCTTCCTCCTGGGCTTCGAGGTCGTGCCCAACGTGCGCCTCTTCGGGGCCCGCATGGGGGGAGGCACGCTGCGCGTCGACGACCCGCGCGCCAAGGAGGGCGTCCTGCGCGCGCTGGACCTCGTGGACGGCGTGCTCGTCGTCGCGGACAACGTGGGCCCCTGGATGGCCATCCACGTCGCCCACGAGTCGCCCGCCGCGCTGGCGCGCCGCGAGGCCGCCGTGCGCCGCATTCCGGGCGTGGACGAGCTCGAACCGTGCATCCCCCACGACGCGCCCGCGTGCTCGGCGAAGGCCACCGCGCTGGACTGGCGCATCCTCCAGGCGCTGCGCGTCGCGGCGCGCGACCCCCTGGCCGCGGCGGCCTCGCGCGCGGGCGTGAGCGTCAAGACGTTCCGCCGCCGCTACGAGGCGCTGGTCGCGGGCGGCGCCGTGTGGAGCATCCCGGTCCTGGACTTCACGCGCTGGAGCGGCGCGGTGCTGGCGCGCTTCCTCGTGGGGCTCGTCGAGGACGCGAAGCCCGGCGAGGTCGCGCGCGAGGTGCGCCGCCTGCGGCCCGACCTGCTCCAGATCGCGACGCCCTCCGAGCTTGGCCTGGGCCTGCCCTACCGCATCGTGGACGCCTCCATGAGTCTCGCCTCCGCGGGCGAGGTGGAGGAGGTCACGAGGAGCCTCCTTGATATCAAAGGCGTCGCGGGCGTCGAGGTGGTGCACCCGCGGCGCTTCCACGTGTACGGCCACTGGTTCGACGAGCGGATCGCGGAGCGGCTCGGCGCCGAGGCCGTGGGGTGAAGGCGCTCAGAGGTTGGTGCCGGTGCAGTCCCAGTGGAGCGGCGCGGCCTCGCCGTACTTGGGCGTGCACTCGTAGACCGTGATGGGGTAGGCGCCGCACTCGGCGCCGTGGCGGATCGTGACGACCTCCAGGGTCCCCACGGCCACGGTGTCGGACTGGCAGAGGGGCGGCATCGCGCTGGCGGACGGGACGACGCTGGCGAGGGCCGCGAGGGCGAAGAGCGCGACGAGGGCGACGGAGAAGAGCTTCATGGGTGTGCCTCCGCAGCGCCACCTGGAGGGGGCGGCATAAGCGATGCGGCGGCGCATCCCGCGGGGTCCTCCACAGGAGTCCAGGCGATCCGGACTCGTCAAGGCCGCGCGCCGGGCGTCTCGGAAGCCGCACCCTCTCTACGCAGAAACGTTATGCGGGGCGCTCCGGTTGCTGGGGTCGCATGAACGAAGTCCCCCTCTCCATGCGCTGGGCCGAGCAGCCGAAGCAGCCCCTCCCGGGCCTGTCCAACTTCATGGACAACGTCTACCTCATGCACACGAGCTGAGCCGATCCCCGGGCGCTCCGGCGCCCCTTCTCCTTCTTCTCATGGCCGCCATCGTCTTCACCCTGCACCAGGACCCGTACTCGCGCCGGATGATCGACGCGATCCGGGCGCGGGGCATCCCCGTCCTCGGGTTCGAGCTGTCGGACCCGTCGCGCAACCGCCTCACGCTGGAGGTGGACGGCGAGCGCGTCGGCGGCTCCGTGCAGACGCCAGACGGGCGCGTGGCGCTGGAGGACGCGCGCGCGTTCGTGAACCACTTCCTCGTCCTCCAGCCGCCCCCCGTGGCGGAGCACGCGCGCCGGTTCGCGACGGAGGAGTGGTTCTCCTCCCTCATCGCGCTCCACCAGCTCACGCGCGACCGCCTGTGGGTCAACCCGCTGGACGCGTACCTCCTGGGCGAGTCCAAGCCGTTCCAGCTTCGCGCCGCGGCGCGGGCGGGCGTCGCGACACCGCGCTCCCTCGTCTCCAACGACGCGGGCGCCATCGAGGCCTTCGCGAAGGAGCACCCCTCGGGCCTCGCGGTGAAGCGCGTGAGCCACCCCTTCCCGCGCATCGGCGAGGGCGCGGGAAACGAGTGGGTCCTCTACACGCACCGCGTCAGCCCCGAGGACCTCTCGGGCGAGGCGCTGGCCCAGGCGCACCTCGCGCCGCTGGCGGCGCAGGAGTACGTCGAGAAGGCCACCGAGGCGCGCGCCTACGTCGTGGGCGAGACGGTGATGGCGGTGGAGATCCTCTCGCAGGAGGACGAGGAGACAAAGGTCGACTGGCGCCGCTACCCGCGCCACGAGGGCGCGCTCGACCGCGCGCGCTGGAGGTGCCGTCCCTACGCCTTGCCAGGAGGGCTCGCGGAGCGCCTGCGCGCCACCGCGCGCGCCCTGGGCTTCGCCTACGCCGCCATGGACCTCATCGTCACGCCCCAGGGCGAGCACGTCTTCCTGGAGGCCAACGGCATGGGGGCGTTCGGCTTCGCGGAGGAGCTTGCCGGTCTGCCCATTTCGGAGGCGTTCGCCGACCTGGTCGCGTCGGCCCGCTGATCACGCCGCGACGAGCACGGGCACGTGGCCCGCCACGCGCAGCGTGTTGCTGCGGCCCTCGCGGCCCACGGTGAGGACGCCGCTCTCCACGAGGCGCTTGACGTGCCACGAGGCGAGGGCCTGGCTGATGCCGAGGCGCTCGGAGAGGTCCTTCTGGCTGATGCCGGGGCTTGCGCGGACGACGTCCACGATGGCGCGCGCCTTGTCGGTGCTCATGGCCGCGACGGCGGTGCGCGCGTCCACGTCGAGGTCGCTGGTGAGGGCGAAGTAGCAGCGGCGGTTGTGCGCGTTGCGGCTGGTGACGAGCTTCGTCGCCTCGAGCTTCCCCAGGTGGTAGACGACGGTGCCCCAGCCGAGGTTGAGCGTCTCGGCGATGGCGCTGGGGTGCGCGCCGGGGTGCGCCTTGACGTGCTCGTAGACGGCGTTGCGCGCGTCGTTCTCCAGCATCTGGCTGGGCGCGAGGCGCGAGTAGAGGGGGGCGAGGAAGGAGAAGGCGCCGAGGCGCTTGGCGACCCAGAGGAGCATGGCGAGGCTGACGTCGGCGCCCGCGGCGTCGGTGGCCTGCTCGGGGTGCTCGAAGGACCACTTGGCGCCGCGCGCGAGGAGGCCGCCCAGGAGCGCGCCCAGGGCGGCGAGGGCGCGGCCCGCGGCGAGGAGGGCGCCCTTGGCGAGGGAGCCCACCGCGGCGGCGGCCGAGGCCAGCGCGTGGCCCAGGCCGCTGGCCAGGGCGCCCGCGCCGCGCGCGGCGGCCGAGACGCCCTCCGAGGCGTGCGAGGCGAGGGCCTTCGCGTCGTCCAGCGCGCGGCCCGCGGGCGAGGGCGCCTTGACGGCGACGTGCGTCGCCGGCGAGGCGCCCGCGCTGGCAAGCGGGGCGAGGAGAAGGATGCCCAACAGGAGGGCGGTCAGCCGCGTCATACCCAGGCCTCGGGACGGAGCGTGGGCCCGGAGGTGGATAAAGACATTGGATGAAAGGTTTGAGGGTCGGCGGCCTGCCGTTGCCGCGATCGAAACACCGTCGATCTGCCGGAATCCGCCGACCATGGTTGTCAAACGATGCCTCGGAGGGTCCCGAGGACGTCGTTTGGGGCACGCGCCTTGCCCAAGGGCGTCAGCCGGACCAGGGGTACGCCTGCGAGAGCATGGTGTCCCCCGCCGCGGACGTGGCGCGAAGCTGCACCGAGGAGCCGGCCGGCGCCTGCACCGTCGCACCCCACGAGCCCCACCACTGGAGGGCCAGGGGCGTCCACGGGCCGCCGTTGACGGACGCGCTGACGTCCACCAGCGGCGCGTTGGCGGAGACGTCCGCCTGGACCCACCAGCCGTTGCCCTTGACGTTGGCGAAGCCCGCGCTGAACCCGGACCACACGCGGAAGTCCGTGATGGTCGCCGCGCCGCCTCCTCCGGCCTGGAGCTCCACCAGGGAGCCGGCCGGCGCGTGCGCGGAAAGCCCCCACGTGCCCCACGAGGTGGGCTGCATGGCCATCCAGGGGCCGCCGTCGACGCGCGCGCTCACCCACGAGGGCCCGCCGGTCACGGTGGCCTCGATCCACCACTCGTTGCCGTGGACGCTGGCGAAGGACAGCCCTTGGGAGGGCGCGGGGGCGCCGCCGCCCTGGGAGAGGGCGACGAGGTCGGGCCACGCGCTCTTGGCGCTGCCATCGGCGCGCTTGACGCCGAAGCTGTTCTCGGCGGGCCCGTAGTAGCCGATGGCGCCCGAGATGTCGTGCACGGAGCGCCACACGACGCCCACGATGCCGGCCGCGGCGAGGTCGCCGCTGCGCGCCTGCAGGTCGCGGAAGGCCGCCTGCTGGACCCACTCCCAGCCCCCGTAGCTGGCGATGGCCACGTCGAAGACCAGCACCGGCTTCGCGAAGAGGCCGCGGAGCGTCTGCGCCGTGGAGATCATGGCGCCCGAGGGGGCCTGCGCGTCGGAGGGCGCGTCCCGCGTGGAGGCGCGCATGAACTGGAAGCCCACGAGGTCGGAGGCCGCCGCGGCGCGGGGGAACGACTCGTAGCCGCCCCACGAGCCGAAGCCCAGGACCACCTTGGCGCCGGGCGCCTGGCTCCGGATGAGGTTGGCCTGGTCGGCAAGATAGCCATCGAAGGGCGCCCAGCCGGTGATGCCGCCCTTGTTGAACTCGGGCTCCAGCACGACGTAGAACGTGCGGCCGCCCAGGACGGCGTTGGCCTTCTGCGCGAGGGTCGACGCCATGGCGTCCCACTCGCCCCGCGACATTCCGTTGCAGCCGTTCTGCACGCAGCCTGGCGTGATGGCGTCGCCCCAGTAGTTCCACAGGACGACGGGCGTCGCGCCCGCGTCCGAGGCGGCGCGCAGGTCGTTCTCGAAGCCGCCCCAGCCGGAGGAGCGCATCCACGGGCCGACCCACGTCTGGGCGAAGGCCGCGTGGCCGCCCGCGGAGTCGAATTCGCCCACGCTGCCGGCGTCCACCCCCAGGGGGAACGCGGCGGCGGTCGGGATGGCGATGAGGGCGCCCACGAGGCCGAGGGCCAGGACGCCGCGGATCGATGCAGGGGTCTGCATGGCCCGCGCGAGCCCGGGAGGCGCCAAGCCACTTGCCTGGGCGCCACACGCGCCGATGCGCGCCCGCGCCGAAGCGGCCCTACCGCCGGCCTTCCAGCTCCCTGCCTGCCCCTTCCAGCTTCATGACGAGGATCTCCAGGAGGTCAAGCTGCGGCCGCGCCGTCTTGATCGCGTTGTGCCGCTGGAGGTCCATGCCCTCCGCCTCCTCCAGGTTCTGCACCATGCGCTCGACCTCCGCGAGACGCGCCCGCACCAGCGCCAGCAGCACGCCGGCCTCCTGCCGGTCCACCTCCACCGCGACCGTGGCCATCAGGGGCGCCACGGGGGCGGCCAGGCTTCAAGTATGGGGCGCGCCCATCGCCGCGGGACGCGATGACGAGGCCGAACACGGCATTGAGGGGATTTGCGTCTCCCGATGAGAAGGACTGTGCGCGCTGAGCGTCTTGCATTTCTCGCTTCCTTTCGGGGGCTCCGCCCCCTTTCCCCCCGGGGAAACCCGAATCTCCGAATCTCAGAATCACCGGGGGCGGAGATTCGGCGATTCGGAGATTCGGGGATTCAACGGGCGGAGCCCGAGCGGGCCTCCTGGAGCGCAACCCCTTTGCACGGCCAGGCCGTGACCCCCTGTTATGCTGGGGAAGGCCATCGCGATCACGCTCCTTGCTGCTGCCATCCTGACCGCCGCAGCGCCCGGCGTCGCCTCGTCGGTGGAGATCCGCCCCGGCGCGCAGCTGGCCAACGGATGCACCATGGGGTGGGTCTTCCGCGACGCGAACGGCACCTTCTACGTCAGCACGGCGGGCCACTGCGCGACGCTGGGCGGGCGCGAGTCGGTCGCCGGCCTGGGCGAGTTCGGCACCGTGGTCGTGCAGGAGGCGGCGGGCCTCGGCGCGGACTTCGCCCTGATCCAGGTGGACGCGGCGGACCAGGGGCTCGTCAACCCCACGATGCTCCACTTCGGCGGCCCCACCGGCGCGGCCATGGCGGACGTGCCCGGCGCGGCCTACGCCTTCTACGGCTGGGGCGTGGACACGAGCGGCTCCGACGCCACCCGCGCCCGCGTCGACCCCGAGCTTGCGCCCCCGGTGGACTTCCTCTCGTGGGCGGGCCACGTCTCGTCGGGCGACTCGGGCTCGCCCGTCATGAGCGTCACGGGCCTCGCCATGGGCATCGCGACGCACTCGCTGGCCGAGCCCATCGCGGGCGGCGTCGCCGCGCACGCCGCGTTCGGGACGCCGCTGCGCACCATGCTGGGCGTCGCGGTCACGCACGGCTACGTGCTCCAGCTGGTCCCCGGCGGCCCCGTGGACGACGCGGCCATCCTGGGCGCGATTCCCTCGACGTGAATCAGCCACCGTTCTTGTCCACGCTGGGGCCGCCCAGGGAGAGGCCGCCGGTCTGGCCGACGTACATGACGTTGGAGAGGCGCGCGCTGCCGCCGTCGCGGCCGTCCACGTAGGCGACGTGGAGCATGCCCGCCTTGTCGGACTGGATCTGGAAGAAGTCCAGCAGATTCCTCGCGTTGCCGCACGCGCTCCCCCTCATGCACACGGGCCCGTACTGGACGAAGTCCTTGGTCATCGATGCTTCGTGCCACACGGGCTCCGCAGCGGTGGCGTCCTCCGTCTCGGCCACGATGGGGTACCACTCGCCCAGCGCGCGCTCGGGGTTGGGCGCGGCCCTGGTGCCGTAGTAGGCCACCGCGACGTGGCCCTTGGCGCCCGCGGTGACCCACGCCTCGACGTAGGTGCCGGGGTGCTGGTTCACCTTCTTGGGCTTGCTCCACGTGTTGCCGTGGTCCGTGCTGCTGGCGAGCCAGACGTTCACTCCGAGAGGGCCGCCTGGGGGCGCCTCGTGGGCGTCGGGCGTCTCGGCCTCGTCGGTCCACACGACGTACACGTTGCCCGCGGCGTCCGCGGTGGCGATGACGAAGATGTGCATGACGAAGCCGAAGCCCGTCTCGGTCTTGCCGTCGCGCTGCGCGACCGGGTGCCACGTCCACGAGAGGCCGCCGTCGGTGGAGACGCCGACGCCAGGGCCCTTGTCGTCGCAGCCCGCGTAGTAGAGGATGCCGCCGACGCCCGAGGGCACGGAGCCCACGTCGGGCAGAAGGCCGGGCTGCGCGGGCGTGCGGACCAGGTTGCCCCGCGCGCAGTTGTCCTCGGCCATGGTGCCGCGCTGGGGCCACGTGCGCCCGCCGTCCGCCGAGTGGACGACGGTGGCGCCCTGCTGGCTGTTGAACGCGAGCCACACGTTGTTGCTGCCGTCGGTCACGATCCACTGGCGGTCCGCGCTGAAGACCGGCGTCCCGGGGAGCCCCACGGGCGCGCCCGGGTTGGGGACGCCCGCGGTGGAGGGCGGGCCCGCGGCGGCGGGCTGCGTGAACCACGTCGCGCCGCCGTCGTGGCTGGCGCTCACCGTCTCCGCGCTGCCGCCCTGCTGGTCCGCGAAATAGATATCGTTCTCCCCGGAGACGGCCACGTCGCTGTCGCCGCCGCCCGTGGCGAACTCGCTGCCCGGGTCCGAGGTGGGGTTGGCGTGGATGGGGACGAACGCGAACGTCTTGCCCCCGTCGGTGCTGCGGAAGAGCGACTCCTGCGCGCCGGTGGGCGCTGCGACGTAGATGGCCCCCTTGGGCGTCACCGCGATGCTGGGCTCGCCGGTGTGCTTGTCTTTGGAGACCAGCGTGGGCTCGCCGAACTGGAGCAGGGCGTCGCCGCCGTAGGGCGCGGGGCTCCCGAGGAGGGGCAGCGTCGCGTTGCGGAACGAGATCGTCAGCGTGTAGGGCACCGCGGCGCCCGGCGAGCCGCCCAGGGGCGAGACGGTGGCCTTCCACTTCGACGCATCGCCGGGGGGCGGGCGGTAGAACGTGGCGAAGCATCGCGCGACGCTGCTGTTGTCCGGGAAGGGCGCGCCGCACCACGTCCGGCCCGTGTCGTTCACGATGCGGAAGCCCAGGAGCGCCTTGGAGTCGCTCCAGTTGAGCCAGCCTTCCAGGATGGTGGCGCCCGCGGGGAACGTGAAGTCCTTGGAGTCCCCCTTGCCCGCCGTCGCGGTGGGGTCGGCCACCGGCGCGCCCACGGGGAGCGCGTCCGTCTGGCCCGGGATGGGCTCGGTGACGTTGCCGCTCCACGTGGCGAAGACGGCGTCGCCCGCCTGCCGCAGCGCGGCCCCCTGCGCGACGAGGGCGGGGGCCGGGTTGGCGGGGGGCTCGGTGGTGGCGCCGGGGAGCGACACGCAGCCGGCGGCCAGAAGACAGAGGACGAGAAGGGGCGCGGCGCGCATGGGCAGCCTCGCCGCGGCGACCGCGCGCCCGGACCATCAACGCTGCGCTGGCGGCGGCCCGGCCTACGGGTAGATCAGGCAGTCCAGGATCGTGCAGGGGTCGGGCGTGGGGCCGACGACCTTCTCGACGCAGCCCAGCACGGTGCTCGGGCCGTCGCAGAGGCACGAGATCGCGGTGGGGCAGCAGCCGCCGAGGGAGCCGCACTGCATGTCGGTGAGGGGGTTCGCCGAGGCGGCGGGCGCGAAGGCGATGATCGCAAGCGAGGCCGCGAGGGCGGCCGTGACGAGGGTCTTGGACACGATGCTTCCAGCCTCCGGCCACGGCAACCCGGTCGCGGCTCAAGGGCCTTGCGGCCAGGGGAAGCACGAGACGACGGGGGCGGCGCCGGGCTTGGCCTCGACGACGCAGCCGGCGGCCTGCCCCTGCGCGAAGGCGAACGCGTCCAGCACGAGGGCGCCGTCCTTCGTCGCGAACGCCCCCAGGAGCGCGCCCTCGCCGCGGCCGTCGGAGACGCCCGAGCCCGCGGCGGCCCCGCCCTTCGCGCGGTACGTGATGTCGAAGAAGCCGGTGCTGTTGCGCCGCGCCGCGAGGTGGGCCTGCCCGTCGGGGCCGCACGGGGGCGACGCCGTCGCGTTCACGCTGGAGCAGCCCCCGGTCGCGACGAGGTCAGGCGCGCCGTCGCCGTCCAGGTCGCCCGCGGCGACGGTGCCGTTCCACGCCAGCGCCAGCGTGGGCGGCATGGTGTCCACGGTCCAGTGGGGCGTCGCGTTGTACGCCACGGCCGCGGGGCCCGGGCCCTCGCCGCCCACGAGGGCGCAGCCGCCGCCGTCCAGCGCGCAGTGGAACGTCCCGTTGGCGCGCGCGTCCGGGATGCCCGCCTGGCTGGCGGGGATCCACAGGGTGTGGTTCACCGCGAGGTCCGTGGCGTTGCCCCACCCCTCCTCCGAGACGGACTTCCCGCCCTTCTCGCACGACGAGCGGACGCCCCAGTAGCCCACGCCGCTGCGGTAGCGCGCCGTCGCGGAGCACGCGCCCGTGGGGTCGCGGACGCCCAGCGCGCACCCCTTCTGCGCGAGCGCCTGCGGATCGGTGGGGCACCCCGCGGCCCCCGGCGCCGCGGCGGCGGCAAGGGGCGCTGCCATGAGGAGGGCAAGCGCGATCGCGACAGGACGGAGCATGGGGAAGCCTCGGGCTGCGGCACGCGCTGCCCCCGCTTCAGGATTCACCCGCAACCGTGTGCGGAAGGAGAGCGCTTCTCGTTGGGGGACGCGTCCCCCAAACCCCCTCACAACCCGAACCCACGAACCACCGAACCAAAGGAAGACTCTGGTCCGGTGGTTCGTGGGTTCGGGTTGTGGCGGGGGAAAGGGGCGCAGCCCCAGCGCGAGAGGCAGAGGAAAAGACAGCGCCCCCGGTCAATCTTATACCGCAGGCGGACCCTGCCCGCGCCATCATGGAAGAGATCTGGGTCGAGAAGTACCGGCCGCAGAAGCTGTCGGACATCATCGGCCAGGAGGAGATCACGAAGCGGCTCCAGGCCTACGTCGCGACGCGGAACCTGCCCCACCTCCTCTTCGCGGGGCCCCCCGGCACGGGGAAGACCACCTCCGCCGTGGCGCTGGCCAAGGAGCTCTACGGCGAGTCGTGGCGCGACAACTTCGCGGAGCTCAACGCCTCCGACGAGCGCGGCATCAACGTCGTGCGCGGGCGCATCAAGGACTTCGCGCGCACCGCCAGCCACTCGGCGGACGTGCCCTTCAAGATCATCTTCCTCGACGAGGCGGACAGCCTCACCAACGACGCGCAGGCCGCCCTGCGCAGGACGATGGAGAAGTACGCGGGCAACTGCCGCTTCGTGCTCTCGTGCAACTACAGCAGCAAGATCATGGACCCCATCCAGAGCCGGTGCGCGCTCTTCCGCTTCCGCCCCTACAGCAAGCAGGACATGACGAAGCTCGTGCGCAAGGTCGCCAACGCCGAGAAGCTGGAGGTCAAGCCCGACGGCCTGGAGGCGCTGCTCTACGTCGCCGCGGGCGACATGCGCCGCGTCGTCAACACCATGCAGGTCGCCAGCGCGGGCGGCAGGGCCGTGACCGCCGAGAGCGTGTTCACCACGACCGCGACCGCGCGGCCCGAGGACGTGAAGGCCATGCTGGAGCTGGCCCTCTCCGGCAACTTCGCGGGCGCGCGCGACAAGCTCGACGAGCTGCTCATCAGCTACGGCCTCTCGGGCGAGGACATCATCCGCCAGATCCACCGCACCGTCTTCGACCTCACCGTGCCCGACAAGGTGAAGGTCGACCTCGTGGAGCGCGTGGGCGAGGCCGACTTCCGCCTCGTGGAAGGGGCCAACGAGCGCATCCAGATCGAGGCGCTCCTCGCGCGCTTCGCGCTGACGGGCGGCTCGCTGAAGATCTGAAGCGACGCCCTCGTTGAAGGCCCATCACGCGCCGCGGCGCCGGGTGGAGAGGGGCTTCCCATGAGGAACGTCGTCGTCCCGTGTCTTCTGCTCCTGCCGCCCTCGCGGCCGACTCGGGGGCCGCGCCCGCGTGGCCCTGCGCGAACCCCGGGCTCTCAGCGCCGGAGGCGCGTGCGCGCTGGGCGGCGTCGGACATCCGTGGCGGCTCACGGCGTCCTGACCGCGACGAAGCGCAGCCGCCGGTAGTCCGCGACCCACTGCGCGCCGTCCCAGAGCTTCGGCCGCAGCCGCTTCGTGATATCATCCATCACGGCGTCGCGCTGCGCCTCGGGCACGACGCGGAAGAGGTGCATGCCGAACTGGTGGACCCACGCGCGCAGGCCCGCCTCGCCCCCTTCCAGCGGAGTCGGGCGCTCGAAGAGGACCGCCTGGCGAAGCTCGAAGCCGTGGGCCTCCAGGAGCGAGCCGTACTCCGCGGCGCTGGGGAAGTAGAGGTCGTCCTCGACGCGGGGCGCCTCGACGCCCGCCGCGAGGATGGCCGCGCGCACGCCCTCCAGGAGCGTCCGGAGGTTGCCCTTGCCGCCCATCTCGGCGACGAAGCGGCCGCCGGGCTTGAGGGCCCGCGCGACGCACGCGGCCACCGCGCCGGGCGGCTGCATCCAGTGGAGCGCCGCGTTGGAGAACACCGCGTCCACGGGCGCCTCCAGGCGGAAGTCGCGGCCGTCGGCGACGCGCAGGTCGAGGCCCGGGTGCTCGGCCTTGGCCTTCCCGATCATGGCGGGGGACGCGTCGAGGCCGAGGACCTCCGCGCCCGAGGCCGCGATCCTCGCCGTGAGGTGCGCGGTGCCGCAGCCCAGGTCCAGGATGCGCTCGCCCTTCCGGGGCGCGAGAAGCTCCACGACGCCCTCGCCGCGCTTCCACACCCAGGAGTGCCGCTCGTCGTAGGTCTGCGCGTTCCAGTCGGCCACGCGCGGGCAGGCGCGCGCCCTGGCTTCCCTCTTTCCCTCAGAGGACGGTGGCCTTCTGGATGGTGACGTCGCTCTTGGGCCGGTCGCTGCGGTCCGTGGGCGTCGTCGCGATGGCCTCCACGACCTTGATGCCCTCGCGGACCACGCCGAAGACGGCGTAGTTCTTGTCGAGGCCGCGCTGCGGGCCGTGGCAGATGTAGAACTGCGAGGTCGCGCTGTTGGGGTCGTTGGTGCGCGCCATGGCGAGGGCGCCGTTCCAGTGCTGGAGCGTGGGGTAGTTGATCTCCAGCTTGATGGGGCTCTTGCCCTTCTTCTGCTTGCCCGACGCGTCGAGGCCGCCGCCCTGGATCATGAACCCCTTGATGACGCGGTGGAAGATGAGCCCCTCGTAGAACCCCTCGCGCACGTAGGCGAGGAAGTTCTGCGTCGAGACGGGCGCCTCCTTCGCGAAAAGCTCCACCACGATGTCGCCGGCGGTCGTCTGGATCTTCACGCGCGGGTTCGAGGGGTCGGTGGCGGGAGGCTGGTCGGCCATGGGGCCGTCACGGGGGATGCCACGCTTGAGCGTTTCCTCACATGCTCTCGGGCGCGACGACGCCCAGGATGCCCAGCGCGTTCGCGAGCGTCTGCCGGGCGGCCGCCACCAGCGCGAGGCGCGCGCCGCGAAGCTGCGCGTCGGCGAGCATCACGGGGCAGTCGCGGTAGAAGGCGTTGAACGCGTTGGCGAGGTCCACGGCGTAGCCCGCCATGGCGTGGGGCTTCAGCTCGTCGGCCGCGACGCGGATGGCGCCCGGGAAGCGCGCGATGGCCGTGACCAGCGCGCGCTCGCTGGGCTCGCGCAGGAGCGACGCGTTGGCGTGGGGCTGAGCGCCCTCCTCGGCGGCCTTCTTGAGGATGGAGGCGGCGCGGGCGTGCGCGTACATGACGAAGGGCGCGCTGTCGCCCTCGAAGCTCAACGCCTCCTCCCAGCGGAAGGTGATGCTCTTCTCCGACTGGACGCTCACGATGTTGAAGCGCAGGGCGCCGATGCCCACCGTCTCCGCGATCAGGTCCTGCTCGGCCTCGGGAAGCTCGGGGCGGCGCTTCGCCACCTCCTCCTTCGCGCGCGCGACGGCCTCGTCCATGAGGTCGTCGATGAAGACGACGCGGTTCCTCCGGGTGCTCATCTTGCCCTCGGGGAGCGAGACGAAGCTGATCCAGAGCACGTCGGGGTGGCGGCTGACCCCGAGAAGATCGAGCGCGATGTCAAGCTGCTGCACGGTCAGCTTGTGGTCCTCGCCCAGCACGTTGACCGCGCGGCCCGCGCGGGAGAACTTGTCCTGGTGGTACGCGAGGTCGCGCGTGGTGTAGAGCGAGGTGCCGTCCTTGCGCAGGAACGTCCAGCGGCTGCTGCGGCCCGCGATGCCGTACCCCGAGAGATCGAGGTACCACGAGCCCGTCTCGTCCTGGTGCGCGATGGGGACCTTCTTGAGCTTCTCGACGACCTGCTGCACCGCGCCGTTGAAGACGTACTCGCTCTCCCACGAGTAGCGGTCCATGTGGACGTTGAGGCGCGCGAGCGACTCGCGCATGCCGGTGAGGACGAGGGTGACGGCCTCGCGGAACGACTGCGCGGTCGCGCGGTCCCCGCCCTCGAAGCGGTGGAGCGAGGCGCCGATCTCGGCCGCGATCTTGGCGTCCTTCTCCTGCAGCTCGTTGGCCTTCTGGTAGTAGCCCACGTTCTGGTGGTCGACCTTCTGGCGGTCGGTGGGCGCGACGTCGGAGGGCTTCAGGTTCTTGAGGCCCCAGCTGAGGATCGCCACCTGCTTGCCCATGTCGTTGACGTAATATTCCGTCGTCACGTCGTGGCCGGCGGCGCGCAGCACGCGCGCGGTGGTGTCGCCCACGATGGGGTTGCGCGCGCGGCCGACGTGGAAGGGGCCGTTGGGGTTCGCGCTGGTGTGCTCGACGATGATCGTCTGCCCGGTGGCGGGGTGCGTGCCGTAGCGCACCCCCAGCGAGGAGACGGCCT
Source organism: Pseudomonadota bacterium (assembly GCA_021325135.1). Lineage (GTDB taxonomy): Archaea > Thermoplasmatota > SW-10-69-26 > JACQPN01 > JAJPHT01 > JAJPHT01. The sequence goes on along the minus strand of JAJPHT010000050.1, from coordinate 8,297 downwards.
CCAGCGTGGCCTTGGCGAGCGCCTCCGGCTCCACGGAGAAGTTGACGTAGGGGCCCTCGGCCTTGGCCGCGAGGCGCGGGCTCGCGGGCAGCGCCGCCACGATCTGCTGCGCGATGGCGGGCGGCGCCTGGCGCAGCGCCTTGGCCAGGGGGAAGGTGGCGTAGGTGAAGTCGCCCTTCCCCTGGGGCGCGGGGGCCAGCTGGGCGCGGACCTGCGCGCGGGCCTCCTCCTGACGGAGGCTGTGAAGGGCCTCCTCCAGGAGGAAGATCGCCTCGTCGCGGAAGCTGCCCAGCGGGTCGTGGGGCGCGGCCATCGGGCGGCGAGCGGGGCCCCCGTTGAAGAACGTTTCGCGCCCCCCGCGGCACGCTTCGCCGGTTGACATGGAACGCTCAAGCTTGGTTGCGCGCCCCAGGGGGCTCGATGCGCAAGACTCTCTTCGTCTTCGGCATCGTGAGCCTCCTGGCCGCCGTGGTGGCCGCGGGCTGCACGAGCAACACGCAGCAGTCGACCAATTCCACCGGGAACCAGCTGGAGGGGAACGTGACCGTCACCCCCACCACCAACGAGACGAACACCACCGGTGAGACGAACATGACCCCGAGCGACAACAGCACGGTCTCGGGGAACAGCACCGCCATGCCGGGCAACTCGACCTACGGCGGCTGAAGACGCATCTTGCGGCGCGCGACTACTTGCCGCGCCGCGCCATCCTTTCTCTCGCCTCCATGAGGCGGCTTCTCGTGCCCGGGCGGACGCCGGGGCCCGCTGCGTGCGCCATGTCGTCGTGCGCGTGGCCCGTGGAGAACGGGTCGTGGGCCTTCCAGGATCCGGGGCGATGGGTATCGGTTCCCATGCCCCAGGTGTCGGCGCGCAGGGGCCATCATCCTTTGGGCAGGGCGACGTCGCCCCTGGGCACCGGTTCAAGCCACCTACGGGTCGAGGGTGCAGACGGTGGGGGGCCCGCAGGGGTCGCGGACGCACCTCTCCGAGGCGTCCACGCCGACGCAGACGAGGTTGTAGCCGCACTGGGCGGGCGCCGTGACCTCGGTGCACTGGGTGACGTGGGGCACCGGGAGCGGGCCGGGGTGGATGCCAGGGACGGGATCGCAGCCGAAGTCCGGGTCCGGGCACGCGCTGGCGAGCTGGACGAGGGCCAGCATGGGCACCGCGACGAGGAGCAGGGAGACGAGAACGGCCTTCATGCGGACAGCGCAGCCCACGCCGCGCTCATCGCGTTGGCGGGCCTACAGCCGCGAGGCTACGCGCCTTCGTTCGCCTGGCGTGCACGGGTCAAGCCGAGGCTTACGCGACCCTGAAACGGAGGATGGCGCCGATCCGGCCGGGCTGCGGCCCGGCCTCTCGCGCCATCCTCCTTGATCCGGGTCGCTTACGCGACCCTGAAGCGGAGGATGGCGCCGATTCCGCCGAACGCCTTGAAGAACAGCTCGCCCTCGTCGGAGTTGCCCGAGATGATCTTCACCTTGGAAGCCATGCTCTCGGCGAGCTCGGAAAGCTCCTCGACGATGTCCGTCTCCTGGTCGATGGCGACGGTCTGCTGGCCGCACGAGGGGCAGTTGCCGTAGCGCTTCTCGAACTCCAGCGGGTCCTCGGCGGTCGTCTCCTCCTTGGTCCAGCCGCACGACTCGCACTTCATGACGAGGCGCACCTTGCGCAGCTTCTCGGAGAGGATGAGCTGGTCCACCGCGCCGATGATGAGCGCGTTGCGCACCTGCGCCTCGCCGTACGCCGCGAGGCCGCCGTCGGTCTTGCCGATCTCGCGCATGAAGCGGTTGATGATGTCCTTCTCCTCCATGAGGCCGAAGTCCCGGAGGAGGGGCGCCGCGTTGGCGACGAGGTCGCGCAGGCCGTACTCGTCGGTGTAGCCCGTGTCCACGGGCTGGCCGATGATGCGCTTGTGCAGCTCGTGGTCCATGTACTGGTTCTCCAGCCAGTACTCCTTGGTGGGGCCCGGGCCGCCCACGATGATGCCCTTCAATTCGCCCTTCTCAAGCTCGGGCTTGAAGATCTCCGTCGCGATCTCGCCGATCTTGTAGAACCACTTGTCCGCGATGTCCTCGGTGATGCGCTCGAAGCGGCGGGCCGACTGGCCGCCCTTCGCGTGCTTGTTGGGCACCATGGACTGCATGTTGGTGACGACCTGGATGGCCTGCCCGCGCAGGAAGCCGATGGTGGCCTCCTGGCGGTCCAGCACGACGAGGCCGTAGTTGTTGTGCTCCTTGAGCATGCCCTCCAGCGGCTCCAGGAAGAAGGCGCTGTCGCAGTGGTACTTGTAGAGCGAGATGGGCATGGGCGGCACGACGACGTGGGAGAACATCTTCGTCTTCTCGGCGCCGATGGCGCGGTGGCCCACGAAGATGATGATGCCGTGGTCGCCGGGGTCCTTGAAGTTCTTGAGCGTCGACATGGCGCTCTCCAGGGCGCCCGTGACGTTCTTCATGGTGGCCTTCGACTTGATGTTGGAGGCCTGCGAGTATTCGGAGCGGAGCTGCGCCATGACCTCGTGGATCTGGCGGCCTGGCGGGATGTAGAGCGAGATGAGCTGCGTCGCGCTGCCCTTGATGTTGCGAAGCTCCTCGAGCTTGCGCTTGAACTCGTAGCGCGCGCGATCGGTGGATTGCGAATCTTGGCGGCCATCGGCCATGGTGGATTCCTCGGAAGGGAGGGGGAAGGGAGGTCGGTCGGCAGGCTGGCAGGGGGCCCCGCGAGGGGGCCAGAAGACTATGCCAGGCAGCACGGACCGGCCATGACAAGGGGTCAGGGCCAGGCTCCCAATAAGAACGTTTCGGCCAGGAGGCGATGCGCCTGGGCGAGGAGGAGCGCGACCCTGCGGCCCCGGGGCGTGAGGCGCACGCGGGCGATGCGGACGGCCCCCTGCCCGCGATGCTCGGTGCCCACTAGGCCCAAGGCCTCCAGGCGCGCCCGCGCCTCCCGCGCCCGCCGGTGCGGCGCGCCCGAGGCGGCCACGATCTGGCGCATGCGCATCTCGTCACGCTCCAGGAGGCCCAGCAGGATGCCGATGGCGGCACGGTCGAGGGGGGACACGGGGGCGGCTTGGCGCGCTCCAGCAAGGCACGCTCCGGGAGGGCGGGCTGAAGCTGCCCGGAAACCTCAAGACAGGCCCCCTCCTGCCCCGCTCCATGGACGCGGTGGCGGTCAGCCTCGGCGGCTCGTTCCTCGTGAAGGAGAACGGCGTGGACGTGGCCCTGACCCGCGAGATCGCGGCCGTCCTGGAGCGCGTCTCCACGCAGCGGCGCGTGCTGGCGGTCGTGGGCGGCGGCGCCGTCGCGCGCACCTACATCCAGGGCGCCCGCGCGCTGGGCGCGCCCGAGACGACCCTGGACGAGATCGGCATCGCCGTCACGCGCATCAACGCCCGCGTGCTCCTCTCTTCGCTCCCGCACGCGTACCCCAAGCCGCCCCTCTCCTTCGACGAGGCGCTGCTGGCGTCCCGGAGCTACCCCATCGTCGTCATGGGCGGCACGCACCCGGGCCACACCACCGACGCCGTGACCGTGATGCTGGGCGACGCGGCGCGCGCGAAGCGCATCGTCATCGCGACCAACGTGGACGGCGTCTACAGCGCGGACCCGCGCAAGGACCCCGCGGCGAAGCACCTGCCGCGCCTCACCGCCGAGGACCTCGTGCGCATCACGGGCGGCGGCGACGCGAAGGCGGGCGGCACGGGCGTCGTCGACGCGCTGGGCGCCAAGATGATCGCGCGCAGCGGCATCGAGTGCGCGGTCGTCGACGGGCGCGACCTCAAGGCGCTGGAGGGCGCGCTCCTGGGGCGCACGGACTTCCACGGCTCCCTCGTCACCGGAGGCCGCTAGATGACGGTCCAGATCCCCAACCACAGCCACTGCGTCATCTGCACGCGCGCCGTCGCGTTCGGCGACAAGACGTGCAGTCCCGAGTGCGAGGCGAAGATGGACGAGCTCACCAAGAAGCGCAAGCGCAGCATGCTCGTCATGTACGGCCTCATGGCCGTGGCAATCCTCGTCCTCGTGCTGAGCTACACGGGGCTGTTCGGCGCGCCGTAGAAAACCGCCTCGTCTCGCGCGCCGCAGCGCCGCCGACGTTTCAACTGGCCCCTTTGGACCCGCGCCGGAAGCGCCGCAGCACGCGGAAGCTGGGCAGGTAGCGGGCGCCCACCTCGCGGAAGAGGAGCGTCTCCAGAAGCGTGTCCGTCTGCCGCAGGCCCAGCATGACGTTCTCGATGTGGCGGACGTGCAGCAGCGCGTGGACGACCAGGTAGAGCCCCAGCGCGAAGAGCGCGACGGCGATCGCCATGAGCGGCACGAGGAGCCACATCACGTCGAGGACGTTGTAGAGCCTGCTCGTGGCGACGAGCACCGTCCACAGGGAGAGCGGCACCAGCGCGACCGTGACGCCGGTGCGCAGCAAGGCGAACGCCGTCCGCTTCTCGGCGAGCAGGAGCTGGACCTCGCTCATGACGAGCTTGTGGTCGATGGCGAGCGCCTTCTTCTCCGCGGGCGTCGCCTGCGCGACGTCGCTCACGACCTTCTCGGCGTGGACGGCCTCGGGAGGGGCCTTCCCAGGAGGCTCCGCCGAAGGTCCCATCGCCCCTCCTTGGCCTTCCGGGGAGAAGAACCTCCTCGCCCGTTCGTCGTTCCACGACGACGCCTCCCGCGTTCGTCCGCCACACGTGACCCCCGGCGGCGGTCGTCGAGGGAAGGCCCCACCCATCGCGAGCGCCAGCAGAGGCCCATCACCGACCGCGGAGTCCGATCAGAATTGTCCGGATTCCTTGTAGGGGGCCGGAGCGAGGCGCGAAGCGCCTCGCGGAGCGCCCCCTAAGGGCAATTCTGATCGGAATCCGCGGTCGCCGGGGGTCCGAAGGACCCCCAGCCACCGCTGCAAGAAAAAGAGACAAACAGCAGCGACGTGAAGGCAAAACCGAGCGCAGCGAGGTTTTGCCTATTCGATGATCTTCCCGTTCTCCTTGTACGTCGTGACGACCATCATCGTCTTGGTGTCGATGATGCCCTCCAGGGGCGCGAGGGTCTTGATGATGAAGTTCTTCAGGTCCTTGTAGGAGCCGAACTGCGCCTTGATGACGATGTCGTCCTCGCCGGTCACCAGGTAGGAGTGGCGGATCTCGGGGAGGCGCGTGAGGTGGTTGGCGATCTCGTCGGCGCGCTGCGTGTCCACCTTGAGGAGGATGATGGCCTCCACGTTGCGCTGAGCATAATATTGGGAAAGATCCTGCTCGTGGCCGTCCGGGGACATGGCGCCTACCGCCGCCTGCACCCCGCCAGCCCTTCTTCAACGTTTCGTGGGCCCCCGTCGCGGTCGCTCCGCGAGGGCGGAAGGCAGCAGCATTAAGCCCGTCGCTGGCCATGCCGAGCCACCCCAGGATAGGGAGAGTAGCACCTTGACCATGAATCCCCGCGAAGTCGCCAACAAGCAGTTCGACATCGCCGCCGACGTGATCCGGCTCGACGCCGGCGCGCGGGCCGTGCTGAAGAGCCCCAAGCGCGTGCTGAAGGTCTCGATCCCCGTCCGCATGGACAACGGCGAGATCAAGGTGTTCCAGGGCTTCCGCTCGCAGTACCAGGACGCGCGCGGGCCCTACAAGGGAGGCATCCGCTATCACCCGCAGGTGAGCGAGGACGAGGTCATCGCGCTCTCGGCGTGGATGACGTGGAAGACGGCCGTCATGGACCTGCCCCTGGGCGGCGGCAAGGGCGGCATCATCTGCGATCCCAAGAGCATGAGCCAGGGCGAGCTGGAGCGCTTGACGCGCGGCTACGCGCGGGCCATCAGCCTCGTCGTGGGCCCGGAAACCGACGTGCCCGCGCCCGACGTCTACACGAACTCGCAGACCATGGCGTGGTTCCTCGACGAGTACAACCGCCAGGTGGGCCACCAGGAGCCCGGCGTCATCACCGGCAAGCCCGTGGAGATCGGCGGCTCGCTGGGCCGCGACACGGCCACCGCGCGCGGCTGCATGATCGCGACGCGCGAGGCGTTCAAGGCGAAGGGCATCCCGACCAACGGGGCGACCATCGCGATCCAGGGCTTCGGCAACGCGGGGAGCTTCGTCGCCGTGCTCGCGAACGAGTTCCTGCCTGGCAGCAAGGTCGTGGCGGTCAGCGACTCGCACGGCGCCATCTACAACCCCAGCGGCTTCGACGTCGCGAAGCTCGTCGAGCACAAGGAGAAGACCGGCAAGGTCGCGGGCTTCGGCGGCGCCAAGGAGATCACCAACGACGACCTGCTCACGCTGGACGTGACGCTCCTCGTCCCCGCCGCGCTGGAGGGGCAGATCACCAAGGACAACGCGGCCAAGATCAAGGCGAAGATCGTCGCCGAGGCCGCCAACGGGCCCACGCTCCCCGAGGCCGACGACATCCTGTTCAAGAACGGGAAGTTCGTCATCCCCGACATCCTCGCCAACGCGGGCGGCGTCACCGTCTCCTGGTTCGAGCAGCTCCAGGCCAAGACGGAGTACCCGTGGAGCCTCAAGCTCGTGCAGGAGCGCCTCGAGGAGCGCATGGTGAAGAGCTTCCACGACGTGCACGACGCGAGCAAGAAGCACGGCGTCCACATGCGCACGGCCGCGTACGCCGTCGCGGTGGACCGCGTGGCCCGCGCGCTGAAGTGGAAGGGCTACTGATCCGATCTCTTCCTCCGGGGGCGCGCGGCGCCCCCGGGACCCGGATCAAATGGGTTTTGTAGGGTCGCCCCCATGACTTTGGGTCAGACCCATGTCGCCACCCAGGAAGCGGGTCAAGGAGCGCTCCGCGGGCGCCGTCGTGTACGCCACGACGCTCGAGGGGCCCGAGTACCTGCTCCTCCGCTACGGAGGCGGCAACTGGGGCTTCCCCAAGGGGCACGTCGAGGCGGGCGAGACCGACGTGCAGGCCGCGCAGCGCGAGGTCGCCGAGGAGACAGGCATCCCCATCGGGGCGCAGCGGCTCCTGGCCGGCTTCGAGGACGACACCGACTACCGCTTCCGCCGCGGCCACACCCTGGTCGAGAAGGACGTCCGCTTCTACCTCATCGAGGCGCAGACGCGCGAGGTCAAGATCAGCCACGAGCACTCCGGCTTCGCGTGGCTCCCCTACCCGCAGGCGCTCGCGCGCGTCAGCTTCGAGGGGCCACGGCGCATCCTCCAGGGCGCGCACGCGTTCATCATGGGGATGCGAACCTAACGGGAGTTCGAGGGGCGAAGCCCCCGGGCGCCTTCATCGCGTCATTTTCCGGACGGCCTCCGCCATCCGCGCCGCGTGCCCCTCGGTGCGGACGTTGCGGAAGATCCCGCCCACGCGCCCCTCGGGCGTGACGACGATGGTGCTGCGGATGAGGCCCACGAACGTCTGGCCGTACATGCTCTTCTCGCCCCACGCGCCGTACTTCGCGATGACCTTCTTCTCGGGGTCCGAGAGCAGGATGAACGGAAGCCGGTGCTTCGCGCGGAAGCGCTGGTGGGCCTCCACAGGGTCCGGGCTCACGCCGATCACCACCGCGTCGAGCTCCTCGAAGCGCGCGATCTCGTCGCGGAACCCGCACGCCTGCACCGTGCAGGCCGGCGTGTCGTCCTCGGGATAGAAGTAGATCACCACAGGCTGCCCCCGGAAGTCGGAGAGCCTCACCGGACGCCCCGCGTCGTCGGGCAGCGTGAAGTCGGGCGCGCGATCGCCCTCGCGCAGCTCAGGCATGGGCACCCGCATGGAAAGGGCGCGATTCAACGTTTTGCCGGGCCGCACGGCCCGTGAAGAAGCCGCTCCGCTGGAGCAGAAGAGAATGGAAGTGGAAGGGGAAGGTGGGTGACAGCGTACTCGCTTTCCCGGAGGGTCTCCCACTCCAGTACACGACGAATACGCGGGCGGGCTTAACTGCCGGGTTCGGAATGGGACCGGGTGAACCCCGCCGCTATGGCCGTCAAACCACCTTCCCTTTTCCTGGGAAGGCAGAATACGCTCAGCGTACCTGCATGTGAATCCGCATATGCTCGCCGGATTGCGATCCGACGGCCATACGCGGCCGCTTGCCCTTGCGGGCTCGCGTCCACACACGCAACCTGTTTGAGGGTTGAGTTACACGTTTCGACGACAACGACCGATTAGTAACGGCGGACTGAACACCTCGCCGAAGCTTGGTGCTTACATCCCCGTCCTATCAACCCCATCTTCTATGGGAAGTCAACTGCCTCGTCTTGGGGTTCGTTTCCGGCTTAGATGCTTTCAGCCGTTATCGATTGCGGCGTAGCTGCTCAGCATTGCCTTGTCAGACAACTGATGGACCAGAGG